>DATGQD010000012.1:0-55356 GCA_035304385.1 Cyclobacteriaceae bacterium
ATGGTCTGTGGCCCGATCTCGTATTCACCCCGACAAACATTCCGTCCCTACGGGACGGTCCCCCCAATGTTGAACGGTTGCTACAAACATTTCGTCCCTACGGGACGATTCCCTCGCTCTACGATTGTGCTACAAACGTGCCGTCCCTCTGGGACGGTTCCTACGTTCTACGATTGTGCTACAAACATTCCGTCCCTACGGGACGGTCCCCCGATGTTGAACGATTGCTACAAACATTTCGTCCCTACGGGACGGTTCCCCAGGCTCTACGATTGTGCTACAAACGTTCCGTCCCGCTGGGACGGTTTCCTACGTTCGAAGATTGTGCTACACATTTGGTCCCGCTGGGACAGGTTGGTTGCGGATCTTCGTTCCGTGCGGAACGGAAATTTTGGCGGTTAACATCGGGGGTTATTCAATGACCCGCACCATTGTAGGTGAGGATCTTACTGTTTACGCTACGTGTGATCGGTGGTGTCCCGCGTCCCGTGGGGACGCCATGTTTGTAGAAACGGTGTAGGGAGGGGGACGCGTCCCGTAGGGACGCAATGTTTGTAGCAAGGGCGTGGCGGGTGCGCACGCGTCCCATGGGGACGCAATGTTTGTGTGTGGTTGGAATTTTGTCTGTCGCACGATCTCGTATTTGCGCCGACAAACACTCCGATTGTTTGTCCGTGGTACTAATATCATCGCACAATATGAATTCCTCTCAAACACCCCACCACATTCCCGTTGCATCGTCCCCCATTTTCTCCTTACCTTCCTGCAATACCCTATGATCTATACCCTATGGCCTATCACTACGGCAAGAGCCTTGTTGTAATCTCATTCATCCTCCTGGCGCTGGGTTGTGCGCGCGAGGAGAAGATATATGTCCCGGAAAATATCGTGTGGCCGTCGGATATCCCATGGTGGCGGGCTAACAACCTGAGGGTGATTCAAACAAACCTGCCGGCATACGAGGCTGCATTGAATGTCGACTCGCTCGTCGCCGACCTCCAACACTTTTCCGCCAACACCCTTATCATCAACGCCGGTGGTATCATGGCCTTCTATCCCACCAAACTGCAATACCACTACACGAACCCGCACATGCAACCCAACATGCTGCAGGAGGTCATCGAAAAGTGCCACAATGCCGGCATACGCGTCATCGTCCGGTTCGATTTCAGTCGCGCACACAAAAGCATCTTCGAAGCGCATCCCGACTGGTTCTACATCTCACCGAAAGGTGAACGCATTATCAACGAAGACCTTTACGTCGTATCTATAAACGCGCCGTATGAACAGGAATGGATGTTCAAGATTATCGACGAAGTCATCGAAAGCTATCCTATCGACGGCATCTTCATCAATATGCCCGGATACCAGACCCGCAACCCTTACCTGGGTGTATACCATGGTATCGACCAGAACCCACACGACCAAAAAGCATTCGCCGAATTCAGCGGTGGACTCAAATTACCGCTTGAAGAAAATCCTAACGACCCCGTCTTCCGAAAATACCAGGAATTCAAACAACACACGATCAACGACCTGATGCGGCGCCTGCACGAGTTGGTTAAGTCGAAAAACGAACAGATCGCCATCTGTACCTATATGCCCGACTATGTCGACATCATTCGCCATGAGTCGCAAGCGAACCACGCACTGCCGTACTGGCCTCACAATGCGTTCGACAACGTTACGAATACCCGCACATCGCACCCGAACCACATCGTCAGCAACGCCAGCATCCAGCAGATCTCGTTTCAATCGCGCTACAACGCCGTCGAACCCGAAGAGGTTATGATCCGATTCTATGAAAACATTGCCGCGGGCTCCGGACTTGACCTTAGCCTTATGGGCGACTTCCGCGACTACGAAGATGAACGCAACTATGAAGCTATCCGTACCGTCTACGCACACCACAAGAAATTTGAACCTTACTACGGCAACTACACCTCGCCCGCGGAAATTCTCGTCATCGCACCCGGCAACTGGCCCGGAGGGGAGGCAGCACAGGAATATCGCGGCATTCAATTCATGTTGAAGGAAGCACATCTTCAATATGACATCATCGAGGTCGGCCAGATCCCGAACCTTCGCGATGCCATCCGGAAATACAAGGTCATTATCATTCCCGAAATCCCTTCCCTGTCACCCGACGCGGTCGGCGCGCTTGCCGAGGCCTGCAAACAGGGCACGAACCTGGTCGCCACGAACCGTTCCTTTAGTGGAAACCCCGATGCGTTGCGGGATTTGTTCGGGGCCACGGCCGACAAGGTCGACCACGACGGCGCCGGCTTCTACCTCAACCCTGCAAACAAATCTGTGTTCAAGCGTTTCGAATTGCAGACGCTGTTGTTCTGGAAGTTCAACCTTGGCCTGTACAATTTCGACGAAGCTGATAATGCGTTGCTTCCCATTCTTACCCCGGGCCGTCCGGGACCGCCCGAAAAGGTGGGCGGCCATGAGCCGACGGGGTACTTCGCCATGGGTGTCAAAAATCATCCGCAGAGCAAGGCCGTCCTGTTGCCGATGAATGTCGGCAAGCTGTACTACCTCCACGGTTACGAGCAGCATAAGAATATTGTGCTCGACGCTATCGACTACATCTTCCCGGAGGCGGGTCAGCTGGTCCGTACCGATGCTCATCCGCGAGTGGAAGTGATCTTACAGCATTTTAGAAAGAACACACCCGAAAACTTCGGGCGCAAGGATGCTGACGGGATGATCGTTCACCTGGTGAACATCACCGGCTTCAGCGGGAGTACCTATTTCGAGCCGTTGGAGGTACGCGACATAAACTTTTCTATCCGTTCCGATTTCAAGCCGTCGAGGGTATGGACGATGACAAATGAAAAGGAGGTCGACTTCAGGTGGGAGGATGGTGCTGTGCATTTTACGGTGGAAAAGTTGGGGGAGTTCGAGGGCGTGGTTATTGAGAGGTGAACGGTCGCCTGGGGGCACGGGTTTTGAACCACATAGGCAGATAGAACACATAGAGGTCTCCGCGCCTCTTGGGATAAAAAAAGAAAACCGGCACATCGCTGCGCCGGTTTCCCGGTATTCAACTCAGAGCAAGTGGAATCGTTATTGACAGAGGGGTACGGTAAAGTTTCCGTTGATAAAGTTATCCTCATCGGCGCGGGCGTCGATGCGGCCGGTGACGTGCGTGTCCGTGACCGACGTGATCTCAACCGCACCTTCGGTGGCGATGACGTTCATGACTTCCTCGTCATCAAAAAGCGTTACGGTTCGGCTGCCCTCCAGATCATTGAAGTCGAACTTGAGTAAATGCACACCGGTATTCGACGGCAGGGTGAAGAATACGCGGTCGCCGTCAGGCATGATGTCACAGCCTTCGTCCTCAGACGGCAACACCAGGGTAACGTGTAGCTTTGCAGTGGCGCCTTCACCTGTGGTAGAGGCGTATCCATCCCCATAACTCCAGCTTACCCCTTCAATGGCGCCAGCCAGCGCCTGGTCTTTGAAGTCGTACACAGGAGATTCGTCATCCTTACTGCAGGAGGTCAGCAAGAGCAGACAAAGCGCTATAGCGTTTATCAGCGTCCAGATTAATCGTCGCATCGTCAGTGCGGTTAGGTTAAAAAAATCGGTTAGGTCAGGGTGTATCCCCCCGGACGGTCATGGGGTAACCGACCGGGCAGGGGGATAACCGATGGGGACGATGAATGGCAGGAGGCGACGATTAACTGCCTATTGGAGCGCTGCGATCAGGGCTTGGTTCATTTTCTGAAAACTTAAATCATCGGCGGCTTTGGCATTCTCGAGGGAGGCCTTAGCCGTGGCGAGGGCGCCTTTCTTGTCGCCCAATCCCTGTTGGATACGCGCTTTTTGATACTGCAGCCAGTACGCGTCCTTAATGCTTTCTTCTGCCTTGGTAATCCAGGTCATAGCCTGTTTCAGGTCTTTGCCGTTTTCCAGGTAATACACAGCCGCCTGGAAGAGGTCGAAGGGGTTCATGTCTTTGGTCGACTCAATCGACGCCATCACCTTGCTGTCGTACTCCACGCCCACAGTGAACTTCACCGACGTCTTTTCCCAGGCGATCTCCACTTTGGCTTGCTTGCTGTCGTTGGAAATGTCGCCTATGTTGACCGTGAAGGTTTCGACGGGCTGCGGGAGCGTTACAGGCTTTACCTTAAAATTGGCTACTTCTTTCGACTTGTCGTATGCCTGCAGGTTGCCCCCCAACGACACGTCGCTGTACAACGACACGGTCCATTCCGACGCACCCGGGATGGTCAGGATCAGGTATTTGCCTTTGGGCACCTTGATGCCCTCGACGGTCACGTCATCCGAGAAAGTGATCGCGGTACCGCCGTTTGCGCCGGTGCGCCAAAGGCGACCGTAAGGGGTGAGGTATTCAGCGCCGTCTCCAAAAATTTTTCTCCCCCGCATCTGAGGCCTGAAATATTCAACTTTAATGTCTGTGAGTCCGACCACGGTCGACACCGTCGCCGACGGGCTTGCCGCTGGCGTCACAACCTGTGCTTCGGCTACAAAGCATGCTGCCGCTAAGAGTAAAATCAATGGAGTTTTCATAGATTAGATGGTAGTGTTAGTTCGTATTTCGAGCGACAAATATAGCATAATAAGCACCGCCCTAAAATGCCAAACCCGCCTGCTCAGGAAACGTACTCGCATTAGGGTCAATACGGTAACCACGTTGAAATACAACAAGAAAGTTAAGCGTGAACTCAAGGCGTGGCAGCGGAAGATGGAAAAGCGCCCGTCGGTGATCAACGATGTCTCGAAAGACATCCAGGTGGCCATGAACCGGCTCATCCCGGAGAAGATCCACCAGGTGATCACCGCGGCCATCGAACAGATGACACGCGGCGTTCTCTTTGGCGCCGGCTTCACCACACGCAAACCCCGCACCTTCGACTCCCTGGAAGCCCGGGAGCAGTATGTCCTGGGCCGTATCGACTTCTACCGCACCACCGCCGCTGCCGAAGGTGCGGTCACCGGGTTTGGCGGGGTGCTCCTCGGGCTGGCCGACTTCCCCATCTGGCTTACCCTGAAAATGAAAATGCTGTTCGAAATCGCTGCGGGCTACGGCATCGACACGAAAGACTATCGCGAGCGTGTTTACATCCTCCACATCTTCCAGCTTACGTTCTCCAGCCAGCGAAGACGGCGCGAGATCTTTGCCATTATGAAAGACTGGAAGCGCGTAAGCCAGGAACTGCCGGACGACATCCACCAGTTCGACTGGCGGAATTTCCAACAGGAATACCGCGACTATATCGACCTCGCCAAACTGCTTCAACTCATCCCCGGCATCGGTGCCGTGGTAGGCGCCTATGTCAACCATCGGCTTACAAAAAAGTTGGGGGTCATGGCGATGAATGCGTACCGGATGAGGGGGGTCACCTGACGGGGTCCACGGTTCATATTACCTACCCGTTTCGATCTAAAAGCCTGGGCACTGCGGGCAAAAATATACTGAATCATTGAATGACTTAAAACTCCATAAAGAGCTCATAACGAACTTATTATATCAGTTTAACTTGAGCGACAGGTAAAAAGTAATTGTCCTCGTTACGCCCTCACGCGGCTCGTTTCCGGTAACGGCATACCGCGTCTTTAGATCGATCTTTATTCCGTTATACCCCCTGTCACCACAATGTTTCGGTAGGAAAAAATTCTAAATTGCATATACTTTTTAAGCTGACGTTAAGCCCCGACGCGTGTTTAAAAATTACTTCGTTGTTTCCCTGCGGAGCATACTTAAGAGTCGTGTATACTCCATCATCACCATCGCCGGCCTGGCGGTAGGGATAGCAGCCTTTTTCCTTGTCAGGTTATACGTAGACCACGAACGCGGCTACGATGCCTTCCACACCCACGCCGACCGGATCTATCGCCTTCAGCAAGACCGCTATAACCAGGGCGAGATCACAAACCGTTCCGTGATGATCTGCTCGGCAATCGGACAGGCAATGGCCGACAACCTTGCGGGCGTAGAGACGTACGTCAATATCCTGTACGCCCCGGCGGTGCTGACCTACGGCGACAAGGTGCTGGAGGAGTCGCACTTTTACTTCGCCAGCGACGACTTCTTTAAGGTGTTCTCCATACCCCTGATCCGGGGTGATGCGTCCGCGCTGGGCAGGCCGGGGACGGTCATGCTATCGGAGTCGGCCGCCACCAAATACTTCGGAACCGAAGACCCCATGGGCAAGGTGCTCGACATGCGTGGGTTGTTCAACCTGGAGGTCACGGGCATCTTCGCCGACATTCCCGAGAACAGCCATATGGACATCGACGTGCTGGCCTCGCTCCAAACGTATATCGACTACGCCGGCGAACGTGCGATCGACTCCTGGAAATGGGATTTGTATTACACTTACATCCTGCTGAAACCCGGCGCAGATCCAAACATTATCCGGGAGGGACTGCCACAGCTTGTCGAGAGCCGAACGGGCGAATGGCTGCGGGAGTCGGGGCAAAATATGGTCTTTCACCTTCAGCCCCTCCGGGATATCCACCTGTTCTCAAACTTCAAGAACGAAATGAAGGCGAACGGCAATCACCAGATGGTGTACTACCTCAGCCTTATCGCTTACTTTATCCTCTGCATTGCCTACATCAATTATATCAACGTCGCGACGGTAAAATCCCTCGAGCGCGCCAAAGAGGTTGGAATTCGTAAAGTGTTGGGTGGATTCCGCTTCCAGCTGGTGGCCCAGTTCCTTTCCGAGTCGCTCATCTATAATGTGGCCGCGATGGTGATCGCAGTGGTTGCCGTGTACGTGTTGTTGCCGACTTTCGGAGAGCTGTGTGGCCGGTCGTTCGACCCCTCGTTGCTCATATCCGGTCAATTCCTGGCGCTCGTCCTTGCCATCCTGCTCGCCGGCACCATACTTTCCGGCTTCTATCCCTCCATGGTGCTGTCGGGATTCAAACCCATGCAGGTGCTTAAGGGTAAGTTTACCGGCTCGTCGAACGGCACGATGCTCCGGAAGGGCCTGGTCGTCATGCAGTTCGTGACCGCCATCACATTGATCATCTGCACGTATGTTGTGCATCAGCAGATCCGCTTCCTGCGCACCCAATCGCTCGGCTTTAACCTCGACCAGGTGCTGGTCGTCAAGGCGCCACTGAAGAAGGATTCTTTATACAACGAGACCCTGAAGACGTTCAAGACGGAGGTAGAGCGGCTCGCCAGCGTGTCGAGCATGACGTTTATGCGGGAGACCCCCGGCGCCCGAATCGTTGAGTACGCCAACGGCATCAAACGATTAGGCAGCGGCGACGATCAGGTCAACCAGTTTCACATCGTAACTGTCGACGACGACTTCACAAAAGTGTTCGACCTGGAGCTTACGGCAGGGCGGATGTATACGCCGGACGATACGGATGACTACAATGTGATGGTCATCAACCAACAGGCCGCGGCCGTGTTGGGTTTTAACAGTCCCGGGGAAGCCATAAACGAAAAGATCGTCTGGTCGGGCGATACCATCACGATCATCGGCGTACTGCAGAACTATCACCACGAGACGTTGAAGTATCCCGTGTCGCCCGTATTCTATCCGCTGGATCCGTCGTATGGCGCGTATATTCCGATACGGCTCAGCGGGGGCGACTATGAAAGCACCATCGCCGTCATCGAAGATTTGTATCGCGTCAGTTTCCCGGGCAACCCTTTTAACGCGTATTTCCTTGACGATCACTACGACGATCAATACAACAGCGACATCCGCTTCGGCAAAGTAGTGGCCGTGTTCTCTCTGCTGGCGATTATTATCACCTGTCTTGGCTTGTTCGGTCTTTCTTCGTACACCGTACTGCTCAGAACCAAGGAAATCGGCATCCGGAAGGTGCTCGGCGCCACCAGCGAAAGCATCATCGCCCTGTTGTGCAAGGAATATACCATCCTCATCGTCATCGCCATCGTTCTGGCGATTCCGCTCTCCTGGTATGCCATGACGGGATGGTTGGAGAACTTTGAAAACCGCATTCACCTCGTGTGGTGGATATTCCTCCTTCCCAACACGCTTATCTTCCTCATCGCCTGGCTCACCATCAGCGCCCACACCCTAAAGGCCGCAGCGACAAACCCGGTGGAGACGCTGAGGCATGAATGATGTGCCAATGAAGGTGAATGCGTCTACTTACCCGGTATGCTTGGCCTTACTTCCACTTTGCTCGGCAGCGTTCGGGGATGCATCCGCAGCAGGTCCACGACGATCTGGCCGATGTCTTCGGGTTGAATCTTCCAGGCGTCTTGTTCGCTGGGGGTGTGGTCGTTGAAATAGGTAGCGACAGATCCCGGCATGATGGTCGACACCTTGATACCTTGTCGCCGCAAGTCGAGCATCACGGCTTGTGTGAATCCTACAAGTCCGAATTTACTCGCGTTGTACGCGGATCCATTTTCGAAAAAGTTGACGCCGGCCAGGCTCGCGATGGTGATGATGTATCCCTTCGATTTCTTGATGGGGTCGAGCGCCGCCTTGATGCTATAGAATACACCCGTGAGGTTGGTGTCTATGGTTTCGTGCCACTGCTCTTCCGTCATCGTGTCGATGGGAGCGAAGTGACCGACGCCAGCGTTTGCTATCAGCACGTCGAGGCTGCCCCACTGCGCTACAATATCTTTAACCGCGTCGGCCTGTGCCTTGGCGTTTCTCACGTCCACTGCAAAACCGAGTACGTCACCTTTTTCCGACAGCTTCTTTTGCGCTGCTTCGACACGCTCTTTGGAACGTGCCGTTATGGCCACTTTCAGTCCCTGCTCCAATAGCGATTCGGCAATTCCGTATCCAATACCCTTGCTGCCACCCGTGATGAGGGCGACCTTTCCTTTCAACGTCGTCATAGCTAATTGTTTTTTGCCCTTCAAATTAGCATGCATATGGGGAAAAAGGATGATATTCCGCTTGCAATGCGGTATTTTTTTCCGAGAGATCAAGGAACATTATCGCAGCGCGACACGTAATTCTATACATGCACATCCCGTCGGAGACGATATTCAATGCGTGGGTGACAGCATCTCACGTTTATGCCCTGGATCAGGGCGCGGTAGTGACGACAGTTTTACCCCTGGGCCAGGATCAATTCACACAGGCCGCAATCGCGCCGGGTGATGAAATCACGGTACAAGCTACGGAGGCCCCCGGCGTTCAAGTGCGTTGCCTCGTCCTCGACATCGAATCCATGAGCGCCGAACCCGGAAATGTACATGTGAGGCTGACGTTGAGAAAGAGTTGAAGACCCCGCCTGCCCTCAAAGTTGTGACAAAAAAATCATAGTTCGGGTGGGCAGTCGGGCAGGTGAAAAGCCCGCCGTGTATTGATTATCGTGGATCACCTAAACGCTATCTGTGGGTGTTGCTAGGTAGGGACGCACGGCTGTGCGTCCATTGAATAATACACCCCGGGGATAAACCCCCTACACGCCAGCGGTCCGCCCCTCCATCACACGGGGTCTACATCCACCACCACCCGCACACTCCGATACTCCTTCTCCTTACCCACCGCCGCGACACAATCCTGAATGCGAAGTTTGATATCGTGCAGTCCGCCATATCCTCGCGGGATTTTCACGAGGATCTTCATGAGATACTGATTTCGTATCCGTGCCACGACCGGCTCAGCAGGACCCATAATGCGCACACCGGAGAGATGTTGCCTGAATAAATCGAACAGGTGTCCCGCGCAGGCATGGCACACCTTCCGGTCGCTGTGCTTGACCGTAAGTTCTACAAGTCGTGTGAACGGCGGGTAATGGTTTTTTGCGCGTTCTGAAATTTCGTAGTTATAAAAACCTTCGAGGTCGTGACGCAACACCATCTGCAGCAGCGGATGTTCCGGATTAGATGTCTGGATGATTACCTTTCCGGGAACGTCGCGGCGGCCTGCTCGTCCGCTCACCTGGGTGATCAGTTGAAAAGCGCGTTCGTGTGAACGAAAATCCGGAAAGTGCATCATCCGGTCGGCGTTGAAAATTCCCACCATCCCTACTTTGTCGAAGTCGAGGCCTTTCGTCACCATCTGGGTGCCGACAAGAATATGCGTGTTGCCCTGCTCGAAATCTTCGAGAATGGTTTCATGACTTTTGCGCGTGCGCGTCGTGTCCAGGTCCATGCGCTGAATATGCGCCTCCGGAAAGTGCACCTTCAACTCTTCTTCGAGTTTTTCCGTGCCGTAGCCGACCGTCTTGAGCCTTCCCGAACTGCACGTCGGGCATGTCGACGGCGGCGTTTCCCGGTAGCCGCAGTAGTGACACACCAGCGCGTGTCTGAAGGAATGATACGTCAGGCTCACCGCGCAGTTGATACACTTCGGAACCCAGTTGCACACTTCGCACATCATCATAGGCGAATAGCCACGACGATTTTGGAAGATGATCACTTGTTCATCGCGCGCGAGCGTCTGCGCAATGCTGTTGAGCATAAGGCGGGAGAACTCGCCTTTTACGGTTTTAGCCTTCCGCTCTTTAGCCATGTCGGCGATCAATACTTCCGGCAACCGCGACTCCCCGAAGCGCTTGTCAAGTCGGACGAAGGCATACTTTCCGTGTTGTGCCAGGAAGTGCGACTCGAGTGAAGGCGTCGCGGAGCCCAGCAGCACCTTGGCGTGGTGAATCTGTCCCAGCATCACCGCGGCATCCCGTGCATGGTATCGCGGCGCGGGGTCCTGCTGTTTGTATGAGGCGTCGTGCTCTTCATCGACGATGATCAATCCCAGGTTATCGAAGGGGAGCAATACCGACGAGCGTACGCCGACGATGAAGCGGAACGTTCCGTTCTGAATCCCTTTCCACACCTCCACACGTTCAGCGTCGGAGAACCGCGAGTGATAGACGCCCATGGCGTTGCCGAAAATTTTCTGGAGGCGTCGGACGATCTGTGTTGTCAGGGCGATTTCCGGCAGCATATACAGCACCTGCGATCCGCCATCCAGCGCCTGACGTATGAGGCTCACATAGATTTCCGTTTTTCCGCTTCCGGTGATGCCGCGCAACAGGGTGACCGGATGCGTTGAGAATGCCTCGAGGATACCGGCCTGTGCTTGCTTTTGTTCCGCGCTCAGCGCTACGTGATGGGGGGCCGCTTCTATGCCCGTGCCGACGCGCGATACGGTCACCTGGAAGTCTTCGAAAATGCCGTGACGGGTAAGCGTCGACAGCGATGATGCCGACACACCTTCACCCAGTAAGTCTTTGCGCGCGACACCTTTACGGTTGGCGGAAGGGTCGTGCATCACAGGAACAAGTTGCAGATACTTCAGCAATACGGCCTCCTGTTTGGGTTTGGCCGCGAGGGATTCGAACAGCGCTTCCAGGGTTTCGGAGTCGGAAAACGCTTTTGTCAATCGTACGCGCCGTTCGGTTTTCGGCTTGTACTTTTCCTTGATCTCTTCAAAGAGGATGACGGCGTCTTTGGCGACGAGCGATTTTATGATGCTGTAGATGTTCTTTACCCCGAGCAGTTCCGATATGGCCGAGTAACTCATAGGTCCGTTGCCCAGGTGCTTGAGGAGTAGGAGTTCTTTTTCAGAGAAGCGCTGGTCGTTTTCTTCCAGGTCGAAGTCGGGATAAAGCTGCACCATAGACTCGCTCGAGAGCTTTAGTCCTGATGGCAGCGCCGCGGTCATCACCTCACCTTGTGTGCAGAGGTAGTATGAGGCCATCCACTGGAAGAGTTTTACCTGGTGCGGGCTTACGACAGGGTAGGGGTCGAGCACCTCCAGCACATACTTGGCTTCGTAGGCTTTTGGTGGATTATGATGAACCTCCATGACGATGCCGGTAAGGATCTTCCGGTCGCCAAACGGTACGATGACACGCTGTCCGGTCTGGATTTCTTCCTGCAAGTCGCGCGGCACCCTATAGGTAAAATACGGGGCCAGCGGCACGGGTAGCAACACTTCGCAGAAGGCGGTCTTGTGCACTCTATCCTCCACTTCCTCCTGTTCGTTTCGCGTTCTCCGCTATCACCGCCTTGATTTGCGTGTGGACATCCACGAGCGTGCCTTCCCGCATGGGGATGGAGACTCGGATCTGGTTTTCGCGGACAAAAGGACTTTCGTTGTAATTCAAGACCCCGGCAAGGCGGTTATTCAGGATCAGGACCATGGTGGATCCCCGGAAAGAGTTCGCCAGCGCCTTTAATACACGCACGCCTTCATGGCTCAGGCTGAGGTCCGCGTAATAGAGATGCGCTTCGGCATCCTCCTGGATCTCGGTAATCGCGCGGAACTCCTCGGTGGAAATGATGGGTCGCGGCGTGAGGCAGATAAAATCGCGCCTGCGGGAAGATAGTCTGATGAGGTTCTGGCAGTCGTCCGACTTTTCCTGCGTGAGATAAAATCCCGGATCGAGCTCCCGTGATTGTACGGGCAAAAGGGAAATGACAATGAGGATCAGCAGACTCATGAATCGGGGCTTACGTGCGAATTTAGACAAATTCCCACCGGCAGCGGAAAAGGGGAGGAGTCTGTGGCAGGGCCCTGAAAAAGAAAACCGCCTCTAACCCCGAGGCGGCCTTCTACTCTACTAAACTAAGCTATCGTTATATATGGTGACCGTGTTATGGGACGGTCCATAATTTCAACGCCCCAAAATAATAAAGAAAACAGGTGGGGGTGGTGGCGGGAGGCCTCACACCAGGCTTCACACAGATTAGGTAAAATCGGGCATTCCACGGGGTTGGGTTCGTTTTTACCCTCGGGTGAGAGAAAAGCGGTAGTATTTTTTGGGATGGGGTGGCAATCGACCCTTGTACCTGGTAAAAGGCGAGATTTTCTGTGAACCCGGATAAAATGCCAACAGGGCAGAAATTGAGGCTAAAGTTGAAAAATTAACAATTTCTTAACATTGGCGATGGTGGGCCCTGGCAGGCCTGGGGAGACGCAGGCTTTTTTACCGCGGCGGCGCGGGGCGCAAGGGCGTGAAGGGCGGTTCCCCTGGCGGCGCGAATTCTGAAGTACGCAGGACATAGCGTCCTCTGAGATGCAGTGTTTACCGGGCGCCGCCAGAGTAGGTCACCGACTCCTTCACCTGCTGAAGGGCTTCGGGTACCGTGTGCACGGGAAGGCGGCAGGTTTTGTCGAAGCACACGTATAGTGTCGACCGGCCTCCGATCGCGTCCTTACCCTGAAGGAGCGGGAGGTTGCTTTGGGTGACTGTGCCGAGCGAGAGTGAAAAAGGATGAAAACTCGACTGAAACGCTGCGCGCAGCTTGTGGGCATCGTCACCGATAAAGACGACTTCTGCGATAGGTTGTTTGGATTCGAGAAGTGCGATGCCCCAGTTCGACATATAGTTGGGTTCAGCCCGCGTGAGGTCAGCAAGTGATGCAATCATTTCATTGCCTAGCTCCATCCAGTCTCTATTGTCGTAGAGGAGACCCAGGCGGTTGAGGTTTCGGGCCATCACTGAATTGGACGAAGGGATTACATTATCGAAGATCTCCTTCTTTCTTGTGATGAGTGATTCGCCTTCGTGATGTGCATAAAAGAAATAACGCTCTTTCTTGTCGAAGAACTCTTCCAGGGCGTAGCGCAGGAGGGCGTCCGCTTCTTCCAGGTAGGCTTCATCGAAAGTTACTTCATATAAGTCGATAGCAGCCTGGATGGTCATCGCGTAGTCGTCGAGAAAACCCGTGGTCGACGAACGTTTCTCCTTGTAGGAACGATAGAGCGTTGTGCCTTCGCGAAGGTGCGTGTCGATGAACTGCATCGCTTTGATGGCCGCATCGCGATATCGCACGGCTCCGGTAGCGCGGAAAGCGTGGGCAAGGCCGGAGATCATAATGCCGTTCCACGCTGTGATGATCTTATCGTCGAGGCCTGGTTTAATGCGTTGTTCGCGAATGCGCAGGAGCGTCGCCTTGCTGTCGTTGAGGATCTTACGCCACTGTTCGGCATCGAGTTGATGTTTTGCCAGAAATTCTTCGTCGGTGTTGCTTCGCGCGAGGATGTTGTTGCCCTTTTCCCAGTTGCCTTCGGCAGTTACGCCATAATAGGCGCCTATTAGCGCCGCATGTTCGCCCAGGAGTTGGTCGAGTTCAGCTTTGGTCCAGACGTAATACTTTCCTTCCTCTCCTTCGCTGTCGGCATCGAGTGCCGAGTAGAACCCGCCGTCGGGGTGTGTCATCTCACGCGAGAGCCATTCGAATATACTTTCCACGACATCCCTGTATTCTGTGTCGCCCGTGGCGGCGAATGCTTCGGCGTACAGGCTCATGAGCTGGCCGTTGTCGTACAACATCTTCTCAAAGTGTGGGGCAAACCATTCACCATCTACGGAATAGCGGGCAAAGCCGCCGCCGATCTGATCGTGGATACCCCCCATGTCGATCTTCTTCAGGGTGAGATTGATCTGGTCGATGAGCGCTGCGTCGTTGGAAAGATAATAACACCGCAACAGCAGCATCCATACGGAGGGCATCACGAATTTGGGAGCGCGGTTCATGCCGCCCCACGTTCTGTCGAACGCCGTGTCAAGTTTGACCGTTATCGCGTCCAGGTCGTGAGCCAGTTCCGTCGCCTTCGCCTGCGATCTGAATCGTTCCACATCGCTTTGCGCAAGGTGCTTGGTGAGTTTGTGGGCAGAAGCCTCCAATTCGGATCGGCGTACCTTATATGTATGCGCGATATCGCGGAGCAGCTTTTCCCACGATTGGGGTGGATAGTAGGTTCCCCCGTAGAACGGCTTCTGGTCGGGGGTGAGGAAGACGTTGAGTGGCCATCCGCCGTTGAGTCCCATAGCCTGTACCGCTTCCATGTAGACCTGGTCGACGTCGGGACGTTCTTCGCGATCGACTTTAATGCAAATGAAATGCTCATTCATCACCTTTGCGATCGCCTCATTTTCAAACGACTCCCGCTCCATTACATGACACCAGTGGCACGTGCTGTAGCCAATGCTAACCAGGATCGGTTTGTCTTCTTTCTTTGCGCGTTCCAGCGCCTCATCGTCCCACGGGTGCCAGTCGACAGGATTATGCGCGTGCTGAAGCAGGTAGGGACTTGTGCTATTGATGAGGCGATTGGTATGACGAGGTTTGCTGTCCATGTCTGAGGTATCCTGTATTTGCAGGATGGCGGTTAATATGATAAGCAGTCCGGTCAGGATGCCTGGGGTTTTCATTTTGGTGTAAGGTACGGAATTAGTAGGGTGGAGTGAAGGGACGCGGGTTTTTAGTCAGGAGACGCGCCTACACAATCTGCCGTCTTACCACGCGAATCTCATCCTCGACATCAACCACCGCCTTCAACTTTTCAAGCCTGGCAAGGGTGTCGCGGAGGAACTCCTGATGTGCGGCGGATTCCGGGTGAAACGGACGATGGGCGAGGGCAGCACGGATGCTCTTCCACTCCTCGAAAAAAGTGCGCGCCTCAGTATCGAAATAGGTAGCAACGAAATGTTCCCAGATATAGTCTTCGGCTTCCTCGGTAGGGTGAATCATGTCGCGTTTATAGAAACGGTAGTCGCGTAAGTCGTCCATCATAATCTCGAACGCGGGGTAATATTCGACGGCCTCATACGATTCCGCAATGGCGCCGCAGGCGGCGCGAAGAATGGCTTTACTCAGACTATTCCCCTCAAGCGTGTCGCGGAGATGACGTACCGGACTCACCGTGAGGATGACAGTACAAGATGGATTGAACGTTTGCAGGCGTTTGTAAAAGTTGCCGAACGACGCGACAATTTCATCGACTGTGAGAAGTGATCTCGTGAATTGCTGCGCCGGGATCTTGTGGCAATTCGCGACAACCTCACCGGTATCCTTTCGCGTGTAGATCCACGCGGTACCGTAGGTGAGGATGACAACACGGGCATCTTTTAGAAAGTGGTGTGTTGTCCCCAACGTATCGGCAATTCGGGTTCGCAACGTTGCGCGGCTGCCAGCCGAAAACGATGAGTGAAAATCGTAGTTCAGATGAATGCCATCGCGTTCGAGAAAAGTGCCTTCCGGTACGGCTTCGTTATAAACACTATACAGCATGGCCTTGTGTACGGAGTGTGGATTGTAAATGACGCCGAACGGATTGGCCATTACGGCCACCTTGTTTGCCGCCAGCCGATCACCCATAGCTTCGGCGAAACACGACCCGACCGTCACGAGTCGGTCGCCCAACGAAAAGGTGTGTTTTGACACACCGGGTTTCAGGACCGTTCTAAAGGGGTTCATAAAAATGTTACCGATAACACAGCGAAATTTCGCATATTTTTGGATAATTTAGGCGGCTGTTGCACCGATCCCATCAACTCCAAAAATATGAACAATACCCTTACTGCCTTTGAAAAGATTCCCGCCCGTATTTTCTCGAATTCGGTGGAAGGTTCCTTGTTTGTTGCTGAGACCATCGCGTCCCTGGTGCGTGAGCGCGAGAAGGAGGGACGCCCTTGTGTATTAGGCCTGGCCACGGGATCGACACCGACGCGCGTGTATGCGGAACTCGTACGCATGCACCAGGAAGAAGGGCTCAGCTTCAAACATGTGTATACGTTCAACCTGGACGAATACTATCCGATGCAGCCCGATGCGATACAGAGTTACGTTCGGTTTATGAACGAGCACCTGTTCGACCATATCGACATTCCGCGCGACCACATCCACATTCCGGACGGCACCATTGCCAAAGAGGAGATTGCATCCTATTGCGTTGCCTATGAAAATCGTATTGCTGAGTTGGGGGGTATCGACATCCAGATACTGGGTATCGGTCGCACCGGCCACATAGGCTTTAACGAACCCGGATCGCCCGAGCGCTCTTTAACCCGGCTGATCACACTCGACCAGGTCACACGCATCGACGCGGCGAGTGATTTCTTTGGTGAAGAGAACGTGCCGCAAAAGGCAATAACGATGGGGGTAGGCAGTATCCTCAAAGCACGAAGGGTGATTATGATGGCCTGGGGTGAAGGAAAAGCCGCGGTCATCAAGAAAGCAGTCGAAGGTGAGATCACCGATCAGATCCCTTCCTCGTTCCTCCAAAAACACAACAACTGCCTGGTCGTACTCGACGAGGCCGCGGCATCGGAACTCGTACGGGTGAAGACACCGTGGTTGCTCGACAGCATCGAGTGGACGCCAAAGGTAATACGCAAGGCCGTGGTGTGGCTCTGCCAGACGATCGACAAGCCCGTGCTCAAGCTCACCAACAACGATTACATGGAGCACGGCATGGGCGACATCATCACCGAATTCGGTTCTGCGTACCAGGTCAACATCCGGATATTTAACGAACTTCAGCATACGATCACCGGATGGCCCGGTGGTAAGCCGAACGCTGACGACACGCATCGGCCCGAACGGGCAAAACCTTTTCCCAAAAGAGCCGTCATCTTCTCACCACACCCTGACGACGATGTCATTTCAATGGGTGGAACCTTCATCCGGCTTGTCGACCAGGGACATGAAGTTCACGTGGCATACCAGACGTCGGGAAACATCGCCGTGTTCGACGACGATGCGATACGGTTTGCAGATTTCGTGCGCGACTTCAACGAGCAGTTCGGGCTGAACAAACAAGATGCGGAACGATTCTACCGGAAGATCGTAGACCACCTCAACGATAAACACCCGGGACAGATCGACAGCCCCGAAGTGTTGACGATTAAAGGCCTGATCCGGAGGGGAGAGGCGAAGGCGGCTTGCCGGTATGTCGGCATCCCTGACTCCCAGATTCACTTCCTGGATATGCCCTTCTACGAGACAGGCCTGGTCAAGAAAAAGCCGCTGGGCGAAGAAGACGTTCGCCTCATTGTAGATCTGCTTGAAGAGGTAAAGCCGCACCAGGTATATGCCGCCGGCGACCTTTCCGACCCGCACGGCACGCACCGCGTATGTCTCTCTGCCATATTCACCGCATTGGAGCGCCTGAAAGACCAGGACTGGATGAAAGACTGCTGGGTATGGCTGTACCGTGGCGCGTGGCAGGAATGGGATATCGACCAGATCGAAATGGCGGTTCCGCTCAGCCCGGACGAGCTGATGCGCAAGCGCCGCGCCGTCTTCAAACACCAGTCGCAAAAAGACAGCGCCATGTTCCCGGGCACCGACAAACGCGAATTCTGGGTCCGCGCCGAAGATCGGAACCGCGCCACCGCAGAAGCGTACGACCGCCTGGGACTTGCGGAATACGAAGCGATGGAAGCGTTCGTGCGACACTTCGTTTAGTGTCATAGTTGCGATGGGCAGTGG
Source organism: Cyclobacteriaceae bacterium (assembly GCA_035304385.1). Lineage (GTDB taxonomy): Bacteria > Bacteroidota > Bacteroidia > Cytophagales > Cyclobacteriaceae > ZC4RG29. The sequence goes on from DATGQD010000012.1 coordinate 18,179, forward strand.
GGCGGCGACATTGAATTTCCTCAATATGTCGTAGCTTAAGACCACCAATCAAGGAACGAAAAACGTTCCGTTTGGCTTATCAGAGAACAAACGCCCTTAATCCATGAATGTCAAGGCCAACGAAATTCTGCTGATCTACAATTCCCAGAAAATGGAGGATCGCAAGGTGTTGGGGTATGCGACGCCGGTTCAAAGACAGAATTTAAAAGAGCGGGATATTTCTCGCGACCCCCTTACTGAGACGCAACTGAAGGGCATAGCGAACAAATTGGGCATAGAAGTCGCCGATCTGGTGGACAAGCAGTCTGACGCATATCAGGATAAATACCGGTCCGCCTCCATGAGCGAGCACGACCTGCTGACGGCCTTGAAAAACGAGCCCCAGCTCATGCGCACCCCCATTGCGGTATATCCGGAGCATGCCGAGTTCGTGGAGTCGTATACCTTCGTAAAAAAGGGCATGGGACCGCCGGATGTGACGTCTGGCAGCGCCAACCCGGGAGAAAAATAGCCTGCCGGAGGCTAAATCTGTACGCCCGCCCACCACGATTTCTCTTTTGTCCTCCTTTCCAAAAAGGAAAAATCTTATCATTGCATGTCCCTGGACGGGGCCATCGAAGTAATCCTTAAACCTCACTACGATGAAGCAGCAATGGAGGGCCCGTAAGACGGTGGCCATGTATGAGTCCGATATGGCCAAAAGCGGGCTCAAACGCGTGCTCGGGAAATGGTCGCTCACTGCCCTGGGCATCGGATCCGTAATCGGCGCAGGTATATTTGTCATGACCGGACTGGCGGCGAAGGATTTTGCCGGCCCGGCACTCGCCCTTTCGTTTGTCATCGCGGGCATGGGGTGCGCTTTCGCGGGCCTGTGTTACGCGGAGTTCGCTTCCATCATCCCGGTTGAAGGTTCGGCCTATGCCTACTCCTTCGCTACAGTAGGTGAGCTCTTCGCGTGGATCATCGGCTGGGACCTTATCCTTGAATATTCGATGGCATCTTCCACAGTGGCCGTGGGCTGGTCGGGATATTTTCTAAAACTCCTGGGGCTGTTCCACGTGCACTTACCATTGTGGCTTAGCAACGATCTGTATACCGCCCGGATGTTGTTGGAGGAAGCCGCAGCAAACGGTTCGATGGCCGAACTCACGGCGCAGTATTCGTCCATACACCTGCCTACCTTGTTCGGGATGCCGATCGCCATCAACCTTCCTTCAGTCGTCATCTGTTCCATCATCACATACATTCTCCTTCGTGGCATTAAAGAAGCTGCCAACACCAACCTGCTTATTGTAATCATCAAGGTGGGTGTCGTGCTCTTTGTGATTATTGCCGGTGCCTTTTATATCGATCCCACCAACTGGGATCCGTTTATCCCGGCACGGGGACTGAACAGCCAGGGCATTATGGCTTACGGCTATGCTGGCGTAATGGCGGGTGCGGCATACGTGTTCTTTGCCTACATCGGCTTTGACGCCGTCAGTACCCAGGCCGGTGAAGCGCGTAATCCCCGCAAGGATGTACCCTTCGGACTGCTCGTGTCACTTCTTATCTGTACCGTGCTATACATTTCAGTGTCGCTGGTCGTCACCGGCATGGTAAAATATACCGACATGGATGTTAAGGCGCCGCTGGCGGCTGCGTTCTCCGACTACGGACTTAACATCGCTGTATGGCTCATCTCCATTGCCGCCGTCGCGGGCCTCACTTCCGTGTTGCTCGTGCAGATGCTCGCGCAATCGCGCCTCTTCCTGGCCATGGCAAAAGACGGCCTCCTGTCGCGCAAGATCTTTGCTGAACTTCACCCGCGTACCCGCGTTCCGTATCGTGGTACAGCGCTGGTGGGCGCCGCTGTGGCGATCACTTCGGGGCTCATACCGATAGAGACGATTGCCAAGCTTGTGAACATCGGCACATTGTTCGCATTCGTGATGGTCAGCATCGCCGTAATGGTGATGCGGCAACGCGAGCCCAACGTGAAGCGTCCTTTCAAAGTGCCTTACCTCTACGTCATCGCACCACTCAGCATCCTGTTTAACCTCGGCATGATGGTGAGCCTGGGCTGGGAGAACTGGCTCCGCCTCGGCCTGTGGCTGCTGTTAGGCCTGATTATCTATTTGGTGTACGGAAGGAAGCACAGCATTATGAGAAAGACTGAAGAGTTGAAGAGCTGAAGCGTTGAATAAGTCGGGAGGCGGCTATAACTCAACCTTCCTTCCCGTCCGCGCCGCTTCGTAGATCGCGTCGATAATCTTCAGGTCCTTCAGGCCTTCTTCGCCGTCGACGGGCACAACCGCCTTTTTGTTTTGAAGGATAATGGCCGACATCTCGTCCATCTGAACGGTTTGGTGTGTCTTGTGGGGGAACGTCAGCTCGCCTTTGTTGGTCCTTCCTTTAATTGGCCCGTATCCGGTGGCAGGGTGTAGTTCGGCAAAGCCTTTGGTGCCGTCCAGGAAGAAACGGTCGAGGTAGCTGAGCGCGTATGTCGAGAGGCAGGATGCCACGGCTCCGCCCGGGAAGCCAAGCTGGAAGGTGATGGTCTCGTCCACCCCTTCCTTGAATTTTACAGGATCCGTCTTGACCTCCTGCGCCGTCACCCAGATGGGTTCCTCGCCGACCATATAACGCGCGCCGTTTACGGCATAGATGCCGATGTCCATCATGGCGCCGCCTCCGGCAAGCTCTTTGTTCAACCGCCACTGGTTGGGGTCGCCGATACGGAAGCCGCTCAGACCCTGGAAGAATAGCACCTGGCCGAATTCACCGGCGTTTCGCATGCGGATGATCTCAAGCGTATTCGGCTCAAAATGCATTCTATAACCGACCAGGAGTTTGACGTTGGCCTTGCGGCAGGCATCGACCATCTCCTGTCCTTCTTTGGCGTTGATGGCCATAGGCTTTTCACAGATGACGTGTTTACCTGCGCGTGCTACGCGAATCGCCTGGTCTTTGTGAAGGCTATTCGGTGTGATGATGTAGACGGCGTCTATATCCTTGTTGTCTTTGATCTTATCGAAGTTCTCGTAGTTGTAGCAGTTGGATGCCGGTATCCCATACTTCTTCTGCCAGTCGGCAATCTTTGAGGGCGTCCCGCTAATGACGCCGGTAAGCTTTGCCGCCTTGGAGTCGCGCATAGCCTCCGCTACCCGTGTTCCATAGCTTCCGAGGCCCATGATGGCGACCTTTAGCACCGGTCCTTCATAGGGCTCCTCGTGTACATTCAGGCTACCTGCGTTTGCTGACGACAAGAAGGGCACGGCCAGCGCCGTCGCAGAAATTTTGTGAAGGAAATCACGTCTCGACTTCATGGGTTATTTTTTGGTTCGAGGCTTAATGTAAGAAAAGATTCCGCTACAGGGAAGGGGAATTGAACAGTGGGCAATAGGTCGTGGGCAGCGGACGTCTTTTGCCTGGTGCCTGTTAAGTTTTCTGCTTCTTCTTCTTCGCGGCGGGGAAGAGCACGTTGTTCAGAATAAGCCTATACCCGGGAGAGTTGGGATGGAGGTTAAGATCGGTAGGTTCTTCGCCGACCTGGTGTTGGTAGTCTTCGGGATCGTGGCCGCCGTAAAATGTCCAGAATCCTTTGCCCAGGATGCCGTGGACGTATTTGGCTTCGCGGATGTCTTTATTCTCACCCATAACGACTACATCCGGTTTGATGAGGTGCGACTTAAAGCCTGTCGTTTGGCCAAAGAATCCTTTGATGACACGGGTGTGGTTTTGTGACAACATCGTCGGGATGGGATCCCACTTTGCTGAAAACTCGAACAAGCTGAAGTAGTCGTTGTCTTGTCGCAGCCCGCGTTCCGTCGGGTGGTTGTCGATGTCGGAAAATTCATACTTGTACGGATCGCGTACCAGCTGAAAGTCGGTGAACGCCAGGGTGAGGTCGTAGTTCAACTTCTCCTGGGCATGGGGGTCGGCGGGGTCGCCGTCGTACATATGTTCACAGATGTCGACGCCGTCGGCGGCCAACGCGATATCAAAGCTGTCGGTTGCCGAGCACATGGCGAACATAAAGCCACCTCCGGCGACGAACTCCTTGATTCTGCGGGCTACGGCCAGCTTGAGTTGAGACACCTTCTGAAAGCCGTTGTTACGGGCGAGCTCCTCAGCTTCCTGCTGGGCTTCGATATACCAGGGCATGTTGTGGTACGAACCGTAGAACTTGCCGTATTGTCCGGTGAAATCTTCGTGGTGAAGATGCAGCCAATCGTATTTGGGGAGGAGCCCGTTCAGTACTTCGTTGTCGTATATGACATCGTAGGGAATTTCCGCGTATGTGAGCACGAGGGTAACCGCATCGTCCCAGGGTTGCGCCGTCTTAGGCGAGTACACCGCGATGCGTGGATATTTTTCCAGCTTCATGATGTCGTAGTTGACGGCTGGACTTCCGATTTCCGTAATGATCTGGTTGGCCTGGGCGTCGGAGATGACCTCAAAGCTCACGCCGCGTATAACGAGCTCATTCTGAATGGCGGGGTGAAACTGACACATAAAACTTCCGCCGCGGTAATTCAGCAGCCAGTCGACCTCCATTTCGCTCTTCAGTATCCAGTACGTAATGCCATAGGCTTTCAGGTGGTTTGCCTGCCGTTCATCCATAGGAATAAGGATGTAGTTCGCACGGCAAATCCCCGCAAAAACGATAAAAGCGAGCAAAAAAATAGTCCTCATGCGCAATTCAACTGTATTAAATCAAAGTTACCCAATGATGCTGCATTAACCTATAAAACCCCCTAATTTTGGCACGTGGGGCGGTGATGCACAATTTTTCCCGTCAAACTGTAACAACTGACCTGTGATAACAACGAATTGTGTACTTCCGTTATTGATGTCCGGGCATGGATTTGGTTGAAAACATTCGCGAAGGATTGCGGTCGATCAGGGCGAATCTGCTCCGGTCGGTGCTGACATCCTGTATTGTCGCCATAGGGATCACCTCGTTGGTCGGCATCCTCACCGCCGTGGACGGCATCGAGCAGTCTGTCACAGAAAGTCTCAGCTCTTTGGGGTTGAACACCTTCGACATTTACTCACGGACGTATCGTCGTTCGAACCGCGAAGGTGTCGTTGAAAAAACGTATCCCCTGATTCGATACAGCGAAGCCAGGCGCTTCATGAACGAATACACCGTGCCGTCCAGCGTTTGCATCTTCGCACACGTCAGCTGGAACGCGGAGGTTAAGCGACTTTCCAAGAAGACGAACCCCAACGTGGGTATTGGGGGTGTCAACGAAGAGTATATGGCGATCAAGGCTCTGGAGTTTGACCAGGGAAGAAATTTTTCCATGGTGGAGATCAACCGCGGTGCGCACGTGGCGGTGATAGGCAGTAAGATCGCGGAGGACTTGTACGGACAAAACGAAAATCCTATCGGCACGAGTATCATCGCCCTTGGAACGCAGTTCAAGGTGATCGGCGTGCTCAAGAAGAAGGGGGAGATCGCCGAAGAAAATTTTGACAATTCCGTTTACATTCCGCTCATCGTAGCCAATCAGCTTGCAGGGGGACAGGCCCTCCGTTATACGATGACAGTCGCCGTGCGCGATCCGGCCCAGTTCGAATATGCTATGGGCGAAGCTACCGGACTTATGCGCATAATCCGGCGCGACAGGATCGGTCAGGAAAATTCGTTCGAGATCGAAAAGAGTGAGACGCTCGAAGAAAATCTTAAGTCGATCACCAGCGGCCTCTATTGGGGCGGTTTCGGTGTAGGCTTTATTACGTTGCTTGGCGCTTCCATCGCCCTCATGAACATCATGCTGGTATCGGTCACCGAGCGTACCCGCGAAGTAGGGGTGAGAAAGGCGCTTGGAGCGACGCCGTTGCGTATTCGTCAGCAGTTCGTCATCGAGGCGATCGTGGTATGCCTCCTGGGCGGCATCGCGGGCATTATACTGGGCATCATGATCGGTAACCTCATGGCCAGCTTTATGGAAGTCGAGCACTTCGTCGTCCCCTGGCTATGGATGTTCGTCGGCCTTCTCGTCTGCGTTTTTGTAGGGCTTATTTCGGGGTATTACCCTGCGCATAAGGCGTCGATGCTGGATCCGATTGAATCGCTGCGGTTTGAGTAGAGCCCTCCCTTACTGGTCCTTCACGCATCTAAATCCAACATTCGAAAGCCCACTGTCAAATGCCGTACCCTGCCTGGCACTGGGTCGGTAGTTGACGCAATAGTCGTTAGCGCAAAGGTAGGAGCCGCCGCGGGTTACGTATTTGACGGTGTAAGGTTCGGTGGGGTCGAATGACTGGGCGGGACCTTTGGGGTTGACAGCGACGCCGGAGCGGGCCAGCTCGGTATAATAGTTTACGTTGAAAAGGTCGCTGGTCCATTCCCATACATTGCCGATGATGTCGTATAAACCGTAGTCGTTAGGAGGGAAGCTGCGTACGGGTGCCGTGTCTTCGTATCCATCCTCACCCGTGTTGGTTGCCGGGAAGCCTCCCTGGAATGTGTTTGCCATGTATTGACCTGCGGGCATGAACTCAGCGCCCCAGGCATACGGCTGATCGTCATGTCCTCCGCGTGCGGCGAACTCCCATTCTGCCTCGGTAGGCAGCCGCTTGCCCGCCCACTGGCAGTAGGCGAGCGCGTCTTCATAAGCGATATGCACTACAGGATGATCCCACCTTCGCTCCAGGTCGCTGCCAGGGCCTTCGGGATGTCGCCAGTTCGCGCCCGGCGTCCACTTCCACCACTGCGAGTAGTCGTTGAGCGATACGGCGTAGTCGGGCGGTAGGAACACAAGCGATCCGGCTACAAGAACACTGTCGTGAGGCTTCGGTGTGCCGGGAGGGAGTTGCTTTTGCAATTCCGACCATTCGGGTTTACGTTCCGCGACGGTCACGTATCCGGTGGCGTCCGTAAACGCTTTGAACTGACGGTTAGTCACCTCGGTAACGTCCATCCAGAAGCCGTCAACGCGAACGGTGTGTGCGGGGCGTTCATGCTCGTATGACTGCGGGTGATCGGTGCCCATGGTGAACTGCCCGCCGGGAATCCACACCATTCCCTCTGGCGCTTCGCCGGGTGGGAGGGTTTTCGGGGTTGATGTATCGCTGTGCCCGTTCCTCTTTTCTCCGCATGCGATAAAGAGTGCGGCGAGGAAAATGGTTATTGATATTTTGTTCATTACCCGTGCGCCATTCATTGTTCAATTTCATCAAACAGTTTTCTCACGCCCTCCGAGATGTTTTTTCTTACGGCCTGATCCTTCTCGACGATGACGGCGGAGGCAATCCCTTCGCAAACAAGCTTGTTGGTTTCGCGGTCGACAAAATGCACCGTAACCATTCCTTCCTTGTACCGGTTCACAACGATCTCTTCACTCTCCCAATGGTAGTTACGTTGGCCGATGTATACCGGTGCATCCATGATTGTAGTCTCCCGCGTTTGCTCTTTCTCTTCCACGACGATGCCGATATTCAGCAAGAGGTCAGGGGTATTTTCAGTTTGCGTCAATCCCCTCTGGACGAGGTGGGCGGCAATTTCGTTCTTTATCAGTTCAACGCGGTCGAGATAAGCCGGGCTCAATTCGCCCCGCGCATCGACCTTTAAGAAATCAAAGCTTTCATAGTTTGCCAACGAAAACCCCTCGGCCTGATAGACGTTGAGGATGCGCACAGGTGAACAGGCGCCCACAACGCACAAGATTACGATAACAAGTATACGCATCGTAGGTAATTGATATAGAACAAATTTAACAAACACTTTCCCTATTCCACTACATTCTCATCTGGTAACCTATATCGCGGCCCTGCTGCTTCAGGATGCATTCCCGAGGGTTATCAAAAAAAGGACGCCGCTCTTTACGTAATGAACATAGAGCGACCGGCGATAAATGTACGGCACGGATTAGGCATGGGATACACTGTACGAGAGGGGATAGGTGATTAATGTGTGCTGGCTTGTGTTTCAAATTATTACCTTGTATTGGTCAGGAAGGCTATGAAAGGCGCACAAATGTTCGAGCCAATGTGGCGCCGCGTGCGACACACGTTCTGGTTGCGTTTATTTTTCCCCCTGATGGGTACTTTGATGCCCATTTTCGGGCTCGCACAGGAAGGGGTTGACACCCTGATCTCGGAGGAAAACCTTGCAGGGAGGGTGTTGCGGGCGGGCATTGCCTCGGTTACGGTTTCCGGCGGGGACACCATCGTAAACGAATCCGCTGTCGAACAAAGCAAACCCTACGCAGGGCGGATCATCCGCCGTATCTATGTCCGGCATGTCGGCTTCGAAAAATCTTTGTATGACACCAGCAAGCGGGTGTTGAAGGTGGTGGCCTCTGTCGCCGACGCACTTCACGGCACGACACGCCCCAGTGTCATCCGAAACCACTTGCTCTTTCGTCCGGGGATGAAAATCAACCCGTACCTGATAGCCGACAACGAACGATACCTTCGGGATCTGGACTTCATCCTGGACAGCAGAATAATCGTGCAACCTGTCAGGGGCCGAAAGGACTCTGTGGATGTGACGGTAATTACGCGCGACGTTTTCAGCCTGGGCGGTGACCTGGGCGGGAGCTTCCCCACGTCGACGGAAGTGTCGATCTATGACGCAAACTTTATCGGCAGAGGGCAGCGGCTGGAGTTCGTCTCGCTCTTCGACGGCAACCGCGACCCGCGCTACGGTTATGCTTTCCTGTATCGCAAAAGTAGCTTGTTCGGATCGCTGGCGAATGCAGAGGTGGCGTACTCGCAGTTGAACACCCGACCCAACAACGGCGACGAAACGGAGTTCTCATATTACTTCCGCCTTACCCGACCCCTGGTATCACCCTACAAGCATTTTGCTGGCGAACTCGAGGTAAGCAGAAACTGGTCGATGAATGTCTACAGTAAACCCGACTCCCTTTTCCTCGACTATTCATACACCATCTTCGACATATGGGGCGGGTACAACTTTGGTATTAAAGGTGACCCATCCGACCGGACCCGGGATTTTATCGCCTTGCGTTATTTCAACGGCGAATTCATTGACCGACCGTCGCAGGAGCGATACAGGGTCCTGTCGACGTACAATAATACCTCGGGCATACTCGCCGAATACACATTTTACGAACAGAACTTTTATCGCACACGCTACCTCTTTGGTTTCGGACGAACTGAAGACGTTCCGTATGGTACCACCGCGTCAGCGACGGTGGGGTATGTACGCGAGGGCGGCGTGGAGCGTCCTTATGCCGCCCTCAAATGGCATAAGGCCCAGGCTTATGAGAGAGGAAACCTCCATGACTGGGACGTGCAGCTGGGCGGCTTTGTAACAGGCGGTACGCTTGAGGATGCCGTCTTGAATGCATCGACAACATATGTTACCCGGGCTGTAAATGTGAGGCGCGGCACCCGTATCCGTGGCCTGGGCAGCATTGGGTACTCGGCGGTTTTCAATCAGCGTACAAGCTTACCCCTTGAGATTACCGAACGTGAGATCATGGGGATATCCGCGGACAGCCTTTTGGGAAACAGAAAAGCATACATGCGGGTGGAGGCGACGGTATACACCCCCTGGAATTTTTTGGGGTTTCGCTTTGCGCCTTTCGCCGGCGCGAACCTGGCCTGGTTGAACTGTACGGTATGCGAGGGTCACAACCTGCTCGTGCCCGGTGTTAATATTGGGTTCAGGGCACGCAATGAGAACCTGATTTTCGGCACTATGGAATTCAGGCTGAGTTATATTCCGGAAACACGGATGACACCCAGCCAGTTTTCGTTTGCCTTCAGGCAGCGGCTGCGCGCTGATGGGCTGCCGGGCTTCGTAAAGAGGCCGGATCTGGTACGGTACGAGTGATTTTTGATTAGTGATGTGTGAGTTTTGATTTGCGATTTATTGATCCTTACGGTTAACGTTGGCAGCCCTAAATCACAGATCGATAATTGCTATTCAAAAATCGAAATCAACCGTTCTTTACTCAGCGTTCGCGCGCTCACACTCCTTAAACCATTCGTATGCCTGTGCCTTCTCCGCAAATGTGGCAAGATGAAGGTTTTTGTCCTTGTACTTGTCTGTCATCGTCTTTTTGAATTTCTCCATGGCATACTTTGCGAAGACGTCGTTGCCGATGACAACGGCGTGGGTCTTTACACCTGCTTTTACAAACAGCATTTCATTCCATACCTTTTCCAGCCACGCCTGGTCGTCAATGGATACGACGCCGATCTTTTGCGTGTCGGCGAGCCAGTGGATGTCGCCGCCTTTCTTTTGTTTTAGCGAGGTGTACTCGGTAAAGACGCGTGTAAGGCCGTTGCGCAATTGTTCGCTGGTGGGCTTTTTTATCCAAACATGAAACATGATGTTGGCGTCCGCATCGTAGTAACACTCCAGGTGCGGTTCCTTAAAAATGGCTTCCATGGCATGTGTCGTTAGTTGAAAAAATCTATTTAAATTAATGAGTATCCCGCTCATTTTGAGTTCGTTTTGGGCTGCGATATTACAGGGGAAGGGAAAACGCCGCATTGGCTTGTTGTGCAACGCACCGAACGGGAGGGCAGGGGGGCGGATTATTGAATGGCGGTCAGAAAAAGCTTCAGCGCCTGGTTGGTAAAGTCGACCTGCACGTCCAGGGGGTGTTTTTCATGTGACAGCAGGCGGGTAGCCCGCAGGAGGTCCTGGCGGCGGGCGATGGCGACGAATGCAAAGAGCTCGTGGATTCCGTCTTCGGGTTGGGGTGTGGCATATCCGGTGATGCCGATGGCGTATTCGCTCAGGAACAGCTGATTGCTACCCCGCGCCATTTCGACGGCGGTCTGCTCTGATACACAATCGCACGTAAGGGCATGTATAGGCTCAACCTGCAGGTGGCGTGTTTTCTGGCCTGCGTTGTAGGCGGTGATTCCGCCCTGGTAGAACTGCAGGGCGTTGTCTGCGAACGAGAGCGCGGCCTGGAGATGTCCGGACGTTACGCTTTCGGCGACCGAGATCGTCTGCCCACGTGAGATGAGGAGGTCGCGTATGCTGTTGATGAGGGTTTCGTCGTAAGGTATGACCATCGTGTTGAATTTTCAGCCGGGCTATTTTTTTTCGGCGCGCATAGTTTGGCGGAATTTTATCAAACCTTGCTAAATTGCGCCGCCTTTGCCGACAGGCTGTCGCAATTTTCATGCAAGATATGCGATTCAGGAGAGATGCCGGAGCGGTCGAACGGGGCGGTCTCGAAAACCGTTGTCCGAGCAATCGGACCGAGGGTTCGAATCCCTCTCTCTCCGCAATCAACTAGACCGGATCAACAAAGCCTGTAAGGATGGATTCTTCGAAAATCCGTTGTAAGCCCCCGGCTTACAAAAGGATTTGCGAAGAATCCATCGCGAGCGCAGCGAGTCAGGCTTTGTTGATCCGGTCTAGTTGATTGACACTCCCCCCTTAGGGATCGCCGTCAGGCAATCCACTGTTGCCCACTGCTTACTGAAAAACAATCGTCCCAAAACTCTCATAATCATGAAAGTTCTTCCGCGTCGGGCGCCACGCCCACTGCGAGCGACCCGTGTCGTAGTCGATCCGGTAAAAATTCGCACGCCAACGATCGCCCTTCTTTGGAGGGCCGGCGATGATAGGCTTTAGGAGCGCGTAAGGAATAAACATCTCCGCCGTCCAGGTCTTGTCAGACCCTTCGCCGATGTGTGTGGCATGACGCGTCCGCCGCTCGCCTTCGTAGTGCCAGGGACGCCAGCCGAAGAAGTTGCCGTTATAGTTGGGGACCATAATAGCCAGCTCGTAGTTCAGCGGCGACAGCTCGTACTCGAAGTAAACGGGCACCGATTCATCCGTCCAGAAAAATACTTCAACTACATCTTCTCTGTAGAGATCGGCAAAATCTTCCTGTAACGTAGCCGTAATCTTTTTGTCTTCACACCGGAACAAGCAGTAGATGCCGGTATCCGAGTACAGCACTTTAACGTCCGTGCTGTACTTTTCACCGTCAGCGAGGCGTTGCGGTACATCGACCCAGGGTGTCGCGTTCCATTCGGCACTGCTGCCGTCGCCTTTCAGTTCAAAATCCGGTGTGTGTATTACGCGCATGGGTTCCGAAAGCGTAGCGTCAGGCTGGCCGTGGCCAGCCATGGTAATTGATGTCATTATGATGAGGGTGTGTGCAATCCCGTGTGTGAAGGCATTTGCGGCCATAGCGGGCATTTGGTAAAAATACTGGCGAGAATATGGTCATTTCCCCTCACGGGTCAAATACATTTCTTTAAATTATATCCGCCAAACAAACCTTCGCCATGAGAAAATCTTTAAGCCTGCTCTTTCTGGCCGCACTGTTGGTGTACGCCAATAACGGGGTGGCACAGACGGCACGTCCACTACGCATCATTATGATTGGTGCGCATCCTGACGATTGCGATCAGGATGGGGGAGGTACAGCCATCCTGTTTTCCCGTATGGGCCATGCAGTGAAGTTTGTTTCAGTGACCAACGGTGACGCCGGCCATCAATCGCAAGGCGGCGGCATTCTTGCTAAGCGTCGTATGGCGGAAGCGCAGGAGGCCGGAAAGCGCTTCGGAGTAACGTACGAGGTACTCGACAATCATGATGGCGCCTTGCTGCCTACTCTGGACGTCCGGTTGCAGATCATTCGCAAGATCCGCGAATGGAATGCCGACATAGTGATCGCACCGAGGCCCAACGATTACCACCCCGACCACCGGTATACGGGAGTACTTGTTCAGGATGCTGCGTATATGGTGGCCGTTCCCAACGTGGCCGCTGACACGCCGCCTCTTGAAAAGAATCCCGTGTTCCTCTATTTCCAGGATCACTTCCAGCGCCCCAATCCTTTTCGCCCCGATGTCGCCATCGACATATCCCCGGTCTTTTTGCAAAAGATCCATGCTATGGATGCCCATACGTCGCAGTTCTATGAATGGCTTCCGTGGATCGGTGGATATCTTGATGAAGTCCCCGCTGATCCAGGCCAACGAGAGCAATGGCTCGCGGAAAAGCGGAAAGGCCGAATCACCCCGGAAGTCAGGGCATCGCTTGAAAAATGGTATGGCAAGGATAAGGCTGCCGCAATTCAATATGCCGAGGCGTTTGAAGTATGCGAATATGGCCGTCAGCCCGATGAGGCTGAACTGCGTCGTCTGTTTCCGATGATCCCGGCGCGATAAATCGATACTGATTAAAAGTCATCATCATGAACACAAGGTACCGTTGACTGTCCGCTGTAGTCGAGGATCTATTGCCGTCGATGTAACGGATCGCGTTAATCAGATAATGATTGCGCCTTACAGCACATGCGTCCCCATCACCGGTGTTCGGATCGATAACTTCCTGTTCTGATTCCAGGTTTGCAATGATCAATAGGAGAACATTTATCAAACAGCTTGGCGGCGGGGCCGCCGGCCTTGCTACCATTCTATGGTTACCGAGTTGTACCGGCAGCGCCCGTGAAGCAGTTGCGGGGATCTATTCACCCGAATCGCAAGGTATAGCTTCCCAGGGACTCATCGATTTTCTTGAGGCGGTCAACGCCAGCGACCTGGAGTTTCACAGTATCATGATCAACCGGAATGGCAAGCTCGTCCTCGAGGGCTGGTGGGAACCTTTCAAAAAGGAATACATCCACACGCTGTACTCGTTGAGCAAGAGTTTCACGTCAAGCGCAGTGGGCATGCTTTATGACGACGGGAAATTGACACCGGAAGATAAGGTGGTATCATTTTTTCCGGACAAGCTTCCTTCCCAGGTGAGTGAAAACCTTGCGGCGATGCGGGTCCACGATCTGCTGACCATGCATACGGGACACACGGAGGAAACCCTCGGCAGGCTTCGTGCAGGAGGCGACGACTGGGTGAAATCGTTTCTGGCGCTCGAAGTTCCGGTGCCGCCCGGAACGCATTTCCTTTACAATACGGGAGCCACTTACATGCTATCGGCCATCGTTCAAAAGATCAGTGGTCAAAATCTTATGGATTTCCTCAAACCGCGCTTGTTTGATCCCCTCGGCATCGAAGGCGCGGATTGGGAATCGGATCCGCTCGGCATCAACGTGGGCGGCTACGGGTTGCGCATCCGTACGCAGGACATTCTCAACTTTGGGCAATTGTACCTCCAGGAAGGTGAATGGAACGGGAAGCGACTCTTGTCGCGCGAGTGGATCTCCGAGGCTACCCGGAAGCAGGTGAACTCGCAGGATAACGACAGCGACTGGGGTCAGGGTTACGGTTATCAATTCTGGCGCTGCAAGCCGGGATGTTACCGCGGTGATGGCGCGTACGGTCAGTATTGCATCGTCGTTCCGGAAAAGAACGCCGTGATCGCTATCACCAGCGAGACGCGCGACATGGGTGCCTCCATGCAACTCGTTTGGGATCACATCTTGCCCGCCATGGCCGACACGCCTTCGCTGCCCGAAGATTCGGCAGCAACCGAGCGGCTCAGGACTATGGCTCAGGGCCTCACACTGTCGACAACCCAAACTTCTGTCGCCACGACGCGCCAGGAACAGGTCAACGGCAAAACCTATACGTTCTCAGAGAATCCATTCGAAGCACAACGCGTGTCGTTCTCCTTTGAAGGCGACCGATGCCAAATAACCGTAGTGGAAGATGGTAAGATAATCCGGTTCAGCAGTGGGGCAGGCACCTGGATAACGGATGGCGAAAAGCCCGCCGAAACGCTCTTTGCCTTGCCCCGACGTACGCCGGTGAGAACCGCCATCAGCAGCTATTATCACTGGAGTGACGCCGACACGCTGGTGGTAACTGCGAAGTATGTCGAGAATGCACATCACGACGTCTTCACGTTCGTCTTTTCGGACGACGGACTGGAGTTGCACCTGGCCAACAGCGTCTCCCTCTTCAGAGAAGAACCCGACCCGCGCCCAACCCTCACCGCACAAGTCGACCTCACTTAACCCCCTGCCTCTGCCTCTGCCTCTGCGCCTGCCCCTGCCTCTACTCAAGCTCCCGTCTCCACGGTCAGCCGTCTCGCGACCACCAACGACACCAGGCTGAAGGCTACGGCAATGAATCCGACATACGGATAGTTGTCGAGCGCGTTGATGTCGCTTCCGATCGTCGATGGCTTCTCGGCAATGATCAACCCAGCGATAAACGAGGCGAGTCCCGATGTGAGCTGTTGTACCGACGACCGAATGCTCATGTAACTGCCACGGTTTTCAGGACGGATGACGGCAGTCTCCATCGTGGTGGAGGGCACCATCCGGCCGTTGCTGAAGATGAAGAATATCGCGGTGACGACAAGCGCAAGCCACAAGGGTACCGGCGGCAGGTTGGTGATAACCAGTATCGGGATCATCACCAGCGAGCCGAAGATCGTGAATATCTTGAGCCGTCCATGTTTGTCGGCCATCTTGCCTACCCACGGAGAAAAGAACATGGTGCACAGTCCGCCGACAAGGTAAATGTAGGCGAGTTCGTCGTTGGTAAAGCCGACATTGCCTACCATGTAGGGCGCAACGAAGGGGATGATGGTGAAGTGGCCGAGCATGAGAACGGACGTGAACGTAAGACCAAGCCGGGCGTTAGGTCGACCAAAGATGCGCGTGAGCACCTCTATGGGGCGCGCATGCTCCCCGGCGATATGGCCCGTCATGGGCTTCATGAAAATCACAATCAGCCCGTTAACGATCAATGCGAGGATGCCGAGAAACAGAAAGGGTGCATGCCACGAAAATTTGCTCGCCATAAAAAGACCGAAGGGTACACCAAAGACCGAGGCGACACCAAACGAGGCCATAACAGTGCCAATGCCTTTGGCGCGGCGATCGAGGGGCACTGCGTCACTCACAATAGAGAGGGCCAGCGCGCCGATAACGCCACCAAATGCCCCTGTCAACGACCGGGTGATAAGCAGCACTGCATACGTAGGCGCGAACGCGCAGGCCAGGGTTCCCAGCGAGAACCCCAGGTAGATGACGAGCAGCGATTTCTTTCTGTCGTAGCGGTCGATCCAGAATGAGATCAGAAAGCCGAACACGCCGGCCGTGATGGAATACGATGCTACGAGGAGGCTGAACTGCTGCGGCGTGATGGAAAAAATCTCCATCAGCAGGGGGCCGAGCGGCATTACGATCATGAAATCCATGATGTGCGTGAACATAGCAGCAGCAAGTAGCAATAGCAGTATTCGCTCGTTCTTCATATACCTTCAAATAGTCGCAACTGCCGGGGACGCATCCGGCAAATAGAAGTTTTAACTTGAAAAGCGTTTTTTTGGTTGCAAATCGGTCACAATTCCCGGGTAAGCATCCTGTCGGCAATGAGCCGCAATAGCGACTGGAAGCCCCAAAGGGCGTGCAACATAACCTTTATTCTGCTAAACTTGTTTCAGGAATGATTGTTGTTCCTAAGGAAAATATGAAAAACCTCATCGCTCTTGTGCTTACCGGTTGGCTCCTCATGGGGGCGTCCAATGCCCCTTTAGTGATCGTATTTTACGGTGACAGTCTCACCGCCGGATACGGCATCGATCCGGAATCCGCCTTCCCCGCGCTGATCGGTAAGGCCCTGGAACAGAAGGGCAAGAATGTGAAAGTGGTCAATGCTGGAGTAAGCGGTGAAACCTCGGCCGGTGGCCTGTCGCGTGTCGATTGGGTCTTGCGACAGCCCGTCGATATCTTCGTGCTCGAGCTTGGCGCCAACGATGGCCTTCGTGGCCTGCCCGTAGAGCAGACTAAGAAGAACCTGCAAGCCATCATCGATAAGGTCAAGGCGAAAAACCCCAACGTCAAGATCGTCATTGCAGGGATGATGGTGCCACCCAATATGGGCCCCGACTATTCCGCGCAGTTTCAAAAGATATTTCCCGAACTGGCACGGCGTAACGATGCAGCCCTCGTGCCCTTCCTGCTGGAGGATGTTGCAGGCATTAAGACCTTGAATCTTGCCGATGGCATCCACCCCAATCCGGAAGGTCACCAGATCGTAGCCCGGAATGTGCTCAAGGTGCTCGAACCCTTGCTGTAGGTTGGCTGCATGAGTCGTTAGCGTACCACCATCTTCATGAGCTTTTTGTTTTCTCCGAGCACGACTGACACAAGATATATACCTGCCGGGTATTGAGACGGCTCCAGTTCGAACGCGAGGATGTGGGTGCCCACAGTAAGTTCATGCGCGCTGGTATAGACCTGCCTTCCTAGCGGACTGGTCATCTCAACGACACATGCGCCCGCCTGGGTGGCGATAATTCTGATAAAAACTTCCCTTTGTGTGGGGTTCGGGAAAAGGGTTGCAAATTCCGGTTCACCCGTCTCCGTGTCTGAATATTCATCGGCGACTTCCGCGGCGTTCCTGAGGCCGGAACCACCTGCCGGCACAATGCTGAAGGTAAGCGACAATGATGATCCCGGCGTCCCCGAAGCATTGGCATTCGGGTACGGCGTGGCGGTGACGGCATAGGTACCCACACCAAAGCTGATATTATTGTAGTTACCACTGTTGTCACCTCCGAGTGCATACGGGGCCACATTCTCGGTACTGTAATTAGGATTTCCCTGGAAACCAAAACGCACAGAACCTACCGTCGGGGGGTTGACATTGGCTCTAATGTTCATCTGCTGGGGAACACTTCCCGATTGAATTTCCATGCCGTCTTGCAACGTGAGGATATCGGTTTCATTGGCGCTGTTGACGAGCACCAGGCTGGTGACCTGCATGGCGGATCCGCAGTCCTTCGGTATGATTTCTATAGGCGCCTGGGCTGTGGCGTCGCCGGGATCCCGAACCTCAATCACGATGTTGTGTGATGTAGTGACGTCGGCGGTTGGAGAGAGCGTACCACTGACGACACCGGTCGACGTGTTCAGGCTCAATCCAGCAGGCAGGTCGTCGCTCGTACTGGCAAGCGCAAAAGTGAGCGCATCGCCGTCCGGATCTGAGGCTACGGGAGCGACGCTAAAGGAAGCCCCCCTGCATACTTCGGCTTCTGCGACGATCGTGATCACCGGTGGACGATTTTCCGATATATTGATTTTGAAAGAAGTCGATGCCGTCAGCCCCTCGGCGTCTTCCACCTGGATGGAGACTGTAAATTCTCCCGGAGGACTCGTCAGGGTCCCGCTTATCAAGCCCGTTGACGCGTTGATTCCAAGTGAGGCGGGTAGACCGGTTGCGCTGTAGGTCAGTACATCGCCGGGATCTGAGGCCTGGACCTGGTAGGTCCACGATTGGTTTTCTTTCACCACAACGTCGGGTGGCTTCACCACCACAGGGGGTGTGTTGGCTTGTTGGTTGGTGACGAAGAATGTCAGGCTAAGTGGAATTCCTGGTGTGCCCGATGCGCCACTGCCACTGTATGGGGTGGCGGTAACCGTATATGTGCCGACGCCCACAGCCAGGTTGTTGTAGTTGCCATCGTTGTCTCCGGCGAGAGCATAAGGCGCAACATTCTCCGTTCTATAGTTGGCATTGCCCTGCCAGGCGAACCGAACAGAGCCCGCAGGTTCGCTTACGTTGGCCTTGATGTTGATGGCGGAAGGCAGATCTCCAATGTAAAGGCTCTGACCATTCGCGAGTGTTCCAATTTCCACATCCGCAATGCTGTTGATGAGTACCAGCGAAGTTACCCGGAGGCCACTGGTACAATCTTCACTGTGAATATCGACGGCCACCGATGTTACTGCATCTTCAGGATCGCTGACGTTGACGATGACTTGGTAGTCCTGGTTATTGCCTGATTGCGGAAGACTGCCGCTGATGACACCTGTCGACGTATTCAGGGAAAGACCCTGTGGAAGTGGATCTCCCGAAGGATCAATTTCAAAAGTCAGGACCCCACCCTCCGGATCGGAAGCCTGTATGGCAATCGTGACAGGATCCCCTTGACAATACCTATCGCTGACGGCCACGGAAGCCACGGGCGGTTGGTTGGTGTAAATTACCTCAAAAGTAAAGCCCGCCTGGGCCATAGCGCCGTAGGGGTCAGTCGCTCTTACGGTCGCCGCATAGGTGCCCGCCGGGGCCGTCACGGATCCTGTGATGAGGCCGGTTTGGGGAGAGACCACGAGGGTGGCGGGAAGGTTCAACGCCGAATAGCTGAGGGCATCGCCATCGCTGTCTGTAGCCTGGATTTGATAACTGAAAGTGTCGCCCTGGTTGGCAGACATGTTTGGTGGCGTGGTGATCGAGGGGGCGTGGTTTTCTCTGACAGTGATGACAAAAGTCTCTTCGTCAAAGGCGCCTTCTGGATCGGTTGCTCTCACCGTCACATTAAACATTGCCGGAGAAGCTTCAAGCGTTCCGCTGATCAGTCCCGTGGCCGGATGAATCTCCAGTGACGCCGGGAGCCCGGTGGCGGAGTACGACAATACATCGCCCTGGTCCGGGTCACTCGCGACGATCTGATGACTCCAGAAGGTGCCCTCCACAAGGGTTATGTTCGAGACGGGCGATATTGTCGGCGATTGGTTCTCTGCGGAATAGTGGTATACAGAAATCCCCGACACCTTTGCGTTGTCTTTTACCGTTGAGAAGGTAATGTCGAGAAAGCCGTCCGCTATGTTTATCGGTTCAGCCCGTATCGTCATGGCAGTATATGCGGCCCCCAACTCCTGGAACAGATCCAGGTTCTGCCTTGTAAACTGTCCGCCTTCAACCGAAATATTGAATATTCTTCTGTTGACCTGTGTCCAATAGATCTCGGCCAAATGGATGTCAACGAAATACAAACCGTTCTGAGGAACCGGAATATGGTATGACACATTACCGAATCGTTCCGACTGATATATTACATCGTCTGTAGTATTGCTGATCGCGGTTGTGGTACTGTAGGTCGATCCTCCTGTAAAGTATTGATCGGCTGTCCACGATTGACCTCCTGTCTGAACTGCCGGTCCCCCCGAGTTGATGCGCACCACCGGCGTGCCGTGTTGTGTGGAGGGGAGGATTCGGATGGTTACCGTGGTTTCGGCGGTGCCCTGGCTCGCATCCGTAGCCTTTAGCGTAATGTTGGTGATACCCGCCACCGCATTCAGGGTGACCGTCAACTGACCGCCCTGGATGGCTGTGGCCGATACAAGCGCAGGATTTGATATGTTGGTTACAGCGATATTCAACCCGGAAAAACCCTTATCGTCGTCAAAGATCTCATCGAGCGGAATAGCGATATTCGTCTGGGTTATCGGTATTTGTTGTTCCGGGTACGCAGCGATGACAAAGGGAGGCTCGTCGGGTGGCGCGGTTGAATTCTTGTATACAGAGAGTCCGGAAACTTTGGCGTTGTCTGTAACGGTGGTGAAGGAAATATTCAACGTTCCGTCGGTGACCTCGATGTCGTCGGCACGCACAATCAGCGCGGTCGCTGCACCCGTTGTCTGGATGATGTCGAAGTTCTGGAGGGTAAACTGGTTGTTTTCTACGGAAACGTTAAATACCCGCGCACCCACACCCCGTGAATTGGATACACCATGGTAGATCTCCGCAAAGTGAAAGTCGATGGCGTAGGTGCCGCTTTCCGGCACGGGGATGTTGTAGCTGAAATTTCCGTACCGCTCCGTTTGATAGAGGACGTCGTTCAGCGTATTGTTGATCGGTACGGCGTTTGTGAATTGGGTACCCCCTGAAAAATACTGGTCGCTAAGCCACACGGTATTCTCAAATTCGAAGCTGGGCCCACCGGCATTTATGTGCGCGATCTCTGTTACATCGGACACCAGGGTGAGGTTGAATGAACTCTCGACGAACTGGTTATTGTCGTCCGTTGCTCTTATGGTCACAGTCGAAATGCCTTCCACCGCATTAAGTCCCAGGATCAGGTCTGTTTCGTCAATTTCAATTGAATTGAACAGTGCGGGGTTACTGGTTTCGGCAACTTCGAATGTGAGTAGTTCAATTCCTTCGTCGTTGCCGAAAATGAGTTCGAGGGGAACGATGAGTTCCGTTTGGCCGACAAACACTTGCTGATCAGGGTAGTCATTCAGCACGTAAGGGCCGGGATGCGTCAGGCGGATAAGATCCCAGGAAGCAGAAAAAGGAGGGGCCTGACCCGAGGAGGCGATGACACCTACCGCAAAGGCGGGTGCACTTTGCAACGCATTGAGTAAGTTGCCCGATGCGGTATACACTGTGCCAATTGGAATCGAAAAAGGATCGGTGTTGCGTTGATAGCGAAACGCGATTTCTCCTGATTCCGGATCCACGTCGATGAGCAGGTCTACCTCTTGCGACGAAAGTATGCCCGTCACGGGAATGGTTTCGTTTACGATGACACTCCCATTTTCTTCACGGAGCAGTTGTATGCCGGGATTTCCAAAGTTAGCGTACAACGATATCCGGAAATAGTTGTCCTGGTCACCTGTGCCGATGAAGATACCTTGCGATTGGTCCTTAAGGTTTTGCAGAGCAATCCCACCAAAGAATGGGGCGCCAAGCAACCGCGTTCGGATGGTGAAGGGTTTCTGATCTTCCGGCGAAGCTACGCCAAACTGAAAGGCATACCGTTGGTTGTTCGTTCTCGCATCGCCGGCTTCCGCTGGCGCGGAAAGAACACCCACAGCTCCGCCCACGATCAGGTCGGGATGATCCGGGTCGAACAAGCTCGCATAATCATCCGCATGGTTTGTCATGAGGCCGGTGTGACCCACTCCGAAAAAGCCAAATCCGGGTTCACCGTTGAGAAACGGATAATCGATGGGTAAGGAGGTATTGCTTCCATTTAATGGGTCGAGCGCGAACGGGTCGGTGGTATCGGCTAAACCATCGTTGTCGTCGTCGGTATCGTTCAGATCTGAGATGAAGTCGTTGTCCTGGTCTGAGGGCTTGCTTCCCGCGGAACATGGATCGGTGCCATTGTCGATCTCGTCGGCATTGCTGTAGCCATCCAGGTCGTCGTCGGCCTCTGTATCATAGGCATTTGTACACGAAATATCATATATGGCGAATGACATGGTATTGGTTTCACCGCTACCGCCCTGGGTAGTGGAGCCTGCCGCGACCACGAGACGGTTTCCATAAGCAATCATTTGCGTGCCGTGCCTGCCCACATTCATTGCCGGCTTGGTCGTCCATGAATTCAATGCCGGATCGTATACTTCGACCACGGTGAGCGCCTGTGAAGATGAGCCCACTTCGCCGCCGGCAATCAGCAATCGTCCGTTGAAGGCGATGGTGGCTCCGGCCGCCCGCGGTGTTGGAATTTGTGTGGGGGTAGACCACGTGCCGCTTTCAATATCATAGACGTTGACATTTGATATCGTCGCGCCGAATGTACCTGACGCTCCTGTACGACGCCCTCCGGCGAAATACATCTTGCCGTTGATCAGCGCAGCGTGAAAGTGGTCGCGCGCTTCCGGCAGATTGGGAAGGGGGGTCCAGGTGCCGGTTTGTGGGTTGTACTCGTCAAAGAGGTTAGACCAGCCATCGATATGACCGTTGACGATACCGCCACCGATATAAAACTTATTCTTATAGAGGATGACTCCGGCGGATCCTCTGCGTCGTGCGGCGGGGATAATGTCTCCCTGAGACCATTGGTTCGATGCAGGGTCGTATATATAGATCCTGTCTACAGGCACTTCATTAGGGAAATTGCCGGTCATGGCCGCGATAACATAGATCTTATTTTGGTAGGTCACGGCCTGGAAGTGGTGCAATTGGAGAGGAGGTGCTGCGCCAGCTGTCCACGTGTTGGTGGCGGGATCGAAAATGTTCACGGGTTTGGTACCCCGACCGCCAATGAGGTAGAATTTTCCGCCAACTTCTACAAATCCATTTTCGTGGCGTTGTGCCGGTGAGGTGCCGCTGGCGTACGGCTGATTCTGCCAGGTTTCCTGTGCGGGTCCTATGGGCTCGAAGACCGTGATGTTGTCGGAGCCATAGGATGCGACCCAGATCGTTCCCGGAAAGACGCCATTGTCGTCTACTGCAATTACGTCGAGGGGATTTGTTCCGAAGCCACTCAGCAATGTGGTGACGCTCGACACCTGGGTTCCGTCGGGCGTCAGAACAATACGGTAAACATTTCCGTCAAAGCTGGCGGCGAGAAGGTCGCCGTACATAGCGCCGCCGAAGGCGTTCAGTGACGTGTACTCGGCAAGCCCGTTGGTGGACGCGGGCCACGTATAGAGTGCACCGTCATCCACGCCGGGATTCCGGAAGTCGCCCTCCACGGGATTTGCCATCGACGGGTCGACGGGTGGCCAATCTGCCGTTGGGTTCAGGTCAAAGTTATGCTGAGTGGTATAGTAATGTAAGCCCGCACCCAGCGGGTTGGCACGGATAGGATTGGGATGGCCCCCGTAGATGGGAGGGAACCCCGGTCCCGACACATAATGAAGATTATCGCGGTTGTTGACTTTGGCGTCGTTCGGACCCGGACCTGTAGAGCCGGGCTCGCCTTCGACATATCGATTCGTTACAGAAGTTTGAAGCGGATTGCCAAAAGCCCCTTCCTGGTCGGGATGCCCACCCCAATTGCCATTGGCACCATTGTCGATCGTATACATTCGACCACTCCTGCCATTGGCCCTGGTGAGCACAAGATCGTACGCATTGCGATAACCGGGCGAGTGTATCTGCACGGGTCCGCCGGGAACCAGCTTAGCCTGGTTGCGTCCATCGTTACCACCGAAGGGATCGTTCACATCGACACCCGGGCTGACGTTGGTACGTGTTGGATCATCGAGTGTCGGTAAAATATAGGATCCTCCGAATTCCGTTTCAATTCTGCCGATGTCGATTTTCAGAATCGCGGCGGACAACGCGTATTCAGTCAGATATGCGAAATTTGTGGAAGGCGCGCCGGCATTGGTGTGCCCGCCCTGTGCCAGGTACAGTGTCTGTGTTGCTTCGTCGAGGACCATTCCATTGGAGGCATGGTTTTCTTCCGACCTGGGCAGACCCACCACGACGTCTGTTTTGGTCCAGGAGGTACCATTCCAGGTTAACCTGGAAATAATGCCCGAGTTCGTGTCGAGGTTCAGGTCGCCGGCTGTTCCTCCACCTCCGATGCGCGGATCGCTGGACGCCACATACAGCACTGGGTTCGCGTTGGTGCCAGTTGCCAGCAGGCCGGTAATCTGCCTTCTGGTGTCACCCGGGTTGGCAGCGCCATTGTCATTGTGGTTTGGGATGGTCCGGATGATGGAAATGACCTCTGTGGATGTCACCTGGTAGTTGCCCGGACCATTTCGGGTAATGGTGTAGGCATGAATGGTTCCATCTTGTTGGGCGACATAAAGGCGGTTGTCGGGACCAAAATCCAACGAAGTCGGGTTATTAATGCTTTCGCCGGCAAGGTTTCCCGAGGAAAAACTAATAGTTTGCGCGAATGCTTTCGGAAGCTGGAAAGCTTGCAGCAGGGTGAGGGCCACGCACAGAATGGTACACGCAACCCTCCTGGTGGGCAGAGGGGCCATTGTAGATTAGGTTAACTATAGACAGGTAATCAAAGTGGCCAAATTCAAATCCAAACGCAATGACCAAAATCTGGGGATGACGAGAGTTAATGCCTTGGAAAACAGGGATTTTGATTTTATATTATTGACCCTGCCCTCCCTTTCCGCTGTACTCCGACGCCGGGCAATGTGCGCTGCGACCCCGAGGGAATACACACACGTGGAATTTTGTTTCCCGGTAAAGGACCTTCTGTGAAATATTTAGTGTCCGATTGCGACTACTTCATCATATTGAAGCGAATCTTAAATCCTGATTCTCGTTAATGAATAATATTGTTCTTTCTGTTGAAGACCTTACCAAGGTATATAAGTCAGGTGATAGAGAGTTGATGGTGTTGGATCATGTGACCTTTAGTGTCGGTCAGGGAACTTCACTTGCCATTATCGGTCCCTCGGGCAGTGGTAAGACCACGCTGCTGGGATTGTGTGCAGGACTTGATACCGCTACCAGCGGAGTCGTATCGCTGATGGGGTACAAACTCAATACACTCGATGAAGACGAACGGGCACATATCCGCAATCAGTATGTCGGCTTTGTGTTTCAGAACTTTCAGCTGTTGTCGACGCTCACCGCTTTGGAAAATGTAATGGTGCCGCTCGAGCTCCGCGGAGAGCGGAATGTTGCAGGAAAAGCGAAGGAGTTGCTGGATCGCGTCGGGCTTCATGATCGTCTTCATCATTATCCGTCACAACTTTCAGGCGGCGAACAGCAACGCGTTGCTATGGCGCGCGCGTTCATCACGGATCCTAAAATTTTGTTTGCTGATGAACCGACAGGTAATCTCGACGATGAGAATGCCAATCACGTAACCGACTTGTTGTTTGGCATGAACAAAGAAAAGGGTACTACACTGGTGCTTGTCACGCACAACCTTGAACTTGCGCGGAGAACACAACTCATCCTGAGGATGAAGGGTGGACGACTGGTAGAACAAGAAAAGGTTGTCGCCGTCTGATCGAAACATGAACGACTACCGAACACGTGTCGATCGTAAGGGACGGTCCCTTTTCCGCGACCGCTGGGTATGGCTCATGGCCTGGCGTGATGCACGCCACAATTTCTCACGGCTCTTCCTGTTCACCGCTTCCCTTGTCACGGGTATCGCCGCGGTGGTGTCGCTGGACTCACTCAATAATACGATACAAAACGATATCGATGCCAATGCGCGTCGTTTGCTGGGCGCCGACATTGTGATCAATGCCGACAACGCGATCGAGGAGGAGATCACACAAACCGTAGACTCGCTGGAACTTGAATCCATGTTTGCTGCCGACATGGCGTCGATGGTGCTGTTCCGGCATAATGGGCAGTCACGCCTCATCAAGCTAATAGGTTTTTCCGAGTCATTCCCGCTATATGGGGAAGTCGTTACGGTTCCGGAAAATGTATTTGACACCATACAATCAGGGGCCTATGCCATGCTGGACGAATCGCTGGCCAGTCAGTATGAGGTGAGTTCCGGCGACTCAATCAAACTGGGCACGATGGATTTCGTTGTCGCGGGTGTGGTGCAGGAAATCCCCGGTGGAGGTGGCATCTTGTCCACCTTCACGCCGTCGGTGTACATAAGCTATGCCGCATTGGAAAAGACGGGGCTCATCCAGTTTGGAAGTCGCGTCAACTATAGCTTGTACATGAAGGGGGATGATCCCACCCGGATCGCTTCGGCCGTAGAGGTTTTACGACCACTGGCGCGGCGATATGGACACGGCATCGATGACGTGGCCGAACAAAAAGAAGACCTGGGAAGAGCGTTTCAGTCGATCTATCGTTTCTTTTCGCTCCTTGCTTTTGTAGCACTCATACTGGGCTGTATGGGCGTTGCCAGTTCGGTACACATCTATGCGCGCGAAAAACGCGACGAGGTTGCCGTTCTGCGATGCGTTGGATCATCTGGATGGCAGGCCTTCAATATTTACTTCATCCAGATCTTCCTGTTGGGAATTTTCGGAAGTTTGATCGGTGCATTTGCCGGCCTCGGTATACAGCAGGCTATACCGTTGTTACTTCGGGGCGTTATTCCGTTTGAAGTCGGGTTCTCGATTTCGTGGAGTTCGCTCGTCCTGGGATTGTTTCTGGGTGCGCTGGTATCCATCCTCTTTTCGGTGTTACCCCTGGTTTCGGTGCGCTTCGTTCCGCCGCTGACCGTGCTTCGATCGGAGTCTGAGCCGGAAACAACCTTTTCGAAAATGCGGGTTGTTATATTGACCCTGATCGTTTTGTTTCCCCTGGCCTTCGCCGCATACCAGACCGGGAGTTTGCTCACCGGCGGTGCATTTTTCGTGGGCTTGCTTGTAGCGCTGATGCTCCTTGCCGCGGTGGCGGGCCTGCTGCTTAAGCTTGTACGAAAATACTTCCCTTCCGGGGCCAGCTTTATCTGGCGACATGCGCTCTCCAATCTATTCCGCCCTAACAACCAGACACGGTTGCTTATGGTTACTATCGGCCTGGGCGCATTTATTATTTCGACGCTCAATGTGGTGGAAGAGAGTATGCTGAACCAGGTGGAATTTACAGGGCGGGAGAACCAATCGAACACCATCCTGTTCGACATCCAGCCGTTTCAGAAGGACGGCGTTGTCGACCTGATGCGCGATAATGGTCTGCCCGTGAACCAGGTGGTGCCAATCATTACCTGCCGCCTGAGCGAAGTGAATGGACGATCGATACGTGAGTTGCAGGCCGATACTACGGATCGCACACGCAATTGGGCGTTGACAAGGGAATACCGGGTAACGTACCGCGACACCTTGCATCATTCCGAAACGTTGCTGGAAGGTGAACTCCAGCATCGCAAGGATGCGCGCGATTCAGTATACATCACGATGTCCGAAGGCATGCAGGACAATCTCAACGTCTCCATCGGCGATTCGCTGGTGTTCGATGTTCAGGGCATTCCCGTAAAAGCATACATCAGCGGGGTGCGGAGTGTGGACTGGCCGAAAGATCCTCCGAATTTCATCTTTGTCTTCCCGACGGGCGTATTGGAAAACGCGCCGCAGGTCTATGTCACCGCCACGCACATCGCCGAACAGCAGACGGCCAACAAGTTCCAGCGCGAACTTGTTACGACATTCCCCAATGTATCCCTCATCGACCTGCGCCTGATATTGGCAACGGTCAACAGCCTGTTCGACAAACTCGGCCTCCTCGTCCGATTCCTTGCGCTCTTCAGCATCGCCACCGGACTCATCGTTCTTGCCGGCGCGGTGATCAACAGCAAGTTCGTCCGGCTGAAGGAAAACGTATTGCTCCGGACAGTAGGGGCACGCACATCGCAGATCACGCGCATTACCCTCATCGAGTATGCCTACCTCGGTTTGTTTTCTGCGCTCACCGGGATGATCCTGTCACTTGCCGGAGGCTGGCTCCTGGCTAAATTCTTCTTTGAGATCACGTTCGCCTTCGACTTTTTAGAAATGCTCCTGATCGCCTTTGGCGTGATCGGCCTGACCATCCTTATCGGGTGGTGGAACTCGCGCGAGGTCATTCAGACGCCGCCGCTGCAAGTGCTGAGGAAAGAAACATAACAGACAGAGTGGAAGACAGAGTGAGTGTGAGAGTGGAGGCTTCCAACATTTTTATCGCCATCTGTGTCAAACAGAATGTATAGGCGTATGAGAAAGGCCATAAAATCGGTAATTTAGCTGATTAGTGGCCTTATGGCCCCGTTATGGTAAAGCATACTCCGGTTCTGGTTGTCCTGTACCTTTTGCTATCGGCTCTCGTCAGCAGGGCCGGCGGTCCGTCCTTGGAGTTCATAGAAAACCGGAACCAGTGGGACAGAGACATCGACTACGGCGTCCGGATTCCGGGTGGCATGCTGTTCCTGGACGCCACGGGGTTTCATTACTATGTATATGACCAGCAACGGCTGGAGGAGCTGCATATGGCCTCGCATGCGCACGCAGACGAATCGACCGGCCCGCGCGCTATTGGCGAAAAAATTGACGGACAGTACATCCGGATGAGCTGGGCAGGCGCCAGTGATGTGCGACCAACACCGTTCGGCAAGAACAAACCCTACTACAACTATTTCCTGGGCGACGATCCCACGCGGCATGCTTCGGGTGTTCCATCGTACTCGGGCGTGCTTTATCAAGAAATCTATGAGGGCATTGACCTTAAGTTATATGCTTCGGGTGTCAATCTTAAGTATGACTTCATTGTGGCGCCGGGAGCCGACCCCTCTTGTATACAAGGCCTGTATGCTGGTGTTGTGGGTGTAAGGTTCGATGCCGCGTCCGGAAACCTCATCATACCTACCGTTGCCGGCGAGTTTGTTGAAACCCGCCCGTATGCCTATCAGGTCATCGGAGGCAGGCGTGTGACGGTGGCTTGTGAGTATGTCCTGCGCGACACCGTGATGTCCTTCACCTTTCCCGAAGGATATGATACGTGCGAACCACTTGTTATCGATCCGCTGCTGATCTTCTCCACGTTCTCCGGCTCAACGGCCGACAATTGGGGAAGCACGGCTACCCCAGGCGAGGGAGGCACGCTGTATTCGGCAGGTGTGACGAATCACGCGGGCACGCTGGGTACCTTCCCCGCGACGCCGGGAGCATTTCAGACCGCCTATGGAGGTGGATACGATATAGGCATCCTTAAATACGATTCCCTGGGACAGCAATTGCTATATGCTTCGTACCTCGGAGGTGCTGCCAGCGATTCTCCGCATAGCCTTGTTGTAGACCCCACGACCAACGATCTACTGGTATTGGGTACGACGAGCTCATTGAACTTTCCCGCCACCGTAAATGCGTATGATCGCACATTCGGAGGCGGCGGAGGAACGGCCAATGTGGTGGAGTACCTGAATGGCTCTGACATTTTTGTCGCGCGCATCAGCGCTGACGGCACTAAACTGCGGGCATCGACGTACCTCGGCGGCACGGCCAATGATGGCCTGAACGACTCGTTCGCAGGATTGTCGCGCAACTATGGCGATGAACTGCGCGGTGACATCATCACCGATGCCGCAGGAGACGTCTACATCAGCTCTGTAACAGCGTCGACAGACCTTCAACTGGTAAACAGCTTTTCGACAACCTATCTCGGCGGGGCGACTGATGCCATCGTGGTGAAGTTCTCAGCCTCCCTTGATCAGCAATTGTGGGGTGCCTTCCTGGGAGGAAGCGGCGCAGATGCGGCATACACGTTAAGCTTGACGGAAAATGGCGATATACTCGTAGCCGGAGGAACGACCAGCGCGAACTTCCCTGCCACACCCGGCGTATACCAGGAAGGTTTCAACGGCGTTGTGGATGGCTGGATCGCGCGAATCTCATCCGACGGTCAGGCACTACTGCTGGGAACATATACGGGAACGTCGTCGTACGATCAGGTCTACTTCCTCGACATCAATGCGACAGAAGAGATATACGTGTATGGACAGACGACAGGGAATGACTTTCCGATCTCTTCCGGCGTGTATCATAATCTAAACAGCGGCCAATTCATTCAAAAGTTCAGCACGGATTTGTCGACACTGGAGTTTTCGACGCGGTTCGGGTCGGGAAGGGGGCTGCCCGACATTTCGCCCACTGCTTTTCTCGTCAACGACTGCAACAACCTGTACGTGGCCGGATGGGGTGGAGTGGTCAATTCGCAAACCAATCACTGGCAGAGCAACACGATCGGCATGCCCACCACCCCGGACGCGTTCCAGTCGGGAACCAGCGGGTCCGACTTCTATTTTATGGTACTCACCGCAGATGCGTCGGAGTTTCTCTACGGAACCTTCCTGGGCGGCAACAGTTCGCGAACGCACGTTGACGGAGGTACCAGCCGTTTTGATAAAGGCGGAATTGTCTATCACGCCGTCTGCGCCGGATGCCAGGCGTTCAATGCCACAGGCCAGCCTACCTCGGATTTTCCGACAACCGCGGGTGCGTGGTCGAATCTCAACCGAAGCCCGAACTGTAACAACGCTGCCTTTAAGTTCGACCTTGCGTCACTGCGCGCACGTTTCATAACGAACTCGGAAACATTGGACGCGCCGAACGTCCGCCAGGTGTGTCTTCCCGATGCCATTGTGTTTCAAAACCGAAGTGTTGGTGGCGAACTGTATCAGTGGGATCTTGGCGACGGAACGGAAGTCGTGAAACAGGATACCGCCATGCTGGTACATCGGTATCAACAACCCGGGCGGTACCTGGTAAAGCTTGTAGCGATCGACCCGGGTACGTGTATTGGGCGCGACTCTATGCAGTTGTTTGTCGATGTGTACCGGCATGAAGGCGTTGTTCAGGATGACGATG
Organism: Cyclobacteriaceae bacterium; assembly: GCA_035304385.1. Classification (GTDB taxonomy): domain Bacteria; phylum Bacteroidota; class Bacteroidia; order Cytophagales; family Cyclobacteriaceae; genus ZC4RG29. The sequence continues at coordinate 48,805 of DATGQD010000012.1, forward strand.
CGCTGTGCCAGGGCTCGGACTATAAGTTGGAAGCCTCTGGCGGATCGACCTATCACTGGACCACGGAAGATGGCGCTTTTGTATCGCACGAGGGACAACCGGTGGTCGCGCCCGACACGACAACGCGTTACTTCGTGACGGTCACACAGGCCAACGGCTGCGTCTTACGCGACACGGTCGACCTGAGGGTGGTGCCGGCCGTGGAGCCCGACTTCCAGATTTTTCAGCGCGGGCAATGCCTGGAACGGCCGGCGCTGGAGGTCGTTAACCGAACAGCCGATGCGGCAGACACCCAGATGATATTCGACTTTGGAGATGGGTTTACCACGGACAAGGAAACCGACTTGCACGTATACGAAAAGGATGGGCTGTATAACGTAACACTTCGTAGTGTGCGCGAATTCTGTGTGTTCGAAAAAGTTGCGCCGGTGCCGGTGTACTCGTTGCGCATCCCCAATGTGATCACGCCGAGTGGATCACCAGGCTACAACGATAAACTTGTTATCCTCTTTGGAGACGCGGGTGATCATACTCCCGGCGACTTTGGTGTGCCTGTCAGTATTGTTGTGTACAACCGATGGGGTGCGGAGGTGTATGCGTCCAGCGACTACCAGTACGACTGGGGTGGGGAAGACCTGGCCCCGGGAACCTACTTCTACGAACTCACGATCGGCGACCGAACGATTTGCAAGAGTTGGCTAAAAATTATGTAACGAGAAGTTGAGAACGAAGACTTGCATTCACCCATTCACCCATTCCCCCATTCCCCCATTCACTCACTCACTGACTCATTCCCCCATTCACCCATTCCCCATTCCCCATTCACTCATTCACTCATTCACTCATTCACTCACTGTCTACTCTCCGCCTAACCGGCGAATGTTGTTCAAGCAACATCTGCACCTTCGCCTCTACCTTGTCCACGTCTACGGTAAGATTGATCTTCTGGCCTTCGACGGCGTTGGTGGCATTGCCATCCGACTCGCACAGGAGATAGTGGTATTCCAGTCCGCGTTTGTCGCAGATGTCACAAATGAAAGGTGCGACACAGTTGTCGGGGAACAAGTCGAGTATCGTCGTACCCGGTGTACACAGTGCGAAATTCACACTGCCTGATCCGTGTGGTCCGACGATCATCCGCGCTGAGCTGAGCAGCTGTGCTTTTTCCCGCATGGATAGCGAAGACATAGTGTATATCTCGAATCCGTACGGCTTTAGCCTGTCGACCAGCTCGGCTTCATTCAAGACCTTGCGTTGATTGGCGTCGGCCCGGCTGATATAAATGAGTCTGTCGTTTTGTTCCGGTACAGACGATCCCACGAACGTGTCATAAAATCCATCGCAAACCCATTGCGGGTGGTGACCGTTCACGCGGGTGTATGAAGTCAGGATGAGGGAGTCGGCCTGAATGTGCCTATGTGATAGAACGCTGATTACCTGATGGCTCTTGATTCCAAAATAGGCGAGGGTTTCCCGGTGATAGTCCAGTGAATAGTTTGGCACGAGGAAATAGTCTACGTCGTCAAACATTCCGGACTCCTTCAAAAGGAACAGTCGCGGGAGGCTGTCCACCATCCAGTGGTAATAATAAGTAATGGCGCCGCCGCCGGCGAGCATGCTGAACACGGTGCCATCGATTTTTGTCGGCTTGCTAAATCCCTTTTGACGAAGGAAGGCATTATGCTCTGCACCTACCAGGCCCCGGTTCCATTGAAAAGACAGCTCTTTGATCATGTAACCATCGGATGAAACCACGGCCATATTGCTTCCCGTGTCCATCATAATGCGGCCTTCCTTTACGATTGCGAGGTAATCTCCCGGGTTAGGAGACGACAACATCGTATTAAAGTAGTCGGTGCAATGCTGATAAAATTCGTTCGGTATCAGTGTCGACGTATACGGTTCACGCAGCACGATAAGGTCCAGCATGCCGGACGCTTTCAGTGTCTGAAGGTCTTTGATACCCTTTGGTTTGTATTCCTGGCGGATAGGAAATTTCGACAGGAGTATTCGCTCGAGCTTTCCCTCTACTTTCTTTTTTAGGCCTGAGAAGGCCAGCGCGCTGAGCGGGAGGTGTAGCATAGGTGCAGGTTTGGAGTCAAGATACTGAAAGTAACTTTACTCCTGAAATGATATTGGTCGGGTCGACTAACGACATTGGTCATATTAGCAACGAAGCCACCATCCTGATTATTTCGGTCCGGAACCACCCCTACAGCACATTTTCCGGAGAAAAACCCTGAATCCGGGAACGCCCCTTTCGTTCGGGGATGGGTATATTTGTAGTGACACCGCCGGGGAGGAAAGCCTTCATGACGGCGGTAATTTGCGTTTAATGATGAATAAGCAGCCTTTCAACCTATCGAAAGAGGAACTGGCCCGATACAGCCGCCACATTGGCATGGAGGGTTTCGGTCTGGAAGCTCAACAAAAACTCAAAGCCGCGCGGGTGTTGGTGGTCGGGGCTGGGGGGCTGGGGAGTCCCTCATTGCTGTATTTAGCGGCTGCGGGCGTGGGAACGATAGGCCTTGCTGAGTTTGACACGGTGGACGACAGCAACCTGCAGCGTCAGGTGTTGTATTCGGTAGCCGACGTCGGCAGGTCGAAGGCAGAAGCCGCCAGGGAACGGCTCCGGGGCCTGAATCCGCATGTCAGTGTTGAAATTCATGAGGTGAGGCTTACATCGGAAAACGCGTTGGACATTATCGCCAACTACGACGTGGTTGCCGACGGCACGGATAATTTCGCCACACGCTACCTGGTAAACGACGCGTGCGTGATGCTGGGTAAACCAAATGTTTACGCCTCTATCTTCCGTTTTGAAGGCCAGGTTTCGGTGTTTAACTACCGCGATGCGGAAGGAAATATCGGCCCTAACTACCGCGACCTTTATCCGTCGCCACCACCACCCGGGCTTGTTCCCAACTGCGCGGAGGCGGGTGTGTTGGGCGTGCTTCCCGGTATTATTGGAAGCATGCAGGCCCTGGAGGTCATCAAGATCCTTTCTGGGGTCGGGGAGGTGTTGAGCGGCCGCTTTCTGGTCTTCGATGCGTTTACGTTCGAGGCGCGTATTTTCAAGATCAGAAGGAATGCGGAAAACCCGCTCAACGGAGACCATCCTGTCATCACAAAGCTCATCGATTACGACGAATTCTGCGGTGTGAAGAAGGAAGAGCCTGCGATCAAAGAGATCAGCGCGACCGAACTCGCGACCTGGATGGAACACGGTGAGGATTTCCAGCTTATTGACGTGCGCGAGAAATATGAATATGACATCGTCAACCTCGGGGGTGAGCTGTTTCCCCTGGGCGAGATTGAATCCTTTGCCGAAAGAATTGACCGCAGCAGGAAGGTAGTGGTTCATTGTAAGAGCGGCGGCCGGAGTGCGCAGGCGATACGCCGACTGGAAGAACGTTACGGTTATACCAACCTGTACAACCTCCGCGCGGGGATTATTGGATATATTCAGGAAGTGCGGCCGGAGTTGCAGCGGTATTGAGGGGCGCCTGGCGGCGCAGGATTTTTACCGCGGAGGCGCAAGGACGCGAAGGGGTTTTATCCCATCGATAGGGGTGTATTATTTTCAACGGACGCACAGCCGTGCGTCCCTACCTAGTACCACCCACAGATAGCATTTAGGTGATCCGCGATAATCAATACACGGCGGGCTTTTCACCTGCCCGACTGCCCACCCGAACTATGATTTTTTTGTCACAACTTTGAGGGCAGGCGGGCCCCTTCAACCTGCCCGACTGCCTATTGAGGTTATGATGCATTGTGATGATTTTGAGGGCAGGCGGGTTCTTCAACCTGCCCGACTGCCCATTGAGGTTAAAATGCTTTGTGACGACTTGGGGGCAGGCGGGCCCTTCAATTCTTCAAAAAGGTGGGCCCTGCTGGGATCGAACCAGCCACCACCTGCCCCGATAAATATCGGGGGAGTCAGGTGCTCCTATCTTTCATTGAAATTCTCCCAGAGTATGTACGCGCCAGGGGAAGAGAATTTGTGGGCCCTGCTGGGATCGAACCAGCCACCACCTGATTATGAGTCAGGTGCTCTAACCGACTGAGCTAAGGGCCCGGTTCCGGGCCGGCTGGCCCGAAACGAAGTTTGCAATGTTAGTAGATTTGACGGGAAATGACAAAAAAACAGGACAGTGCAGGTCCCGGTAACGTCCCCGAAAACTCCTGTACCATAACGGGTAAGCCCCTAATAAAATTTCCGAAAAGGTCCCGTCCGCCATTCCTAACTTGGAGTCAACCCTTCTATTAAATATTATGAAAACCACCATCTTCTGGCCTCTGACGACAACGACCATCCCGGCAGCCGAACAACACAAGCCGGTCGCCTCCGACGTTTATGCCGTCAAAACCCCGGGAACCACCCAAATTCTCGAAGGCTCCACACGATTTTTGGAGCCGATCGAAATTCCGCGCGCGATCACGAGCACCGGCTCCGCCTTCCCGTGGGAGTAGAATCTGATTATCGACAAAAAACGCTTTTTGCTATGCTCACCAGGATCTGTCTTTTGTTATTCGCGCTCGTTACCACCACGGTTTCATACGGCAATTCACTTCATCCCTGGGAAGTGTATACGCTATCCTTTACTGCGCGAAACAGTTACGCAAACCCTTACACCGACATCCCGGTACAAGGGGATGGCGATCTGCTGAGGGTCACCTTCACGGGAACAGGCGGTGACGCCAAAGGAAAAACCATTACCCTGAAAGGAGCCTGGAATGGCGGCAAGGAATGGATCGTGAACTTCGCTGCCCCCGCCGCCGGCACCTGGACATACAGAACAACTTCAACTGATCGGGGTCTGAATGGAAAACGGGGGACGCTAGAGGTTGTTTCGTGGACAGACCAGGAACTACAGGATAATGCCACGCGGCGTGGACACCTTCGTGTTCACCAGGGACCTGAGCGTGCAGGACGATATTTTGAATATGCCGATGGCACACCTGTGCTCTGGATTGCCGACACCTGGTGGAACTGGACGAAGCGAAGCATTCGCTTTGAAACATTCCAGGCCATGGTAGACAACCGCGCCGAAAAGGGATTCACCATCGGACAGCTGTTCGTCCCAGGTAATGGCTGGGGGCAGGAAAGCTCCTCGCTGTCTGAAAACTACACCCAACTTGATCCGGAGCATGTGCGTCACGTCGAACGCATGATCCGATACGCCAACGCAAAAGGAATAACAGTCTGGATACACGGTTGGTGGAGCCGTGAAAACCTCGACGAAACAGCGGGTCCTGAAGCGCTGAAACGGTGGTGGCGATATCTCATCCACCGTTTCGCGGCATACAATGTCATTTGGGTGCTCGCCGGCGAATACAACATGTATAACAATGGCGGTTTTCCTCTTTCATTCTGGAAGGAACTCGGCCAAATGATCCGCGATGAAGACCCTTACGATCAGGTTATCAGTGCCCACAATACACCCCCTTTCTGGAACGGGGGCTCGGAGGCGCCGCAATGGTCTACTGCCACTGTGCTTCACAACGAACCGTGGCTCGACTACAACCAGTCGCAAACAGGTCACGGTCGTTATGCCAACGAGATGATCCCACACGTCGTAGCCGATGCCTATGCCACAACCCCTCCAAAGCCTATCGTGGTGACGGAGCCGTGGTACGAGTTCATCGAAGGTAATCCGACTGGGCGCGATGTACGGCTAGGCGCCTGGGGCGCCGTGCTCTCCGGTGCAGCGGGACATACCTACGGTGGCGGTCACGTATGGCTCGCCAGTGTACCGGAGTCTCCGGGCGGAAGCGGTCCCTGGCCGATAGAAGAAGGCTTTGCGCGGACGACATACGACTACGAAGGGGCCCGCTCCATGCAGGTTATGGGCGAGTTTCTCGGAACCCTCCGTTGGTGGGAGCTATCGCCCCATCCGGAACTGGTGAGCGACTACCCGCAGCCGCTCTGCCTGGCAGCGCCTGGCGACACCTACGTTCTGTACTTGAGATACGGCGGGTATGTGAAAGTAAACCTGGGCGAATCCGAGGCGTCTTACTCTTACTATTGGCTGAATCCATCAACCGGCGACAAAACGCCTGTAAGAACACGGAAAGCCAGTGGATACACTGCGTTCATGAGTCCCGGAAGTTATCCATCCGAAACAGAGGTGAAGGATTGGGTGCTGGTAATAGAAAAAAAGATCGAATGAGTGCCGTAAGCGTGAACTTCGATTGTCGCGGATCTCCTTAACGCTATCTGTGGCGGGTACCTGGTAGGGACGCACGGCTGTGCGTCCGTTGAATACAAAAGAAACCACGCATCAGCGCCCACATTTTATGTGACCTCTATGTGTTCTATCTGCCCAGGTGGTTCAAAACCCGTCCCCGCGTCTCCGCGCCTTCGCGCTTAAAAAAGCCTCGCGCCTCCGCTCCATCCGCTCCCCAATCACCGCAATGCACAAAAAAATCATAACCGTGAACATCCCGACCTGAAAAGTCTGATACCGGGCATAGTGCGAGAGGATGATATACGGCGCCCATGATAAGATCAGGAAGTATAACGTCAGCCGGAAGATCAGGAGGTTG
>DATGQD010000013.1:0-22827 GCA_035304385.1 Cyclobacteriaceae bacterium
GGCTTCGCGACTGGGAGGGAGCGTAACGTTCGTCGCCTGTGTCGGCAACGACATCTTCGGGCGTCAGGCCTTGCAGCAATTCCAAAGGGAACGGATCAAGACCGACTTTATCGTAACAAATCCGAATCACCCATCCGGTGTGGCATTAATCAATGTGGACGCGCGCGGTGAGAATTGTATCGCAGTTGCACCTGGCGCCAATGCCCACTTGAGTACTGCTATGGTACAACAGGCGTTTCAAGCGATTGACGGTCCTGCAATACTCTTGCTGCAACTGGAGATTCCCCTCGACACGGTCGAGTATGCCGTCGAGTATGGCTTTAAGAAGAATGTCAAAGTGATCCTTAACCCTGCGCCTGCAAATCGCCTCAGCGACGCCGTGTTCAGAAACATTTTCGTGATTACTCCGAATGAGTCGGAGGCTGAATTGTTAACAGGCATACGCGTCACTAATCTCGAATCAGCGCAGGCCGCTGCGGGCAAGTTGCACGAAAAAGGCGTGCCCAACGTAGTGATCACCCTGGGCGCTAAAGGTGCCTACCTTTCGAATCAGACAACACAACAAATGATTGAAGCCCCGCCCGTAACCGCTACGGACACTACGGCCGCAGGCGATTGCTTCAACGGGGCGTTTGCCGTTGCGCTAAGCGAAGACCAGCCGCTTGACGAGGCCGTGGCGTTTGCGTGCAAAGCCGCTTCCATCTCCGTCACCAGGATGGGGGCGCAGTCGTCGTTGCCCTATAGGAAGGAGGTTGATGGCTTGGAGTTTGTGGGCAAAAGGTGACGGTTACAACATCGCCGGCGAAACTGAAATATGCTTCGCAAAGGGTTGCTCATAATAACGTTTCCCTGTGGCGCGGTACAAGGCATTGGCCACCGCTGCAAATACAGGAGGGAAGAGCGGCTCGCCGAGCCCCGTAGGGTCGTACTCATTCTCGACGAAGTGTACTTCCACAGCGCGCGGTGTTTCCTTCTGACGGATCATACGGTATTGGTGAAAGTTATTCTTTTCGGGCACGCCGTCTTTGAAGGTGAGCTCGCCAAACAACGCGTTACCGATGCCATCGATGATACCGCCTTCGCCCATGTTTCGCGCCGCATCGGGATTCACCACAATGCCGCAGTCGACCGCCGCGTACACATTCTCAATAACGGGAGTACTGCCTTCGACGCGCATGTCGACCACTTCGGCTACGTAGGTGTTATGGCAGAAGTAGGCGGCCACACCCCGGCCAACGTTGGAGGGCGGTTGATTCCAATCTGATTTCTCGCGTACCAATTCCAGCACACCCGCATATCGATCGGGGTCATAGTCGTTGTCTTCGCCTACCGGGTTTGTCTTCGCGCGTTCCAGTAGCTCGAGCCGGAAGTCGATAGGATCTTTACCCGCCAACTCGGCGAGTTCATCGAGGAACGACTGCTCTGCCCCCGCGATAAAGTTCGATCGTGGCGCGCGAAAAGCGCCTATGGTGATGTTGGACGGTATCGACCAGCCTTCGGCCAGGTAATTGTCTACGGCACCCGCCGGAAAGCGATTGGCGTGTACCGCATGTTCAGGAATGCCGCCGCCGCGAACGTGAAACGCGATGAGGTTGCCTTCATTGTCGAGCGCCGCTCTGTACGTGGCCGTATAGGTGGGACGATAGATGCCATATGTCATGTCGTCTTCACGGCTATACACCAGCTTAACCGGCGCGTTTATTTTCTGGGAGATGGCAGCAGCCTCTACAAGATGATGGCCGTATGCCCGTTGGCCGAAGCCGCCGCCCATGCGCGCCAGTCCGATGTGGACCTTGTCGGCCGGCATACCCAACCGCGCGGCGATAGTACTGCGTATGAATTCCGGTGCCTGGATCGGTGCGTAGAGTTCGGCCCGATCTGCGGTGACGTGAGCAAAGCAGTTGACAGGCTCCATGGTGTTGTGCGCGAGATGAGGCGCCGTATAGGTGCGCTCAAGTACTTTTGCGGCTCTCCGAAACGCGCCTTCCGGATCGCCATCCTTCCGAAGAACCTGCGCCTTTCCGCGGGCTGCTTCTTCCATGCGTACGCGGTGCGCTGTAGTGCTTTCAAGGCCTTTCGGCATGACGATGGTTTGGCGGCCACCCCACGACTGAACCTGAAATGAACGTTCCGGAACAAGTTCCCATTCGACCTTGACGGCCTTCTTCGCGTTCATCACTTCCCAGGTCGTGTTTCCTACGACGACAACAACTTCAGGGAAACTGACGGTGTCGAAGGCGTTCTGCTCGTAATCGTCAGGAAGAACCTTAATGGCAAACACATCTTTGATTCCGGGCATGGACCGGGCTGCGGAGTCGTCGAAGGACTTTACAGTCATCCCAAAAGGCGGATGAATGATACCGGCGATCAACATACCCTTGACCTTGTGGTCGATGGTAAACATAGGGGCGCCTGTAACAATTTTTTTGCCGTCGACATTCTTTCGCGAAGTACCAATGATGCGAAATTCGCTGAGCGGCTTCGTACTTACTTCTTCAGGCACGGGTAGTCCGGCCGCTACCGATGCCATTTCCCCGTATCCGGCACTCTTTCCACTGGCTTTATGATGAAGGACACCCGCTTCCGTCGTTATCTCACCAGCGGGAACGTTCCATTGTTGCGCCGCAGCGTTGATGAGCATCTGACGCGCCGTCGCACCCGCCGTGCGTAATGGTTTCCAGGCCAGAAGGATGCCCATACTGCCACCGGTAAACTGCCGGTCGAAGCGCTCGGGGTAAAAGTCTGCTTGTTCCACGACTACATTCTTCCAGTCGACATCCAGTTCGTCGGCCAGAATCATGGGCATCGACGTCTTAACATTTGAGCCGAACTCGGGATTGGGAGACATCAGTGTCACCACACCGTTGTTACCAATCTTGATGTAGCTGTTAAGGTCGAACCATTCGTCCGGCATTTCCATCACATCATTTTCTGATGGTGCCTGACAGGCTGCAAGCCAGTTGAAGCTTAGCATCAGGCCGCCGCCTGCCATCGCTGACGCCTTTAGGAAAGACCTTCTATTTAATGATGTTCTTACTCGTGTCATTACGGAGGGGGATTAAGCTTTATTATCGGATGCAGTCCGTACCGCAGCACGAATTCTAAGATAGGTGGCACACCGGCAGATATTTCCGTGCATAGCATCCTCGATTTCTGCGTCGGTTGGATTGGGGTTGTTCGTCAGCAACGCTGCGGCGGTCATAATCTGCCCGGCCTGACAATAGCCACACTGCGCGACATCGTGCTCCAGCCAGGCCTTCTGAACGGGGTGGTCGCCGTGTTCCGAAAGGCCCTCAATCGTCGTGATCTTCTTGTCGCCGACCTGCGACACCGGCAGCATGCACGAGCGCGTCGCTGTACCGTCTACATGAACGGTGCACGCACCGCACTGGGCGATGCCACAGCCATACTTCGTTCCTACCAGGTCGAGGTGGTCGCGGAGAATCCATAGCAAAGGCGTCTGCGGATCAGCTTCCACAACCCGCTTCTCTCCGTTGACGTTGAGCGTGATGGTTGCCATAGTAATGGGGTTAGCTGATCCAAGGTAAGGAATTATGAGGAGGGGAGGGGTATTTTTTTTGAAACTTCATTCCCCTCGGCCATCCAGGCGCTGGTTCCTCCCATGAAGCTCTTGACGTTCTGGAATCCATGACGGACAAGGAGGGAATAGCCGATGGTGGTGCGGTCGCCCGACTGGCACAGGAGAACGACCTGTTGATCTTTCTCTATTTTGTCGAGGTTGTCTTCCAGCGTTCCGATGAACAGGTTTTCCGTTCCCGGGATATGACCGGCCTGGTATTCCGTTTCGCCACGAAGGTCAATGATTTGTGTGTGGTTGGTGGCGAGAATATTTTTGAACTCATCCATTGAAACAGTTTCACTCCTGAAGAGGCTGCCGCCATCCTTAACCCAACCTTGTACACCGTCGACGTATCCCATGACGTCGTCCAGGCCAATGCGCATGAGTTTTCGCGTCAGGTCTTCGAGTTGTGATTTTTCAGCAATCAGGATAAACGGTTCGTCGTAAGACACAAGCCATCCCATCCAGTTGGAGAATGAATTTGTTCCCTGAATGTTTATCGTGCCGGGGATGAACCCTTCTGCAAACTCCGTTTTCGATCGCGTGTCGATTACTTTCATGCCATCCTTCAGCGCATCTTTCAGCTGATCGACAGACAGCTCCGTCAGCCTGGGGACTTCGGTCAGCAGCGGCCTGTCCACTTTGTTCAACTTCTTCATCATGGCGAAGTATTTCGGGGCTTCAGGCTGGCCTTCTAGCAAATAGCGGACAAAGCCTTCCTCATCGTCCTCGTATTGGAACGCCCAGTTCCGTACTTTTTCGTAGCCTACGGTAGAACCCGGGACCGCACCCAATGCCTTGCCACAGGCCGAGCCGGCGCCGTGTCCCGGCCATACCTGTACGTAATCCGGTAGTTGAGCAAACCGTTTCAGCGACTGGTACATTTGCCGCGCGCCAATCTCCTGTGTGCCCACCATACCGGCAGCTTTTTCCAGCAAATCCGGCCTGCCGATATCGCCGACGAACACAAAATCTCCTGTAAAAATCATGACCGGTTCTTCCGATGCCGGGAGATCCGTCAGTAAGAAACTGATGCTCTCAGGAGTATGTCCGGGTGTGTGCATCACTTCAATTTTCAGGTTGCCAACGCGAAATTCATCGCCGTCTTTCAAACCAACATGATCGAATTCATACTGCCAGTCGGAGCCCCCTTCATCGGACAGATATAATTTGGCTCCCGTAAGCGCGGCAAGTTCTCTCGATCCCGACAGGAAGTCCGCGTGAATATGCGTTTCCGCCACGTGCGTAATCCGCATGTTGTTCTGCCGGGCGATTTCCAGGTAGGTGTCAACATCCCGCTTCGGGTCTATCACCAGTGCTACACCCGCCTTTTGACATCCAATGAAATAGCTGGCCTGTGCCAGGCCCGCGTCGTATACACGTTGAAAATACATATCGTTAAACTTGTTTAAATGTTTGCTCAAAAATTGCCGATCAAAGAATGTTATTCAGTGACCGTTGTTACACAGTGGCATTGCTATCGTGGCCATCCGCCAATGCCCTCTCTTAGATTATATGTATTAAGTCCGAGTTGTGCCATCATTCGGCACGCGGCCGCACTGCGACTTCCACTGCGACAAAAGATAAAGTAGTCCTTGCTCTTGTCGAGCGATTCGATCTGCTGCTGAAATTCCGGCGACATGATGTCGAGATGTTTCGCACCGGGAATTGTGCCGGTGGTAAATTCATAGGCAGACCGAACATCCAGTAGTACAGCCTGTTTGCTTTTGCTATAGGCTTCCTTGAACTCGACGCCATCCAGGTCCTTGTAGGCCTTGGTTTTAGAAAAAAGTTTGAACATAACCTGTTCCTTTAGTATTTGACTATTTCAACGTTGGTTCGGCTCACCGAACCCTCCTGATATATAACACGCCGCTGCCGCGATGAATTCTGTGATAAAGATCACAATAGGCCGAGGTCAATGGGGTAACCTGTCTCTGAGCAACCCATACACCCACGTCCCGGCTATAGCAGAGGCTAGCGTGGCGGCGACCGCCACGAAGCCACTGCCGATCTGCGCGAAGAGTGGCCCCGGACAGGCGCCCGTCAGCGCCCAGCCCAGTCCGAAGATCAGGGCGCCGTATACATTACCCCAATGAAACTTCTTCTGGTGAAAGACCACGTCTTCGTTCTGGAGCGTCTTGATTCGGAATTTTTTGATCACCCAGACGGAGATTGCACCGACGACGACCGCTGTTCCGATCACGCCATACATATGGAAAGCGTGCAGCCTGAACATTTCCTGAATCCGATACCAGGAGATGATCTCTGCTTTCACGAGCACAATTCCGAACAGCGCGCCGAGAACGAGATACTTCAGATTGGAAAGAACTAAGTTTTCGGTTTTTATCTGATCGTTAGGCGCCTCACATTCCACGGGGTGGGACGGATGATGCGGTGCGACAAGCGTTTCTTCTTGATTTTTAATTTCCATTTCTACTCTTGTATTTATCCTGTTATCGTCATGATCCATGGAAGCAGAACGTGCACCATGATGAACCCACCGGCCATGAAACAGCAGGTCGCCACGAGGGACGGCCATTGCAGGCTGGCAAGTCCCATTATGGAGTGCCCCGAGGTGCAGCCGCCGGCATAGCGGGTTCCAAAGCCGACGAGAAAGCCTCCGACGATGAAGAAGATTAGCCCCTTCATACTGAGAAGGTTGTCGACACCAAATAGCGACGAGGGCATCAGGCCATGGTCTACCCGGATGTTCAACGATTCCAGGTCGCTCGCGGTCCTGGGTGAAACCACAATCGGGTCAGGGTTGCTGAGGAGTTGGGTAGCTACAAATCCACCGATAAGAATCCCGCCGACGAAGAACAGGTTCCAGGCCTCCCGTTTCCAATCATACCTGAAGAATGGGATCTTCGCCGGCACACAGGCAGCGCAAATGTGCCTGAGCGAAGAAGAGATCCCAAGGTGTTTATTGCCCAGCAATAGCAAAGCAGGGACAGCAAGTCCGATTACGGCCCCGGCCACATACCAGGGCCAGGGCTGGCGCATAATTTCCAGCATAGTATTCTCTTGATGTGTAAGGGTGTTTAATAAACTTCCTGAAAGCCAGGAATCAAGTCTGATGTTTGTTCTCGCGCGGGAATGCGCTGATAAAGAGTATTCCCATCAACGCGCCGTACAATGAACTGTTCAACGGAGATGAAGTAATGGCGCAGCCATTGGTATTGCATCCAATGAAATACCAATACGCAAATCCAATCGCCGATCCGAGAAAAAGTCCGATAACCCATTTTACATATTTCATGTTGTGTTACACGTTTTTAAATAGTAAGCAACATCTCTTCACTTATAATAAAGACGCCCATCACCAGCACGAACCAACCGAACGCCGGCTTCAGTTTTTCATTAGGTACGGTTCGCGACAGGAGTGTGCCGCCGACAATACCAAGTGCGGCAAATCCGGCAAACAGCAACATAAAGGTGAAGTCGAGTTCAAGGCCCGAACTCAGATCGCCCGTGAAACCGATGAGCGATTTCAAAGCGATGATGAGCAACGACGTGCCCACGGCCTTTTTCATGCAAAGACCTCCTAAGAGTACCAGCGCCGGGATGATCAGAAAGCCACCGCCTGCTCCCACCAATCCGGTGATTGCTCCAACCAACACGCCTTCGCCAATGATGAGGGGAACATTGTAGCGGATGGGCTGCTTACAATCGACGACTTCCCTTTTGGTTTTCCTGATCATGGAAAACGCCGCCAGTATCATGATAAGGGCGAACAGTAGTAGTATGAATCCGTCTTTGGTGATCGGCATACTGCCAAGTGAAAACACAGGATCAGGAATCATCGGTACACCAAACTTTCGGGTTAGGTACACCGCTACAATCGAAGGGATCCCAAAGATCGCGGCCGTCTTACCGTCAAGATTACCCGCCCTGAAATGAGAGTACGAGCCGATGAGGCTGGTGAGGCCGACGACAAACAGGGAGTAGGAGGTGGAGACCACCGGGTTGATGCCAAACAAATAGACCAGGATGGGTACCGTGAGTATCGATCCACCCCCACCGATCAATCCCAGTGAAAGCCCCATCAGGACCGACGCAACAAAACCTATGATCTCCATTCAAAAGCATACCTGATTTGCAGTGCAAAGTTAGGTGTGCTGTCATCGGCGATCAGTAACTATAGTCACATTGGTACGAGAATCTTTATTCTGTTTCTGCCCAGTTCGATCTTATTGTCGCGTTCAAGTTGCTTAAGAAGACGGGAAACGACCTCCCTCGCAGTTCCGAGTTCGTCTGCAATCTGCTGGTGGGTCATGTTCAGCTCGTTGGTCCTGAGCATCTTTACTTTGGTTTTCAGCAGATCCCACAACCGCACATCCACCTTTTGAAAGGCGATGGCATTGACCACGGAAAGGAGTTCTTCGAAGCGTTTGTTGTACAGGTCGAACATGAACTGGGTCCACTGTGGGTTCTCCCGGACGAGTTCATTTACCTTTTGGATGGGTAACATCAATATTTCCGCTTCTTCCTCTACGACGGCCTTTACTTTGCTGGTTCCATTTGTTCCGAGAAATGACATCACGCAGCTTTCGCCGGGGGCGATATAATAAAGGAGCATCTCCCGGCCGTCCTCATCGAGTTTTATCACTTTTATCGCGCCTTTGAGAACGATCGGCACGAACCGGATATAATCGTTTTCGTCGATGAGTACCGTATCCGGAGCGAACGTCCTGACCGTCCCTTCCTTTTTGAGGTTTTCAAGGAGCGAACCGCTAATTGAAAATTCCGCCGGAGTAGTATCTGTCGTCATATGGATTTAAGCTGAGATCAGGTTAAAGAACAAGATTTCGGCAAACTTGATTCAAATACGTTGCCTGACGCTTTTGGGTTATCGATCGGAAAAAAAATACCGGAAAAGGGCTATGCTGTAGTTGGACCCGAATATCATGCAAATGACGCCACCCGACCCTATTTGGGGGGTGTTCTCGGTGAAACCACTAATTTTACACACTTATTTTTATCAGGCTAAATTGATACATGCTATGACTCCATCCGAAAAGCATCAGACGTCGTTTTGGCGGCTTGCCTTTGGGTTTCTTTTTGTGTTCGCCGGTTTGCTGCCCGTTGTGTCCGTCGCGCAAACGGAGGATTTCGACCGAATACATGTGATCGCTACCGAGGAGGCGTTTTCTGAGTCGTCGATTCTGACGACCAGGAAGCGGGACGGGAAATTCACACTGGTTGAAGACGGCGTTCCGGCTGAAATCGTCGTCAGCGCGTCCGATTATCCCGGTGTGCTTAAGGTTGCAGAGTTATTTCGTAGAGACCTAACCTATGTGTCGGGACAGGAAGCAAAACTCACTATTGGCGACGCGCCAAATACCGGTAGCGTCATTATCGCGGGTACCATCGGCAAGAGCGAGGTGATCGATAAGTTGGTACAGGATCGCAAGATCAATGTTTCGGATGTAACAGGAAAGTGGGAGCAGTTTGTAATTGTGCCGGTAAGGAATCCTGTAAAAGGTGTGCGCAACGGGTTGGTGATCGTCGGGAGTGACAAGCGGGGTACAATTTTCGGTCTCTTTGAATTGTCGCGCATGATGGGCGTGTCGCCGTGGTACTGGTGGGCCGACGCCCCGATCAAGTCGCGTAAGAATATTTACGTTAAAGGCGGTCGCTATACTGCCGGGGAGCCGAAGGTGAAATACCGCGGCATTTTCATTAATGACGAGGAGCCTGCATTGGGGAACTGGGTGAGGGAGAAGTTTGGCGGGTTCAACCATCGATTTTATGAACGTGTGTTCGAACTCATCCTTCGGCTTAAGGGAAACTACCTCTGGCCGGCGATGTGGGGTAAGTCGTTGTGGGACGACGACTCCCTGAGTGCACCGCTCGCCAACGAGATGGGCGTTGTGCTGGCCACGTCTCACCATGAGCCGATGATGCGTGCGCATGTCGAGTGGGATCGCTACGGAAAGGGGCCATGGGATTATAGCAAGAATCCGGAAGTGCTTCGTGATTTCTGGCGGAAGGGGATGGAGCGTACCCAGGGTCAGGAGAAGGTGGTGACGCTTGCGATGAGGGGCGACGGCGACGAGGCGATGAGCGAAGATACCAATATCGACCTCCTCGAACAGATTGTAAAAGATCAACGCGAGATCATAGCCGAGGTAACGGGACGACCGGCAGAAGAGACTCCACAGGTGTGGGCGCTTTATAAGGAAGTGCAGGATTACTACGATAAGGGTATGCGCGTTCCGGATGACGTTACGCTGCTGCTTTGCGATGACAATTGGGGGCACGTAAGAATACTTCCCTCACTGGATGCCAAACCACGCAAAGGCGGATATGGCATGTACTACCATTTTGATTTCGTGGGCGGACCGCGGAGTTATAAGTGGCTCAACACTGTCCAGATTGAGCGCGTCTGGGAGCAGATGCGCCTGACGTATGAATATGGTGTGCGGGAAATCTGGCTGACCAACGTGGGAGACCTGAAACCTATGGACCTGCCCATCAGTTTTTTCCTGGACTATGCCTGGAATCCTGACCACTTTTCAGCCAACGCCGTTCAGGAATACTATACCCTATGGGCCAACGAAGTATTCGGTCAGAAGTTCGCACAACGGATCGGACGCGTGCTTAGCCTCTATACCAAATACAACGCCCGGAGAAAGCCGGAGTTGCTTGCTGCGAACACGTACAGCCTGACGCATTACGATGAGGCAGAACGCGTAGTAGCTGAATACAACGAGCTTCTTGCGGAAGCGAAAAGCATCCGCGACCAGCTCCCGCCCGAAGCGCAAGACGCGTATTACCAGCTGGTAATGTACCCCGTAGAGGCCTGTGCCAACATGAACGAAATGTATCTGAGCGCCGCAAAAAACAGGCTCCATCGGATGCTAGACCGGGCGTCGACGAATTTTTATGCGGACCGAACAAAAGAACTTTTCTTCAAGGACGCGGAACTGACACGATATCACCACGAAGAGCTTGCTGGCGGTAAGTGGAATTATATTATGAACCAGACTCATATGGGACACGTCAGCTGGAATGATCCGGCAGTCAACAAGATGCCCGAGATATCTTATATCCAGACGCAAGCCAACGCCGGATTGGGCTATACCCTGGAAAGCCCGGTACGATCGCGCTGGCCCTTTGCCCCCGCGCGAAGTTTTACTCCTTTTGATCCGCTGAACGACCAGAAGTATTATATAGAGATCTATAACACGGGCCTTGAGCCACTGCGCTACTCGCTCACGACAACACAAGACTGGATCACGTTGTCTGCACGCGAGGGGTCGGTTCAGTACGATGAGCGTGTATACGTGAGCATCGACTGGGAGAAGGTGCCCGCGGATGCGGCAGAAGGCACGATTACCCTTTCAGGAGCTGGCCGCGAGGTTAGTATAACGGTTCCCTTAAAGAAGGATGTGCCTGAAAGCGCTTCGGGGTTCGTCGAAAATAATGGCATTGTCAGCATCGATGCGGTCAATTTTCAAAAATCGTCGGGCACCAGGAGTGTGTCGTGGGAAGTCATCCCGAATCTCGGACGCACAGGGTCGGCGATAACTACGACACCGGTAACGTCGCCAGCACAGGCGCCGGAGAAGGGTGGGCCTTACCTGGAGTATGAAGTTGTATTGCTCGATTCCGGCGAATATTCGCTGGAGGCGTGGTTTTCGCCCACGTTGAATTTCCAGAAGGATGAAGGACTGTTATATGCGTTTTCGATCGATGGCGGCGCACCTGTGGTCGCGAACCTTCATAAGGATGCCACGGCTGCGGACTGGACCTATCCCAAATGGTGGAATGATGCGGTCACCGATAATATTATGAAGCAAACGGTGCTCACCAAAACGCTATCACCCGGGCGACACACTATCCGGTATTGGATGGTCGACCCCGGACTTGTGTTGCAAAAGATCGTGCTGCAAAAGGCCGGGAGTGAAACACAGACTTATCTGGGGCCTCCTCAAAGCAAGATTCTCGTGGGTGCCAACAATAAGAAATAAGGTAATAAGGTTGGGGTAACTGCCTTAGTAGCAAACGGGTCGATTCATTAAATCCAATCTTATTCCCTTATTATCCGAGACACAGGACGATCGACGTCGCAGCAGCACATCGCCGCGTCTCCTTTTAATCCCCCCTCAGGCGGTGATAAACGGCAAGCCGGGGGGACAACCCCCATTATTTTTCCACGACGTTCACACTATTTCTTTGATTTTGTTATATAATTGTAAAAAACACACTTATCGGTTCCATCGCTGCAAGGGATCGCGGAGCATTACCAGGTGGAGAAGTTGGTAGGGTATCAGAGGCGGCGCGGGACCACAATCTACCGGAACCAACTACTCAATAATAATTATGCGTCGCACACTCTTCACCGCGAGTATCATGGCGCTGGCGTTTTCATTTTCGCTCGCGCAGAGCAGCCAGCCCACGATCAAGGAGGATTTCAAGCCCTCTGTGTTAAATCAACCAGGACAGGAATACCCACAGGTAAACTCTCAGGGGTATGCCCGCTTCCGGATTCACGCCCCTGCTGCGGATAGTGTCAGGGTGAGTCTCGGCCTTGGCGGCCGTGGCGGCACCAAGCTTACGAAAGACGAAGAGGGCTACTGGACCGGCACAACGGCAGGTCCTCTCGACGAAGGATTTCATTACTACCACGTCTTCATCGATGGTGGAAAATTCAATGATCCCGGGACACTCAACTATTATGGCTCGGTACGGTGGGAGAGCGGTATAGAAATACCAGCCCACGATGAGGATTTCTATGCTCTGAAAGACGTACCGCACGGCCACGTCACCCAGATTCTTTTCCCGTCGAAAAGCACCGGTACTTCCCGACGCGCGTTTGTATATACGCCCCCCGACTACCATACAGATCCCAGCAAGCGCTATCCTGTGTTGTACTTGCAACACGGCTGGGGTGAAGACGAGACGGCGTGGACCAATCAGGGACGGGCCAACCTGATCATGGATAACCTGATCGCAGAGGGCAAGATCAAGCCGTTCATCATCGTGATGACCTACGGTATGACCAACGAGATCAGGTTCGGACAGCTCCGCCAGTTTGACATTAACCCGTTCCAGACCGTTCTGGTCGATGAACTGATCCCATACATTGACGCCAATTTCCGCACCCTTACCGATCAGCCCAACCGTGCCATGGCCGGCTTGTCGATGGGTGGAATGGAAACGCGGATGATTACGCTGAACAAGCCCGACGTCTTTTCGCACTATGCGCTGTTGAGCGGTGGTATTTATGCACCCGAAGACATCAAGGACAAATCGAAGGTAAAGCTCATCTTTCTTAGCTGTGGCAGCAAGGAGAGACCGGAACGGATAAAGACAGCTACCGAAGAGCTCAAGAAAGGCGGATTCAACGTGGTGTCGTACATTTCTGAAGGTACAGCCCACGAGTTTCAGACCTGGAGACGAAGCCTCTACCAGCTAGCCCCGCTGCTTTTCCGCGACTAGCCGTTCCCAGGACAATCCCACGGAACGCTTAACGCTTCTCAATTTTAGAACGCTCACCCCGGCTATCCATGGATGGCCGGGGTTTAGTTTGACATGCCGTCCAGGAAACATTAGGTCCATTTAAAATTCGTGTTTTTTTCACACTAAAATAACTTGCTAATTTGTTCCCCATGAATAAACTGAAGATAAGTCTCGTTTCAGCCACGGTGGCATTAGTGGTAGTGTCAGCACTCCAACTAAAAGCGCAATCCCCGGTCAGGCCGGCGAAAGGTGCGCCAGTGTTTTCCGATGTGGTATACCAGGGGAACGACCAGGTATACAAAGACAACCCGCTGGAGGACGGCGAATTTTATAACCCCATCCTTCAGGGCTGCTATCCGGACCCTGCCATCACACGCAAGGGGGATGATTACTATTTGGTATGTTCGTCATTTGCGATGTTTCCCGGCGTTCCCATCTTTCATTCGAAAGACCTGGTAAACTGGACGCAGATTGGTCATGTGCTGGACCGCACCAGCCAACTGGATGTTCACGATACGGGTATCAGTGCAGGTGTATACGCCCCCGGCATTACATACAATCCGCACAACGACACGTTTTACATGATCACTACCGCATTTGCGGGAGGATTGGGAAATTTTGTTGTGAAAACGAAAGATCCTCGCGAGGGCTGGAGCGATCCTATAAAACTGGCATTCAACGGAATTGATCCTTCGATATTTTTTGATGACGACGGTAAGGGCTATGTGGTCCACAATGATGCGCCAGACGAGGGGAAAGAGCTTTACCGCGGTCACCGGGTCATCAAGATCTGGGAGTATGATGTCGATAACGATAAGGTCATACCCGGTACCGACAAGATCATTGTCGACGGAGGCGTTGACATAACCGAAGAACCCATTTGGATCGAGGCGCCACACTTGTACAAGAAGAACGGTCGGTATTATTTAATGTGTGCGGAGGGCGGCACCGGGGGCTGGCATAGCGAAGTGATTTTCGTGAGCGATAATGTGAAAGGCCCTTTCATACCGGCACCCGGCAACCCGATTCTTACCCAGAGATACTTTCCGAAGGACAGGGCAAACAAAGTGGATTGGGCCGGTCACGCCGATTTGGTGCTAGGACCGGATAACAAATACTATGGCGTGTTCCTGGCCATAAGGCCAAATGAAAAGGATCGGGTCAACATCGGCCGCGAAACGTTTATTCTTCCGGTCGATTGGTCGGGCGAATTTCCTGTCTTCGAAAATGGATTGGTGCCCATGAAACCGAAATTGAAGATGCCTGCCGGGGTAGAGAACAAGACCGGCCAGGATAATTTCGTTCCGAACGGAAACTTTACATACACGGAGGATTTCACGTCGGAGAAACTGGATTACAGGTGGATCGGGCTACGCGGCCCGCGTGAAGCCTTTATCGCACGAACAAAAAAGGGACTTGCAATAAATCCCTTTGACGCCAATATTAAGGAACTCAAGCCAACGTCCACCTTATTCCATCGTCAGCAGCACAATAGCTTCTCCTTCACAACTTCATTGGATTACAAGCCGAACTCGTCTAAAGATCTGGCGGGCATTGTCTGCCTTCAAAGTGAAGCCTTCAACTATGTTTTCGGACTTACCAAAAAGGATAAAGACTACTTCCTCGTGCTGCAGCGAAACGAGAGGAAGGACATGAGAAGCCGTGAGATATCCAGCCAAATCCTCGCGACTGCAAAGATCGACATTAAAAAACCGCTCCAGCTCAGGGTAGAAGCCAATGGGGATGATTATGTGTTCAGTTATTCAACAGGCGATGGTGAGTTTACGAACGTGGGAGGCACTGTTTCCGGCGACATTCTTTCGACAAATGTGGCGGGAGGTTTTACAGGATGCCTTTTAGGTTTATACGCCACGTCGGCGAACGATGCTGTTCCAAATTAATATGAAGTTGTACGCATTGAATTCAGTTGTGAATAAAATATCCGCGCGCCTCTCAACCACACTCATTCTCTTGGTACCTGTGTTGTTCAACATAGGTTGTCAGTCAGGTGACTCTTCCCATTTGGATCATGCATCATGGACACATTACGGTGGCGCTCCGGATCAATCCAAATATTTCAAAACCGCGGAGATTACAAAAGACAACGTTAATCGGTTAGAAGTCGCCTGGATGTATCCATCGGGCGACGATGGTTTCTATTTCTTTAATCCCATTATCGTCGACTCGATAATGTACGTGATGGGAAAGAACTCTTCCCTGATTGCTTTGAATGTGGTCACCGGCGAGGAGATATGGATTCATACCAAACTGAGAGGGATAACGAGAAGGGGCCTGAACTACTGGGAAAGTAAGGACAAAAAAGATAAGCGTCTGCTGTTCACCCTGAACCACACCTTGCAGGCCATCGACGCCGTAACCGGAAAGTCGATCCCGAACTTTGGCGACGGCGGTTACGTGGATTTGCGGGAGGGCCTGGACCGCGATCCGACTTCCGTTACCCGTATACAATCTATGATGCCGGGCGTTATCTTCGACACGCTGGTGATTGTCGGTTCTTCACCGGGAGAAGGTTACTTTTCACCACCGGGCCATGTGAGAGCCTACAACGTAGTGACCGGCAAACTTGAGTGGACGTTCCGCACGATTCCGCATCCGGGAGAATTCGGCTATGATACCTGGCCGAAGGATGCCTACAAGTACGTTGGCGGTGCTAATGTGTGGAGCGAGATGACAGTAGATACTGAACGGGGAATAGTCTATCTGCCGGTGGGCTCTCCCACGTACGATTACTACGGTGCCGATCGGATCGGCGCCAATCTTTTTGGTAACTCACTCGTGGCGCTTAATGCCCGCACAGGCGAACGCTTATGGCACTATCAGACGGTGCATCACGATCTCTGGGATTATGATCTGGCATCGGCGCCTCAGCTGTTGACGGTAAAGCGGGATGGAAAAAGTATCGACGCTGTAGCCATAGCCACTAAACATGGTTTTGTGTTCGTGTTCGACAGAGTAACCGGTGAGCCATTGTTTCCGGTGGAGGAAAGGCCCTTTCCGAAAAGTGAGATGCCCGGTGAGCAATCGTGGCCCACACAACCCATATCAACGCTGCCGGATTTTACGCGGCATGAGGTGACGATGGAAACATTGAATCCATATTTTCCGGATAGCATTAAGCAGCAATGGTCTGAGCGACTGAAAACCGCGAAATCAGGTTTGTATGTGCCGCCTTCCGATAAGTACGAGACCGTCATGATGCCGGGCGCGTTGGGTGGTGCGAATTATGGCAATACTGCCGCGGACCCAAAGAACGGGATAATGTATATCCTGACGCAGGAGTACGCATCCATTTACAAACTGGAAAAAGTGGGACCGCCAAAAATCGACTTATCGGAAAATGAAATCAAGAGGGTGAAATCGCTGTATTCTTCCAGCTGCCAGACCTGTCACGGTGAGAACATGCAGGGTGGTTCAGCGCCATCGTTGGTGGGGGTAGGTCAGCGTGTTTTCTGGAGCGATTTTAGAAATACCGTTGTCAATGGCAAGGGCCAGATGCCCGGCTTTGTTCATGTCGATGAGGAAACGTTGAAGGCGCTGTATCGCTATCTTGGCGGCAACCCGCGCAGTTTTGCTTTCCGGGGAAGACCTAACATAGAGACGAAGATAACGGGGCCTGTTGTGGATTCAGGCGGTGTGGAGATCAGGCCGGATGCAACGAAAGCACAGGCCATGATGGATTATCCGCCCGATGTGGAGCGCCCGGCAGACCGGTATACCACGGACTATGGACTTGAATGGATGGGCTTGCTGTCACCGCCGTGGTCATCCATACTGGCGTACGATCTGAACAACGGTACAATCAAATGGCGACAGCCAGTCGGGGAAGACTCATTGTTCGTACAGGGAGATAAGACCAAAGGCGCTCCCAGCGGCACATTGAGGAAGGGGATGATCGTGACATCCACAGGTGTGGTTTTCGCCACTGCCAAGGGTGGCAAGCTTTACGCATTTGACGCAGACAACGGTAATATTCTGTGGGAGACAACGCTGAGTCATGAGTCAAATGCGCAGCCGAGCATGTACACCATTAACGGAAAAGACTACCTTGTCATTAATGCCACTGGTAATTTTGGGCCCGACAGCTACGACCATTCCAGGAAGGAGGGCGCTCTGCCAAAAGGATATGTAGTATACTCATTGCCGGAATAATTTCAACCTAACTCACCGATACCATGAAAACAGTGTTTGCAATATTTCTCAGCCTCATTGCGACATGGAGTGTCGCTCAGTCTTCCGACCGCGTTGTGCACAATGACCCCGCGCGGTATAGGGAACTGTCGGCGGTTCATGCTGGCGCCGGAAAGATGGGATTTACGCAGTTGATAGGCCGAGACGACTTATCAGCCAATTTTCTCTACCTGCACGCTGGCGTCATCGCACCGAAGTCAGGTATCGGCCACCACTTTCATCACAGTATCGAGGAGATGTATGTGATTTTGAACGGTGAGGCTGAATTTACAATCAACGGTCGCACTTCTAAAATTAAAGCGCCCGCCATCGTCCCATGCAAGAAGGGCGACTCTCATGCGATCTACAATCCTTCCGGTGAAAGTATCCGCTGGCTGAACTTTGCGGTTAGTAGTGTCAAGGGTAGGGGAGACGCTTTCGATTTGGGCGATTCACGTGTAGGTGCAAAGCTGGATGCCACGCCTGTGTTCGTGTCCGGCAGGTTGGAACGTGAGAAACTCAGGTCAAATACTTCCGCTTATCCGACAGATGGCGTCCTGTACAGGCGCATACTTGGACCCGATGTATTCAGTACCGATTGGAGCTATGTCGACCACCTTGTCATTGCTGCCAACAGCAGCACGGGCGTACGCATGCTCAACGATGTTGAAGAAGTGTATTATGTGGTAAAGGGGAGCGGTTCACTAACGCTGAACGGGTCGAAGACGGCCGTTAAGGCGGACGATACCTTCTATGGCAAATTGGGCGAAACGCTGTCCTTGTCAAACGATGGGAACGACGATCTTGAGGTATTGGTAATCGGCGTGGCAGCGAAGACCCGGATAGCTTCAGGAGAACCGAAGGCTATGGTTTTGCAGATGGATTTTGTTGTCCCGAAAGAAAATGCTGAGGCTTTTGAGAAAATGTATCACTCCATCTACGTTCCTGCGATGGTCGTACAGGATGGTTATCTTGGTTCAAAGTGTTTACGCCTGTTCCCGGAGGATCTTACCAGGGAGATAGAAGGGGAATTAACAACCTACAATTACCAGATTCAAATTTCATTTGATACCGAAGAAAACCGCAGAAAGTGGGTAGCAAGCCCTCAGCATCAGATAGCATGGCCTGCCGCATCCTCGCTGGCGAAGGAATACAAATGGAGGGGCTATTATGTTACGGGCGACGACGATCAGCCTGACTGACTTCTCCCGCTCTCGCCCTTTGGTTCCCTGAAGGGCGAGGGCGCAAGTGTTTTTTTAACGAAGTGTTGGCTGCGCGGTGGCCCCTTTAGGAGTACGGGGCGTGCGACGGCGACAAGATCGATTCCATTTTCGTATTCCAGTGTCTAAGTCGTTCATGAAGAATTGGGTTGTGCCCCTCATGAATTGAACAAAGTCATGAGTACATAGACCTGGTAGCCTATAAGTATTGCACGAATCCCTCCATGTTAGTGCGTATCCTGTATACTTTGCTATAGCTGACAATGTATAAGGTCTTCATGTCTTCATCTCCAAAGCAGAGGCTTACCGGAAATGAGGGCAAATTGATCATGCCCACGAATTCTCCATCGGCATTGAAAATCTGGACGCCGTAGTAGGTCGCGACGTACAAGTTGCCGGCTTTATCTATCGTCATGCCGTCGGCGCTTGAGGATTTTCCTTTTCTGTCGAGTACATCTGGTGTCAGAAGCAGTGTGGCGAATTTTCGGCCGTTGCTGATCGTGCCGTCGTCGTTCACATCGTAGGCCCAGATATGGTTGTCCTTGTCGCTATTCACAGGGTACCAGTCTTCGTCGTCATAGCAATTGTTGATGTAAAGCGTTTTTCCATCGGGCGACAGGACAATCCCGTTCGGCATAGCGAATGCATTGGGCTCTAAAAGCCGCGTTATCTGGCCTTCATTTGAAACATAGTAGACCGCCCTGCCGGGTTGCGATTTTTCAGGTTCCATCGTAAACTGCGGATCCGTGAAATAAAATCCGCCCTTGGAATCGACAACGATATCGTTGGGCCCGTCAATAGGTTTTCCGTCATAGCTGTCGACAAGTACCCTGACAACTCTTCCGGTCGTGGTCATCTCAACCACCCTGTGACCCATCATATCGCAAACCAGGAGGTTTCCGTTCTTGTAAGGGTAAAGTCCATTCGTTTGCATCTTTCCTTCGGTGATATTCCTGTAGCTGCCGGAAGGATCAAGCTCCACCGTCGAACTTCTTTTGGGGTCCGCATTCCAGTCCTGATCGAAATACATATTGGAAAAATAGACCTTCCCGTTCATCCACTTCGGACCTTCCGTGAAGTATAGTTCAGGCTTGGTTTTCTTGCCGTCTACCAATAGCTCCACCCGGGCATCTTCCGGGATGATAGCGCGAAACGCACTTGTTGCGGCCGTTGCCTTCTCCAGGTAGTCAGGACGGGCGGGCCAGAAGATGCTTAATGCGTCGTAGCCTAAGTCACCAGCTTCGGCCCCGTGAACCATATTGCCGGGAATCCGCACCAGGTCTTTTGATTTCACATCTTGTCCCTCATCAAGAATAATTTTTCGCCCGCCGCCGCGGAGCACAAGTTCAAGTTGTTCTTCCGGATGAATGTGGGGCGGAAATACCGCCTCTGGTTCCATCGACAGAAAGCTCAATTGCATTTGCTTCGCGGAGAGGATTATGCCGTACACGCCTGGAGACAGATTCGTGCGTTGCATGTCGTATAGGTCGTGTACCTTTCCTGCTTCAATGTTCGCTTTAGTGGTATTCTTCAAGCTTTGTACGCTTTCCGGTGCTTCGACGCCTGCTTTTTGCAGGTAGTCAGGGCGTTGGGGACTGTAAACCTCAAGCAATTTCGCCCCGGACGCTCCGGCGATTACGCCGCTCTTAGTACCTTCTTCCAGGTACATAAAATCGGTCCTGGGTGTTGTGCTGTGAATTCCGTCCGGCGCCTCCCGTTCCCGCGACATCATGGTAGCGGATGATCCATTGACAAGCTGATTGATGGACCCTTCCAGAACAAAGACGAACCTGTCCGCAGGAAGTACCTCTTCCGGAATCTCCGCATGAGGCTCAAGCTCAACCTTTGATAGCATCACGCCTGTTCCCCAGGAAATGGTAGCGCTCACCCCCGGATACAGCTCCACCTGCGTCAGACTATCGATACTTAGCACTTTTCCAGGTTCGAGGTGTGGTTCGACCGTAGTTTGCGGAATTTCTGAAAGCTCTCTTTTGGTCAGATCATACTTTGCTATCAGTTCCTCATTTTTCGATTTCCATTCCGGCGTAGAGGTGCAATGCGTCATTGCCATCAGCATGGCGACCGGTACCCCGATCAGGGCAGTTCGTTTTATGGATAAGTGGTTCATGAGATCACGATGTTGTGGTCATTAACAAAAGCAATATTATCAGCCTGCGCTTCATTTCGTTCTGGCTATAGCATTTGAGAATATGGGTCGACGCCATTTTACCGAAATGTCTGAATAAGACCGAAATTATCAAAACGGTAAGGGTATTCGTTCTTCAAACGGCGACAGTGCCTAACCTAATGGCTATTTCCGGATCTTGCAAGTCAGGAAGTGCTGCAAGCTTGATGGGGGCCAGGCGTCAAACCGGCCTTTCCGGCTGCAAACCGTTGGGGTATTCTTGTTTGAATTTCCTGCCGCGCGGATGACGTCGAAAAGGGATCGGTGCGACGGCCGTGATGGAAGCTTGTTTTGACGCGACTTCTCTTCGGCTGCTTCGTAATGCAGCCGAAGAGAAGTCCGCCAAGGGTAACGGCAACTACTGCGGTATCAATAGGGCCAACGGATGAAAAGGTGACCGCAGCAGAGTATGAAAACGACTACTCATCGAATCCTGGATTCTGAGGCATCGGGCTGGTCAGGTTCGCATCGATGACTGCCTGCGGAATCGGGAACAGAACGTCGCGTTCTGTGATGAACTGTCCGCCAAAGAAATTATGTGCACGAGTCCGTTCGATCCATTTTCCGGTTCTCAATAAAGTATATCTGCGATACTCTTCATTGAACAATTCCCGTGAACGTTCATCGAGGATAAAGTCGATGTCGATATCACCCGCGTCAACATCGCTGGCATTCGACCTGCTCCTGATAATATTGATCGTTTCGGCAGCGCCGGGTAAGTCGTTCAGTTTGAACTGTGCTTCTGCTTTAAGCAGGTACGTATCGGCTAGCCTGGTTGCGATATAATCGTCGTAGTTAAAATCCGAAGCGACATTATCGGGAATACTTCCTTCGTGTTTGCGTGAATAAGGCCAGTTGTTTACCTCCCATCTTTCGGGTGTGAGCGGCTCGCTCCAGTCCAGTTCAATAATATCTCCATACGAATAGCCAGGAGGTAGTCTGTCAGCCTCAAAAGGTGCGTTTTCTTCGGCATCCTTCAGAACGAACCATTTCCTGATGGCGTAGTTACTGGCCCTGTCATCTTGCGGTTCATAAGAGTCGATCCACCATTTTGTGGGCGCCGTGTATGCCTTCCCCCTTCCACCTCTGTCAAAGGTGATCCGCAATGGCTGCACACCGTCGATCACAATATCCATGTATCTTTGAAGATGCATGGCACGGGCGCGCGGATTCGAACCGCCGCCAACTTGCTGATACCCGAATTGCCATACCCACAATGCTTCGGTATTACCCTCTTCCCTGTTCTTGTTTCCTTCATAGAACATGTCCATGAAAGGTACCCCGGGTTCGTCCTTCTTTATACCATATCGTTGCGTGATGAGTTGATACGCCGGTGTGTTGATCACCTGATCAGCCCAGTGCAATGCGCTGGCGGGATCATCCACAACAAGATACATTTCTGCGAGAAAAGTTTGAACGGCACCCTTGCTCATCCTTCCGGGAATGGGCTCGACAGGAAGATGCTGTTGGGCGAATAGAAAGTCCTCTATTATCTGCGCTCTTACTTCGGCTACCGGAGTTCTTTCCCAATCGGTTTTAATGGAACTGCCCGTTGATTCGACCAGTGAAAGCGGAACATCTCCCCACAGGTAAGTGAGGTGCCGGTATGCCCAGCCGCGAATCGCCCGCGCCTCAGCGATAATGTAGTTCATATTGTCTGTTGCGCTTCCCGGTCCGCCATTCCAGTCTACATCTTCTCTCGCTGCGCGGTCGATGATAGTATTGGCAGCGTTGACGATGCCGTAGAGCCATGCAAATGTATCCGTCAGCGTTTCATCCTGAGAGTTGTTTAGGGCACCCCATTTCGAGGCCAGGTTTCCAAATCCCCAAATATAATTTGGACTCATATTATCTGTGCCGTTCACAAACACCTGAAAAGGCATATCAGCGCCCCTGATTTCCCGCCTGATCTGGGAGTATGCACCACTGATGCCGGTGTCGAATCCAGAATAGTCGCTGTACAACAAGTCAGAGGTGATGATGTGCGGAGGGTTTTCATCCAGGTTGATTGAGCACCCCGCTAAAAGGAAGAGCGCCAATGCAACTGCAGTTATATTCTTGAATTTCATAGTCGTATTTTTGAAATGAGATAACATTGGTTTTGAATCAACGATTCGAATATTAAAGCCCGATCTGCAATCCCAGAACATATTCACGCTGCAGGGGAATCGACCGCTGATCTT
>DATGQD010000014.1:0-32040 GCA_035304385.1 Cyclobacteriaceae bacterium
ATGACCCACCACTTCATCTATGAGGAATTTCATCCGAATCACGACCATGACATTCGCCGTCAGGCGGAACAGTTTCTCAGGTCGCTTTTTCGCAAAGAGTGGCGCGAGGAGATCGACGGCTATGCGCTCGCCCGGAATATCACCTGGTCGGGCAAACAATTCGATCGCGCATCGATGTCGGCTATAATCAGCACCTTCCAGGACGCCCACCGGTCGTTACGCCTGAGAAAGTTTGCCGTTCGCGAACTGACCATCGACCCGGCACTCACCTTCGCTGAAATCACCGGTTTTGTCTCCGCCTACGGCAAGCGCGACGATGGTCAGGGCGTGCGGCACGCCGGACCCGGCACCCTGCACTTCGTGCGTGACGACGAGTACTGGTACATTGGCGAATTTTCTGTCCCGGGATTACGGAGTACGTCCGGAAAATCGTTATAATTGTACATTGTACACTTAATTCTCCGGACTTTGATCAGGATATTCTTTGCTGTAGTGTTCGCCGTCGCCCTGTTCCTGTGTTGTCCTGCCGAGGCGCAGAAACGGCACAGCGACAACGGCGACGGCACTTACACAAACCCGGTGATCAACGCCGACTTTCCCGATCCCGATGTGATACGGGTAGGCGATACCTATTACATGGTGTCGACGACGATGTTCATATTCCCCGGGGTGACGATCCTGAAGTCGTACGACCTGGTCAACTGGGAGTATTGCAGCAACGCGGTTCCGCGCTTCGACTTTCACCCGTGCTACAACCTCGCCCGGTGCAACCGCTACGGTCATGGTCAGTGGGCCACCAGCATGCGGTACCACAACGACACTTTCTATTTACTGTTCGTTACACTGGACGAGGGCGGCTTTGTTTGTACCGCGCCTAAGGCGGAAGGGCCGTGGACGATCCGCAAGCTGCCGAAAGGCTTTTACGATCCCGGGCTCTTCTTCGACGATGACGGCCGCATTTACGTCACGCACGGATACGGAGACATCTATATTACCGAAGTCGACGAAAACATAGAAGCGGTCGGGAAAGACTCGCTGGTATTTCGGGGCGACATCCGTCACGGCCTTGAAGGCATGCACGTATACAAGATCAACGGCTACTACTATCTCTACGGCACATATGGGGGTCGGGACGGCATCCAGGTTGCCCTTCGATCGAAAAATATCTATGGCCCCTATGAGCAAAAGGTCGTCATCAGCGATCCCTCCGACAACGTGAATTTCGGAGTGCACCAGGGAGCGTTAATCCAGACGCAGGCCGGCGAATGGTGGACGATCCTGTTTTCCGACCGCGGGCCGTTTGGTCGCTTTCCCTCGCTTCAGCCCGTGACGTGGGTCGACGGCTGGCCGATGGTGGGCGTCGACGGAAAGGGTGTCGTCACCTATAAAAAGCCCAACGTCGGGAAGCGCCATCCGATAACGACGCTGCCCACCTCGGATGAATTCGACAGCCCCACATTGGGCATGCAGTGGGGATGGAACCACAATCCCGATACGACACGCTGGTCGCTCACAGCACGGCCGGGATTCCTCCGGTTGACGACCGGAACGCCCGTGTCCAGCCTCCGCGACGCACGTAACACGCTGACCCAGAGGCTGTTCGCCAACTATGACGCTTCCGTTCCAACCGTGGTCTCGACCCGTATGGAGGTGTCGAATATGCGCGACGGCGATGTCGCCGGCCTCGCCCTCTTTCAGGATCCCTTTGCCTATATCGGGGTGAAGCAGGTCGATGGGAAGCGATATATAATAATGGAAAATCACGGCCTGGAGGTCGCGTCGGTTCCCCTGGAGCATGACGGCCTTTACTTGCGGGCCACCGCCCGCTACGACACTGGAGAAGCCACCTTTTCCTACAGCTTTGACAACAAGACCTTTACGCCACTCGGCGACACCTTAAAAATGCGCTTCGCGCTCACCGTCTTTACCGGAAACAAAGTCTGCCTTTTCAACTATGCCACCCGTGCTCCCGGAGGGTACGTAGACTTTGATTGGCTGAAACAGTAAGCCCAGGGGTGTAGTTGGAATATTCTCGCCCCTCCGTCCGGCCTTACATCCTGAAAAGATCCCACGCGCAGTTAAGTGATTCGGTTGAACCAGAACCTTAGGACCCCCGGAGCCACCGTCACCTTAGCGGCCTCGCGTCTCCGCGGCCAAATTACCGCCTCTTGCCCAAAACCGTTTATCCACGCAAAGTGGCCGCACACAGCACACAATTGACCATTGCTATTAAGTGTAATTTCAACAATTTCTTCCGCAAACGTTTGGAAGGCCAGAAATACCACACTAAATTTCACTATCCTCTCCCACAACCCAATGGAAGTCCGCGCCCACCAACCGGAACCTACGCTGGCTGCCGAACGTGTTTTCCTCGAACCCGGCACCAGTAACTCCGAACGTGACCGTCTCGTATGGGACGCGTTTCGCTCAGGAAGCAGAGAGGCGCTTGATACCATCTTCCGGGCGCATGCCTCCGGTCTCTTTGCTTACGGCTCCAAATTCACGAAAGACCGCGACACGGTGCTCGACTGCATACAAGACCTTTTCGTCGAGCTCTGGAACCGTCGTCAGAGCATCAGCGCCACCAACTGCATTCGATATTACCTCCTGAGAGGGCTGCGCCGGCGGATCACCAGGGCGTTACATGGTGCCAAACGCATTGAAATGGCGTCGCGGATGGCGGGCTATCTCGACGAAACCGTAGATTTCAGCGCGGAGCAAATACTGGTCGCCCAGGAAGCTGAGCAGAGCAACCGCGCGCGGCTTAGAAAAGCTGTGGAAGGCCTCACCCGGAGGCAGCGGGAATCCATCCACCTAAAGTTCTATCACGGCCTTGACACCCCCTCCATCGCCGAGGTCATGGGCCTCACTGAAGCCTCCGTTCACACGCTGGTTTCACAGGCTGTTCGCGCCCTTAGGGGCGCCGTATGAAAAAAGCTGAAAAATTTCGCTAAAGATCGGCGCCATTCGGCTTTTAGGGTGTAGGGACGTATCCCGACACAATGAAAGACTACACATTTTACTCCGTTGAAGACTTTATTATCGATGACGACTTTGTCGCTTGGGTGAAGTCGCCCGATAGCGACCTGGAGGCGTTCTGGGCCGATTTTATGGCCGCCAATCCGGGAAAAAAGGATGAAATCGACGAGGCCATCCGGTTTGTCAAAATGTTCGCAACGGACGCGCCGGAATTATCATCGGACACCCTCGACACGCTGCAGCAGCAGATTACAGATCGGATCGATATTCCGGTATCGGCCGCTACGGTACACGAAATCGTACGGGCTCGCACCCGGCGTACTTATGCTTATGCGTACGCCGCCGCAGTTTCCCTTGTCCTCCTCGTTACGGCCGCATGGTGGCGGTTCGATCCCCAGATTACAATCCAGCCGGAAGCGCCCATCGCTTTGACGGAAGTAGCTCAAGATGCACTTTTGACCGAACACATCGTGCCCAAAGGTGTGCGTTCGCGCATTACACTGGCCGACGGCACCCAGGTTTGGCTCAACGCTGACTCCAAGATTCAATATGCACGCGACTTCATGAACGGGGGCAATCGCGAAGTATACCTGCAGGGCGAGGCCTTCTTCGATGTGACCCCTGACGCGACGCGCCCGTTTATCGTGCACGTTCAGGACGTCGAAATACGGGTACTCGGCACCGCTTTCAACGTCAAGGGCTATGACGAGGACGGTCGCATCGAAACGACACTGGTACACGGAAAGATCGCTATCGATGGAAATGATGCCTATGACGACATCACCCTGGCCGCAAATCAGCGCGCTGTATTTATGAAGGAAGAGAAAGGACTCGTTGTACAAAACAACGTTGAGACCGACACCTACACCTCCTGGCGCCGCGGTGTGCTCGTATTTGACGATCAGCCGTTATACGAGATTCTGCCCATACTCGAAAGAACATTCAATGTAGCGATCCATACGGACGACGCCTATGCGCTGGATTGCCGTTTTACGGCCAAGATCAGCAACAAGTCGCTGAGCGAAGTGCTCGAGCTGTTCCGTACGTCCGACACCATCGGCTATACCATTGCTGACAAGGACGTGTATATCAAAGGAAGCTTTTGCAATGATTTACCCTAAACCCATTAAACCTGAATATCTATACCATGCAACTCTAGTAACTCAAACAAAAAGAAGCCGGAACGTGTTGGCGCACGCCCCGGCTGAGGCCTTGCGGTAATAGTTACCGCAAGAATACCCTGCAGTAAAACTTACTATAGGGTTGATTAACACTGTCTGGAACAAATTGTTAACCAATTCATGAAGTTATGAAAAAAACTTTATCAGTCTGCCTGTTCCCATGGACTGAACAATCGAAAATTAAACCACACTGGCCTATGATTGCAGCTCTCCTGGTCGCATTAAGTCTGAACCTTCAAGCCAGAGACACAATAATGGAGGAAGGGCAGGCGATGGTTGCCTTATCTGCGGAGTCGGCGTCGGTGAAGGAGGTACTGGAGTCGCTGGAAGCGCAAACCCAGTATCGGTTCTTCTACAACCACAAAGCACTGAGCGACTCCGAAAAAATCACGTTGTATCTGGACAACGTGAGCATGGAAAAAGCGTTGCGCGAACTTTCGGCACGTGCCGACCTGGTTTTCAAAGTCCGCGGCGATCAGATCGTCGTGAAGAGGAAGCCAGCCATCCCGGTAATGGCCTTGTTCGATCGCAGCTACTATTCGCTGTCAGAAGCGGAACTGGAACGCATCAGCGCGCTTCCGGAAGACGTACCCTATGCGGATGACATTACGGTATCCGGACGCGTGGTCGATGAAAATGATGTGCCGCTACCCAGCGTCAACATTATTCTCAAAGGCACGAGCACGGGTGTGACGACAGACGCGGACGGACGGTACACCATAAACGTACCGGATGAGGATGCCGTACTGGTATTCAGCTTTATCGGATACCTGACACAGGAAATCCGTGTGGGCTCACAGACGACCATCAACCTTTCGATGGCGCCTGACATCAGCACCCTTAGCGAAATCGTCGTTGTCGGATACGGAACTCAAAAACGGAGTTCGGTAACCGGCGCGGTCTCATCGGTTGATTCTGAGGAGATTTCAGCGCTCGCAGTTCCCAGCGTTCAGTCGGCATTGCAAGGTCGCGTTGCCGGTGTTAACATCACCAACAACGGAGCGCCTGGATCGAATCCTATCGTACGCATCCGTGGTATAGGATCCATTACAGGATCCTCTGACCCGCTGTACGTTGTAGACGGTCTTCCCACAGACGGTCTTAACCACTTTGACCCGCGCGACATCGAGTCGGTTGAAGTATTGAAAGACGCTGCCGCTGCCGCCATCTACGGTTCACGTGCGGCGAACGGCGTAATACTGATCACCACCAAAAAGGGTGCTACCGGTCAGAGAGGTATGAGCGTCGAAGTGGACTCCTACTATGGCGTGCAAAGTGCATGGAGACAGCTCGATCTGCTTAACACAGAACAATATCTCCAGTACGGAACAGAGCTCTTGACGAATGCGGGTAATTCCCTGCCGCCCCGGTTCTCGACCTTGGATGATCCTATCTATCCCGGGGCCTCGCAGACCTATCGGCAGACCAATACCGACTGGCAGGATGAGATGTTTCGCACTGCGCCTATTTACCAGGTTCAGGCATCGCTCGCATCCTCAGCTGAAAACAGCTCTGTGTATGCATCGGCAGGATACTATGGACAAGATGGTATCATGATTGGGACCGACTTCAAGCGCTACAATTTGCGGCTTAACTCGGAGTTCAACATCAGCAAGCGCGTCAAATTCGGACAGACGCTTACGATAGCTACTTCGAAAAATAATAACCTGCAGGAAAGCGGTGGTCGGACGATCCTCCAGCACGTAGTGCACCAGGTTCCCTATATGCCTGTATACGACCCTACCAAACTGGGTGGATTCAGAGCGCCCGATAACAACGACGGATCAGACCCTGAAAACCCGGTTCGGATTCAGTTGATGGACAAAAACGTGAGTAGCGCAACAAGGGCATTTGGTACCGCCTACCTCAACATCGAAATTCTTCCATTCCTCACGTACCGCTTTACATATGGAGGCGACTTTGCGTACAACCGGACAACCGTGTCTCAGCCGATTTACAACGACGGCTTCGGCGGACGGAATACACACAACGTGCAGGACAACCGGAACACGAATTTCACTTCGCTGTATACCAACCAGCTGACCTTCGATAAGACGTTTGGCAAGCACTCCCTCAATGTTACTGCTGTGGCCGAGCGTCAGGATACCAAGTTCACGGGTCTCAATACCTCTGCGCAACTGAGCTCCAACCTGATCTACACGCTTTCGGCTGGACAAAACCAAAGCATTGGTTTTAACGACTCGGACGAAACATCGCTGCTCTCCTTCCTCGGACGGATCAACTACGAATTTGCCAACAAGTACCTGATCAGCGCTTCCATCCGTCGCGATGGATACTCGGGATTCGCTCCAGGACACAAATGGGGTGACTTCCCCGGTGTATCTGTAGGATGGCGTATCAGCGAAGAGCCGTTCATGACCACCGTTCCGGCGATAACCGATTTGAAGATTCGCGCAAGCTATGGATCGCTGGGGGTTAACAACGTAGGGCCTTTCGATTGGCAATCGTTGATCAACCTCAATACGCTCTATCCGTTCAACAACTCGAATCAGGCAGGGGGATACTTCGACGCCTTGCCCAACAACGAGTTGGCGTGGGAAAAGACCCAGATGACGAACTTTGGTATCGACGCCGGACTGTTTGACAACAAGTTCACGGTGACTGCCGAATACTTCATTCGCAAGGTCGATGACCTGCTGCTTCGTGTACCGCTTCCACCCAGCATGGGCTATACCGTGCAATACCTGGGTAACGTCGGTAAGATGGAGAACTCCGGATTTGAGTTGCAACTTGGATACAACAAGCGCTCTGGCAACCTGATGTTCAATGCTACCGCCAACTTTGGAGTGGTACGCAATGAAGTTACCGACCTGTATGTGCCGGGTAATACCATCTTTGCCGGACAAAACGCCGACTTTGGCGGGTTCAACATTACGAAGACAGAAGCGGGTCGTTCCGTTCAGGAATTCTTCGGCTGGGCCGTAGACGGAATCTTCCAAAGTCAAGCTGAAATCGACGCGGCAGATGCCCTCGATGGGGATCCTTCGACGAAATACCAAAGCCTGGCGGCTCCCGGCGACATTCGGTTCAAAGACATCAACGGTGACGGTGTCATCGACGACAACGACCGTACCTACCTGGGATCGTTCATGCCGGACTTCACCTACGGTTTGAATTTGTCAGCCTCTTACCGCAACTTCGACGTGACCTTGTTCATCCAGGGCGTACAGGGCAACCAAGTGTATAATGGTGTGAAGGTGCTGTCGCAAGGTATGCTGCGTTTGTTCGGAGCCGAGACAGCTGTGCTCAATGCATGGACTCCTGAAAATCCGAACACCAATGTACCGCGTGCCGTGGACGGTGATCCGAACCAAAACTCGAGAACGTCTGATCGCTTTATCGAGGACGGGTCGTACCTGCGCATCAAGAACCTGAACATCGGGTATTCAATTCCCGCAGACGTGCTCAGCTCCTTTGCTGGTGGTTCAATTCGCAAGCTTAGAATCTATGCGTCGTTCCAAAACCTCCTGACCTTGACCGACTATTCAGGTTATGATCCGGAGATTGGTTACCGTTCGCCCAACAGTCTGATTCAAGGCATCGATTACGGCCAGTACCCGCAGCCCCGGGCAATTATGGGAGGCATTCAAGTCGGTTTCTGAATCTAAACCTATTAAAGACAATGAGAAACAAACTTTTCTTTCTATCGCTCGCTGTCTGCCTTCTTGTCGCATTTTCCTGTGGGGAGGAGATCCTCGAAAAGGAAAACCGCAACCGGCAGACGACAGGGACGTATTATTTGACTGAAGCGGAAATATCCACTGCGCTAACCGGCGTGTATGCGGTATTGCAAGGTAATAGCCTCGGAGGCCGTGAATGGTTCTTCCTGCACGACCTTCGTTCGGATGAAATGGCTTCCGGGGGAGGACACCTGGAAACGCACCGGAACCAGATTCTTATCGGTAGCTTCGATGCCGGCAACGACATTGTGCTGCAGGTATGGACAGGTTGCTATCGACTGATCCACCGCGCTAATGCGGTGATTCAAATGGCTCCTGAGGCTGAGTTCACTAACGAAGGGCTGAGAGGCCGCTTCATCGGCGAGGCAAAGTTCCTCCGCGCGTGGGCATACTATCAACTGTACACGCTTTGGGGTGATGTTCCCATCATGGACGAGTTCGCCACAACCCTCGACGGGTCGAAGCCACGCTCGCCCAAATCGGAGGTCAAAGCGCAAATAGTAAAGGATCTTACCGATGCGGCCAATGCACTGCCTGAGAGCTACTCGGGCGGCGACCTCGGACGCGCGAGCAAGATCGCTGCACAAGCGTTGCTGGCAAAACTCTATATGTTCGACGCACAGTACAGCGAGGCTAAACCCCTTCTGGAAGCGGTAATTGCCGCAGGTGAGGCTGCGTCCGGTGGAAACCCGCTGATGGACGAGTATTTCGACAACTTCACTGAAGAAGCCGAATACAATAAAGAGTCGATCTGGGAGGTCTCTTACAATTCCGGCGGTAACTACAACTGGGATGCTGACGGAAATGGCACCGCGCCTAATGAATCGTGGGTCCGTTCGCAGGAATATTCCGCTGTCGGCTGGAGAAACCTGATTCCTTCGGACGAACTGCTCGCCGAATTTGAAGACGGCGACCCGCGATTGAATTTCAACTTCTACTTCACGGGCGACATGTTCGGTGATCCGGATAATCCGGTTGAACTTACCGACGAGGCACAACGCGGAAACACGTCCATATACAAAGGCGTGGAACAAAAGATCAGCTGGAAGAAGTACTCCGTGATGTACAAGCTTGATCCGGGAGGCTACTACGACCAGATCGGTATCAACTACCGGATGATCCGTTACGCCGACATCTACCTGCTGGCTGCGGAGATGGAAAACGAAGTGGGTACGCCTGCTAAAGCGCTTGAGTATCTCAACAAAACGAGAAACCGGCCGAGCGTGGCTATGCCTGAATATCCCACCGGAACATATCCTTGCGACAGCAAGGAAGAAATCATGCGTGCCATCATGCACGAACGGCGGGTGGAACTGGCAGGCGAAGAACAGCGGAATACAGACATCCTGCGCTGGCGCAAGGCGGGTAAGCTCACTACTGAGCCTATCTCCTACTATGAGCCTAAGTATGAGCTGCTGCCCATTCCGATTTCAGAACTCGATGCCAATCCTAATATCGACCAGAGCCATCAAAACCCCGGCTACTAAGGTCGACCTAAAACCATGTAATCCCGGGCCGAAAGCCCGGGATTACTTATTTTTGACCAATACGAAAAACTAATCAACGGCGTTATGGGCCTCCATAATCTACCTGCAGTACGGCTTACGTCAATCGTGCTCCTTCTGACACTTGCAATAGGATGCCGCAAGAAAACCACGGTATTCCAAATGGTATCTCCGGAGAAATCAGGCGTTCACTTTGCAAACATTATTGACGAAAGCGATACCCTTAACGCCTTAACGTTCGAATACATCTACAACGGCGCCGGAGTAGGTGCTGCCGACTTCAACAATGACGGCCTGACCGACCTGTTCTTTGCCGGAAACATTACCAACAGCAAACTCTATCTCAACCAGGGCAACCTGAAGTTTAAAGACATTACCGAAGACGCAGGTATCCACACCGAGTACTGGTGCACGGGTGTGTCCGTGGTGGACATCAACGAAGACGGCTGGATGGATATCCACGTCGCAACAATCCACCACGATCCCAACAAGCGCGTGCCTGACATGTTTCTGATCAATCTCGGGCCTGACGAAAACGGAATCCCCCAATTTGAAAACCGCGCGGCACAACTCGGCGTGGCCGATTCAAGCTATTCGACGCAGGCTGCCTTCCTCGACTATGATCTGGACGGCGACCTGGACCTGTTCCTCCTCACTAACGCTATTGAGAACTACACGCGCAATGCGCCGATCGGACAACGCACCGACGGCACCGGCAAGAGCGTCGACCGGCTCTACCGCAACGACCGGCAAGCAGACGGCTCGATCCGCTTCACCGACGTTTCCACTGAGGCGGGAATACGCGCAGAAGGATGGGGCCTCGGCGTCGTGATCAACGACTTCAACGATGATGGATGGCCCGACATCTATTGCGCTAACGACTTCCTGTCGTCCGACCACTTATACATTAACCAGGGCGACGGTACCTTCCGCGACGAGATCGGCGCCTACATGAACCATCAGGAGTTCAACGGAATGGGCGCCGATATGGCAGACCTGGACAACGACGGATACAACGACCTCGTTGTCCTGGATATGATGCCCGATGACAACCTCCGACAAAAAACCATGTTCTCGGGATCAGGATACGATCGGTTCATGAAGAGCCTTGCCATGAACTATCAACCCCAATACATACGCAACGTCCTGCAGCGCAACAACGGCAACTATACCTTCAGCGACATCGGCTACCAAAGTGGTATTTATGCCACCGACTGGAGCTGGGCAGCCCTGCTGGCCGACTTCGACAATGACGGCCTACGCGACATCTTCATCACCAACGGCTATCCGAAAGATGTCACGAACATGGACTTTGTATCGTACAGCAAGAACGCTTCCATGTTCGGAACGGACTCGCTCAAAAAGCAAAACGCAGTTGAAGCCATACGCGATCTCGGCGGTGTATTCAAGCCCGACTTCCTTTTCCATAACAAAGGCAACTTTAATTTTGAGAACGTATCGGAGTCGTGGGGACTGGGAACACCGTCGTACGCCAACGGCGCGACATACGCTGACCTGGACAACGACGGCGACTTGGACCTCATCACGAACAACCTCAACGAAACCGCGCGCATCTACGAGAACACAACGAATCCCGGAACCGGCAACGCAGCCGCTTTCCTTCGCATTCAATTCAAGGGACCGACCGGAAACGCACTGGGTTTAGGATCCAAAGTGTGGGTGCATGCCAACGGTCAGGTATACTACGGTGAGCAATATGTACAACGGGGCTACCTGTCCACCGTAGAACCGATCATGCACTTCGGACTGGGCGCCGCCGCTCAAGCTGACTCCATCGTTATTGTTTGGCCCGGTGGGGCAAAAGAAGTAATGGGTACCACACCGCTTAACCAGGTCATTACTGCGGATCATAAGAACGCAAAAGGAACCTATCAACCCACTGAACGACCGATACCCTTGTTTACCATGGCGTCACCTGCGCCGGGCCTGATACAGCGCGAAGCAGATTTCGTAGACTACAAGCACGGTCAACCTACACTGCCGCGTAAGTATTCTCAACTGGGACCCTGCCTGGCCGTCGGTGATATGAATGGCGACGGACTGGATGATTTCGTTGTCGGTGGACCGGCACATCAGCGTGCAAAGCTGTTCTTCCGTACGCCCGATGGTGGATATAGAATCGATTCTCTGGAAAGCAAAACCGCTGAAGACATAGGACTCCTCCTGTTCGATGCGGACAACGACGGCGACCTCGACTTGTATTGCGTAAGTGGAAGCAGCGAGTTTGGAATGAACTCACCGCATTACCAGGATCGGTTGTATCTGAATGATGGCACCGGCAAATTCCAATTGCAGGAAACGGCGCTGCCCAAGATTGAAAGCAGCGGAAGCTGTGTCGTAGCGGCCGACTTTGATCAGGATGGCGACCTGGATCTTTTTGTAGGCGGTCGAATCGTACCAATGGCGTATCCGGTCACACCGAGAAGCTATCTTCTCCGAAACGATGGACAAGGAAACTTTGAAGACGTTACACATTCAGCCGCTACCGGATTGGATTCGGTCGGCATGGTGACGTGCGCACTTTTCACAGACACGGATAACGACGGATGGCCTGATCTTGTCGTTGCAGGTGAATGGATGCCGATCACGATCTTCAAGAATGAGAACGGCCAGTTTACCAAATCCAAAACACTCAAAACCGGCTGGTGGTACAGCCTGGCTGCGGGCGACTTCGATAACGATGGTGACATGGACTTCATCGCTGGCAACCTGGGGCTAAATTCCGTATACCAGGGCAACGAGTCTGAGCCTGTATCCATCTATGCGAAAGATTTTGATGACAACGGGTCGATGGATCCCTTCATCTCAAGATATATTCAGGGCAGAGAATATCCGGTACACTATCGCGAGACGATGACAGGACAAATTGCCGGCCTGCGGAAACTGCTGCTCTCCTACGAGAAATACGGACGCACGGACATGAGTCAGGTGCTGGACTTCCTCGGAAGGGACGGTATGATTGTAATGCGTGCCGATTACTTTGAGTCAAGTTACATCGAGAACCTGGGGAACGGTGAGTTTACGCTACATCCGCTCCCCGGTGAGGTACAGGTCAGCCCGCTCAACAGCATCTCGGTTACCGATTTGAATGATGACGGCAACCTTGACTTCCTGGCCGTAGGCAACTCGTTCTCGGAAGAGACGCTAACTGGATTTTACGATGCCGGCATTGGCGTAGTGGCCCTCGGCAACGGCGATGGAACGTTCAGATTCCTTCCTCCGGCCCTCAGCGGCTTCAGCGTAAGAACCGACGCCAAAGCCATTGCCGAAATCCGTGCCGGTACCAACAGGACCTGGATCGTGAGTTCTAATAATTCGCCCCTGCTTTCCTTCACCCTCGGTGAGCCTGAAAGCGCGTTGCCGGTAGCGGTGAAGCGGTAGTTTGCAATCCTTCAATCCCGTACCTCAAAAATCTATTTAGAAAAAATCTAAATAGCTTGCCCGGTTCGATCCATCCCCGTAAAATTGCACCTCTATTTAGAATTAGTCTAATGAAAAGAATTTTAATAGTCGTGCTTTTGGCCTGGCAGGGAACTGCCTGGGCACAATCTACAGGGACGGTGGCTGGCACCGTACAAACATCGGATGGCCGCCCGGCGGAATATGTCAACATCAGCATTGAAGGAACATCCAGAGGAACAGTCGCGGATCGTCAGGGCAACTTCGAGATCAGGAACCTGACCCCGGGCCAATACAGCGTGGTCGCCTCCTACGTGGGTCTGGAAACCCAGCGCCGCCCCGTCGATGTAAAGCCCGGCGAAACCGTTACCGTTAAATTCACGCTGGCTGAAAGCGCAGAACGGCTTCAGGAAATCGTAGTCTCCGGGGGCCGACCGAACGTAGAAAGCGAATACGTTGCGAAAGTGCCTTTGAAAAACCTGGAAAACCCCCAGGCCTATACCACGATTTCTGCAGACCTGCTGAAAGAACAGGCCATTACAAACTTTGACGATGCGCTGAAAAATGTTCCGGGCATCCATAAGCTGTGGGAATCCACCGGCCGTGCGTACGGCGATGGGGCGTCATACTATGCCCTCCGCGGATTTGAAGCACAGGCCACTATGATCAACGGCCTGGCGGGCCTCACCAGCGGGAGCCTTGATCCTGCTAACATCGAAAAGATCGAAGTCATCAAGGGGCCCAGTGGCACCCTTTTCGGCGGAAGCCTGATTTCCTATGGTGGCCTCGTCAATACAATCACCAAAAAGCCCTATTCCGGATTTGGCGGCGAGATCGCGTACACGGCCGGCAGTTTTGGGCTGAATCGCGTGACCGCAGACATCAACACTCCGTTGAAAGACGACGACCTCCTTCTCCGTGTCAACACGGCGTACCAGACCGAGAACAGTTTCCAGGATGCCGGCTTCCGCAATTCGTTCTTCATCGCCCCCACATTGGCCTACAGGGCCAGCGACCGCCTGTCGCTCCTCTTCGTTACGGAGTTTATGCAGGAAGAAAGGACCAACCCGACGATGTTGTTCCTGGGAAGAAATACGCCGCTGCAGTTTGCCAACCTCCAGGAACTGAACTATAACCCGAAGCTGTCGCTCACCAGCAATGACCTCTCCCTGAAGAACCCGCGGTACTACTTGCAGGGCCAGGTTAACTACAAGCTCTCCGAAAACTGGACTTCCCAAACGGTACTCTCGCGGGGGCTTGCCAAAGCAGACGGTTACTACTCCTATCTCTATGACAATGAAAATGGATTAGGAGAATTCAGCCTCTGGATCAGCGATCAGCAGGGACACATCGTCACCTCCCACATTCAGCAGAACTTCATAGGCGATTTTACCATCGGTGGAATGAGGAATCGGATTGTGGCCGGACTCGACTACTTTAGTCGCAACATCATCGACAACAGCACAGGCTACGCCTGGGTCCACAACGTCAATCCGCAAGGCGAGGTGAATTACATCTATCCATACACCGGCGACGAGGTAGAACCAAACTATCTCACGCGCGCATCGATCGACAATCTGCTCGCATCCACGGGCATGAGCGCCAGCAATGCCAAGGACGCCACGTACAGCGCTTACGTATCGGACATATTGAACATCACACCCTCGTTGCTGGTCATGGCCAGTCTTAGGGTCGACTATTTCGACACTGAAGGCGACATTACAACAGCGGATGACGATTACGACCAAACCGCGCTGTCACCCAAGTTTGGTATGTTGTATCAGATTCTGCCGGACCGACTCTCCTTCTTTGCGAATTATATGAACGGCTTTAAGAATGTGGGCCCGCAGTCGGTCGCCGACCCTGACGGTCAGAATCCCAGGATCAAGACTTTTGAGCCTGAGCACGCGAACCAGGTTGAAGTAGGGATCAAGACGAGCCTGTTCTCGGAACGTCTGAACGCAACCCTTAGCTACTACGATATCAACGTATCCAACCTGGTCACCGGCGATCCGGAAAACATCAACAACAGCCTGCAGGGCGGCGAAGTGGAAAGCAAAGGTTTTGAAATCGACCTCCATGCCCGCCCGGTAGATGGTCTCAACATTATTGTTGGATACAGCCACAACGAAAGCGAAGTGGTCGAAGGCGATGAAGGCAACGTCTGGCTGGAAACCGGACGCAGGCCCATCTACTCGGGACCCAGCGACCTCTTCAACGCATGGGCTACTTATTCTTTTGGAATAGGCCCGTTGCACGGTCTTGGATTCGGCATTGGTGGGAACTACGTGGGTGAACTTAACATTCTCGACAGCGATGTCACCGGCACCTTCACACTGCCTTCTTATACCATCGTTAATGCCACGCTCTTTTATAATACTGCGCGCTTCCGGGCGGCGGTCAACGTGAACAACTTGACAGACAAGCAATACTACACGGGCTATTCGACGGTTAATCCGCAAAAGCCGCGAAATGCGGTCGTGAGCCTCGCGTACAAATTCTGACGATATTATGACGGTACGGAAGGCGGTAAGAAAAATACACCTCTGGCTCGGGCTTGCGT
Organism: Cyclobacteriaceae bacterium; assembly: GCA_035304385.1. GTDB lineage: Bacteria > Bacteroidota > Bacteroidia > Cytophagales > Cyclobacteriaceae > ZC4RG29. Next base: position 15,350 of record DATGQD010000014.1, read on the forward strand.
CCGGGCTGGTTGTGTTCCTGGTGGCGATCACCGGATGCCTCTATGCATTTCAGAAAGAGATTCAGGATTGGACGCAATCCTTCAGGTTTGTGGAAAGGCAATCGGCGCCTTTTCTTCCGCCTTCTGTACTGAAAGCCGTCGCCGACAAAGAGCTCCCCGGGCGGCATGTCCACGGCATCCAGTATCTCGGTCCGGACCGTGCGGCGCAGGTGATCTATTACAACCTCGATCCAGAGTACTACTATCTCGTCTACGTCAATCCCTATACCGCTGAAGTGCTCGCAGTAAAGGATATGGCGCGCGACTTTTTCGCGATTGTCCTGGACGGTCACTTCTATCTCTGGCTTCCACCTCAGATCGGTCAGCCTCTTGTATCGGTAGCTACGCTCGTCTTCATCGTTATGCTGATATCCGGAATCGTGCTCTGGTGGCCGCGCAAGGCTAAGCACACGCGGCAACGATTTACCATTCGCTGGAACGCGAAATGGAAGCGTGTAAATTACGATCTGCATAACGTTCTGGGTTTCTATGCATGGGCTATTGCCCTCCTGCTGGCTTGTACCGGCCTGGTATGGGGCTTTCAATGGTGGGCCGACGGATGGTACCGGGCTGCAGGCGGCGACAAGTCGTTGGTTTATACCGAACCCGCGTCGGACACGACGCGCATTTATTCCGACGACGCCCCGGCTATCGATAAAGTGTTCGCGATGATGCAGCAAGAATATCCTCACGCGCGTGGCATTGAGGTACACGTCCCGGAAACACACTTATCCCCGATTGCCGCCACCGCCAATCCCGACGATGAAACCTATTGGCAGCTTGACTTCCGGTACTACGATCAATACACCCTGGAAGAGCTGCCGGTGGATCATGTTTACGGCCGGTATCACGAAGCAACCGTCGCTGACAAGCTGATTCGGGCGAACTATGACATCCACACCGGCGCCATACTGGGACTCCCCGGTAAGTTCCTGGTATTTTTCGCCAGTCTGTTGTGCGCCAGCCTTCCTGTTACCGGCGTTGCCATCTGGTGGGGAAGAAAAAATAAAAAGAAACACACCAAACCTTCCGGACGCACCGCACAGAAAAACGTTCAGACGCCTGAACGACAACCGGCCTTGAAAAGGGTTGAGGAGGTTGAAGTGGTAAAAGCCTGAATATGTGCGAATAGCCGAAGTGTTTAATAACACTACGGCCCGGCAATCTGTCCGGAAAATGTAGTCAGTCCGTTGTTCACACGGATAAGAATTCCCTTCCACTGACATAAGAACGCGAAATTTGTTACACAAAAGCTACGAACAGGGCAGGATGTAAGCGGTGATTGTGTATCTTAATGCTGCTGAAACGATCTGTGAAGGGTTCCCTCTCGAATGAACAGAAGAAGATCAGAGATATCGCGCACATTTTTTTCTCTGTCACACGTCGCCTCGATGGTATCGTGCTTGCTATTTCCCCTGTGCGCTCATGCACAGGAAGTACTCTCGGTTGATACCCTGAAAAAACTCAGCATCGAAGAACTTCTGAATATGGAAGTCACATCGGTGTCGCGCAGGGCGGAACCTTTATCCGCTGCCGCAGCCGCTGTGCAGGTCGTCACGCGCGAAGACATCCGACGGTCGGGAGCAACAAGCATCCCCGAAGCCTTGCGGCTTGCCGGGAATATTCAGATCGGCCAAAAGAACGCGCACGACTGGGCCATAAGCGCCCGTGGTTTTAATACCGATCTTTCGAACAAGCTCCTTGTACAGATCGACGGACGAACTGTATACACGCCCTTGTTTTCCGGTGTGTTCTGGGATCGCCAGGACTATCTGCTGGAAGATATCGAACGCATTGAAGTGATCAGCGGACCTGGCGGGACCTTATGGGGTGCCAACGCCGTCAACGGGGTTATCAACATCATCACCCGGAGAGCCCAACAAACGCAAGGTCTGTATGCAGAGGTGGGCGGAGGCACGGAGCTGCGGAGCTCTGTCGGCGCACGGTATGGGGGACGTATAGGCGAGAACATCGCGTATCGTGTGTACGGAAAGTATTTCGACCGTGATGAATCAGCACTTCCGGAAGGCTTGGCTTCTGACGCCTGGCACATGGCGCAGGCAGGCTTTCGCTTTGAAGTGGGCGACTCGTCCAACCGGCTCACACTCCAGGGAGACTATTATCGCGGAGATCTCGGATTAGTTACGGGCGACAACTCAGACACACGTGGCGGCAACTTCCTCCTGCGGTGGAACAAACAGTTCTCCCAACGCTCATCCATACGTCTGCGCATGTACTATGACAACACCTGGCTGGATCAGGCCGTCCCGCCCGCGTTCACCGAAGACGGTAGCTTTGAGCTTGCGCCTGCCGGCCGGCTAATAGACAATCTGAATACCTACGACATTGACTTCCAACACACGCTCGATGCGGGCGACCGCCATCGCTTTGTTTGGGGCGTTGGGTTTCGGCGTACGCACAATGACGTGACTAACGCACCCGCACTGGCCTTTATTCCCGAAGAACTTGACCGCGACCTGGTGAGCGCTTTTGTTCAGGACAGAATTTCCTTCCACGAGAATTTTGCATTAACCATCGGGACGAAAGTCGAGCATAACGACTATACCGGCTTTGAGTTCGAGCCGAACGTTCGCATGCAGTTCGATCTTCCGAATGCGCAAACCCTTTGGGCCTCGGTGTCGCGCGCGGTACGAATGCCTTCACGGATCGACAGACACGTCCGCCTGCCCACGCCCAACTTCTCGCCGGTGGTAGACCACCTCCTTATTGGCGGCGAAGACTTCATTTCTGAAACAGTTATCGCGTACGAAGCCGGATACCGTGCCCAAATTGCCGCCACGCTCTTCAGCTCACTGTCGGCATTCTACAATGTGTATGACCATCTCCGCAGCACCACCGTCAGCCCCCCCGATCCTGATTTCGGACTGCCGTTCCCATTCTTCTATGAAAACAACCTTGAAGGGGAAACGTACGGTATAGAAGTTACGCTCACCTGGCAGGCGCTCGAGTGGTGGAAGCTGCACACAGCATACAACTATCTTGAAGGTGACATCCGGGTAAAGGCGGGACGCGCAGACTTCAATAATGCCTTGAACGAGACCGCCGATCCAAAACACCGTTTCTCGTTACGATCCTCTATGGAATTGACGGAAGATGTCACGCTGGATGCCGGCTATCGATGGATCGATGGGTTCACCTACAACAACGCCGGCACTGCAGAAGGCTTTCCTGGCTATCAGGAACTCGAAGTATCGTTGGGTTGGACACTGTCGCCAACCCTGCGCCTGTCTGTTACAGGTCAGAACCTGTTACACGATAAACATGAAGAGTATCCCATATCAGGCGGGACGCGCGTCGCTATCCAGCGCAGTGTGTACGGTAAACTGGCTATGCGCCTTCCCTAGCGCTACCTTCTCCCTCCCGACTATCGCTTCCATTCCTTCTTGGCATTGAGCAGTACCTGCGTACGAACAGCCTGATGGATACTGGCATTGATCTCATAACCCACCATCAGGACGATCGTGATAAGTTGCATCCACACCATGAGTGCTATGAGAACACCGATAGATCCATACAGTTTGTTGTACGTGCCGAAGTTGGTGATGTAGAAAGAGAATCCATACGTCACGGCCAGGCAAAGGATCGTAGCCACAGACGATCCGGCTGAGAAAAACCGCCAGTTGTAGTGGATGGCCGGGCCGAAATAATATATGAGCGCGATGGCGATAAAAAACGCGATGAAGATGACCAGAAACCGCAGAATCAACAGCAAATACACCGTATAGCTGCTGAGGTTGATCCATTCAAACCCGGAGAGTTTGCCCGTAGCGTAATCGAGAACAATCTGCCCTACAACGAGCAGGATGATCGCCAGGATCAACACGAATGCCATGGCTACGGTAAGGCCGGTAGCAATCAGGCGCATCCTAAATGCACTCCGGTTTTCAATCGTCTTATAGCAAGCGTTGAACGCCCGCATGAGTGACATCATTCCATTTGTCGACAGGTAGAGAGAAAAGAGAAAACCAAAGGTGAGCAGTCCCCCGCGTGTATTGACTGCAATGTCTTCTATCGTATGAGTCACTGCCGGCGACATGCTGTCGGGTAACAAGTTGTTGAGAAAGGCAATAATGCTGGTTTCGTTGACACTTGGTACGATGACAGAGATGTAGGGAATAAGGGTAAAGAGAAACAGTACTGCCGGAAATATGGCGAGAATGAAATTGAACGCCACCCCATTCGCCCGGTCTATGATTTCGTCTTTCTCCACCTTTCGGAGAAAAGTCCTCGCAAGGGTGTAGAGCGAAACATTCTCATAGCGTCTGAACCGGATGCGGCGCATCCAGGCTATAAAAAGCCGCCCTGGGTTCCATTGCAGGAAAAGACGTTTGTACTTGTACTTCATTTAAAGTAAGGTTCCAATACCTGCCGCATCGCCTCCGGCGGCCGGCATGGCCGTCCCGTGGCCTTATCTACAAATGCGAGCAAGGTTTCGCCCTCGTGGATCAAGTCTCCCGACTCGTTATATATGGTGTACTCAAAGCGTATTCTTACTGCCGGCGGTTGTCGCAGCACGGTCACGATCCGGAGTAATTCATCGTAGCGTGCCGGTGAGAGGAATCGCGACCGGTTTTCGAGGACGGGCATCATCACGCCCATCTCTTCAATTTCCTTGTAGGTTACACCGAGTTGCCGCAGACTCTCAACGCGCGCCACTTCGTAGTACATGGCGTATATACCGTAATACACATAGCCCATCTGATCAGTTTCTCCATATCTTACGCGTACGGTGGTTTCAGAGGTGTACATTCTTTATGTGTTGATGTGGGTGTGCCTGCCTGACTGCCTAACCTAGGTTTAACTTCTTTACTACTTTTCAGGCAGGCAAATTGAAATTCTCCTTGGGTCACGCCCCTGCCGCTGCCCCCTGCATCTGCCTCTGCTCCTGCCTCTGCCCCTGCTCCTGCTCCTATTCCCCTGTTCTTCTCAACGCAGCGGCCTTTCGCATCTCCCGCGTCAGCGCGGTCTGGTAGCGCGACGCGTTGCGCAGGTGTTCCTGGTAGCTGCTCGTAAAGTTGTGGTATCCGGAGAAGTCTTCCTTGGCGCACATGTAGAGATAGTCGCTGTGGGTATAGTTCAACACAGCCTCAAGGGAGGCGATCTCCGGCATATTGATGGGACCGGGTGGAAGTCCTGCGTGCCGGTACGTGTTGTAGGGTGAATCGACCTCTTTATGCACATTAAGAATCCGCTTGAGCGTAAAATCGCCGACAGCAAACTTAAGCGTCGGGTCGGCCTGCAACGCAATCCCCTTCTTAAGTCGGTTGATATAAAGGCCGGCAATAATGGGCGCCTCCTCCGCCTTGATGGTTTCCGCCTGCACAATGGAGGCGAGTGTCGAAACTTCCACGGGTGACAGGCCTGCCTTAGCGGCGCGTTCCCTGTTCTCAGCATTCCAGAAGTTGTGATACTCCTGCCGCATGCGTTCGATGAGTCCCTCTGGCGTTTCATCGTAATACACCTGGTAAGTATTGGGGATGAACATCGCGATGACATTTTCGCGGGTAAATCCTTCCGTGTTGGTTTCGATGAATTGCACAAGCGCCGTATCGAATTCGGCCGGCGACATCAGGAGGTTGGCGGTAATCTTTTCAGGAAGTTCGTCAAGAACCCGGACGTTATGGAACCGCACGTTGACGGGCACCTGGTTCCCCGAACGCAGCAGTCGGATGGCCTGCATGTTGGACATCCCCGGGGTAAGCACGTACCGCCCCGGCTTGATGGCCCGATCGTATTTCATCAGTCGGGCAAGGAAGCTGAACGAGATCAGATCGTTGACATAACGCCCCTTATGAAGTTGCTCCTGGATGGATTTGAACGTAGCGCCCCGTTCAATAATAAGTTCACGCGGCTCCTTGCCCACCAGGATATTGGGTGTGAACACCACCTGGTAGGCATAGAACGTGAATGAGATCCCCAACACGGAGATGACCAGGAACGCGACGAGTTTCTTGCTTACGGGCATGAATCGATCAATTTAGCCTCCCAAAAATACTAAATGAATTTTTACCGGCCCGGATTGTTACCTTACGGTAGGAATAGCACGAACAAAGACTATGACAGCCGAGTTCATACCCATCCACCCCAAAAACCCGGAGCCGCGAAAAATACGGCACGTGGCAGAAGTGCTGGCCCGCGGGGGGATCGTGATTTATCCCACCGACACGGTGTACGGTATCGGATGCAGCCTGCTCAATCGCAAATCCGTTTTGCAGCTTTGCAACATCATCGGGATAAAACCGAGGCAACTTAATCTTTCCTTCCTGTGCGACGATCTCAGCCAGATTGCGCAATACGCCCGCAAGATCGACACGCCGATTTTTAAGCTTATGAAAAAGAGTCTGCCCGGGCCTTACACGTTCATTCTTGATGCAAGCCCGCAGGTGGCACGCATCCTGGACGTGAACAAGAAGACAGTGGGCGTGAGAATTCCCGATCATGCCATCCCGCGCGCCCTGGTCCGTGCCCTGGGGAACCCGCTGATCACCTCGTCTATCAAAGACGACGACCAGATCAGAGAATACACAACCGACCCGGAGGAGATATACAAGGAGTTCCGTCACACCGTCGATATTGTCATTGACGGCGGCGCCGGCGGCAACATCCCCTCCACCGTACTCGATTGCACCGGCGATGAAGTACTCATCGTGCGGGAAGGTCTTGGAACGGTGGACGTGTAAGCACCGGATGGGGATACTTTTCTACCTGTAGGAATTCCATAAGGTTGCCTCCGGAAAGCACCGTTGTTTCTACATTTGAGAAAAAATATTGCATCACGCGTGCGCGCTCTTATCGAAACCCAATACCTGCCACCGATCTCCACCTTTGTCAGACTGGCTTCCTTTGACGCGGTGATTATTGAAAAACATGAGCGCTTTCCGAAACGTACCTACCGCAACCGTTGTTATATTAATAGTGCGCAGGGTATCGACCGATTGGTTGTGCCCCTGGTGAGGAGCGGAAGGTCAACGACAAGTGAGATTAGGATCGATTATTCACAAAAGTGGTTGACCCGACATTGGCGCGCGATCCAGTCGTCATACGGAAAAGCTCCTTACTTTGAACATTACGGGCCGGCCCTTCACGATATCCTTTTCAGGAAGTATGATTTTCTCCTGGAATTAAATACCGCTTTGCTGTCATTATGTCTTGATTGGTTGAGACTGCCACTTCCCATACTAGAAAGCAGTCAGTACGAAAAAAAACCCAAAGAAGCCGTAATTGACCTCAGAAACGCGATTATTACCGAAAAAAGCACTGAATTGCAGGAAACGGAATTTCCCTTCAGATACCAACAGGTATTTGGCAGTAAGTTTGTACCAAACCTAAGCGTGGTCGACCTGGTCATGTGTACAGGACCCGAAGCCGGGAGGCTGGTAAGGGCGGCCGCGAAGGGTACTGAACAAATAAAAACCGGGATACGTTAAGCGTATTAAATCTTGAGATTCAGTAGAAAAAGAAGTCAAATAAAATTCTACATTTACACTTAATCACTTATAAATTCCATTATGGAAGCTAAATTTTCCAATCGGGTTAAGGAGGTGATCTCGCTGAGCAGGGAGGAGGCGCTTCGTCTTGGGCACGATTATATCGGCACTGAGCATCTCTTACTCGGGATGGTCCGGGAAGGCGAGGGCGTCGCGGTCGGCGTGCTGAAAAAGCTCGGCGTCCCCCTGGACGAACTCCGCGCCGAGATTGAAAAGATCTCCAAAGGAACGGCTACCCACGAGGTGAAGAACCTCGCGAACATACCTCTCACCAAGGCTTCAGAAAAGGTATTGAAGATTACCTATCTCGAAGCAAAGATCTTCAAAGCTCAGTTGATCGGAACAGAGCACTTGCTCCTTTCGATCCTGCGCGACCAGGATAACCTGGCTACACAGATTCTTAACAAGTTCGACGTCAACTACGAAGTCGTGAAAGAGATGTTGGAATACCAAACGGAAAATCCGATGGCATCCTCCGACACAGACGATCCGGACGAAGACTCTTCTAAGATCTTCAGCACCGGGTCGACCGGCAAGGAGAAGAAGGGCGCTGAAAAGTCACGCACTCCTGTGCTCGACAACTTCGGACGGGACCTTACCCGTTTGGCGGAAGACAACAAGCTCGATCCCATAGTTGGTCGTGAAAAAGAAATCGAACGTGTAGCGCAGATCCTTTCCCGCAGAAAGAAGAACAACCCCATACTCATCGGTGAACCGGGTGTAGGGAAGACCGCAATAGCGGAAGGCCTGGCACTGCGGATTATCCAAAAGAAAGTATCGCGGGTTCTCTTTGGTAAGCGCGTAGTAACGCTTGACCTTGCATCGCTCGTGGCCGGAACAAAATACCGCGGACAGTTTGAGGAGCGGATGAAGGCCGTAATGAATGAGCTGGAGAAATCTCCGGATGTAATCCTGTTCATCGACGAGTTGCATACGATCGTGGGCGCGGGTGGAGCGTCAGGTTCTCTTGACGCATCGAACATGTTCAAGCCGGCTCTGGCTCGCGGAGAGATCCAATGTATAGGAGCCACTACGCTGGACGAGTACCGTCAGTATATTGAGAAGGACGGCGCGCTTGCCCGGAGGTTCCAGATGGTTATGGTAGACTCCACTACGGTTGAGGAAACTATTCAGATCCTGGAGAACATCAAGGAGAAGTACGAAGAACACCACCACGTGATCTATACGCCTGAGGCAATCGAGGCCTGCGTGAAGCTGTCCGACCGCTACATCAGCGACCGGTACCTGCCTGACAAGGCCATCGACGTGCTGGATGAAGCCGGCGCGCGGGTGCATATCAACAACATCCACGTACCGGACGAAATCGTCAAGCTCGAAGAAGCCATCGAAGAGGTGAAGAAAGAAAAGAACCGGGTGGTCAAGAGCCAGAAGTACGAAGAAGCTGCCCAGCTGCGCGATAAAGAAAAGAAGCTGATCGAACAGCTCGAAATCGCTAAAGCCAAATGGGAAGAAAAAACCAGGACGGAAAAGTACACCGTCGACGAAGATAATGTCGCAGACGTCATCGCCATGATGACAGGCATCCCTACGAAGCGGATCGCCCAAAAGGAGAGCAACAAGCTGCTCGGCATGGCGGAAGAACTGAGTGGGAAGGTTATTGGCCAGGAAGAAGCCATCAAGAAGCTTACCAAGGCCATCCAACGGACGCGCGTCGGACTCAAGGATCCACGCAAGCCTATCGGCTCGTTTATCTTCCTCGGGCCCACCGGCGTCGGGAAGACCGAACTCGCCAAAGTTCTGGCTACGTATCTGTTCGACAAGGAAGACGCGCTCATTCGGATCGACATGAGCGAGTACATGGAGAAGTTCTCCGTGTCAAGGCTCGTCGGCGCCCCTCCGGGTTATGTCGGCTACGAAGAAGGCGGACAGCTTACCGAAAAGGTGAGACGCAAGCCGTACTCTGTAGTCCTCCTGGATGAAATTGAAAAGGCGCACCCGGATGTGTTCAACATCCTGCTGCAGGTGCTTGATGACGGTATCCTGACCGACGGCCTCGGCCGCAGGGTCGACTTCCGGAACACCATCATCATAATGACGAGTAACATCGGCGTACGTGACCTGAAGGATTTCGGAACCGGAATCGGCTTTACCACTTCCGCGAAACGCGAGTCGGAAGAGGAACACATGAAGTCTACGATCCAGCATGCGCTGAAGCGTGCCTTCAGCCCGGAATTCCTGAACAGGCTTGACGATGTGATCGTGTTCAACTCTCTGCAACGGGAGCACATACACAAAATCATCGACATCACGCTCGGCAAGCTGTTCGATCGGATTATCCAGCTCGGTTACAATGTTGAGCTGTCCGACAAGGCGAAGGATTTCCTCGCGGACAAGGGCTACGACCAACAGTTTGGCGCCCGCCCGCTCAACCGCGCCATCCAGAAATACCTGGAAGACCCGGTGGCAGAAGAGATCCTGAAGGGCGAAATCGAAGAAGGTGGCACGATCATCGCCGACTACGACGGCAAGAGCGATCACCTCACACTGAAGGTGAAGAAGCCGAAAGCTGCCTCGAAAAAGAGTGAATGAACGAAGTAGGCCATCCCGATGGCGATCGGGAGGCAAGCGGGTTCACAATATAGAAATGGCCTCGTGTATACACGGGGCCATTTTTTTATGTAAGTGTGGGTTTGTTTTAGCCCATGACTAATATCCTCCATAAAACTTCCTGAAGAACCACTCCACCGCCGCAAGGGTCAGTAACAGGAAAAACAACAGCCGCAGGTTGATCAGGGCGTTGTAGGTTTCTTCGCTGCGGATGATGCCGGTGGCCTCCTTCTGGGAGAGGTCTGCCTGAAGACCTTCAAGACTGGAGGTTGTAAAAAATTTCCCGCCGGTATTGGACGCGAGATTCCGGAGCAGGTCAAAGTCGGCCGTGAGGTTTTGTAATTCCGCCAGCTGAGTAACAACGGCAAACTGCCCGTGCACCTCTTCTTTGCGGCCGTTGATTTCCGTTTGTGAGCGGTAGCGATAAACGCCTTCGCCTAATCCTCCGATCTGGTAACGGGTGTTGCCGGGGCTCGTCACATAGGAGTATCGGTTCACCTTCCCCTCCTCGTTCGTGACTTCGATATCAATGGCATTACCATATACTGGCTCGAAGATGTCGTCGTAGACCTGACTTTCGAATACCACCGGTTCCACATCGGAGAACTCCTGCTTTATCGGATAGCTGCGGAAGCGGCGGCGTTCGTCGGAAGTGCTGAGATATTGGATCAGTTTTCCGAACAGCTCGTCGAAGCCTTCCGCGCGGCCCGTCTGCTCGAACTCGTCGAGGCGCCAGCGCCATAATCCTTCTCCCAGCATGATCGCGATCTTGCGGCCGTTCCGTTCTTCTACGGCGAGAAGAGGTCTGTCGGTAGCAACAGTTCCGATCTGCTGATACAGCAACGGTCTGGCGCTGAGCGGGAAGTTAAATTTCCCAAACGGCACAGAGACGGGAGGGTAGGCGGTGACTACCGAGTTGGCTTCCGCCGACACGGAAAAGTTTGAGAAGGACGTGTTTACCACGGGCGTTACCTCGTCGTAGTCGCGGGGCAGGCTCTCCATTTCCAGCGGAACGTCTTCCCTGGCCAGCAATGCCAAATCGCTTTGCACACCGAGGATGAAGAACGCTGCCTTGCGATTCTTCATGAACTCGTTATAGCGGGCGCGCGTGCGACCCTGACGGTCCGGGCTTTGGTGAAAGATCACAAGATCCACATCTTCGGCTGCCACGGTTTCCTGGGGTTCTTTCACTACACCGGGAATTTCAAGGATCAGTTCGTAGTTGGCGTTCTGTTCCACCACGGTACGCAACGCTTTTATATCGGGATGGGGCGACGGCGCGACAATGACGATCTTCTTTTTTCCCTCTACCACCTCTACAAAAATGGTTGCCCGGTTGTTGCGCACATTCGTTTCGCCCGTAACAACGTCTACGGCAAGATCATACTTTTGAATGCCCTGCTCATCGGCCTGCACCTGGAAGTCGTATGTGATAAAAGTATCGTCCCCGGTATCCTTGGTTTGCTGATCGATCGTCCGTCCCTTATGCTGCAACGTGACAGTCAGCCGCTGGTTATCGAGTCCTTTCAGAATGACTTCTACCCTAATGGGAAACTTGTTGCCCTGATAGGTCAATTTGTTAAATGCCACATTGCGAATGGCCACGTCGGTACGTTGTGTAGTATCGCCGATGCCCAGGGTATGAACCGGAAACTTGTAGTTCGCGAACAGCGGTGAGATGCCTTTATTGTAGATCCCATCCGAGACGAGCAGGACGCCGCCAAACTTTTTGCCTTCATACCGGTTGGTGACATGCTCCAGGGCACCGTGCAGGTCCGTTACCCGTGCGTTGAATTCCGGCTCCGCCGTCTCGCGGCCGTCGAGGTCGGTAAACGCAACCTCATAGCCCTTATCCTCCAGGCTTTCGCTTAACACCCGCAGTTCATCGGCAACGGCTACCCGCGTGACCGAGTCAGTCGCTTCTATTACCGACCCGGAGTTATCGCGGAGGATAACGAACAGGGGCTTTTCCGTAAAATTCGTAATCTGTCGAATGATCGGTCCGAGCAGGAGAAAGGCCAGGAGAAATGCGAGCACGGCGCGCATCCCAAACAGTACGCGGTTGATCAGGACCGGCCAGGGGTGGGTTGTGCGATATAGCAACAACGCGTACCCAACCCCTACCGCCAGACACACAAGTATGTATGCGGGGGATGATTCAAATATGATGCGCTGCTGTTCCATTGGATCCTCAGAATGTCCGTGCTGCTTTTCGCAAATATCAGCTATCCGCAGGCATTTGCCATGCAATCCTCTGCTAGTGGTAGGGGGCCTGACCTAATACCCGTATTTCTCCTTCCACAGCGCCCGCAGATACCTTCTCAACTCCTCTTCCCGGGGATTGTTGCCTGGCTCAAAGAATTTCGTCCCGACCAATGCCTCAGGCAGGAACTCCATATCCGTAAAGTTTCCTTCGTAGTCGTGGGCATAGCGGTAATTAGACCCATAGCCGAGGTCTTTCATCAATTTGGTAGGTGCATTCCGTATGGCCAGCGGCACGGGAAGGTCGCCGGTTTCTCTGACGGTCCTGAGCGCACCCTCAATGGCCATATAGCTGGCATTGCTCTTTGCCGACGACGCCAGGTAGATCGCACATTGGGCAAGGATGATACGGGCTTCGGGATATCCGATAAGGTTTACGGCCTGGAAGGTGTTGGTGGCCATTACCAGGGCGGTAGGATTGGCATTCCCTATGTCTTCCGAGGCGAGGATGACCATGCGGCGGGCGATAAATTTCACATCCTCCCCACCCTCAACCATCCGGGCGAGGTAGTAGACCGCCGCATTGGGATCGCTACCGCGGATGGATTTGATGAATGCGCTTATTATGTCGTAGTGCTGTTCGCCACTTTTGTCGTAAACCGCTATCCTTCTTTGCGCGACATCCATCACCAGGTCGTCGGTAATCTCAATCGGACCTTCCGGAAAGGTTTCGGCAATGAGCTCAACGAGGTTGAGTAGTTTTCGCGCATCGCCACCCGACAAACTCAGCAATGCCTGGTGTTCACGCAGGGTAATGTCGCGTTTGGAAAGCACCTCGTCGCGGGTCAGGGCGGCTTGAACCAGATCCAAAAGATTTTCTTCGGAGAGTGGATTCAGGGTATACACCTGGCAGCGGGAGAGGAGCGCGGAGTTGACTTCGAAGGAGGGGTTTTCCGTGGTAGCGCCGATCAGGGTGATGGTGCCCTTTTCCACGGCCCCGAGGAGCGCGTCCTGTTGGGCTTTGTTGAAGCGGTGAATTTCGTCGATAAATAAGATGGCGCGCGATGACCGTCGGGCTTTCTCGATCACCTCACGTACCTCCTTGACCCCTGAGCTTACTGCGCTGAGGGTGTAAAAACTTTTCTTCACCTCGTGGGCGATAATATTGGCGATCGTGGTCTTGCCCACGCCTGGTGGTCCCCACAGGATCATAGACGGAACGTTGCCGGCGCGGATCGCCTTGCGGATAACGCCGTCCGGACCCACCAGGTGTTCCTGGCCGATGAGGTCGTCCAGGCGTTGCGGGCGCATTCGCTCCGCCAGCGGGGCCTTTTCTGAAAAAAGTGTATTCATTGTTCCGGGTATTCTGCCAGCGCCAGATTCCGTTATCCCTTCAAAACACTAATTAACGGAAAACAAATTCACGGTCACATTTATTCGACAGGGGGACAGTGTGAATGTACTTGGGGCGCTGAGACTGATAGCCCCGAGGGGCTAAAATGTTTGTAGCCCGGGGCAAGACCGAAGGTCGCTGCCCCCGGGAAAAAGTTCATAGGGTGGGATGCGCGCCACCGGAAATTTTTGTCCGGGGTACGCTCGATATTGGCGCGCAACGAGACAACTTGAAAACGAGGCGGGAACAGCGTGCGCATGGGGTTGAGAGCGGGGGTGGCCGGCAATGCTTATCTTGCCGGGAACACACCTAAATCCCGAGAGTGTCCATATGAGAAACATCTTTACAACTGCAGTGCTGATCCTGCTCGCGGCAGACGCGTTTGCCCAGATTCGTGTATCTGACAACGGACGGTATCTTCAAACCCAAGACGGAAAACCCTTTTTCTGGCTCGGCGACACGGACTGGGAACTGTTTCACCGCCTGACGCGCGAGGAGATTGAAACCTTGATCAATACACGTCACGAGCAGGGCTTCAATGTCTTGCAGGCGGTCGCGCTGGCGGAAGAAAACGGCATTCGGGAACCCAACCGGTATGGCGACTGGCCGCTGAATAATGAAGATCCGGCGCAGCTGCTAGTCACACCAGGTAACGATCCGGAAAGCGAATACGAATACGACTACTGGGATCATGTCGACTTCGCCATACAAAAAGCAGCAGAAAAGAACATATATATCGGACTGCTCCCGACGTGGGGCGACAAGGTGGCGCACCTGTGGGGCGAGGGCCCTATTATTTTCAACGAAGCCAACGCGGAGGCTTACGGCAAAGCGCTGGCCACGCGCTATAAAGATCAATGGAATGTGATATGGATATTGGGTGGCGATCGACCCGCGGTGTACAAGTCGACACGCGACGGTGTGGAAAAGGATTACGATGATCGTCCGATATGGCGGGCGATGGCGAGAGGGATTGAAAGTGTGTTGGGGGCGGATGCCTTCATCACGTATCATCCTCAGGGAGGGTCCGGCAACCGGTCGAGCCTGGCACTACATACCGACGCCTGGCTTGACATGAACGCGTTGCAGTCGAGCCACGGCTCTCGCGAAACTGATCCCTGGAACTGGATAACGGAAGATCTGGCGAAGTCGCCGCAAAAGCCTACACTCGACATGGAGCCTTGTTATGAAGATCATCCCGTGAATCCGTGGGATGGCAAGTGGACGCGGGAAGGCAGGGGATATTTTAATGCATATGACGTGCGCGCACGCATCTATCGCGGCGTGTTTGCCGGAGGGTGTGGCGTTACCTATGGTCATCACCACATATGGCAGTTCATGAACGAGAAGTTGTACAAGCCCGTCAATGTTGGTGACACGATAATACCGTGGCAAAAGGCGAGTAAAGCCGAAGCTGCCGGACAGATGCAACACCTGAAGAACCTGATGCTATCGCGCCCTTATTTTTCACGCGTTGGTGGTCAGAGTTTGGTCAAGTCGCGCTTCGCCCAAAACAATGATGAGTATATCGCCGCCACCCGCGACGAGAATGGCGGCTATGCGATGATCTACCTTCCGCAGAATAAACCTGTACGCGTTAACCTCGGCGCGATCACGGGTGACACCAAGAACGTGTGGTGGTACAGTCCGCGTGACGGCAAGGCAACGTCTGGCGGGCGTGTAAAAGGAAAAGGCACGAAGACATTCACCCCGCCGAAAGATGGGAAGGACTGGGTGTTGGTGATTGACGATGCAACGAAGGGATATAGATCGCCGTCTGAAGTTGATTCATCGTCTGAACCTTGATTACTCGATTAAACGACTCACGTGATTGGAATATCAAGGATTCAATGATTGGGGTACCCCCATTGCATCTGCTACTGCCTCTGCCTCTCAACCATCAGCCCCGTAGGGGCGACATGTTGGTAGCCCGGGGCGAGACCGTCAGGTCGACGCCCCGGGGAATGGCGTCGGCGAGATTTTTTGTTGCCCGCGTCCCTCAGAACCCAGTCGCGCTGGCGGGCAATTACTGGCTCCTGCATCTGCAACTACTCTCAGCCCCGTAGGGGCGGCATGTTTGTAGCCCGGGGCAAGGCCGAAGGCCGCCGCCCCGGGATAGATGTCGGGGGGAGGGAGCGCGCCACAGGAAACCTTAGATCCGGGTACGACTTGGGTTGGCGCGCAATGCAGGATAGCGGATCTGGGCAAGAGGAAAGTCAGTGTGAGTGTGAGAGAGAAGATGACCGCATACTTGAACCGCTAAAAAGGGGCATTCAAGAATATGTGCGGAATCTGCAACACCAGCACTGAACGGCCAGCGCAATTGCTCTTGAACTACTAATTCCCTTGCATGTGTACTATTACACCCTTCACCTTTTATTCCTATGGGTATTCTATTATTACCTTTAAGTCTCAAACGAAAACCTTCCAGCACATGAAAATTACAATTCTGGCTGCTCTTGTCTTGATTGGCTCGATTGCAGCAACAACAAGCGAAGAAAATGACCTTGCCCGTGTTCAAAGAATCAGCGGCAAATATGTTTTCATAATGTGTGAGCCCCTCCAGGAGTATGAGGTCGTTGAAACAGTGAATACATCAGTGAGTACGATGCTGGCAGGACAGCAGAGCATCTCCGATCAGGTAAAGGAGATGGTAAACAAAGCCCTCCGACGGGAGAGAAAGGGTAAGTTTGAATTTGACGCACTTGTCACCGAGGACGGCGACAGCGCGATCCTGATTAAGTTCAAGGATTGAGCGAAGTCCGTCCCTTATCAATCCGCGTAATCAGCTCGATCCATTCCAATCCGCGATTCAGACAATGGGCAATCCACCAAAAACAACTTAACCTCCGAGATCCGGACGGGACTAAAGCAGAACAACGTGTCTCAATTGCTCGCCCCTTGCCAGGTCAACACATTTAAATGAAATTGAACCTATATCTAGATCATACTTAGAACTGAAATACGCCAGCAGCTTGTCA
>DATGQD010000015.1:0-24242 GCA_035304385.1 Cyclobacteriaceae bacterium
AAAAAGTTTGACAATATTCAGGTAAATATCTTTCTTTGCAAAGATTTTTAATCGTCTAAACCTCAAAAACATGTCCGAAATTGCACAAAAAGTAAAACAGATCATCATCGAGAAACTTGGTGTTGAAGAATCTGAGGTTACCCCCGAGGCAAGCTTCACCAACGACCTTGGTGCTGACTCCCTCGACACCGTCGAGCTCATAATGGAGTTCGAAAAAGAATTCAACATCTCCATTCCCGATGACCAGGCCGAGAACATCTCCACCGTAGGCCAGGCGATCTCTTACTTGGAGCAAAACGTTAAGAAGTAACTTGATCAATATACTTCCTTTACCACACCCTTTCTGCGATGACTTTGAAGCGAGTAGTAGTCACTGGGCTAGGTGCACTCACGCCGATCGGCAATACTGTTCAGCAGTTCTGGGAAGGACTGAAGAACGGTACCAGCGGCGCCGCCCCTATTACTCGATTTGATGCCTCTCTCTACAAGACCAGGTTCGCCTGCGAACTAAAAGACTTTGACATTGGAAATTTCATGGACCGCAAGGAGGCCCGAAAGATGGACCCCTTTGCGCAGTATGCCATGGTAGTCGCTGACGAAGCGATACGCGATTCCGGTATGGACCTCGACAAGGTTGATCCGGATCGTGCAGGCGTTATCTGGGGATCAGGAATCGGCGGTCTGCTCACCTTCCAGGAAGAAGTTAAAGTATACGCACGGGGAGACGGCACACCGCGATTCAATCCATTCTTTATTCCGAAGATGATTCCTGACCTGAGTGCCGGACATATTTCGATCCGGTACGGCTTCAGGGGTCCGAACTTCGCTACGGTTTCCGCATGTGCATCGTCTACCAACGCCATCTACGATGCATTCACGTACCTGCGCCTGGGCAAGGCCGACATCATCGTCACCGGCGGTTCGGAAGCCGCCGTGTGCGAAGCAGGTGTCGGCGGCTTCAATGCGCTGCGTGCCTTGTCTGAACGCAATGACGAACCGGAGACAGCTTCGCGTCCGTACGACAAGGATCGGGATGGTTTTGTACTCGGCGAAGGCGCGGGCGCGCTGATACTCGAAGAGTACGAGCACGCGGTCAGGAGAGGTGCGAAGATATATGCGGAAGTTCTCGGCGGCGGCATGTCGGCAGACGCCTATCATATCACGGCTCCTCATCCCGACGGCGCCGGTATTATCCGTGTCATGTACAACGCGCTGGAAGATGCTGCGATCTCCGCCGAAGAGGTTGACTACATCAACACACACGGTACCTCTACACCATTGGGCGACCTGGGGGAGATACGCGCCATTCAGAAAGTGTTTGGCGACCACGCGTACGAAATGAGCATCAGCTCCACTAAGTCGATGACCGGCCATCTTTTGGGTGCGGCTGGCGCGGTCGAGAGTATCGCCTGTCTGATGGCGATAAATGAACACATCGTGCCTCCTACCATTAACCACTTCAACCCCGATCCAGACCTCGATCCCCGGCTCAACCTGACGTTCAATCAGGCACAGGAGCGCGAGGTGAATGTCGCCCTGAGCAACACGTTCGGGTTTGGTGGCCATAATTTTTCCATCCTCTTCAAAAAAGCGGGCTAAATTCCGGCGCATTGACAATAGTATGCCGGAATGCTTAAATTAGGGTTTAAATTGGTTCGGTTTTAGAAAGGCTGCTGCTTGGTCTGGAAAATTTTATCGATTCCGAAGGGCAAAAAGAAGAACGATCAAAAGCTGATTACGGCTATGCAAAACATAGCCGGCATATCACCTTCCAATATTGAACTGTATCGCCTCGCGACGATCCACAGTTCCATTGCCCAGGAGGGCGGAAACGGATTTAAAGAATCCAACGAACGCCTCGAATACCTGGGAGACGCGATTCTCGGCGCAGCTGTGGCCGACTACCTTTTTAAGAAATTCCCCTACAAAAACGAAGGATTTCTCACCGAGATACGGTCACGCCTTGTAAACCGGGAATCGCTCAACATGCTCGCGCGAAAAATCGGTATTGCCAACATCGTTCAATACGACAAGAAGAACGCCCACCTTCAGCAAGTTATCCTCGGCAACACGCTGGAAGCGATTGTAGGCGCTATCTATCTCGATAAAGGATACCTGCGCTGCAAGAAGTTCGTCGTCGATAAATTGATCAACCCCTACCACGACCTCGACGCACTCGTCAAGGCGAACTCCAATTACAAGAGCAAGATCATAGAGTGGGCACAACGGGAGGGTAAAGAAATACGCTTCGAAATCATTTCCATTAAGAAAGCAAAGAACCACAAGGAATTTACCGCACAGGTAACCGTCGATGGTGAACCCATGGGTACCGGCTTCGGCAACAGCAAGAAGAAGGCTGAACAGGATGCAGCCTTCAAGGCATGCAACACGCTCGGCATCCTGACCGAAACAGAATGAAACCAGGACGCAACCCTCAATGCTAAGAATTGCCGGCGGTACAGTAAATCAAACCCCACTCGACTGGACTCATAACACACAGAATATCGTCGCGGCCATTGCCGAGGCCCGCGCCAATCGCGTAAACATCCTGTGCCTTCCCGAACTCTGTATCACAGGGTACGGCTGTGAAGACTTGTTTCTCAGCGATTGGGTACCTGCAAAAGCGTGGGAACAACTCCAGCAGATCCGTACGCACTGCGCTGACATTACCGTCGCCGTGGGGCTGCCCCTGCAAATAGACGGCGTTACCTACAACGGCGCGTGCGTTATTCACGATACTGCGATTGTGGGTATTACCTGTAAGCAGTACCTCGCCCGCGACGGGGTGCACTATGAACCGCGATGGTTTACCCCCTGGCCGGCAGGACACCAAATAACCCTACAACGGGATGGAATTACCATTCCTGTCGGCGACGTCGTATACGACCTCCACGGCATTAGGATCGGATTTGAAATATGCGAAGATGGCTGGCACCGTGAGAGACGTCCTGGCTATGCGCTCCGCGCGCGTGATGTAGACCTGATCCTGAATCCAAGTGCAAGCCACTTCGCCATGGGCAAGAGCCAGGAGCGTGAAGCGGTTGTGGTGGCCGAAGGGTCCAACCTGTTTCAATGCGTCTATGTCTTCGCCAATCTCCTCGGGAACGAAGCCGGCCGGATGGTCTATGACGGCGATATCCTTATTGCGCACAAAGGAAAACTTATCGCACAAAACCGGCGACTGAGTTTTCGTCAATACCAAATACGGTCATGTGATTTCGACTTCCAGCAGGGCGTTCCAAAGGACGATGCCCGACTCGATGATGTCAAAGAAAAAAACGAAGAGTTAAGTCAGGCAATAGCCCTGGCCTTGTTCGATTACCTCCGCAAAAGCAAGGCGCGTGGCTTCGTCGTCTCCCTAAGCGGCGGGGCCGACTCCGGTACCTGCGCCGTGGCTGTCGCGGAAATGGTGAAACGCGCCTCGTCTGAATTGGGCTGGAAAACGTTTTGTTCGATGCTTGGCCTCGATGAAAACACAATAGCGGGCGACTGGAAGAAAGGCGTCGGCGCATTGCTCACATGCGTCTACCAGGCGACGAAGTTTTCGTCGTCGCGGACGTTGGAGGCGGCACGGGAACTGGCTCAATCGATCGGCGCCCAATTTCATCACTGGAATATCGACGACGAAGTTGCGGGCTATCGGGAAAAAGTCGAAACTGCGCTGGGACGCCCTCTCAGTTGGCAGACCGATGATATCGCTTTGCAGAATATACAGGCGCGGGCACGCTCGCCTGTCGTCTGGTTGCTTGCCAACGTCAAAGGCGCCATCCTGCTCACCACGTCCAATCGCAGCGAAGGCGCCGTCGGGTACACGACTATGGACGGCGACACGAGCGGAAGCCTCGCTCCCATCGCGGGACTCTCCAAGGTGTTCCTGTTGCAGTGGCTAAAATGGGCGGAGTCACACCTGGGACACCACGGACTTCAACGCATCAACAGCCTGGATCCCACAGCGGAACTGCGGCCTCCTGAACGCAACCAAACCGACGAGGGCGACCTCATGCCCTATGCGGTTCTCGCGCGCATCGAGTCGTTGGCAATCCGCCAACGCAGACCGCCACGCGAGGTATTCGAGGCGATGAAAGACGAGTACAGCGATCACAACGTTCTAAAGGGTTATATCCGAAAGTTTTTCAGGCTGTGGGCCGCCAACCAATGGAAGCGGGAACGCTTCGCGCCGTCGTTCCATCTCGACGACATGAACATCGATCCGCGTACCTGGTGCAGGTTCCCCATTCTGTCGGGCGGTTTTCGCGAAGAACTCGACGCGCTCTGAGCCGCGCGCCCGTACGTACCTTGAATTATTCATACTTTTGAGTTATGACAGTACCCGTATATGCCATCTGGAACGGAGATCCGGAGATCTTCTCGATAGCGCTCGGCCAAAGTCAGATCACCCTGCGATGGTATGGGCTGCTCTTTGCGCTGGGTTTCGTTATCAGCCAGCAGTTCCTCTACTACATCTATCGCAAGGAAGGAAAGCCCGAAAGCGATGTCGACCGGCTTACCCTATACATGGTGGTGGCCACTATCATCGGCGCGCGCCTGGGGCACGTGCTGTTCTATGAACCCGATATTTACCTGAACGATCCGGTGCGCATTCTGCGAATATGGGAAGGCGGGCTGGCGAGCCACGGCGCGGCTGTTGCGATTTTGTTCGCCCTGTGGCTGTATGCGAGAAAAAAGAAACCGGGGCAGAGTTACCTCCAGGTCGTGGATCGTATTGTCATCCTGGTGGCACTAACGGGCGCGTTAATTCGTGTTGGAAATTTCTTCAACTCAGAGATCATAGGAAAGCCGACCAACGGCACATCGGGGGTCGTTTTTGCGCGCGACATAACCGAGTCGCTCAAGCAATCCGGTCGGGTACAATACGTCGCCTTTGTGGGCGTGGATTCGGCATTGAATGAAAATGGGTACGTTCCGGTAAAGATGCTGGTCGACTTTGTGCCGGGCACTGCGGGCGACCCTACGAGCTCAAACATGACATTAAACCGGCTTTCGGCTTACCAGACGGCCCGCCAGCATATCGATGTCACCTCTGATTTTGTTCCCCGTCTTGTGCCAAACAGCAACGGAAGCCTGTCGGCCGTTGTATTCATGTATATGATCCCCCGCCATCCGGCACAGCTATATGAGGCCGCGGGATACCTCCTGCTGTTTGTGGGCCTGTTTATGGTATGGAGACGTGAGCGGGAGCATACGCCGCCGGGGCGACTGCTCGGAATTTTTCTCATCGTCTGCTTCGGATTGCGATTCATTCTTGAATTCCTGAAGGAGCCGCAGGTAGCTTTCGAGGAAACGCTACCGATAAACATGGGGCAGATATTGAGTATTCCACTGATCCTCGCCGGAATTTTTATTTTAGTGTATTCCTACCGCAAGGATAGAGTTGCCAGAGTAAACACGCGCGAATGAGATGGTTGGTAGTTGTAGGATTGTTACTCTTGGCGTTTCCGGACGGTGCCGCGCAAAACCGGCGTGAGCTGAAACGGACGCCTCCGCCGGACAGTGTTCGGACGGAGCCTGACACGATCCTGAATATCAACCGCATCTTCGTCGTGGGCAACCGGCTGACCCGCGATCACATCATCCTCCGGGAACTTACCCTCAAGGAAGGCGATACCGTAAGTCTTTCCCGTATCGACGGGGTCATCAACCAGGACGAAAAGAAGCTGTTTAACACGCACCTGTTCAACATAGCCCGCATCCGGAAGCTGCCGCTTGACGACACCACACTGGACCTGCTGGTGGACGTCGACGAACGATGGTATACTTTTCCATCTCCGATATTCGAACTCTCGGACCGCAACTTCACCGAGTGGTGGCAAAACTACGATCATGATTTTACCCGGGTGAACTACGGCCTTCGTCTGTATCAATTCAATGTGAGGGGACGTAACGAAACCCTTACGGCGACCATGCAATTCGGATTTAACCGTGTGTTTGCCATCCGTTATATTATTCCCTATATCGACCGGAAACAAAAGCACGGGCTCATTCTCGATTTCGAATTCCAGGAATCCAAAAACCTCGCGTACCAGACACTCGATCACAAACGGGTCTTCGAGCGAAGCCGCCATCTGCTCAGCGAACGCCGCACTTTCGGGTTGACCTATACTTACAGGAATTCGTTTTACGAGCGTCACTTTTTAACCATCGACTACCGCCTCACGACGATCGACGACTCCATCCGTATACTCAACCCCAATTATCTCGGGAACGAGCGTGTCGAACAAGACAGGCTCGCCATCGAATACGAGTTCTCCTCCGATCACCGCGATGTGATCGCCTATCCCCTGAACGGATATCACCTGTGGCTGAGTGCCCGCAAATTGGGCTTTGGATTCGACGTCGACAAGACCGAGCTCGCCGCATCCTACGCCGTCTTCCTCAACCTCAACAACAACTATTATTTGTCGAACTATTCCTACGGATACTGGAGCGGCCCCGACAATCAGCCTTATAATCAACTGGGCGTGCTGGGGTTCCGAAAAGAAGTCATCAGGGGCTACGAGATCTTCGTCATCGAAGGCCCTCAGTATGTGCTCAACAAAACAACCTTCAAAAAGCGGATATTCTCCCGTACATACCATTGGGGACGCGGCCCCGTGGAACAATTCCGGCATCTCCCTATCGCGCTCTATCTGAAATCGTACGCCGACCTGGGCTACGTTTGGAATTACCCCGATTATGAGGCGAATTCACGCCTGACCAACAAAGTGCTGGTTGGCGCCGGCGCCGGCCTGGACCTCGTCACAGCATATGACGTAGTGTTGCGCTTTGAGTATACCTTCAATGGCGAAGGCGAAAGCGGGTTCTTTTTCAATGTAAAGAAGGAGTTTTGAGACGCGCGAAAAAATAAACATCCCTCTATGCGCTAGAGCGTTCTTCATTTTTTTATTTTAGCAGCAAAGACACTCTCATGACTCCGCAACCGGTCTGCGTAGCAGCACTGTTGCTATGCATTTCTTTTGTCCAGGCCCAAAGTGTATCCACGCTGATGGGGGCCCGCTCCTATGCAATGGCGGACGCGTCGTCATGCCTCGATGACGAATGGTCGCTATTCAACAATCCCGCTGGTCTTTCCGGTATCGACAATACCATGGTCTCGGTTGGCTATGCTTTGACCCCTGCCCTCCCCGGCAGTGATCGTATGGCCGTCGTTGGAGCACTCCCGGCATGGGAGGGTGTGCTTTCCGCCGGAATCTTCCGCTTCGGCGACACCTTCTACAGCGAACAAATTCTACGGTTAGGGTATGGACATCGCCTGGGCCTCGCCGCCCTCGGTATCAGCGTAAGCCTCATCCAATACAGCATCACCGGATTCGGGACACGGTGGGTTCCCGGCGTGACGCTGGGTGGCGTCGCCGAACTCACACCCTGGATAAAGGTGGGCGCCTATGTGGCCAACCCCAATCAGCCGGTGGTCTCGCGCGATCAGGGAGAACGTCTTCCTACACGCCTCACGCTGGGTGTGGCGATCACCGCCACGGAACGCGTGCTGGCTGCTCTGGAAGTTGAAAAGGACCTGGAGTACGAGGCCAGATGGAAAATGGCTTTGGAATACCGACCGTTGGGACGATTTCATTTTCGCCTGGGGTGCGGACTCGTGCCACAACATTTCTCAATTGGTGTTGGTTTCCGTTCGACGCGACTCCGACTGGACTATGCGCTCGACTATTCTGCATTCATCGGTGCGGGACATCAGGTCACTGCAGGATATCCCCTTCGTTCTCAATGAAAGCGTATCTCCTCCTCGCTGTCTTCATAGCCGCATCCCCGATCCTGTATGCGCAACAGGAGACGGACGTGCAACAACTGATCGACGCCATTGCCGCCACACCCGACATGGATGTGCCGTACGAAACGTTGTATGAAAACCTCGTGCAGGTTTTTAGCGAACCCTACGACCTCAACCGGGTGACCGGGGAGGAGCTTCACTTGCTCGGCTTTCTTTCTACCCGGGAGATCAACGCACTTCTCGAACACCGGGAGACGTTTGGGGACTTCCTGTCTCCCTACGAGCTTCAGGGGGTCGCGGGCCTGGACGAAGTCTCCGTGGAACGGCTGCTTCCATTTGTACGGGTATACGAAGCGGAATCGCGACTCGACAAATCCGTACTCAAACGCATCGTGGAAAATCGCAATGCCTACCTCCTGCTGACCTATGGGCAGGTCCTTCAGCGCCGGGCAGGTGACGACAGCACCTTTTTGGGTGGCCCGGAACAGGTGAAGATGCGATTCCGTTCCAGTCGCCCCGGGGATTTCAGCCTTGGATTCACCCTGGAGAAAGACGCCGGCGAGCCGTTTGCATTTGAGTCAGTACGTCGCCCGGGATTCGATCATTTGTCTTTTCATTTTCAGCTACAGAAGAAGGGCATCGTCGAAAACCTTGTCGTAGGCGATTACCAGGTCCAGGCTGGGCAGGGGCTACTGCTCGGGGGCTTGTTCGGGTTGGGGAAGAGCGGCAGCGAAACCGTAAATACGCTTCGCCGTGCCAACATTGGCGGGTTACCATTTACGTCGTCCAGTGAAAACGGAGCGCTTCAGGGCGCCATCACAACAATCAAGTCGGGACTCATGCGCGTCACCGCCTTCTATTCGGATGCGCCCCGCGACGCTTCGGTGGAAGGCGATAGCGCGGACACTCAACTGGCGACTGCGTTGCGAACATCGGGACTGCACCGGACCGAAGGGGAAATCGGTGGCAGGGGTGCCGTGCGCGAGATCAACACAGGTGTCATTGTCAATCGTACGTCAGCCCGGTTGGACGCGGGCATCGTATGGAATTCACTGATCTTCGACACGCCGGTGCAACGAAGACCGCGTCCCTACAATCAGTTTGCATTTGCCGGCGCGGAGAATCATTCCGGTTCGCTGTTCCTGAATTACAATCATCGCAACCATGCGTTCTTTTCGGAGTTCGCCAGGAATGTCACCGGAGGATGGGCACTCATTGCCGGCGTGCTCTCGAGTCTTACGCCCAAGTTGGAGATCGCGACAGCGTATCGCAATTACAGCCGCGATTTTCATACGTTCTATTCAAACGCCATTAGTGAGGGTAGCTCGGTGCAGAATGAAACCGGGATATACTGGGGATGGAAGTACCGGTTTACTAAGTATCTGCATCTTTCAGGCTATTTTGACATGTTTACCTTTCCCTGGCTGCGCTACCGCGTGTATGCGCCTTCCCGCGGGTACGAGTGGTTGATGAGAATAGGTCGAAACAGTCGGACTGGCCCATCGTGGTCTGTACAATTTCGGGAAGAAAGCAAGGCCAGGAATGTTAATCGGGGTCCGCTGGCACATGCGGCGCAAGGATTGAAGCGCAACGTACTTGCCAATACCGCCATCGCGCCAGCGCGCGGTCTCACTTTGAAGACGCGCATTCAATACAGCACCTACACGACAGGTGGAGCAACTACTAAAGGTCTTGCACTCATGCAGGATATACAAGTAGAGCTGGGCAAGCTTAAAGTAGCGGCACGCTATGCGCTATTTGACACCGATGACTACGACAACCGCCAGTACGCCTACGAACGCGATGCGTGGCTGTCATTTTCACTTCCGGCTTACTACGGCGTGGGGGTGAGGAACTACGTACTCGTTTCTTATACGGTCAAGCGGATAACACTTTGGGCACGGTTTGCGCACACGCGATACACGGATCGGAAAGAAATCGGCTCAGGAGCCGACAAGATTGCCGGAAATACACGAAATGATGTTAAATTTCAGCTCAGATATCGCTTCTGAATGTTATGCACGCTACAAAACTTATCACACCGGAAGTACTGCTTGTCATCATTATTGGATGCATTATTTGCGTACTGATTTTTATGGCCATTTTCAGGAAGGGCCGATAGCCATCCGACTGGCGATGTAAGGTTTTCGTAGTAAATCAATTTTGTCATGTAGGTTTTCCGGTGAATGCGCCGATTCGTCGTTAGGCACATTTCATAATTTAAGGTTGTCGTCCGTAATTCATTGCTTAATCTATACACTGACGAAACCACTATGAAAAACAGGTTTTTCTGCACCATGGTTTTACTGTTTGCAACCCTAAGTGCGGTTGCGCAAGTAACCAAGAAGACGCTCGAACTTCCTGAATTCAAGAGTATCTATGTGAATTCAAACTATACGGTCTATTTGAAACAGACCAACAAACAGGAAGTGGTCGTGGAAGCGCTGACCGAAATCTACGAGCTCACCGACATACACGTTGAAGATGGCGTTCTTATGATCAACGTCGAACGAAAGCCTACGAATACCAACAAGAGTATTTGGGCTAAGATCGACGACATCAAGCTCAACCCCACTATGAAAGTCACGGTGAGCATGAAAAACATCAACGAACTCCAGGTCAACGGCGGAGGTAAGATCATCAGCCAGAATTCACTCGCAACTTCGAACGTCGCACTCACCGTTTCCGGAAACGGAATGATGGATCTAGATCTGAAAGGCGACATCATTAAAGCTGAAGTGAGCGGCGCCGGAAAAATCCATCTTCGCGGCTACGGAAATTCCATCGAAGCGCTGGTCAGCGGATCCGGTGGCATCAACGGCTTTGCCTGCGGAACGGAGACAGCCAAGGCTAAGGTGACCGGCACAGGCTATTGCGAACTGAATGTCACGAACGAACTGTTTGCTGCCGTGCAGGGTAACGGTATCATCAAGCACAAGGGAAATACGAAAAGCGTTCAAAAGAAAATATACGGTTCCGGGTCTGTCGACCGGGCCTATTGACCTCAGATTTCAGGAAACCAACCTCACTCCAATAACAAACAGGATTCCCCGGAATCCTGTTTTTATTTCTAATCCAAGTTAGTAGTTTCGGGCTGCACACCCTTTACTCGTGTAGCCATGAAGCCGATAATCATTCCGCTCCTCATCTTGACTGGGATTGCGCTGACAGGGGCCGATATCCGTGAAACCCCATCCGGCATCCTACCCTACCCCATCCACATCCATGACCTGCCAAACGGGCTTAGGGTCGTCACAGTACCGTATGAAAGTCCCGGTATAGCCGCGTTTTACATCATCGTTCGCGTCGGTTCACGCGACGAGACGGAGCCGGGCAAGTCCGGCTTTGCCCACTTCTTTGAACATATGATGTTCCGCGGTACAGAAAAGTACCCCAAAGAACGGTATCAGGAGGTGCTAAAAAGTATCGGCGCTTCAGCTAATGCCAATACATCAAATGACAGGACCGTTTACCACATGACGGGCAACGCGGAGATGCTGGACAAAATGTTCGAGCTCGAGGCCGACCGGTTTATGAACCTGAAGTACTCCCTCCAGGATTTTAAGACGGAGGCGGGGGCGGTAAAAGGCGAGTACACCAAAAATTTCGCCAGCCCCTATATGCAGATATACGAGAAAATGCGTGCCACCGCGTTCACACAACATACCTACGGGCACACCACGATCGGATTCTTTGAAGACATCGTCGACATGCCCAATCAATACGAATATTCGCTTCAATTCTTCGATCGGTTTTACCGCCCCGAACACTCCACCATTCTCGTGGTCGGCGATGTTACTCCCGATAACGTGAACGCTTTGGCCGAAAAATATTTTGGCGACTGGAAGCGGGGGAACTATACAACAAAGGTGACCCCTGAACCGCCTCAAACGGAGACGCGATATGCGCATATACAAGTACCCAACTTCCCTCCCTACCTCGGCCTCTCTTTCAAGGGTCCGGCCTTCAGCGATTCGTCGCTCGACATGCCGGCCCTGGACGTGTTGAGTTCAGTATTGTTTTCCGAAAAATCGGAGCTATACAAGAAGCTGGTACTCGAAGAACGCAAGGTGCGCGTCCTGAGCGCAGGGGCCTCGGATTCACGCGATCCCTATTTATTCGACATACAGGCATCCGTCGTTGATGCAGCGGACCTGCAATACGTCAAGGACGAGATCATGCGGACTATCGACAAGGCAAAGAAAGAGCCCGTCGACCCTGAGGAATTGCAAAAAACAATTTCCCACATGAAATACAGTTTCGCGATGCGGATCGACAATCCCGATGCCATAGCGGCCACCTTATCGAACTACATTTGGATAACCGGCGATCCTCAATCGCTAAACAGAACGTATGCCAACTATGAGAAAGTAACGCCCGAAGATCTCATGCGGATTGCGTCGAAATATTTGGTCAGCACCGGACTGACGGTCTCTACCATTTCACCGGAAGAAACAGGAGGTGTGAAATGAGAAAGCAGAAATTTATCTTACTATTCCTGGTCACCATGCTGTGGTTGCCGGCAGCTGCGACCGAATTTGTAGAGCTCAGGCTCAGCGGATCGAACAAGATCGTGTTCAAATTTATGTTCCGAAACGGTTCGATGATCGATCCAACGGGTCAGGAAGGCCTCACCTTCCTTACCACGAGTCTGGTCGGCGATGGAGGGACCAGCACGATGACGAGTACACAGGTAAAGGATTTCCTCTATCCTATGGCGGCGCAAATCTCCTACAGCATCGATAAGGAAGTGGCCATCTTCACCTTTGAGGTTCACATCGATCACCTGGAAGCATTCTATCCTGTTATGATCGATCTGCTGACACAGCCACGAATGGATGAAGGCGACTTCAACCGGCTTAAGTCGAACCAGGAGAACTATGTCAACCAGGTGATCAGAACATCTTCCGACGAGGAATACAGTAAGAAGGCCCTGGAGGATTTGCTGTTCCGTGGCACACGCTATCAGCACATGTCTGCAGGTACTGTTAGCGGCGTTGGCAGCCTCACACTGGCTGCGTGCAAGTCACATTATCAGAATTATTTCCGTCAGGATAACCTGATGGTTGGAATTGCGGGTAATTATTCTCCTGAAGTATTAAATCGGCTGAAGGCCGATGTCAAGAAACTACCACCCGGCGCACCCCAACTGCCCGGACCGGTGGCAGCACGTCAGCCGGACGGAATCCAGGTGGAGATTATCGCGAAGAAGGGCGCGTTGGGTTCCGCGATCTTTACGGGAGCACCCTTGTCGATTACACGGCGCGACGACGATTTCGCAGCACTCATGGTTGCCAACTCGTGGCTGGGCGAACACCGCAAGTCGTATTCCCGCCTCTATCAAAAAATCCGGGAGCAGCGCTCCATGAACTACGGCGATTACTCTTATATCGAATGGTACGCCAACGGTGGCGGCAATATGCTTCCGCCCTCCGGAGTACCCCGCAATGCCAATTACTTCGCCATCTGGATACGCCCCGTTCAGATCGCAGCGGGACTAAAGCAACAATATCCCGAATTGTCAGACATCACCATTGGACACGCTCATTTCGCGTTGCGGATGGCCATACGTGAACTCGACCTGATGATCAAAAACGGAATGAGTGAGGAAGACTTTGCGTTGACGCGCACCTTCCTGCGTTCGTACATAAAACTGTATACGCAAACGCCGGAGCGACAACTGGGCTACCTTATGGACAGTAAATTTTATGGCCGGCAGGATTACCTCGCCGAAATGGATGAGCTTCTTGCACGGCTGACGCTTGACGATGTGAACCGCGCCATCAGGACGTATTGGAAAAGCGACGCCATGTTCATCACCATCGTCACGGACGTTAGCGAGGCCGAACCCCTGGCAGAAAGCCTGAAGAAAAACCTTCCTTCCCCGATGAGTTATTCCAATTCACTGCGGGAGTCGCTGCCGCCGGAGTTGCTGGAGGAAGATGATGCGGTCGCCCGCTTTCCCTTGAACGTTAAATCCGTTCGTGTGGTGGATTCAAACGATACGTTTCGCTAGACCGGAAATCTGTTGCGGGTGAATCGGATATAAAGCCCAAATGGGGCTTTCCTATTCAAATTCGCCCTTTTTCGGGTTGCAAAAAACGGCGCTCCTTACGTTGTATTCTATATTGAATTTTTATTCTACCTTTACTAATGATGACGAAAAATCCCAAGCTGCTTTAGGGGCGGTGTCAGGTTTGCCGTTCTCGTGTAACTAAAAATCACCCATACTAAAAAAAGATTATGAACATCTATGTCGCGAACATCCCCTTTAAAGCAACTAGCGATCAATTGAAGGGATTATTTGAAGCATTCGGCGAAGTTAGTTCGGCAAAGATCATCCTCGATAAATTCACCCAACGCAGCCGGGGTTTCGGCTTCGTTGAAATGAACGACGACGGTGCGGCGCGTCAGGCAATAGATGAACTGAACGGCTCCGACTTTATGGGAAAGAATCTTGTGGTGAATGAAGCGCGTCCGCGCACGGATGCACCACGCGGTGGAGGCGGAAGTCGTGGGGGTAATTTCAACCGCCGCAATTACTAGAACATACGAACCATCACTACCCAATACTTGACGACCGGCTTTTACGCCGGTCGTCTCGTTTTTGGCGTAATCACTACGCGGGCACACGTTAACAAACCCGGCCTTCTCCTTGGAATCCCCAAAAAAATTCCATAAACTTTGTTATATACAAACTCCATTTGCTATGAGTGTCATTACCGACGTCGAAAAATGGGGAAATGCTCACCGGCCCGGCTTTCTTGACATCTTTCGGGTGGCCCTGGGGATTTTCATTACCTACAAGGGGCTGTATTTCATCACCAACATGCACGACCTGAAAATGACCACCGCTGGCCTTAACGTTTATTTTGCGGGGGCAGCGTTGGCGCATTATGTTGTCTTTGCCCACATCCTCGGCGGGCCGCTGATTGCGGTGGGGTTGTTTACCCGCATCGTCTGCCTGATCCAGATTCCGATCCTCATCGGAGCGATTGTGTTTGTCAACTACCCCGAGGGTTTCCTTTCTGTAGGTAACCTGATGGAACTCGAGATATCTATTTTGGTTTTGGTTGGCCTTATCCTTTTTATGGTATTCGGCGCCGGTCGCTTCTCCCTGGATGCAAAACGCAGACTGGAAATGGGAATATCTACGCACCATTAGCCCGGCATTTTTACCTATAACCTGAACTGGAAGAGGCACCCGTGGGGTGCCTCTTTTTTGTCTACTTTCTTATATCACCATTTCCCCTTATTCTTACGCAGTGAATTATTTCCTGGGTATCGACATCGGCACGGGCAGTACCAAAGCCGTAGCCATCAGCGAGTCAATGGACGAAGTGCTTTCAGTCCAACAGTCATCCTATCCCACTTTCCACCCCGTGCCCTTCGCCAGCGAGCAGGACCCTGAGCAGATATGGGAAGCGTTTGTTCAGTGTGTACGGGCTACCGTAGAGAAGCTGGGGGGCCCTCCGGAGGCGATCGGTCTGAGCACGGCCATGCACTCGGTCATCGCCATCGACAAGAATGGACGACCGCTTCGCCATATGCTGACGTGGGGAGACAGCCGAAGTGCATCGATAGCACGAACGGTTCGTGCCTCAGCGGATGCCCGCGAGCTGTACGAAACAACCGGCACACCGATCCACGCCATGAGTCCGCTTGTCAAGCTCTTGTGGCTCCGCGAACACGAGCCGGATACCTTTCGCAACGCCGCGCGCTTCATTTCTATCAAAGAGTTTATCTGGCATCGACTGTTCGGCGAATATGAGATGGACCACTCCGCAGCATCAGGTACCGGCCTGATGGATATCCTGAACCACCGTTGGAATCCAAAGTCGCTAAAACTGGCAGGAATCAACGAACATCAGCTGTCTGCACTCGTCCCAACGCGCCACCGGAGAAAGGATCTTCCCGAAAAACTGCAAGAGATACTCGGACTAACACTATCGCCGTGGTTTGTTATCGGCGGCGGCGACGGCTGTCTTGCCAACCTGGGAAGCAACGCCATCAGCCAGGGTGTCGGCTGTCTTACTATCGGGACAAGTGGCGCGGTTCGCGTAGCATCACCCACGCCCCGCCATGACTTTTCATCCATGACGTTCAACTACATTCTGGATGAAGACACGTTCATATGCGGAGGTCCGATAAACAACGGTGGCGTCATCCTGCAATGGTATCTCCGCGACCTCCTCGGTCAGGAACTCACGTCGTTGAGTGACTACGCCTCTTACCTGTCGCGTGCTGCAACACTGTCGCCCGGCGCCAACGGGCTGATCTTCCTCCCCTACCTGATGGGTGAACGTGCTCCGGTTTGGGACAGTCGCGTAAGTGGCGCATTCTTTGGAATCACCACGGCACACCGCCAGGAACATTTCACGCGTGCCGTGATGGAAGGGATATCATTTGCCTTGTACCAGGTTGTGGGTCTTTTGCGTAAGGCGGGCGGTGAAATAGCACAGATCAATGCCAGCGGTGGTTTTGTGCATTCGCGGGAGTGGCTGCAACTGCTCAGTGACATTTTTGGAATGCCGGTACACCGCAACAACACCGAAGACGCGTCGTCGATTGGTGCGGCCCTTATGGCCGTCCGGGCCGCCCGCGATCTACCCGCATACCCCACCTTCCGATCGCATCAGGCCGCTGAAGTATTCATACCGGATACGAATCGTCATGCCCAATATCAAAGGCCCTTCGAGCTGTTTCAGCGTCTTTTCGTGAAGACGAAAGAAGAAATGGAATTGCTCCACCAGATGCGAAGCGAAAACTGACGCTAGGCTTTCTTAAGCTCGATGATGGTCAGCTCGGGCGGCATACCGATTCTTCCGAGGAAGCCGAGGCATCCGAAACCACGGTTCACGTAGAGGTATTGACTCCCTTCGCGGTACAGGTCGGCCCATTGCACGTAAGAATATTTTGCCGGACTCCACCGGAAGTCGCCAATTTCGATGCCCATTTGAAACCCGTGGGTATGCCCTGCGAACATAACGTCGATGTCGGGGAAGTCGGGGCGGACAATAGCATCCCAGTGGCTTGGGTCATGCGATAGCAGGAGCTTAACCGGGGCCTCTTCCGTTCCCGGATAGGCGAGGTCAAGCCGGCCGATTTTCGGGAAGCGTCCTTTCCCCCAGTTTTCGACGCCGAGGATCGCAATCTTTTCACCACCTGTCTCAAGAAAACGATGTTCGTTCATAAGGAGGTCGAAGCCCACCTCGCGATGCGCTTGAATGAAGTCCTCGAAATTCTTTCGTTTGGCTTCCTCTGTCGGCCATGAAATATAGTCGCCATAGTCGTGATTGCCGGTAACAGAGAACACACCCATTGGCGCGCGCATCAGCCGCAACATATCCGCAAATTCATAGAGCTCGCTCGTCCGGTAGTTGACCAGGTCGCCCGTGAAGAAAATCACATCGGGTTTTTCCTGCATGAATAATTCGATGCCGCTGCGGATCCTCGATCGGTAGTATGCGGGGTTGCAGTGAATGTCGGAAATCTGCCCGATACGAATTCCGTCGAATGCCTGAGGCAGGTTAGGCAAATGAATGGTGCGTCGCAGTATACGGTAATCGTAGGCGCCATACGAAATGCCGAATACAGACGCGGCAAAGGGCAGTGCGGCGGTCGCCAACGCAGCTTTCTCAAGAAAATCGGCCCGCGTCATTTTGGGGAGCGCCTCACCTGACGGCGTTCGCTTTTTGCGTATGGCGGCGATGATATGGGCCACAACGAGCGTTGTATCCTGAACGATGGTGGTCGCCACCGGGATGGCTTTCGTGCCGTAGATCACCAGCAGGGCGGTGATGTTCCATTGGCTTATCCCCTCTTCTATTCCAAGCATGTCGGCCTGGTAATACATCACCACAGTGGCAATGGCAAACAGGGTTGTGCCGAATGCGGTCGACAGCACCAGGATCCGTGTCCAACGCTTGTTGTTGGTCATGATCCTGCGCAGCATCGTTAAAAAGAGGAAGTCGACCAGCAG
This sequence comes from Cyclobacteriaceae bacterium, assembly GCA_035304385.1. Taxonomy (GTDB): domain Bacteria; phylum Bacteroidota; class Bacteroidia; order Cytophagales; family Cyclobacteriaceae; genus ZC4RG29. Next base: position 17,727 of record DATGQD010000015.1, read on the forward strand.
GATCAGCGATACGAGGATGAAGGCAAGTACAACCTTGTTCTGTAGCATCGCCGCAATTTAGCAGCACGGCGGCAGTTTATCCGGCTGAATCGTCGGCTTTCCGATCTTCGGGTTCGATATCATCGTGTGAGGGACACCATTTCTGCCGTATTCGCTGCTTTAGCGCCTCACGTTCTTCGGGCGACAAGTGGCCAAATTTTTCACGGAACTTCATTTTCCAGGAATGTGAACCCCTATGCCCCCCCTTGCCAAATCCACCCAGCAGGATTTTCGACAGCACGAGCAGGCCCAGTGCCTGCCAGAACGTGACGACCGGGCCACCAAAAAGGTCGGGCACCAGCCAATTCCAAAGTTGTTGGGTCAGGAAGGTGAGCAAAGCCAGCATCAGGAGGCCGAACAAGACCCACAAGAAAATTCTTCCACCTCTTTTCATGACTCGTATGATTTTCTAAACCGTGATGCACACCGCACACAGCATATATATTCTTTTGTTTTCATAGCTCGTTGTACAGCTTCTGCAGGCGCTTTCTCAGTGCCAGGATCGCATACCGCTTTCGCGAGAGCAGTGTGTTGATTGAAACCCCCTGCTCGGCGGCGAGCTCGCGAAAGCTGACATCTTCGATCTCGTTCCGGACGAACACCTCGCGCTGTTCTGGCGGAAGTTCATCCAGCGCCTCCATGATTTCCTCCCAGATCACTTCCCGCAAGTATGCGTCTTCCGGCGTATTTCCCAGATCGGGCAGGATGTCCTGGATCGTGAGGGGCATCTCTTCGTCCGCACCCGTCGTGTGCGAGAAGTTCGCCTGCCGCGGCCGCGCGGAATTTCTCCGATACCGGTCGATGATCTTGTTTCGCGCAACGGAAAAAAGCCATGACGTGACCCTGTCCAGCGACTCTATCGAGTCGTAACCGGCAATAAACTGGTAGAAAACGTCCTGCAGGATGTCTTCCGCTTCTTCCAGGCTGGAAACGCGGTTGCGGATAAAATTGAGCAACCTTCCCCTTTCCCGAAGAAATGTCTGTTCTTTAAGCTGCATTGCCAGTTCCACGGCGCGTCATAATAATGGCGAGTTAAAACCTAAGACGGATATCCTGTATGAATTATTTTAACCCAAATTTGTCAATTTTGGAGAGGCTTAACCCGGCAGCAAAGTAATGAATGCATACAGCGAAAGAAGGATTGCGCTACCGGGCAGCACTATTTTTTATTACGTGGCCGGGTCGGGAAACCAGCCTTTGATCGCTTTCCACGGCTTTGGTCAAACCCATAAGGCATTTCACTCCTGGCTGGACGCGCTCGGAAGCAGGTTCCGGCTCATCCTGGTCGACATTTACTTCCACGGAAAAAGCAGTTGGGACGACCCGGAAACCCCGCTCGAAAAAAGCACCTGGAAAGAAGTCATGACCATCCTGTTCTCCCGGGAGGATATTTCAACCTTTTCCGTCGCGGGGTTCAGCCTGGGCGGCAAGTTTGCCCTGGCGACATACGAGGCCTTTCCCGGACGCGTAAACGGCCTCTACCTTATCGCCGCGGATGGTGTACGCCCCTCCCCCTGGTACACACTGGCCACCTGGCCCTGGGCAATGCGGGCACTCTTCAAAAGCCTGATCACCCACGAGGAGCGGTTCACCCGGCTCACGCGACTCGCGAAGTCATTGCGCCTTGCCGACAAATACATGTTACGGTTCGCGGAAAACCAAATGGATACCCCCGAAAAGCGGGCGCGGGTCTACAACACCTGGGTGTGCTTCAGGCACCTGAAATTTGACATGAAGCACCTGGTCCGCATGATGGAAGCTTACGGAACGCGGGTGGTGGTGGTGACGGGCCGCTATGACCGTATCATTCCGCCCGAACGCCTGGAGCCCATTTTCACAACGTTGGACAATGCATCATTTCACGTGATGGAGGCAGGGCACAACAACCTGCTGCCGGAGGCTGTCTCGGTCATTTCGGAATAGGCCATTTCGTTTCAAATTTTGCCTGAAATCCGGCTGAAGGGTGTTACTTTTGCGCTTCGCTAAACGTTTTCCTTTTCCATGATCGTATTCTTTCGTTCAGCCACCAACACGATCTTCGCAGTTGGTGCGGCGCAGCCTTTGGCAAAATCCGATATCGACAAGCTGGTGTGGCTTTTCGGAGGCGCCCGGCCCGAGCCCGGCCCGAACGTCGGCGGTCCGTTCAAAGGGCCACGAAGGGAGATGATTACGCCCTGGAGTACCAACGCCGTGGAGATAGCCCAGAACATGGGAATTTCGGGACTCACGCGTATCGAAATGTTCACACCCTCGACAGCGGACGAAGCTTTCGACCCCATGCTGGAAGAACGCTATCCCGTTCTCGACCAGGAGCTGTACACCATCAGCATAGCGCCTCAACCCATTGTGGAGATCGACTCCATCGCTGCCTTCAACGAAACCGAAGGGCTCGCCCTCAGCGAAGAAGAAATACAATATCTGGAAGCCGTCAGCCGTGAACTCGGCCGTAAGCTTACCGACAGCGAGGTGTTCGGCTTTTCCCAGGTGAACTCCGAGCACTGCCGCCATAAGATTTTCAACGGAACATTTATTATCGATGGGCACGAAAAGGACCTCACGCTTTTTCAACTCATTCGCAAGACATCGTCGGCAAACCCCAACAAATTGGTGTCCGCCTATCGCGACAACGTGGCCTTCATAGAGGGACCCGTCATCGAACAATTCGCCCCGGTACGACAGGACGTACCCGACCTGTTCACCGTGCGCGACATCAACGCCGTAATCTCCCTCAAGGCCGAAACCCATAACTTCCCCACTACGGTGGAGCCCTTCAATGGGGCTGCCACGGGATCGGGCGGAGAGATCCGCGATCGCCTCGCCGGCGGCAAAGGGTCCCTCCCCCTGGCGGGCACGGCAGTGTACATCACCTCGTACCCGCGGCTCGAAGGAGGAAGACCGTGGGAAAAACGAATCAAGCCGCGCAAGTGGCTGTACCATGCGCCTGCGGAGATCCTTATCCGTGCGTCCGATGGCGCTTCCGACTTCGGGAACAAGTTCGGGCAGCCGCTGATCTGCGGCAGCGTGCTGACGTTCGAGCATGAAGACGGTAGCCGCACCTATGGCTATGATAAAGTTATCATGCTGGCGGGCGGCGTCGGATTTGCGCGCAAGGAAGATAGCATCAAAGGTAAGCTTGCGGCAGGCGACAGGATTGTCATGCTGGGTGGCGACAACTACCGCATCGGCATGGGCGGTGGCGCAGTATCTTCCGTTGCCACCGGCGAATATGCCAACACCATTGAGCTCAATGCGGTGCAGCGGTCGAACCCTGAAATGCAGAAGCGGGTGATGAACGCCATCCGCGCTATGGTCGAGGCCGACGATAACCCCATCATTACCATTCACGATCATGGCGCCGGCGGGCACCTCAATTGCTTCTCAGAACTGCTCGAAGAAACCGGGGGTGAGATCCATCTCGACAAACTTCCCATCGGCGACCCGACGCTGTCCGAAAAGGAAATCATCAGCAATGAGTCGCAGGAGCGCATGGGACTGGGCATGCGGGAGCAAGACCTGGAACGACTTCGCGTCGTCTCCGAACGCGAACGTGCACCCTTTTACGTGGTCGGTGAAGCCACAGGCGATCAGCGCCTCATCTTTAGCAAATCGACGTCCGAACGGAAGGCCGTAGACATCCTGGTGCGCCACCTTTTCGGCTCCACGCCGACAACCATCCTCGAAGACGAGACCGTACAGGCATCGCATCGACCGGTGGGGTATGATCCGGAAAAATTTGCCGAGTACGTCGAGCAGGTGCTCCAATTGGAAGCCGTCGCCTGCAAAGACTGGCTTACGAATAAAGTGGACCGGTCCGTTACGGGAAAAGTTGCCATGCAACAGACGTGCGGACAAATCCAACTCCCGCTCAACAACGTCGGCGTGATGACGCTCGACTACTCCGGCCGCAATGGCGTGGCAACGGCCATCGGTCACGCGCCGCAGGCCTCCCTTATCGACCCGGCTATGGGTGGAAAGCTCGCCATTGCCGAAGCGCTAACGAACCTGGTATGGGCTCCGTTGACCCACGGGCTCAAAGGCGTGTCGCTCAGCGCCAACTGGATGTGGCCTGCAAAAAATGCGGGTGAAGATGCAAGGTTGTACACAGCGGTGGAGGCGGTGAGCGATTTTGCTATCCGGTTGGGTATTAACATTCCCACGGGCAAGGACTCCCTTTCGATGACACAGAAATATCCCGACGGCCAGGTTGTCTACTCGCCGGGCACGGTTATTATCTCCGCTGTGGGGGAAGTGTCGGACGTACAGAAGGCTGTCGGTCCTGCGTTGCGAAACGAACCCGGCAGTCACATCCTTTACATCGATTTTTCTTCGGGCCCTACAGCGCTGGGCGGTAGTGCCTTTGCGCAAGTTGTGGGGCAGCTGGGCGACCAGATACCCGGTGTCGCGGACGAGGCGCTGTTCCGCGCCGCGTTCGAGGCGGTGCAACAGCTGGTGCGGGATGAAGCTATTCTGGCCGGACATGACATCTCCGCAGGCGGAATAATAACGGCACTGCTTGAGATGTGCTTCCCGACGCCCGGTGTGGGATTGGAGGTAACGCTTCCGGACGCTCAGGAAGATCTGATCCGGTTCCTGTTCAGCGAGAACCCGGGGGTGTTGATCCAGGTAAACGAAGCGGAAAAGGTTACAGCGATGATGAAGGAACTTGGGCTCGCCGTGCATAACCTTGCCAGGATAACAGGCGAACGGGTGCTGGCGGTGGCGGCGCACCGACTTGACATCGACAGCCTCAGGGACACCTGGTTCAGCACATCGCATAAGCTGGACAGGCTTCAGCGCCCGGCCACCCATGCGGACCTTCGAAGCAGCAACTACCATCGCCAGCCGCTGACGTATGCCTTTCCCCAGGGGTTTGATGGACGCCTGGCGAGCCTGGGAATTGGTCAGATACGAACCACGCGGTCCGGGATCACGGCCGCCATCATCCGGGAGAAAGGAGTCAACGGCGACCGCGAGCTTGCCTATGCGTTATTCCTCGCGGGGTTTGACGTACGCGACGTGCACATGACGGACCTTGTATCAGGACGGGAAGATCTCAGCGATGTCAAGCTCATTGCTTTTCCCGGCGGCTTTGCGAACTCCGACGTGTTGGGTTCGGCAAAAGGATGGGCAGGTGCCTTCCTGTACAATGACCGGGCGCGTAAGGCCTTGAATGATTTCTATGAGCGGCCGGATACGCTTTCAATCGGCGTGTGCAACGGTTGTCAGCTTGTGATGGAACTTGGGCTGCTGTATCGCGGCGACGAAGACCATCCGAAGATGCATCACAATGGATCCGGAAAATTCGAATCGGCGTTTGTTAACCTGACCATCCCGGAGAGCAATTCCGTAATGCTTGGAGGTCTGGCGGGATCAAAGTTGGGATGCTGGATCGCGCATGGCGAAGGACGATTCCAGCTTGGCGACGAGTCGCGGTACCAGGTTGCCGCGCGCTACACCTATGCGGAATACCCGGGGAATCCAAACGATTCGGACGGCGCCGTCGCGGCGTTGTGTTCACATGACGGCCGCCACCTGGCCATTATGCCACACCTGGAACGGTCGTTGTTTCCGTGGAATTGGGGATACTATCCTGTAGAACGCCGGGATGAGATTTCTCCGTGGATTCTGGCGTTCATAAATGCAAAAAGCTGGATACAAGCACAATCCTGAGGGTTCGCTAAACGATTGCCTGTTTGTGTTGGTAAGGTATTGATTTTGATATATATTCATCTTGAAATACGGATTGCCGCACAATTTAATATGGTTGGTTTATGAACAAAGTTTACCTGGCGTCACTCGCTTTCCTGTTCGCCTCCTGCCTCGGGTATAAGGAACTCCCGGTCGAATACGACTACAGCTATAAGGGAAATTTCAAGAAGTACAGGACGTTCGATATTATGCGTCCTGCCGCACCGACGGATTCGTCGATGACCAATGAGATGATTGAGAAATCCATCGTCGCGCGCATGAAGTTTCTCGGTTACCGCCAGACTTCGAACCGTCCGCACCTGATTATCGGATTTAAAATGTTCAATGACAGCCTGCGGTTTCACGGATACAACCAGCCGGACATCGAAGAGTGGATCAGGACGCAAAACGAAAACCTAAATTACGATGCGAAGGACTTCCACCTGAAGACCGGCACATTGCTGATCCAGTTTTACGACAGAAGACAGAACCGCTCCATTTGGCAGGGGTATGCCACCACGCAATATGGCCAGATCGATTTCAACAACAACCGGCACCTGCGCAACGCCGTGATCTCGATACTTGACAAGTACCGGTTCTGGGCGGAAGGCTTCCTGGAAGGCGCTACGGCCCAGGAAAACGACCTATAAAATCCCCTGCCGGCCTTACTTTTTGAAAAATAATTCTACCTTTGCAATCCCAATTTGGGGACTTACATCACTTTGCCCGATGGTGTAACTGGCAACACGCCTGATTTTGATTCAGGAAAGTCCAGGTTCGAGCCCTGGT
>DATGQD010000016.1:0-26746 GCA_035304385.1 Cyclobacteriaceae bacterium
GTCAATCATATGTGCCAGGTCAGGATAAACATTCCGTCCCTACGGGACGGGTGTCCACGTTCCGGGATAGTGCTACAAACATTTGGTCCCGCTGGGACCGGGATCGATTTTCGATTATTGATTGTCGATTCGTGATTTGGGGTTGAACACCGTTTGAGGTGAAACCGAAGTATCACCGACGCTTGATCGTAGGCCCAGCGTCCTGTAGGGACGCAATGTTTGTAGAAACGGTGTGCGTGGGGGTACGGCGTCCCAAATCGATTTTCGATTATTGATTATCCCTAATCACAAATCGCAAATCATCTAAGGCACTCCTGTACCTTCCCGATCGTCTCCTTCGAATCCCCCATGATCAGCAAATGATCGCCGCCCTGGATGATGGTGTCGCCGCTGGCCATCATGTATCGGCCTTTGCGATAGATGAGGACGATCAGTGCGGTCTTGGGGAGTTTGAGTTCGACGACTTCCTTACCGATGGCTCTTGATTCATTGGCGATGTCAAGTTCAATCAATTCCGACTGTGAGTTCTCGTGCAATTCAATGTCGACCGGGAATTTTCTCTTGATGCGTTCCGGCACGCTGACATGCAGCCAGCGCGCGACGGCAGTGAGCGTGGTACCCTGAAGCAATACGGACGACACGGAGATAAAGAATACGATATTGAATATCATCTGCGCGTGCGTAACGCCCGCCAGCAGGGGGTACGTCGCAAAGATAATGGGAACGGCCCCACGCAATCCAACCCATGAAATAAAGGTCTTCTTGCGGAAGCTTATCTGCCGTGAAAAGATGAGCGAGGTGAACACGGCAATCGGCCTGGCCACGAACATCAGGATAAGGGATATGAGTATCCCTTCAGGAATGATGGGTATGATCTCACTGGGCGTGACCAACAGGCCGAGTGTGAGGAACATCACGATTTGCATTAGCCACGCCTGGCCATCGTAAAACCGCATCAAACTTTTCTTGTTGATGAAGTCGGAATTACCCAGAAAAATGGCCGCCACGTATACCGCCAAAAAGCCGTTGCCGCCGATCTCTTCCGTAAAAGAGAACGTGAACATCACCATCGAGAGGACCAGCACTGGATAGAGCCCCCTGACGTCGAGGTGGATCTTATTCAACACCCATGTCATTCCCTTACCAAACAGGTAGCCAGCCCCCAACCCAATGGCCATGGCCTGCAGGAATCGTGGGATAAGGCTGAGCAAACCTGATTCGGGTTGCAGCAACAGCTCGATAAAGCTGATGGTCATGAAATACGCCATGGGATCGTTGCTGCCGCTCTCAAACTCCAACAGGGGCCGGAGGTTGCCTTTCAGGCCTGTACTGCGCGACCGTAAGATTGAAAATACTGCGGCCGCATCTGTGGAGGCCACGATGGAGCCGAGCAGCATGCCCTCCATGGGCGTCATGTCGAGTACGAGCCAGGCGCCCAGACCCGTGATTACGCCCGTGATCAATACCCCGAAGGTTGACAGCGCGAGGCCGGGCCGAAAAATGGGCCGTACGCTTTCCCACTTCGTGTCGAGGCCCCCGCTGAACAGAATGAAGTTCAAGGCGACGATACCCAGAAATTGAGCGAACTTGGGATCGTTGAAATATATTCCCCCCGGGCCGTCGACGCCGGCCATCATGCCTACTATGAGGAAAAGTATGAGTGTGGGAATGCCGAAACGAAACGATGTCTTGCTTGTGAGTATGCTCACAAACAGAAGGACCGACCCCAGGAGTAAAACATTTTCGGCACTCAGCACCATCGCAGGAGGGGATTGAAATCAAAATATAACACAAACGGTCCAAATTGCGCAGAGCCCTGTGGGAATGCCCTGCGTATGGATTGTTGCACCGATGATTTCGTTGCCTATCTCGAATGGGTGACCGTCTGGCTGGGCTCGTAGCCGATGCGATGGGCTATAGCGACAACGGTTTTGCCTTGCGCGGAGATGGGGCCGGTGTATACGCTCCAGGATTTCGATGGCGCCTCCCCGGGATCCAACAATTGATAGCCGATAGAAGCGCCTTCGGTGGCGCAGGTGATGCTTACTGTCGGCCCTTCCGAAGTAATGACCGGGTCGACCGTTACCGGCGGATGGTCCAAACCGCCCCACATCTGTTTAACGAGTTGGGGTTCGGGAATCCTTCCGAGGTCGTTGGTTTCTTCGATCCACCTGTTCAATACTTTTCGAAGTCGCTTCACCACTCGCCGGTACCTGGGATCGTCGGCCACATTATGAAGCTCGTAGGGATCCTCTGCGATCACGTACAATTCCTCGACGTCACGGGGTGCCCTGAACCATTGTTGCTGCACACTGTTGAGGGTGCCATTGTCGCGATGGCGTATGATCTCGCGCATCAGGGGCTGCTGCATGCGGTAGGGGATGTGCTGGTACGCAGGCAAGTGAGGGTTGAAGTTTCTTACGTATCGATACTCTTTATTCCGCACAGAACGCACCCGGTCCACAGGAATATCCATTCGGTCGCGCGCGCCGAAAACATACCTTCTCGGTTTGCGGGCCTGATAAGGTCCGGCGAAGGCCTGGCCTTGCATATGTTCCGGCGGCTCAATGCCGGCGAGGGAAAGCACCGTCGGCGCGAGGTCAATGAAGCTGACCAGGTCGGTAACGACCGTACCCGCATTCCGTTTGTCCGGATAGCGGACGATGAGCGCAGACCGCAGGCCACGGTCTGTTATTTCACGTTTGAAAAAAGGAAGACCGTTTCCGTGATCGGACCAGAAAAAAATGATGGTGTTATCCATTTCTCCGGACGCTTCGAGTTCAGCCATTCGTTCACCCACCCAGTCGTCCATCTCGGAAATGTTCGTGTAGAAGCGCGCAATATCGCGTCGTACGCTGTCGGTGTCCGGATAAAAGGGTGGAACCTTAACCTGATCGGGGCTGACACGTAAGGGACGGTCGGCACGCATCCAGACCTGCGACTCATGTGTGATGGTGGAGTTGAAGATGGCAAAGAAGGGTTGACCCTCCGCGCGGTTCTTGTAGTGCGCAGTGTTGCTGTGTTCGTCCCACACTGTCGGTGGCGCGACGAACTGGTAGTCGGCCTTGACGTTGTTGGTCGTGTAATATCCCCGTGCCCTCAGGTACTCCGGAAAGGCCTTCACTTCCGGAGGGGGGACTATCGAATACTGTCGCGGCACTTCCTGAACTTCCGGAAAGATATTGAAGGTCCGCATGTTGTGCCCGCCGGTAGCGGTCTGATACATGCCGGTGATAATGGCACAGCGACTCGGGGCGCATACCCCTGCTGTTGTAAAGGCCTGGTCATAGCGTATGCCTTCACGTGCCAGGCGGTCGATGTTCGGCGTGGGCACCGTGCTGTCGCCGTAACAGTTCAGCCACGGGCTCATGTCTTCCACCGAAAGCCACAGAATGTTGGGACGCGATTGGATATCGCCCTGAGCCTGGACGTGCTGTGTGCAGACAGATGCCAGGCAAATGGCTATCCCGAATACAATGGATCTTGTCATGGTATTCTGTTACCGGGTACACATGCTCAGGCGCACGAATTGCGCGCCTCTACATCGCCAATGTCCATCCGGGACGATACTCCCGTTTTACAAACGCGTTAGCGTCGTCGAAATTGGTGATCTTCATGTTCTTTGCGTCCCAAAGTAACTTCTTTCTTCCCGGATAGGTGTCCTGCCCTTTGTTGTTCTTGACCTTGTGGTTGTAGCTGCGGATCGCCAGGTTGCCCATAAGAATAGCTTCGGTAAACGGACCGGCAAACTCGAAGGGCGAGCTGGTGACGCCTTTGCCATATCCTTGCATGCAGGCGTTGACCCATTGTACATAGTGGCCTTCGGGTACGCGCGGCAGCGATGGTTCAGGAAGCTTCTCGGTATTCATCCGCGAAGTGGGGATCAATCGCGGATTCGCGCCGTAGCAGTCCGCCAGCAGGGTGCCTTTGGTTCCTTCGAAGATGACGCCGCCATCCCAGCTTCCCAGGGGTTCGTCGGGACCCAATTCTTCGGGTCTTTCCGGCAACAGCCCGCCGTCCATCCAGGTCAGCTGAATGTCTGGGTGACCATCCTTGCCCGGAAATTTAAAATGCACGATCGACGAAGGGGGGAAGCTGTCAGGTATTTCCGCTTGCTGGAAGAATCCACTCCATACTGTGCTCATACTGCATTCCACTTCCGACGGATAATCGATCGGAAGGATGCGGAAGGCCGGGTCGAGGATGTGACAAGCCATGTCTCCCAGTGCGCCGGTGCCGAAGCTATACCAGCCCCTCCAGTTGAACGGATGGTAGGCGGGATTGTAGGGGATGGCTTCAGCGGGGCCGAGCCAGAGATCCCAGTCGAGTTCCTTAGGAACATCAAATTTTCCGGTAGGTGTCGGGATGCCTTGCGGCCACACCGGCCTGTTCGTCCATGAGATAACCCGTGTCACTTCACCGATCAGTCCGGCATCATACATTTCCTTCATCTTGCGGACATCATCGCCGGAGCCACCCTGGTTACCCATTTGCGTGACGACCTTATACTTCTTTGCCGCTTCCGCCAGCATGCGCGCTTCGTGGATGCTCCACGTTAACGGCTTTTGCACGTACACGTGTTTGCCCAGCTGCATGGCGGCAAGAGCGGCAACGGCGTGCGTATGGTCGGGTGTCGATACCGAGACGGCATCGATGCCTTTGGCCTCCTTATCGAGAAGCTGGCGGAAGTCCTTGTAATATGTTGCTTTTGGAAAATTCTTCCGCGACTTAGCGGCCTGCCGGTCGTCTACATCGCAGAGAAAAACGATTCTCGCGTTAGCGCTTTCAGCAAAGCTGGTCAGGTCGCTTTCTCCTTTGCCACCCACACCGATACCGGCGATATACAATGTGTCGCTAGGTGCAACAAAACCATTTCCACCGAGCACAAAGCGCGGCACGATGGTAAATGCTGTCGCCGCTACGCCGGCATGCCGGAGGAAGTTACGGCGCGACAGGGCCGATGATTTTTTTTGCTCTTTCATTTTTGTAACTGTCTTGAATCTCAGGTGTCAAATTTGACGCTCTCGGCAAGGGTACGCTCATCGTATTGAAGACCGTATTGGTCGAGCACCTCCTGCGGGACACCATCCCATTGATTGGGCCGGTTGCCCACATATCCCAGGTCTTCGATACCGATCTTGCTGGTGAAGAACCCGGTGGCGGTCAGGTCGCGCATCGTATTGAAGAACGCGACGCCCTGTTGCATCTCAGGTTTGGCAAGTTCGGGGAATGCGATCTCGTCGATCATTTCGATGCGTTGTTCGGCGTTGCAATCGACAAACGACTTATTGTAGCGTTTCATGCATTGTACGTCGAGCCAACGCAGACCTCCGCGGACAGGTGTCTTCAGTTCAGGTTTGTCTTTGACGATGAACTCGATAAAGTCAGGAACCCCGGCATCCGTAGCGCTGCCCGACACGTCGTCTTTCGGTATGATGATGTCGACCAGCACCGCGATGGTGGCCATTTCGTGCTCGTTAAAGAAAGTCTCGGCACGCAGCTTTTCTTCCCGGGCGATCTCAGCAGGCGTGCGGTCGATGGTATGCGTCACCGCGGCCTGTTGGGTTTGGGGTTTTTCAGTTTCGCATGACTGAATCAGTAATCCCGCGCCTACAGATCCTACCGCCAGTGTTTTTAAATATTTACGTCGGTCCATGATGTTGGTGTTTTTGGGTCCTGTGAATTCAGCTGCCCAAATCGGGCTTCTCTACAGGTTCTGTTTTTTCATTTCGTCGATCATGTATTCCGTTGCCCGCATAGACAATGCAAGGATGGTCCACGTGGGATTCTTGTCGGCCTGCGATACGAAGGGTCCGCCGTCGACAATGAAAAGGTTCTTGCACGTATGCGCCTGGTTGTAACGGTTCACTACCGACCTGCGCGGGTCGTCGCCCATACGCGTCGTACCCACCTCGTGGATGATCCGTCCGGGTGCTGCCAATCCGTATTGATTTGCTGCGGTGTCGGTGTGTCCCCAGGTGACCACACCACCGGCGCTTTCTATAATTTGCTTGAACGTTTCCTTCATGTGTTTGGCCTGCTTTACTTCGTAGTCGCTCCACTTGTAGTGGAACCGCAGCACCGGGATGCCATACTTGTCGACCGTATTGGGATCGATCTCACAATAGTTGTCTTCGCGTGCAACTGCCTCGCCACGTCCCGACATGCCAAACGTCGCGCCATAGAAATAGCGGTAGTCGTCTTTCAGGGACGCGCCATAACCTCCCGCAGGTTTCATCTTGCCATCGCGACCTGGATATTTTCCATTGGTATATTGAATGCCTGATCCGAATCCATAGCCGGGCATACCCATGCCGCCCCAGTATTCGATATGATACCCGCGCGGGAAATCGAGTTTTGCGTTATCGAGCCACCACGGTGTATAGACATGCATGCCACCCACGCCGTCTTCATTGTATCGCTTGCGTCCGACCAAATGAGGAAGGATACCGCCCATGTCGGCTCCGGTTGAATCGTGAAGATATTTACCCACCACACCGCTCTCGTTAGCGAGGCCATTCGGATGCTGCGACGACTTTGAATTAAGCAGGATGCGGGCCGACTCACAGGCGCTTGCTGCCAGCACGACGATCCGCGCGTTTACTGTATACTCCTGGAGGTCGTCCTTGTTCACGAAGGAGACGCCGGTAGCATTGCCGGAGTTATCGGTGATCACTTCCCGCACCATTGCATTGGGGATGACGTCGACGTTACCGGATTGCAGTGCAGGTTTCACAAGTACGGACGATGATGAGAAGTCACCATACACTGTACAACCCCGGTTGCACTGCGCACAGAAGAAGCACGCACCGCGGTCCTTGTTGTCCGGAAGCGGCCTCGTCAAAATGGAAAGCCGGGAAGGAATTACCGGAATGTCTAATTTCTTCGCGCCCTCTTTAATGAAGAGCTCGTGGAGTCGCGGCTTTGGAGGAGGAAGGAAAATGCCGTCCGGTTCATTGAAGATGCCTTCCTTCGATCCGAAGACGCCGATGAGTTGGTCGACCCTGTCGTAATAAGGCGCTACGTCGTCATAACTGATCGGCCAATTATCGCCCAGGCCATCGATATTTTTTCTTTTGAAATCATTGGGACCAAATCGAAGCGATATACGTCCCCAGTGGTTGGTGCGTCCGCCGACCATACGGGCGCGGAACCAATCGAACTGCGTACCGTCCTTGTGGGTATACGGTTCGCCTTCGAGTTCCCATCCGCCATATGCCGCATCGAAGTCGCCAAAGTGACGATGAGGCGAGCTTGAGCCTCTTCGCGGCGATTCCCACGGCCACTTGAGTTGGGTAACATTTTTTGCCGGATCATATAGCGGCCCTGCTTCCAACAACACTGTTTTGATTCCCGCTTGTGCGAGAACATATGCGGCCATGCCGCCACCTGCTCCGGAGCCGACAATGCAGACATCGTACGACTTCGGAGTCTCTTTTATTTGAAATACTGACATAGCGTCGAATTCAGCCCGTGCGGTTGAGTGGGTTTAAAAGTAATCTTTTCCGCTATAAAATGTTAACCGGGCCTGCAAGATTTGGCGTGTGAAAACGCACATAGCAGGGCAGCATTATTTTGCACGTGGAGTGTTTCCATTTTTTTTCGGAACAGGGTCGTAACCGTGTGTTCCCCAGGGGTGGCAGCGTGCGATGCGTTTCATACCCAGCCAGATTCCGCGAGGCACGCCCCATTCGCGGATGGCCTCAATAGTGTATTGAGAACACGATGGCGTGTGTCGGCAATGTGTACCGAGGAGAGGGGAGAGCGTGAGCTGATACAGCCGGATGGGAGCAATAAAAATTTTACGCGCCACATTTGACAGGCGGAAGGTGTTTCGCGTAGGGTTGTCCATTGAAAGGAAAACCGGTTTGGTTCGGTCAAAGGTTCCTGCTGTCAGTCGATGCGATAGGTGATTTCCCCATCCTTACCGTCCATGAGGCGGATACCGAGCGCGCTGAGATCGTCCCTGATTTTGTCTGAAAGCGCAAAATTTCTGTCGAGCCGCGCCTTCTTTCGTATTTCGATCAGCACGCGGATGACGCCGTCGAGCAGTTCGTGGTCGGGCGCATGTTCTTCCATGAGGCCCAGTACGTCCTGCATGAAGCCTGTGTAGGTCGACTTCAATAGTCCGAGGGTTTCCGGTTCGATCTTTTCGAGCGGTAGTTCGCCGTTCCGGATGGCGTTGATTCGGGTTGACATATCAAAGAGGGCGGCCAGTGTCTTTGCAGTGTTGAAGTCGTCGCTCATGCACAGGTAGCATTCTTCTACCAGCTTTTTGAGTTCGTCATTGAGCGCAGCATCGGGGCTGTTGCTTGTGTAGTCTGTGGGTATGTCCCGGATTGCAGCGAGCGTATGCGCCAGGCGCTTGTATCCTTTTTCTGCGGCGATCAGAGCGTCGTTGGAGAAATCGAGTGTACTGGAGTAGTGCGACTGCAACATGAAGAAGCGCACGGTCATGGGCGAGTAGCCTTTTTCCAGGAGCGGGTGTTCGCCGGCGAAGAGTTCCCGCGGCAGAAAGGAGTTGCCCAGCGATTTGCTCATTTTCTGACCGTTTACGGTGAGCATATTGGAGTGCAGCCAGTACCGGACCGGGGCGTGGCCGGTGGCGCCTGTCGCCTGGGCAATTTCGCACTCGTGATGTGGAAATTTGAGGTCCATGCCCCCGCCATGGATGTCGAACACCTGCCCCAGGTATTTGGTGCTCATCACGGTGCATTCAATATGCCATCCGGGGAAGCCGTCGCTCCAGGGCGACGGCCAGCGCATAATGTGTGTCGGTGACGCCTTCTTCCAGAGGGCGAAGTCGATCTTATTTCGTTTTTCGTCCTGGCTTTCCAGCTTCCGTCCGCTCTCCATGAGCTCTTCAATGTTGCGGCCGGAGAGGATGCCGTAGCGGTGCTCCTGATCGTATTTGGTGACATCGAAGTAGACTGAGCCGTTGACCTCGTAGGCATACCCTTTATCAAGGAGTTCTTTGATCATTTCGATCTGTTCGACGATATGTCCTGTGGCGGTCGGTTCGATGTTGGGCGGGAGGATATTGAACTGGCGCATGACCTCATGGAAACCCTGTGTGTATTGGTGGACGATTTCCATGGGTTCGACTTTTTCGAGCCGGGCGCGTTTGGAGATCTTATCCTCGCCCTCATCGGCGTCATTTTCGAGGTGGCCGACGTCGGTGATGTTGCGTACGTAGCGCACCTTGTATCCCAGAAAGCGCAGGTAGCGGGTGATGATATCGAAGGTGAGAAAGGTGCGGACATTGCCGAGGTGAACGTCGCTGTATACAGTAGGCCCGCACACATACAGGCCCACGTATCCGGGGGTTATGGGCTGGAAAAGTTCTTTGGTTCCCTTGAGCGAGTTGGTGACCGTAACGGGGTATTGCTCGTATTTTTTCATTGGCGGCTTAAACCGCCGAAATTAACAGGAAGTTTGTTAAAAGTCGCACAAAAAATCACGTGCGGAGCCTGCCGGAAACTGCGTCTCGATAAGGGGGATTTTTTGCCCCGAATATCCTCGTTTGGTCGTGTGTGTATGACACAAAAACTGCATTTTTGGCGAAAGTGCCCGATAACGGTAGAAAAACCTGACGTTTTGACCGTTCACGGAAAATGCACTGTGAAATTTTTTTTTGATTCCCTAACTTCATTATGAGCGTGCGTTTTTATCGCGTTTTGTAAGAGAAATCTCTAGTTGCAACTAACCCCCTTCACCCCCTATGCATTAGAGTCTATCCCTGTCTCTTCCCCAGGGTTGCCAGGCATCCCTTTCGGGGAATGTCCGTCGTCCGGCGGGCGAATTAATTTCCATTAACCCAACAATCAGATTATATGAAACAACGATACCAAGTTTTCATACTGGGATTGTTGCTCGTATTCGCCGGTGGATCGGCGTTTGCGCAGCGAACGGTCTCAGGGACAGTATCCGATACGCAGGGCACCCCGATGCCCGGTGTGAATGTTATCGTGAAAGGCACATCTTCGGGTACCACTACTGACGCCATGGGTCAGTATTCGGTGGAGCTCGGCAACGGAACGGTGCTTGTTTTTTCTTTTATCGGCTATTTGACCCAGGAAGTCGAGGTCGGCGCGCGGAGTACAGTAGACGTCACACTCACTGAAGATATCCAACAATTGAGTGAGGTGGTGGTAACCGCCCTTGGTGTGGAACGGGAGGTCAAAGCACTCAATTATTCCGTAACGGAAGTGAGTGGTGAAGACTTCGTCCAGGCCCGCGAAAACAACCTCGCCAACCAGTTATCCGGCCGGGTCGCTGGTGTGAACGTGAGTAAGGCTTCTTCGGGTCCTGCCGGATCCAGCCGGGTTGTGATTCGTGGGAATAAGTCGCTTGCCGGCGGTAATCCCCTGTATGTAATCGACGGTATCCCGATGGACAACTCCGGCTTTGGCCAGGCCGGGCTTTGGGGTGGCCGCGATGAAGGGGATGGTCTTACGAGTCTCAATCCCGACGACATTGAATCGATCACCGTACTTAAAGGTGCCAGCGCTGCAGCCCTTTATGGCGGTCGTGGAGGATATGGCGTTATCAACATTACCACGAAGAAAGGGTCCGCCCGCAGGGGATTGGGTATTGAATTCAATTCGAACTACGTGTTCGAAACGGTCAACGACTTGAGGGAGCTCCAGACGAAATACGGGGCTGGCAATTATGTAGGTGGGGTAGCTACCGCGCCAACAACACTTCAGCAGGCCTTCGACTGGGGTTCTTCACATTGGGGACCCAGGCTGGACGGCAGTTCAGTGCTGCAGTTTGACGGTGTTGCCAGGCCTTATAGTTATGCTGGCGACAATTGGGACAGATTCTATGAAACCGGTCATGCCTGGACCAACAGCATTGCGCTGAGCGGCGGTGGAGAGAATCAGACGTTCCGCTTTTCGGTGTCTGATTTGAGGAGCAGCACGGTGCTTCCGAACACCGGATTTGACCGGACGAACGTGACGATGTCCACGCATGCAAAATTTGCCGAAAAGCTTACACTCGACGCCAAGGTCATGTACTCGCACGAAGATGCACACAACCGACCTGTATTATCCGACTCACCGGGTAACGCGGTTCAGTCGATGTGGGTTATTCCTAACAACGTCGACGTAAACGTTTATCGCGGCGATCCGAACAAACTTGGAGCTATTCCGGAAGGAACTTCTGCCGAGCTCCTTGAGATATACGGACAGAATGGCGATCCCCGATTTCCGGGCCAGGAATTGCTACCCGCGGCCAACAACTGGGGCCAGAATCCATATTGGGCAGCTTACCAATTCATTAACGACGACATCCGCGATCGGATCATCACTTCCGGCGCCTTGCGATATGAAATCACGGACTGGCTGTGGGCTTCCGGTCGGATTGGTCTCGACTGGTACACACGCCGGGATAAGTCGCTCACTCCTGAGGGCACAGGCTATCAATTGGGTGGTGCACTTTCCGAAGGCGAAGACCGCGTTAAAGAGATCAACATGGAGTGGATGCTGGGCTTCGACAAGGAATTCGGAAACATCAGCGTGAATGCCTTCGTTGGTGGTAACCGAATGAGGAGATCATGGGAAAGGATATCTGCCGATGGTACTGGCTTCAATGTGCAATTCTTCCCTGCTATCAACAATTCGGTTACCCGTAATTATGGGTACGGCTTTAATGAGTCCGGTATCAACTCTCTATTCGGCTCAGCTGAAATAGGGTATAAGGGCATTCTGTTCCTGACGGCTACAGCACGGCAGGACTGGTTCTCTGTTTTGAATCCTGAGTACAACAGTCAATTCTACCCCTCGGTCGGTGCAGCCTTCGTGTTCAGCGATGCGTTTACTAGTCTGCCGAGTTGGTTGAGTTTTGGTAAGATCAGGGCTTCATGGGCGCGGGTTGCGACGGCAAACCTCAGTCCATATAATTCAAACCTCACATACTCACTGAACGGCGCTCCCCACCTCGGTCGTTCTATGGCTACGTTCAGCCAGGCGGGAGGCAACAATGGTACGATTCCGAATCCAACGCTGACGCCGGCACTTTCCGACGAGGTTGAATTTGGTTTCGACCTGCGATTCCTTAACAACAGGATCGGGCTCGACTTCACCTATTACTCTCAGAGGACATTCGATGATATTCTTGGTGTGACTATTTCACGGTCTTCCGGATTCGGTGCCACCAATGTGAACCTGGGTGAAATGACTAATGAGGGTGTTGAGATCTTGCTGACGGGAACGCCCGTACAAGGACCACTTACCTGGGACATTTCACTGAATGCGGCAAAGAATACCAATGAAGTCGTGTTCCTGGCGGATAATCTGGAAGAAGTGGTTGGTGAAGAGCCTCGTACCCGAAACGTTTTCATTAAACACATTGTCGGTTATCCGTATGGTATGATCACAGGCCGGGTGCAGCAACGCGACCCCAATGGCAACCTTATCTATGACGAGGACGGTCGGCCAGTGGCTAGCGCGAACTATGTTCCCATTGGTAACGGTATCGCAGACTGGACCGGCGGGATCAATAACTCGTTCACCTGGAAAGGGATTAACTTGAGTTTCCTCATCGACTTCAAGATTGGTGGTGATATATTCTCCGGTACCAACAACCGGCTCATCCAGGCAGGCTTGCATCAAAAGTCGCTTCAGGGCCGTGAAGGCGAAGCGCCGTTGCACATTACCGGCGTGGTCAACACGGGTACTTCTGAATCGCCTCAATACACTCCGGTTGACCGGGATCTCACGCCGCAGGAAGCCAGGGATTACTGGGACTCAGTGGGGGGTGAAGCTACCGCCATTTCGGAGATGTTCATTTATGACGCGTCCTTCACTAAGCTTCGCCAGGTGGTACTGGGATACTCACTGCCCAGTAAGATCCTGAGCAGAACCCCGTTCCAGAAAGTAACGGTTTCTTTTGTAGCCCGGAATCTGGCCATTATCTCGAAGAATATCGAGAACGTGGATCCGGAATCCACGTATTCAACCGCTCCCGGTGCGCAAGGTCTCGAGTATTTCGCGATGCCTCCTACCCGGAGCTATGGCTTTAACCTCAACGTAGGGTTCTAAAATTCTAAAGGAAAGACAGATGAAACTGACTAAATATATTAGAACGACAGCCGTATGCGCTTTAATGGCGACTGCGCCGCTGGTGAGTTGTGACACGGAGGAACTCCACAATCTCAACATCGACCCCCAGGCGGTTGGCGAGATAGATATGAATTATCTGTTCACAGCCGCTGAACTCGGTGCTGCATCTGCCGGATCGGCCGGCGATAACCGGTATATCGACTGGCGGACGAACATCGGTTTTGCCGCCTACGCAATCCAGCAACTGGCTACCGCCAGCGGTGGGATTTCGCCTGGTGACAAGTACACCGACAACGTGGAAAGCTACAACGCACCCTGGGAATTCATCTACGGCGACCAATTGAAAAATCTCGCTGAGGTGCTGAAACAGACTGGCCCCGGCGGATTCGCTGAAGGGACCAAGAAAAACACCCGGGAGGCGTCCAGAATACTCCGCGCGTTTCTCTTCCATCGGCTGACCGACTACTACGGCAATATCCCATACTCGCAAGCATTGCAGGGTATCGAAGAGATCTATACCCCGGAGTATGATCATCAGCAGACCATTTATACGGATCTGCTGAAGGAACTCGACGAGGCCAGTGCCGCTATCAGCGCATCAAATCCCGATGACGGCTTCGCTGCCGCAGACCTTATTTACGAAGGTGATATCGCCAAGTGGAAGAAGTTTGGCTATTCGCTCATGCTGCGCCTGGCCATGCGGGTGTCTAATGTGGATCCGACCCTGGCGGAGACGTACGTAACCAAAGCGATCCAAGGTGGCGTCTTCACCAGCAACGACGACAACGCATGGGTTCCGATGGCATTGGAACCGAGCGAGTGGACAAACCAGAATGGTATCTCGCGCGCGTTCGCAGCTGGAGATGGTGGTCAACCTACTACGCTCAGCAAACGTCTGGTTGATATGCTGAAGGGAGCTGACGCGAGTACTGCCGCGGATGACGATCCCCGTCTGATGATTATCAGTGGTGGCGTTGACGAAGACACCGATCCCCTGGTACAGGAAGGCATGCCGAATGGCCTCGACCAGGCGCTGCTGGACGATTATCTGGGCATTGAAGGCGCTAATCAAAGCGAGCACTTCTCCCGCATCAATGTTCTGTTGCTTGATGACGACGATCCGTATATGCTCATGAACTATGCTGAAGTCGAGTTGCTGCAAGCCGAAGCCATCGAGCGTAGTATCGGCACCGTTCCCGGTACCGCCAAGGACCACTTCGAAGCCGGGGTAGCAGCAGCGATACAGATGTACACGCCGTTCGATGCTTCTCTTGAGGTCGATGATGCGGTAGCCGCTGCCTATGCCCAGTCGCTGGGTTACACCGATGGCTCAGGCGATGCACTCGAGATGATCGGCGACCAGTTGTGGCTTAGCAAATTCTTCAACTGGTGGGATGCCTGGGCGGACTGGAGAAGGACAGGTTTCCCGATCCTTGTGCCAACCGATTATCCGGGTAACGTTACCGGTGGTACCATCCCGCGCAAGTTGCGGTTGCCGAGCCATGAAGTGGCGGTCAACGCAGAAAATATTGCTGCGGGTGCTACCCTGCCCGACAACCCTACGACCCGCGTGTGGTGGGACGGCGGCAACTAAAACCGTCCGTTTGAAGCAATATTGGAAAAGTACCTGCTATCTGGCGGGTACTTTTCTTTTTTGGAATCGCTAGCTTTTACTTCACCGGGAACACGCCATCGCCTGCCGACCCGCGGTAGGCGCCCCATAGCGGAGCTTGC
Source organism: Cyclobacteriaceae bacterium (assembly GCA_035304385.1). GTDB lineage: Bacteria > Bacteroidota > Bacteroidia > Cytophagales > Cyclobacteriaceae > ZC4RG29. The sequence continues at coordinate 14,802 of DATGQD010000016.1, forward strand.
TTCATTTTGATATGAGTAGAGACGCGTCGCACACGCATGCCTAGAAAGGCGAGTAAACCACCACGGCTGTAGTACTGACAATAGACAATGTCGAGGTAACCGTCATCGTCGATGTCACCGATCCAGGGTGTAGTGAATATGTTTTTGAAACCCCTCGACTGGTCGATAACATTCACCGAGCCCTTACGGAAATCCATGGCGATGAGACGATTTTCGATCTGTGGTATGGTCGCTTGCGTGAATCCCAACGAACAGTCAAATTCGTTAATGCTGAGGATCGCTTCGTCGACCCCGTCACCATTTAAATCGTATACCACCGGAGAGGAAAAGCCGGTACAGCCCATCGGGCGTGTGTATGCGATTTCGCCGGTCTTCCCATCCAACATCACCACCAACGTGCCCGTATTGTTTGGCCATTCGCCTTTGCTCACAAATGTAAAGAGGTCAGGTATGTCGTCGTCACCTGTAAAATGGCCCACGGCAAAGCTGTTGCTCGATTCGGTTCCCTCAATCTTCTTTTGCCAAAGCGTCTGCAGATTTTTTCCGTCGATCGCGGTGATTGTACTTGCATGCGAGATGGCGATGATGTCGAGAAATCCGTCACCCGTAATGTCTACTGCGACAGGGGGCGCCACAAAACCATGCCCTTTCTCTTCGGCTACGGGCGTCGCAAACGAGACATCACTCCTCATCAGGTCAGAGAGGGTCGTCACGTAAAGCCGTCCATCAATGGTTTCTCCTCCGGTGCCGAAAACAACAGTATGATCGGCCGCACCAGGTTGGCGAAAACACAGTGGGGCCATATACGATTCTTTTCCGTCGGGCACTGTGTCGGCCGCTAATACACTCCCCGTGCGTGAGTCGAAAATCATCAACACGCCGGGATAGCGGTCCTCTTCTTTATAAGGGGGTGCCTTGGAGTTACCGCCATTGACAATGAACAGATCATCGACGCCGTCTCCGTTTTGGTCTGGAACCAATACACTATTCTGAAAGTTGAAGCGTGCGTACTTCAATTTGGGATGGTCGGCGTATTGCTGATGATCGTACGCCCAAATGACCGAACCGCTTCTACCGTCGAGCGCCTTTAGATGCGGCGACCGGCCCCCGATGAAAATATCAGGTGTTCCATCGCCGTTGATATCGCAAAACGTTGCTGACCCATATACCTGATCGTTAGCCTCCTGTTCCCACAGCAGGGTGCCCGTTGCACCATCCAAAGCCAGTACACCCTGCTTGGAGTGCTGGTACTCGTTTTTTCCGGCGCCCATAACCAGGTCAAGGACACCGTCGCCGTTCAGGTCAGCCGATCTTGGAGACGATTGCGATCCGATGGCCGGGAAGTTCATCTCCCACGCGAGTTCGGTTTTCTTCCGGGCACAGCCAGAGACGAGCAGGACGAAGAATATAAAGACGCATCCGGTGTTACGCATAGGTAGGGTTACACAAATAACGTGATTTATGTCTATTTCCAAACGTGCGCAACACACTGCAAGCGGTCTATGTTCGATTGTGTATGGTACACACCAACACACGAAACTCCCGCCCGATATTACTTGCTGCGTCGCTTGTTAGTCCGTTCAATTATGGCGAAATTTCTACAAACAACCCCTTGCAAACGACATGTTGACAACGGCACTCCGATCGGGCGTGTGGATACTATTCTTGGGTATGACCGGCCTCCATGCTCAGGAGGTTCCGTTGTTCACAACCCTCCCGGCCGACCAAACCGGAATTACCTTTAAGAACGTCATCGAGGAATCGCCGACCGCCAATGTGCTTACCTACGAGTATTTCTATAATGGCGGCGGCGTTGCCGTGGGCGACATCAACAACGACGGCCTCGACGATATCTATTTCACGGCCAACATGCGACCCAACGTGTTGTACCTGAACGAAGGAGACTTTAAGTTCAAAGACATCACCGCGCAAGCCGGCGTAAGCTGCGACACCGGGTGGAAGACAGGCGTGACTATGGCAGACGTGAACGGCGATGGTCTCGTCGATATTTATGTGTGCCATTCCGGTAAAGGTGATCCTGAAAAGCGCAGAAATAAGCTCTTCATCAACAACGGCGATCTCACCTTCACCGAACGTGCGGCGGAATACGGACTCGACGATCCGGGTCATAGCACGCACGCATCGTTCTTTGATTTCGACGGCGATGGCGACCTGGATATGTACCTGCTCAACCACAATGTCACGGTTATCAACGAATTCGAGTTTGCCAGCGCCAAAAAGAAACGCGACCCCTACGCAGGAGATAAATTATTCCGCAACGATAGCGGACGGTACGTAGATGTATCGGCGTCCGCCGGAATCAAAGGCAACCCCTTAGGATTCGGACTCGGCGTTACCGTTGCCGACGTCAACCAGGATGGATGGCCCGACATATACGTATCCAACGACTACGTCGAACCGGACTACCTCTATATCAACAACGGCAACGGTACGTTTACCGACCGGATGACGCAGTACATGCAGCACATCTCATACTTCTCCATGGGCTCCGATGTGAGCGACATCAATAACGACGGCTGGGTGGATATCTACACGCTGGACATGCTACCCGAAGACAATGAACGACAGAAGCTGCTTTATGGTCCCGAAAACTACGAACACTATGCCCTCATGGTGCTCAACGGGTTCTACTTTCAGAACATGCGCAACATGTTGCACCTTAACAACCGCAACGGAACTTATAGTGAGATCGGTCAGTTTGCCGGAATCTCCAATACGGACTGGAGCTGGGCGCCCCTCTTCGTCGATTTCGACAACGACGGCTGGAAAGACTTGTTTGTCGCCAACGGCTATTACCGCGACTATACCAATCGCGACTTCCTGAAATTTAAGGGCGACTACTACTTTGAGATGGCCAAAGCACAGCAGAAGGCGGACACCTTCAAGCTTGTGACCACCATGACATCCACGCCGCTACAGAATTACATCTTCAGGAACAACGGCGACCTTACGTTCTCCAATCAAAGCAATGCCTGGGGTTTCACGGACAGAAATTTTTCAAGTGGAAGCGCTTATGCCGACTTCGATAACGATGGCGACATTGACCTCGTGGTTAACAACCAAAATGAATTTGCTTCGGTCTACCGGAACGAGTCGCGTCAACGACATCCGGATCGAAAATACCTCGCCATCCGCCTGGAGGGCACCAGTGATAACACACAAGCTATCGGCAGTAAGGTCATGATCTACACCGGCGGACAGGTTCAGTATTTCGAGAAAATGCACACACGTGGATTTCAATCATGCGTGTCGGATAAAATACATGTAGGTCTGGGCAGCCATGAAAATGCTGACTCCGTCGTTATCGTCTGGCCCGACGGCGTCCGCACCGTAGAACGTTCTGTTCACGCCGACCAGCTTCTGGTAATCACTCAACCTGCCGAAGCCGGAGACGCGCCGAAGAACGAAAACGCTAACGCGAAACCGCTCCTTACTCGTGTCGACACTAAGATCCCGTATGCCCATATAGAATATGGGTTCAACGATTTTAAGCGACAACCCCTGTTGCTCACGATGCTCACTAACTGTGGTCCGGTGATGGCTACGGGCGACGTCAATGGCGACGGCCTTGACGACGTGTATGTGGGTGGGGCACAAGACAATCCGGGAAGGCTCTATTTTCAGACGCCGACGGGTTCGTTTGTTGAATCGAAGCAATTCTTCCAGTCGTATGACGGTCGCAAATTCACCGACGCGGATGCACACTTTATCGACGTCGATAACGACAATGATCTGGACCTGTACCTGGTAAGCGGCGGGTACAATAACTACAAAGCGGATGACCCCGCATTGCAGGACAGGCTGTTTCTTAACGATGGCAAAGGCAACTTCACTCATGCGCCGGACGGTCTGCCAAGCGTAACGGTAAGTAAATCATGTGTTGCCTTCGCCGATTTCGATAAGGATGGCGATCAGGACATCTTTGTCGGTGGGCGTGTTATTCCCGGCAGCTATCCCGTCACCCCCGAAAGCTTTCTTCTGCTTAACAACGGTGATGGTTCTTTTACCCGGGCGACGGCCAGCATTGCGCCGCGTCTGGAGAAGATCGGGATGGTGACTGACGCGAAATGGGTGGATGTTAACAACGATGGATGGCCTGACCTGGTCCTTGCCGGTGAGTTTATGGCAATAGAAGTGTTCATAAACCGTAATGGAAAGTCACTTGAGCAGGCAACGAGCCGGTATTTTGACAAGCCCCTGAAGGGATTCTGGTCAAGAATTGTGGTGGGCGACTTCGATAAAGACGGAGACCAGGATCTTATTATTGGAAACCTCGGGCTGAATACTCAACTCCGTGCGAGCGACAAAGAGCCGGTTGAGATGGTCTACAAGGATTTCGACAGGAATGGTTCCATCGATCCGATATTGACGTATTACATTCAGGGGACATCGTATCCATTTGCGAGCCGAGATGAGTTACTCGATCAAATCCGGAGCCTCCGGTCGCGGTTTACTGACTACGCATCGTATGCCAACGCGCGCCTGGAGGACATTTTTTCGCGGAACGATCTGAAGAAGGCCGAACGCCTTCAGATCAACCGGCTGGAGACTACATACCTTGAAAATCGCGACGGCAAGTTTGTCGTCAAGGCGCTACCTGCGGAGATACAGTTTTCACCGGTACACACCTTTGCCGTTGCCGATGTCGACGGCGATGGAAGTGAAGATCTTATCGTGGGCGGAAATCAAAGCGCCATTCGCATACGGATGGGGGTGATCGACGCGAGCTTCGGTCAGCTCTTCAAGAATGATGGAAAAGGAAACTTCAGCTATGTCGGGCAGGCAACCTCCGGGTTGGTAACGACCGGCGACGTGAAGTCTATGTCGCTGATCAAAGTGGGTGAGGAACCCTATCTTTTAATCGGCGTCAATAACGTAGGTATCGAAACGTACAAACTGCATGAGAACTAGCGCCTTTGCTTTGGGATTGTTTCTGTGCCTGATTACCACCGCGAGTGCCTTGGGTCAGACGCAGCGGAACGAGACTGCGAAACTCAGGGAAAATGTATTCCATCTTTCCGAGGTAATGTTGCGCGATGGAACCAACCCTCCGGCAGCAGCACGTTTCTATTCGTATTCACTGCTGGGTGCTTACACTGCACTGCTGATGGCGGAGGATCGGTTGCGTGACATCACGCCCCGGCTGCATAAAGATCCGGAATTCCGGTATGTAAGAAAGCCAAAGTCGTTTGCGTCGGCGTTTGCGGCGCAATACACCATGCTCGAAGTGGGGAGAAGGATCATGCCATCAGGGCAAATGCTCAGTGAACATCAGCAGAACCTTATCAGGGAACATCAGGCCGCGTATGGTTTGACCGAACGCCAGATCGCGCAGAACGTAAAGTTTGCCGTTGAAGTGGCGAACCAGGTGTTGGCGTATGCCAGCACTGACGGCTACGGCAAGCTCAGTACATTTACCAGGTACACCCCGCGTAAAGGTGATGCGTATTGGTATCCTACGCCGCCTGTCTATATGGAGGCTGTAGAGCCTAACTGGGAAACAGTCCGACCCTTCTTCCTGGAATCGGCCGACCAGTTTACCCCTCCGCCGGCAACCGAGTACAGCAATGACACAACGAGCGCGTTCCACCAACAGGTGATGGAGGTGTATCAGGTGGGCCGGGAGCTTACCGAAGAGCAACGTTTGATTGCGAGTTTCTGGGATTGCAACCCCTTTGCCGTAAAGTTCTCCGGGCACATGGCGATCGGATTGAAAAAGATATCGCCGGGGGGACACTGGATGGGTATTGCGGGAATTGCTTCGCATAAAAAGGGGCTTCCGCTCGACTCCGCCGTGTTGGTCCATACCGTCGTGGCCATGACACTCCACGACGCATTCATTAGTTGTTGGCAGGAAAAGTTTGCCAGCCATCGCGTCAGACCTGAGACCGTCATTAACCGGTATATCGATCCCGACTGGCGCCCGCTTCTGCAGACGCCGCCGTTTCCGGAATATACAAGCGGGCATAGCGTCGCCTCGGCTTCTGCGGCCGTAGTACTCACACATTTCTTTGGAGACGCTTTTAGCTTCCTCGACGATACCGAAGTTTATTTCGGCCTGCCCGAGCGGCAATTCGATTCTTTCTACGATGCCTCGAATGAAGCCGCTATCTCCCGTCTGTATGGTGGCATCCACTACCGCGATGCATGCGACGCGGGCGTGGAACAGGGTCGTAATGTTGGGGATTGGGCGGTGCGGCGGCTGACGGAGGTCGGGGACGAGTGATGCTGGATACTCTCATTTAGCGTCGGTGAAACGCGGCTCCGGCAACGAGGCGTAGCCTGCCTCATTTACTTTCTGGATAAGGTAACGGCATAACTCGGGCGAGTAAACCTCCTCCTGTTGGTGCATTAGAAAGAACACCCTGCGGAGGCCCTGATCCACCCATTGGCCTATGCGTTTGACCCAGTCGTCGCAGCGCTGGTAGTCGGTAGGGTGCAGGCTGTTGCCCACAAACCGAATGAAAGCGCTGGGCGTGGTCAGCCGCATGTGAACACAATCGCGTCGTCCGGCTGCATCGGTGATGACAGCTCCGACGCCGCGTTCTTCGAACAGGGCAAACACTTTTTGTTTCAAAGCGGCGTCCGCAAACCAACCGGGATGTCGCAACTCGACAAAGATGTCAAGGGTCTCTGGGAGGGCCTCCAGGTATTGGCGGAGGACGTCGAAATTCTTTGGGGCATAATTGGGTGGGGTTTGGAGAAAAACCGGTCCGAGATTTTCTCCAAACGCAGCCACGCCTTTCAGGAACACTTGCGTAAGTTCTTCTGCATCTTTAAGACGCTTACGGTGTGTGATCTTGTCGTTGAATTTCGGGCAGAACAGGAAGCCCGGCGGTACTTTCGACTTCCACGCTTCAACCTGTCGGACAGAGGGCAACCTATAAAACGTCGCGTTGAGTTCAATGCAGTTGAAGTGCTGTGCATAAAGACTCAGGAAGTCGTCTTCCTTGGTGCCCTCGGGATAGATTCGGCCGATCCATTCCTTGCGTCCCCATTTGGCGCAACCGGTATACACGGCCACCTTTTGGTCGCTCGATTTTGATTGCGTCAGGACCCGCGACGTCTCCTCGTCATCCGGAGGCAATGTAAAATCTACATTGTCGAATTCGCTTGCATCAACCTTTCCAAACTCCATAGACGAATATAAGACAAAGCTCGCTACTACAGTTCTTTGGTGAGATTCATCTCGAATACTTTGTACCAGTTCGTTCCGTCCGATGAGTATTCGCCCGTTTCGGACCACGTCTTTCCGCCATCGTTCAAGGTTATCGTGTACCGGATTTGCCCCGCATTGCCAGGTATGGCGTATCCCCAGGTGAAAGTGTTGTCGTTTTCGATCTTGAACCAGGCATCGGTCCATCGGCCGTCGCGGAGGTAGGAACGCATGGCGTATTCGCCCTTACCGACGTCGTAATTGATCAACGCCAAAGCGTTGAATGCGATCTCGTTGTTGGCCGGACGCGTGCCTACCCCTTCGATCTGGAGGACGGTGCCGTCGAGTTTGAACCGGACATCTTCCGTTTGGTTGAAAGTCTCCTGGTTTCCGGGACCCATCGTCACCGTGCCGCTTCCTTTCCATTTTCCGGATAGTACTTCGAGTTTTTGCAAGCGTTCTTTGCATTGCGCAGAGAAGTCGGGGGCTTGTGCGCTGGCGCTGCCGAACGCGAACACGCAGGCGGCGAACAGGGGGGTGATCAGCATTTTCATGGGATTCGTATTTGAGTTAATGTATGGTGATGTTATGGTGCTTTTTTGTCAATGTATTGCCGGAGGGTGGCGACGTACGCTTCGAAGGCGCGTATGCCGTCGCGCGTTATGCTTACTGTGGTAAGCGGCTTTTTGCCTTTAAATGATTTCTCAATCCGGACATATCCCGCGGTAGCGAGCTTGTCGAGTTGAACGCTTAGGTTTCCCGCCGTGCTACCCGTTTTTTCCCTGAGGTAGGTGAAAGGGGCGGATTCACGGCTAATCAACAGTGACATTACGGCAAGGCGTAGTTGAGAATGCAACAGGGGATCCAGTTCTTTGAACGTCGTCATGATCCTGCGTCGCGCTTCAATAAGTACCCGGGAACCAGATATCCGAGGGTTACCGCGACGGCGCCCACCAGGAGCTGTACGTCGTATGACACCAGGAAGCACACGATGCCGGCGATCCAGAATACTACGGCGCCGAAAATCATGGGGCGGAACCGTAAGACCACGCCCGATACAAATGTGGGAATTGCGCTGATGGCCAGGATCAGTGCGTTGAGGTGGTAGTTTACCGCGTCACCAAAGGCGATAAAGATGATGATGGTGACCGCAAATGCTACCCACGACCACATCATAATGGTTTCAAGTTGTGTCGCGGGCCCGGATTCGCGTCGGATATGATATCCATAATAAAACGACACGAGCGCCGCGGGGATCGTAATGAGCCATATCAGGTAAGGCTGTTGATAGCCTGCTTTCAGTAGCACATAACCTCCAATGAAAGCGAACGCGACCACCCAGCCCCAAAGCAAGAAATAAAAGCTCTTTTGGCGTATGCCGGTTTTGGCCTGGTGTATCATGGCCGTGATCAACTCCAGGCTTTCCTGGGCAGTCATCTGTTTTTCAGTGTGTTCCATAGGGGGTAGTCATAAATGCTGGACCAAAATAAACTAGTTTATGAAACAAACCAAATATGAAAAGTATCAAATCCGCGTTATTTTGCCGTCATGTTTACGGGGATAATAGAGGCCATCGGCACGATACGTGCGCTGGAGCCGGAAGGGAGCAACCTACACCTGGCCGTAGAGAGCGCTATCAGCAATGAACTGCGTATCGACCAAAGCGTATCGCACGATGGGGCGTGCCTGACCGTGATCCGCACGGAGGGGAACATACACTGGGTTACCGCCGTCGAAGAAACGTTGTTGCGCACGACGCTGGGGGGGTTGGGTGTGGGCGACCGGGTGAACCTCGAGCGAAGCATGAAAGCGGACGGCCGGTTTGACGGCCACATCGTGCAGGGGCATGTCGACCAGGTGGGACGCATCGCCGGTATCGAGGAGAAAGACGGGAGCTGGCTGTTTGGATTTGAATACGATCCGGCGTCCGGTAACATAACCGTCGAAAAAGGATCGATATGCGTCGATGGCATCAGCCTCACCTGCTATCAATCCCGTGACGGCGCCTTCGTAGTTTCCATCATTCCCTACACCTTTGAGCACACAACGCTCGGCACGAAAAAAGTGGGGGACAAGGTCAATCTCGAATTCGACATTGTAGGAAAATATGTGCGTCGGTTAACGCAACTCAATATCTGAGTTCCTGCTGACCGAAACGGTTGAGCAGCAACCCGGTGATGCGTAAGGTGAGCAGCGCGACCAAAATTCCTACCAACGCGCCAACCAGTATATCGCCGGGGTAGTGCACGCCCAGGTAAATTCGCGAGTACGTCATCAGCCCGGCCCACAAAAACAGCCAGGGCATCCAGCGGTACCGTGGCAAGATGCTTACCAGAAAAGTAGCGACGCCAAACGTGTTGGCAGCATGGCCACTGGCAAAGCCGTATAGTCCGCCCCGATATCCATTCACGATATGCACGAGGCCGTCGAGCGAAGGATCGTGCGACGGGCGCAGTCTTTCAAAAAAGGGCTTCATGAACTGACTCGTCAACTGGTCGGCAAACAGGATCGTAAGCGCGATGCCCAGCAGCACAGCCCAGCTGTCTTTCCTGAATTCCCTGATAACGAAGTAAAGGAGCACAATAAAGAGGGGAGTCCACGACTCTGTACGCGTGATCCACGGCATGACAGCATCAAGCCATGGTGTATTCAGACGGTTCAGGAAGAGAAACGCGTCGCGATCGAGTTCAAGCAAGCGCTCCATGACGTATCGACACTGTGTTGGATTTGGCGCGTAATGATAAAATTCCGAACAAATGTAACATTTCAATAAAGAGTACCGAAAAGGGCGACCCCATTCATGGTTGGATTCGCAGGTAAAATGCCGATTTTTGGTAAAGTTGTCCTGACACCGTCGGAATAACTTTGAGAGAACAGAGGCGCTCCGCTATGCGTCCACAGGTCAACTGAAATGCCCAAACACGAACCTGCGTTATGAATAAGTACGACCTCGTTGTTATCGGCGCCGGGCCATCAGGTTATGCGGCGGCTATGCGATCACTCGACTTTAAGAAAAAGACGCTGATCATCGAACGAAGCCAGGTAGGCGGTGCCGGCGTTGCCAACGGTGCGCTCTCGTCCAAAACATGGTGGGAGCTTGCACGTGAGACGGCGTCGTTCCGGAAAAATCTGAAACGGTTCGACATCAAGGTTCCGCGAATCAACTACAAGGAGATACAGGACGAGGTCCGTAACGCCGTTCTCGAAAGAAGGACCATGCTAGAAGAGCATCTTACCCTCATGGAGTCGACGGCAGAGTACCAGGGCTTGCTCACGTTCCGGAAAGGAACAGCCCGGTTGATAAGCCAAAACGAGATTGAGATCACCAACGGCTCCGGCAAAGAAGTAGTCTGGGGCGATTACATTGTTCTTGCCACCGGAAGCCGCCCACGTACACTTCCCGGTATTGCGGTCGATGAAGAATATGTCATGACCAGCGATGGCATTGAGCACATGGTTGAATTTCCGGAAAGCATGGTCATTGTTGGGGCGGGGGTGATTGGTTGTGAATACGCCACAATATTTTCCGGCTTTGGTAAGACCAAGGTGCACCTGATCGACAAGGGCGACCGAATACTTCCTTTTGAGGATGAAGATATCGTCCGCGTAATAGAACGGAATATGGAAAGCAACGGCGTGTTGATCCACCGGAATTCACGGCTTACCCGCCTTGAAGTGATTGACGGCCAGGTTGAATACGAGTTGGAGTACGATGATGGCAGTCGCGCTACCTTTAATGTCGCGAAAGCGCTGATTGCGGTTGGACGCATGCCCAACTATGAAAACCTTTGGGACGGGAGCGTAAACATCACCATCGGAAAGCGCGGCATAGAGGATCATGATACACAGACCAACGTGTCCAACATCTACGCTGTGGGCGACCTCACGGCCGACATTTCGTTGGTGAATGTCGGCGAACTCGAAGGCCGCTACGCTGTAGAGCGCATTTTTGGAAACCCGAAACGCAAGCTGGTATACGAGAACATCAGCACGATTATGTTCCTCAATCCTGAAGTTGCGGGCGTCGGCCTGAATGAAACACAGGCACAGGAGAAGGGCATCGATTACAAGGTGGTGACGCTCGACTACAGCTGTATTCCCCGCGCCATCGCCAAAAGAAATACACAAGGGTTTATCAAATTGCTCGTAACCAACGACGATGAGATGAAGATCCTCGGCATGAAGGTCGTTGGCAACCATGCAAGCAGCGCCATCCAGGCCGTTGCCCTGTTGATCTCCATGAACAAGGGTGTTGAGGAGTTAGCGGAGTGCGTTCATCCGCACCCTTCCATAACGGAAGGCATACAGGAATGTGTGCGTATGCTGCTTGGCAAATCACTCTTCAAACCGTGTGCCCTGAGCGGCCGCCTTTCCTGCCGAACCAGCACAGCCGGCGTGTATGAAGACATCAGGTTTTAACAGGGGGCCCCTGTGGGATGATTTTCGATTATCGATTATTGATTTTTGATTTTTTGATTTGGTACTAACATCGTTTGGGGTGAAATTGAAGTATCCATGTCTTGTCAAACATTGCGTCCCTACGGGACGCGTTATCACTTTCGCCGTTCTGCTACAAACATTTGGTCCCTCTGGGACCAGGTCTTTGCGTTGATCACCGATTGGAGTGAATAAGATCGGTACCAGATACTCACAAGCGACACGGATACTTAGATCGTGGGACCAGCGTCCTGTAGGGACGCTATGTTTGTAGAAACGGTGTGCTGGGGCATGCCGCGTCCCGTAGGGACGCAATGTTTGTAGAATCCCG
>DATGQD010000017.1:0-6265 GCA_035304385.1 Cyclobacteriaceae bacterium
AGAGACCGTCACCGACGTGGCCCGTGGTCTGCTGGTAGCCACGCCCATGATTAAGTCGGAAAAATCCGACCAGGTGAATGCCGAGGAATTCGCCGCCATGGCCCGGGCGGAGATGGAATACCTACGAGACCAGCATGACGACCTGGAGCCGTCAGTAGAAATTCGAAAGGATGTTGTCGGCGTGCTCGTATCTCGTGGCGTTCTAAAAGTAAGCGACACGTTTGCCGTACAGCGTCGGCGGGCAAAAGCACTGATTCAACACGAAGTAGGCACTCATGTGGTCACCTATTTCAACGGTAAGGCGCAACCTTTCAAACTCTTTCAACTGGGCGTACCGGGGTATGAGCAGCTGCAGGAGGGGCTTGCCGTGCTGGCTGAGTATATCTCGGGCGGCCTTACAAATCCCAGGCTACGTACACTTGCGGCACGCGTGGTTGCGGTCCAACACCTTGTCGCGGGCTATTCGTTTGTCGAGACCTTCTATATGCTCATCGACAAATACAGATTCAAACCGGAGAGCTCATTCTCGATTACGATGAGGGTATATCGGGGCGGTGGCTTTACAAAGGACGCCGTCTATCTGAAAGGTCTCCTAAGTTTGCTCAACTACATTCGGGAAGGTAACGACATCGAGCCGCTCCTGATTGGAAAGATAAGGGAGGACTACCTCCCGATCGTGGAAGAGCTGGTGCACAGAAAAGTACTCCGACCCATTCCCATAAAACCCAGGTTCCTTGAAGAAGACTACAGCAAGGAAATCCGGCGTGTGAAGAAGGGCATTACGGTCTTTAATATGATACAGATATGAGAATAGGATTTGTTGTTAACAAAGTTTCGCAGGAACATACCTCGTACACGACGACGGGCCTGGCCCTGGCGGCGCACAAGCGTGGTCATGAAGTGTATTATATCGGCGTGGGCGACTTTACCTACACTGTCGACGGGGAGATGGGCGCCCACGCGCGGAAAGCCCCCGAAACCAAGTTCCGCAATGCGGGCACTTTCCTGACAGAAATGAAAGAAACGCCCCAGACGACGATCACCGCGGAGGATCTGGATGTCCTGATGCTGCGCAATGATCCCGCTGAAGAAATTGAAAAACGACCCTGGGCACAGTCGATGGGCGTCATCTTCGGACAGCTTGCCGTCAAGCAAGGCGTTATCGTCCTCAACGATCCCGGCACATTAAACGACGCCATCAACAAGATGTATTTCCAGCATTACCCTGAAAAGGTAAGGCCGCGTACCGTCATCACGCGTAATGTTGATGACATCACAGCTTTTTTTAAAGAGTCGAAGAACAAGATGGTGTTGAAACCCCTGCAGGGGTCGGGTGGGAGAAACGTTTTTCTCGTTACGAAGAAAGAAGCCAATAACATTAACCAGATGTTTGAGGCCATCAGTCGCGATGGCTACGTAGTGGCACAGGAATATCTCCCTGAAGCGCAGGAGGGCGACGTCAGGTTGTTCCTCGTTAATGGGAAGCCTATCGTTGTCGACGGAAAATACGCTGCCTTGCACCGTCTTCAGAAGGATGGAGAAATCCGCAGCAACATTCATCGCGGTGGCAAGGCCGGAAAGGCGGGTATTACCGATGAAATATTGGAGATCGTCGAGGCTGTACGTCCGAAGCTGATAGGGGATGGCATGTTCTTCGTGGGACTCGATATTGTCGGGTCTTATCTTATGGAGATCAATGTGTTCAGTCCGGGAGGACTTAATAATGCGAGTCAGCTTTACGGTGTCGATTTCGTCACTCCGGTGATCGAGGCGATCGAGCAAAAGATTCGGTACCGGAGTCTGTATCCGAAGGAGATCAGCAACAAGAAAATAGCGACGATATAAAAGGGCATGACGAGCCGGCTGACCGAGCCGCCGTCGGCATACCCTCAGACTGTTTAATTTTTACCGATCGAAGTGGCCACAATATGTGGAATCATTTGGGTAGTCCACTACCCAATCCGCAAAGCCGCCTTTTACTTTCACCTCTAAATACAGCCGTCCAACACGATGGTTCGGAGGTCGGTCGCGTGCTCCGGCCTTTTGCTCACATTGGTTGATCTTTTGGAATGGTTATGGTGATGCCCAAAAGTTCATGTATAACCGTAACAACCCGAATTCATGAAAGCAAGACAAATCACCAGATATCGATCAGTTGCCATTGTTGGCGGATTGATCATGTGTATCATTTCGTTTACGGCATTTGCCCAGCAGCCGCAACCGCCGTCCTTCCCGCAAGATCAGCCTCAGGGGACGCCTGAAGGTCAGCAACAGCCAGGTCAGCAACCGGCGCCGCAAAACCCTACCGGCCCGCAGGTCGACGTGCGGGAAGACTATTCCGATGCCGAATTGGAGTCGTTTGTAAATGCGAACGAGAAAGTAGCTTCAATCCAACAGGAGACTGAGGAGAAGATTATTGGAAAGATTGAGGAAAATGGATTAACCGTCGACCGCTTTAACCAGATACTTCAAAGTCAGCAAGATCCGTCTATGAAGGAATCCGTCCAGGCTACGGCGGAGGAGCTAGCCGCGTTCAACACTGTCGCACAGTCCATCGTGGACGAAAACCAGAAGGTACGCAAACAGATCGAAAGCAGCATCCAGGAAGAAGGCCTTAACCTGGCCACGTACGAAGAGATGATGGTAGCGTACCAATATAGTCCTAAGGTTCAGGAGCGCGTGCACAAGCTTCTGGATAAGAGAGACAGGTAGGAAAGGTTGAAGAGTTGAAGGATTGAATAATTGAATAGGGCGCCGACCGGGATAGTGTACACGCAAACTCTATCGGTGGCGGATACTGGGTAGGGACGCACGGTGTGCGTCCTTGCCATAACCTGCGCCGACCCGGATAGTGCCGGGTAGACGTGACTGTACACGCAAATCCTATCGGTGGCGGATCCAACCATCTCTGTCCTCGTTGTGTCCAACCCTACGTGGAAATAAAAATTCAATCACGTTATGAAGTTAAAATTTGTTCTCTTGCTTTTCTTATCCTTTCTGTTGACCGTGGGATGTGATGATGACGACGAACCTCGGATTCCCGCACAGGTAACCTGGAAGGCGTTGGGTCTTGACGGAAAGACGGTGAACCAGCTGCAGCTCTTTGGTAACACCTTGTATGCGGCCACGAATTCAGGATTGTATAAGTACAATGTCGCGACAGCTGGCGGGTTCGAGGCTTTAGGTTTTGACACGGATAACGTACAGGCAATCGAAGTGATCGACGAAGACCATCTGCTCGTTTCAGTGTACGATAAATCGGGAACCGATGCGCCGGCGTTGTACATATCGGAAGATGATGGAGATAGTTGGGATCCTTTGCCTGAATTTGGTGACAACATACCCGAGCGGGTGCTTGACTTTGCCATTCGCCCTGATAATCCCGACGTATGGTATGCATCAGGATTGGGTGTCATCGCAAAGTCGGTCGACGCCGGTGAAACCTGGGACAAAATCTATGGGGAATGGGCATCCATCACTACGGGAATCTCTGTGGTGACGGTGAACCCCGACGGGGCGAAAGAAATCTGGGGAGGCGGTCAGGCCAGTATTGAAAATGGTTTTTTGCTTCGCTCGGAGAATGAGAACGACTGGGACGTATGGGATGACCTTGTCGCGAACCCAACTACCGTCAAGGAAATCACCTTCGGCGAAAAGGGCCCGGACCACATCCTGATTGGCTTTGAGGGCGCACTCCTGGAAACAGAAGATGGCGGTGCGACCTGGAATACCTTGATCGATAGCGACGAGGGTAAGTTCTTCTTCGGCATCTGTACCAGCGCATCGGACCCCGAACAATTCTACGCGGGCGGTTGGATCAAAACGTCGGATCCGCAGCCTCTAAAACTTCACATCACCTACGATGCCGGTGAAACATTTGAAGAAGAGGTCCACGAGGGAGAGCCTTATGGAGGCATCTGGGAGATGGTCATTAAAAGCGACGGCGTGTCTGGCAAGGACGTCCTCTATCTCGGGCTCGACAAAGGTGGCGTATACGAAGTTACTGTTCCCGCGAAATCGCTGGCGAACTAAATGCGCCAATTACATACCGGGTCTGCTGCGTTCGTGGCTGAACTTGTGAAGTACGAGTCGATACATAATGCTCATAAGAAGAATGAACACGATTGGGAAAAGGGTTAGTGCGAACGCAGCTTCGGTCCGGGCCAGGGCCGGAAACCAGATCACAAGGATCAGCAATTTAATGTGATAGACAGCAGCGATTAAGCCCACAATCCACACCATATAAAGTCCCCATTTGCGCCGTTGCAGCAACCGCGGATAGAGATAAAAGGCATTGAAATAGAAAAGCCCGATATGTAGCAAGTTGGCCAGTGTAAAGAAATTCCATCGGAAAGGGCCCACATCTCCGTACAGTTCATCCGGGCCGTCGAAGAAAGCAGGTAACAGTAGTATTGCGCCCCAGATGAGAACGTGAAGTGATACGGTAATGTGTCTAGAGGAATTCAAACCCAGCGAATTTCTTTCTGCTCACTGTAAAATATACATTTACTATGCCGAAGGATACGGGCGCCGGCCTAATCGTCGTTTTTCCCTTCGATCCGGATTTATCTTGCGACGAATCCATGCAGGTATTTTCGGACGCTGAATTGGCGAAATCCAAATCCGGAAACAGACGTTGAAATAACTCCACTCTGCTGTAGCGCGTCCCACGCCCTTGGAGATAATCCGTTGCTGTCTTACCTTTATTTTGAACCAACCTGACGCTATGATCCGGCCTGCTTACCTTCTCGTTCTCGTTGTATTTCTGTTTACGTGTTGTACCTCCAGGACATCTCAGCCCGATTATGATGTGGTTGTGTACGGCGGCAGCTCTGGCGGCATTGCCGCAGCCATACAATGCGCGCGGATGGGTAAATCCGTTGTTCTCATTGAGCCTTCACGGCGTCTCGGTGGACTCACAACCGGCGGGTTGGGTCAGACCGATATTGGCAACAAATCGGCGATCGGGGGAATTTCACGCGAATTTTATCAGAACATCAGGCGATACTATGACGACTCGTCAAATTGGAGGTGGCAGCGTTGGGAAGAGTATCGAGATGGGGGACAAACGCGTACGGAGGCCGGGGAGGAGACCATGTGGACCTTCGAACCTTCGGCAGCGCTAAAAGTATTCGAGGATATGATCGCGGAAGCCGGCATCGAGGTTGTCCTCGGGGAACGACTCAACAGAAATGGTGGGGTTACGAAAGACGGTAATGCTATCGTCAGCATCTCGATGGAGAGTGGAAAGGTGCTGTCGGGGAAGGTCTTTATCGATGCCACCTATGAAGGCGACCTTATGGCGGCAGCGGGCGTGAGCTATTTTGTCGGTCGCGAGGCAAACAGTCTGTATGGTGAAACTTACAACGGCGTCCAACTACTCGATGGGCATCAGTTCCCTGATGGCGTGGATCCGTATGTAGTGGCCGGTGATCCTGATAGCGGATTGCTGTGGGGCATTAGTGATGCGAAACTCAAAGAGAAGGGGAGTGGTGATAAGCTTGTACAGGCGTATAACTTCCGGATATGCCTTACGGACAACACCGACAATCAGGTGCCGATTACGCGTCCGGACGATTACGACTCGACGCGGTACGAATTACTCGTCCGGTTGTTCGAAGTGCAGGCCGACAAACGTGATATCAACGACTACTTCATCTGGAGCCTGATGCCGAATGCTAAGACGGACATTAACAACCGCGGCGGCTTTTCAACGGACATGATCAATTATAGCCATGGGTATGCCGAAGGAACCTATGCAGAGCGTGAGGCCATCGTGAAAGCGCACAGCGCTTATACGCGCGGGCTCCTTTACTTCTATGCATCCGATCCACGGGTACCGAAGGAGTTGCAGGATGAAGTCAGGCGGTGGGGATATCCGAAGGATGAATATGTTGATACGGATAATTGGTCTCCACAACTTTATGTTCGTGAGGCACGGCGCATGGTAGGGGAGTATGTGATGACCCAGGCCAATTGCGTAGGTGAGGAAGTTGTCGACGATCCTGTGGGATTGGCGGCGTACACCATGGATTCTCATAATTGCCAGCGTATCGTGGTGGACGGCCAGGTGAAAAACGAAGGCAACGTGGAAGTGGGTGGGTTCCCGCCTTATCCCATTTCCTACCGTGCCATTGTTCCGAAGAAAGCTGAGGCGACCAACCTTATTGTTCCCGTGTGTTTGTCGGCAAGCCATATTGCGTTTGGGTCAATCCGAATGGAACCGGTGTTTATGGTGTTAGGCCAGTCCGCCGCAATCGCCGCG
>DATGQD010000018.1:0-91577 GCA_035304385.1 Cyclobacteriaceae bacterium
CGGCCTTACTTTTTGAAAAATAATTCTACCTTTGCAATCCCAATTTGGGGACTTACATCACTTTGCCCGATGGTGTAACTGGCAACACGCCTGATTTTGATTCAGGAAAGTCCAGGTTCGAGCCCTGGTCGGGCAACGAGAGGATCCCGCCTGGAGACGGGATTTTTGTATTAATTGGGGTGCCGGCCCGGTAGGGACCTGACGATCATGGCTGTAAAAATTCTTAGTGGAAGCGCTACTATCTACCTGGCTCAGCGTATAGCCCATGCCTATGGTGAGCCCTTGGGGAAAGTTCACTACCAACGCTTTAGCGATGGCGAGATGTCTCCCTTCATTGGGGAGTCGGTACGCGGTCACGAGGTGTTCATCATCCAGTCCACCTTCGCGCCTGCCGACAACCTCCTGGAACTGCTCCTCATGGTCGACGCAGCGCGTAGGGCCAGCGCCTCCAGCGTTAACGTCCTTATCCCCTACTTCGGATATGCGCGGCAGGACCGAAAGGATAAACCCCGTGTTTCCATTGCCGCCAAACTGATTGCCAACCTCATTTCGGCGGCAGGCGCTACGCGCATTATGGCGTGCGACCTCCACGCTGACCAAATCCAGGGTTTCTTCGATATTCCCGTAGACCACCTGGACGGCGCCTACATTTTCGTCCCTTACCTCAAATCACTCGGCCTTACCGACATTATGTTCGCGTCGCCGGACGTAGGCGGCATCAAGCGGGCACGAAGCTTTGCAAAATACTTCGAGGCCGAACTCGCCGTATGCGACAAATACCGCAAGGAGGCCAACAAGATAAGCTCCATGCGGCTGATCGGTGAAGTAGAGGGTAAAGATGTGGTGCTGGTCGACGACCTGGTGGATACGGGCGGAACCATTTGCCGTGCCGCAGCCTTGCTCAAGGAGAAAGGCGCCAAGACGGTGCGCGCAGTGTGTACCCACCCCGTGCTGTCCGGCAAAGCATACGAGAACATTCAGGAATCAGCGCTTGAAGAACTCGTCGTCACCGACACCATCCCGCTGAAAAAGAACCTTTCAAAGATCAAGGTGCTGACGGTATCTGACCTGTTTGCAAAGGCGATACGAAAGATCCACGATCACGAATCCATCAGCTCCTTGTTCATTCAGTTGTAATCATTCACAAAAAATAAATACACATCATGAAAACAGTTGAGATTATAGGGTATAAAAGAGCAAATCTCGGCAAGAGCGACTCACAGCGACTAAGGGAAGAAGGCAATGTGCCCTGCGTTCTGTACGGCGCAGGCCCCCAGATACACTTCCACGCTCCGATGATCCTTTTCCGCGACCTCGTCTATACCAACGAAGCACACTTCGTGCACCTTAACATCGAAGGGGAGGAATGTCAGGCTATCCTGCAAGACATACAATTCCATCCCGTCAGTGAAGTCATCATGCATGCTGACTTCCTGCGTATTTCGGAAGATAGAAAGATCAGAATGAAGATCCCCACACGGATTGTCGGCCAGGCGCCGGGCGTCGTGAAGGGCGGTACGCTGGTCAGAAAGAAGGACTCGCTCGTCGTGATCGCCTATCCTAAGGACATGCCGGATCATATCGACGTTGATGTGTCGCACCTCGACTTCCACCATGCGGTGAAGGTCGGCGACATAGCCCGTGCGGAAATTGAATTCTCCGAATCGCCCAACGCTCCCATTGCGGTCGTTGAAGTGCCCCGGGCTGCGAAAATGGAAGTCGCCACCACTGAGGCCGCACCTGCGGAGGCGCCCGCGGCCGGTGCCGAAAAGAAAGAAGAACCCAAGAAATAACGGTGTTCGGCAAAGTTTGATGGAGAGTCCCGGCGTGTGTCCGGGACTCTCTTTATTTTTGGCGCTTGTATACCTTGCACTTCACCGAGTTACGGCCATCATGAAATACCTTATCGCAGGACTGGGAAATATCGGAGGCGAATACGAACTGACGCGCCACAACATCGGTTTCCTCGTACTCGACCAACTGGCCGACAAACTCAACGCGACGTTCTCGACCCAACGCCTCGCCGATAAGGCCGAAGGCCGGTACAAGGGCAGGAACCTGCACCTGATCAAACCGTCCACGTACATGAACCTGAGTGGCAAGGCCGTTCGGTACTGGGCCAACACGCTGAAGATACAGAAGGAAAACCTGCTGGTCATCGTCGACGACGTAGCACTCCCCTTCGGCAGCCTCCGAATGAGAGGCAAGGGAAGCACAGCAGGACATAACGGCCTGCACAGCATAGAAGCCGAATTGGGTGGCCCGGACTACCCGCGTCTTAGGTTCGGAATAGGCAACGACTTTCCGCGGGGCGGCCAGGTCGACTACGTACTGAGCCGTTTTACGCCCGAGGAGTTTGAGGCCCTGCCCAAGCACATCGAAAAGGCGGTAGAGATGATCTTATCGTTCTGTACCCAGGGTCTCAACCGCACCATGAGCCTGTATAACGATTGATGCAATACGATAACCCTCACAATCATGAAACACAATATTCACCTGGCCCTCCAAATCGTCCCGCTGACGTCGGGCGACCGCGCCTATTCGCTGATCGACAAAGCCATCGAGGCCATCGACGCCAGCGGACTTCGCTACCAGGTGGGCGCTATGGAAACAGTGATTGAAGGACCTTACGACGAGGTCATGCGTACCGTCAAATTGGCCCAACAGGCCTGCCTCGATGCCGGGGCTGAAGAGATCGTCGTAACCATCAAGTTACACGTTCGCAAGAACGCGGACGTGACCTTTGGGGAGAAACTCGACAAGTACAGCGGATCAGCTAACGGTTGACCCGGGGGTAACAGGGTCGGAAGGGACGACCAGCCGCAGCTTCCCGTCCTGGTCTTCGGCCATCAGGATCATACCCTGCGATTCGACACCCATCATCTTTCGCGGCGCCAGGTTCGCTATGAGCGTCACTTGTTTGCCCACCAGGTCCTCGGGCTTATAATGGCGGGCGATGCCGCTGAGGATGGTACGCCTGTCAATGCCGGTGTCGACCAGAAGCTTGAGGAGCTTATCCGATTTCTCGACCTTTTCAGCCTGCAATACTTTACCCACACGGATGTCGAGCTTGGCAAAATCATCGAACTTGATTTCGGCCTTGAGTGGCTCCAGCTTCCCTCCGGGGGCGGCGACTTTAGCTTCGCGTGCCTTTTGCAGCTTCGCTATCTGCCGCTCGATATCGGCGTCCTCCACGTTGCGGTATAACAGCTCAGCTTTGTTCAACCGGTGACGGTCGGTAACGGTGTCGACTATTCGACGCTCGGTCCAGAAAGCCGTACGCGCTGCTGCGGGTGTTTCATCGTTTAGCTGTCTATGCATTGCCGCTGCGCCGTCGGGAAGGAAGGGTTCGGATGCGAGCGCGATGTTGCCGCACAGGTTCAACGCGAAGCGCAATATATGGGCCACGGCGTCCTTGTCGGTTTTCGCGACCTTCCAGGGCTGTGTATCGGCGAGAAACTTGTTGCCGGCGCGTGCGAGGTTCATCATGTGAAACTGCGCTTCCCTGAAGCGGAACGTGTCGAGCGCATGGATCATTTCCCCGATGTTCTCATTGAACTGGGCGAGCGTTTCATCCTTAGCCCGGTTGATCGCGGTTCTCACGTCGCTGGATCCTGTCAACTCAGCCGCGGCAGGCACCACGCCGTCGAAGTACTTCCAGGTGAGGACCATCACCCGGTTCACCAGGTTACCCAGAATGGCTACCAGTTCGCTGTTTACTTTCTGCTGGTAATCCTTCCAGGTGAAGTCGGAGTCCTTCGTCTCCGGTGAAATACTGGTGAGTACGTATCGCAATTCGTCGCGGCGTCCCGGCAGTTCCTGAAGGTATTCGTGGAGCCACACGGCGTAATTGCGCGACGTCGAAAGCTTGTCGCCTTCCAGGTTCAGGAATTCGTTGGCCGGCACATTGTCGGGCAGCACATAGTCGCCCGCAGCCTTCAGCATGGCGGGGAAGATGATGCAATGGAACACGATGTTATCCTTGCCGATAAAGTGAATGAGGCGGGTGTCCGGATCCTTCCAATACTTTTGCCAGTCGTCAGGTCTCAGCTCCTTGGTTGCGGAGATGTATCCGATGGGCGCATCGAACCAAACGTACAGCACCTTGCCTTCGGCCTCGGGAAGGGGCACAGGCACGCCCCAGTCAAGGTCGCGGGTGATGGATCGCGGTTGGAGGCCCTGATCGATCCAGGACTTGCATTGGCCGTATACATTCGTCTTCCAGTCGTCTTTGTGTCCTTCCAGAACCCACTCCCTCAGCCACGACTCGTACTGGTCGAGGGGAAAGTACCAATGCTTTGTTTCACGGAGTACAGGCGGCTGACCGGAGACGGTAGACCTGGGGTTGATGAGTTCGCGGGGACTAAGACTCGTGCCGCAGCGTTCGCACTGATCACCGTATGCGTTCTCATAACCACAATTCGGACACGTACCAATGATGTACCTGTCGGCAAGGAAGATGCCCTCCTGCTCGTCGTAATACTGGTCTGACGTCTCTTCTTGAAGTATGCCTTTGTTGTAGATGTTGGTAAAAAACTCCTGTGCTGTATCGTAATGGACCTTTGCCGACGTTCGCGAGTACACATCGAATGAAATGCCGAACTCCTGGAAGGACTTCTTCATTATCTCGTGATACTTGTCGACAAACGCCTGCGGCGAGACACCTTCTTTACGCGCGCCCAGGGTAATAGCCACACCGTGTTCGTCGGAGCCTCCTACATAGATCACATCTTCACCCCTGAGCCGCAGGTAACGTACATAAGTGTCGGCAGGCAGATAGGCGCCCGCGATATGTCCGATATGAAGCGGTCCGTTGGCATAGGGAAGCGCGGAGGTGACGGTATATCTCTTAAATTTTTTCATGATGAATACTATAACCGGATCGGGTCGGTTGAGCCCCTGCAAAGATGATAATAGTAACGTTGCGAAAAAAGGCTAGACGGCCACTTCAGCCCGCATTCGGGAGGTGGTGAGGGAGAACTTAACGAAGAACTCTGTGTAGCCTTCCGGTGTGGTCTTGAGGTCGATCTGCCCTCCTATTTTCTCGGTGGCAGTCTTGGTAAGATACAGGCCGATGCCACCTGTACCTGAACGCTCGGATGCCCTGGAGAACATCTGGAAGATCTTATCCGGGTTGACCTGGCTTATGCCGATGCCGTTGTCGATCACCCGCACCTTGAGCGTGTTGCCGTCGCGCTCCACCTTGATCATAACAAACGGATCGGCACGGTCTGAATCGTTATAGAACTTGATCGCATTATCGATGAGGTTCTCAAGGATGATGCGTATCAGTTCTTTGTCGGAATAGAAGACGATATTTTCTTCGATTTCCTTTTTGATGGTCAGGCGTGGTGGCAAGCCTCGCTTTCGCTCCAATACGATAACGTCGTCGACGATCTCGGCGAAGTCGATGAGCTCATGGCTGGCGGATGAATTGTTGATCTGGTTGATGATCAAGAGCCGGGTGAGGATTGTGTTGAGCTTCTCTGCGGTAGCATCAAGCTTGTTGAAGTAATCGAGTGCCAGGGGATCCTTTACGTCCATGATGGCCACGTTACACATACCCTTGAGACTGGCCAGCGGGCCGCGGATGTCGTGAGATGTTTTATAGATGAAGTTATCCAGTTCGTCGTTAACGCGTTTTAAGGCTTCATTTGCCACCTGGAGTTCGATCGTGCGGGCGTCGACCATTCGTTCGAGGTTCCGGTTGAGGGACGTCAGCTGACGGTTCTGATCTTCGATGGTAACCTTGGCATCGGACAACGCCTGGTTCACGCGTTTCTTAACGAGGTTGCTTCGATAGAGTACGAACACGAGCAGGCCTGCCAGCACCGCGATGATCACGATAGCGATGTTGAAGCGCTGTTGCCGGATGAGCGCTTCGTTCTTGGAAGCGATGATGGCGATGTTCTGTCGTTCTTCGAAGTTAGTCTTGATCTTGGCCAGGTTACTGATCAGCTGCTCGCTATAAACGCTATCCTTAAGGCTAATGTATTTGTCCTGGTAAGCCGAGGCCTTTTCGAAATCCCTTCGCGATGCATATACGTCGGCAAAGGCGCTGAATACACTAATGCGCAATTCGGTGTATTCAATTGTTTCGAGAATGGCTTCCACCTGCTGAAGGAACTGGATTGCGCGTTCGGGGTCGTTCATGTTTGCGCTCACCATATACAGGCCGAACAAGTTCTCTGCTTCCCATCGCTTGTTCTCGTTGTCGAGGGCGATCTCATAGGAAGTCTGATAATGGCGGTATGCCTCTTCCAGGTTTCCCAGGCCGAGGTTGGCAGATCCCAGTGTATAATAGATCTGGTTGAGTCGCTCGGCGGTACAACGATCCTGGCAATAAGTCAGCGCTTCATTGAGATAGCGTACGGCCTTGGCGTTCTCGGATAGAGCGTTGTAGCAAAGCCCGATGTTGATCAGGCAATAGTCGATGTCGTAATAGTTGTTAGCCTCGCGCTTGATCTCAAGTGATCTCAGGAAGTAGTCGAGTGCCTGTTCGAAGTCGCGCAGCTTATAGTATACCAGCCCGATGTTGTTATAGGCGATACTCATCTCCAGCGGATTGCCTTCCGCCTCGCGGATGACGAGAGACTGAAAGTGGTAATCCAGGGCATTGTCATAGTTGGCCTGGTAGGTATAGGCTAACGCCAGACCGTTCAAAAGGAACTTAAGCTGATCGGTGTATTGGTTTCTGCGGGCAACACCCAGCACGGGTTTGTATTGCTGGATGGCTGCCTCAAGGTCGCTCTTCTTTACGTACAGGTTACCGAGGGCACGGCCTGCCTTTACGAGCGCAAGGCTGTCGCCGGTTGATAGCGCTACTTCCTTTGCTTGTTGTGCATAAGACAATGCCAGGTCATAGTTCTTTTCAGAGTGTATCCGGGCAAGTGCATAGAGTACTTCAAACCGTTGTCTGCCGCGGGTTTCAGGGAGTAAGGCGTTGAGTGAATCGAGCTCATCCTGTTGGGCGTAAACTTCACCTCTTATCCCGAGTAAGGCCGACAAAAATATCGTCAGGCCAATGATAGCTTTCAAAAAATTATCGTACACGGGTAACGAATGAAATTTTATTACGCCAAATAGATTAAAGACAACCCGCACCTTTGGTTTACAAAATTACTCCAAACAGAAAAATAAACAAAAACCTAAAACCAACCCTATATGAAAAAGCTGTTCTACATAATGGCTATTGCCATTGCTAGTTCCCTTGCCCTGAGTGGCTGTACTGAAGATGAAGTGAGCCCGGTGAAGCCGCACAATGGTGGTGGAGCTGGAAGCTTTGACCCGCTTTAATCTCTTTACGAAGCAACCCAGGTTCATATCAAAAAATCAAAAACCCAAACCTAACAACCCATGAAAAAGATCATCTACATTATGGTCATCGCACTCGTAAGTTCAATGGCCCTCACTTCCTGCACTGAAGACGAAGTAAGCCCCGTAAAGCCGCATAATGGCGGAGGAGCCGGCAGCTTTGATCCTCTGTAACCAAGTTAAGAATTTAGATTACTTATTCTATAGCCATGAAAACGAAATCCTTACTATTCATCATAGCCGCTGCAATTCTCCTGTCCTTCACGGTTATCAGCAACCAGTCGAACGACATGCCCGCAGCTACCGCCAGTAGCACGGCTACAACCACGGCATCTACCCCCAATAGCGGCTTTGCTATGGAGGATCCGAACCAGTGGTAACAATTGAACCTAAACTGATCGATATGAAAAAAGGTACGCGAAATCGTGTACCTTTTTTCGTTGTTTATAAAAAAACCGACAGCGATAGCTCGTTTTTCCTTTAAAATTCAAGCTATCGTTTGAGGCGCGTGTGTCTCAAACGTCAAAAAAAGACAGCCCATCTTCCCTCGGTGCTATTGGCCGGGTCTATTGTTAACCTGGCATTACATTCTACAGACGTGTGCGGCAAACAGAGAATACCAGGCGATAAGTAGCATGTAAATCGGGATCAGTATTGGAATACGGAGGGTGAAGTGAACATATCCCCGGTCGAGTTGCCGATCAAGCCCAAAAAAAGTAACCACCCCTCGTTTAATGCACGGCTTCCCAGAGGTCAGCACTGGGGCGATTTTGTCACAATTGATAGTCAAATGTGACAAAATCACGCAAAATATTACATGAAAAATCGAGGGAAAATCGGCCCCTAGAGTCCTTGTTTCGTCTCCTGAAACGCCTTCCTGGGCTTCAGTTGCAAGGTTTGGAATAACTCCTGGTCCGCAGGGTAATCAGGGTTGGGTGTGGTGAGTAATTTGTCTCCCGCAAAGATACTGTTGGCCCCCGCAAGGAAGCAGAGCGCCTGCTCCTCCATAGACATCCGGACACGCCCTGCCGAAAGCCGCACCATAGCGCGGGGCATAATGATCCGTGCCGTCGCAATCATCCGGACCATATCCCAGACAGGAACTTTGGGCTGGTTTTCGAGCGGCGTACCGGGGACCGGCACCAGGGCATTGATAGGAACCGACTCGGGATGCCGGGGTTGATTCGCCAGGGTGATCAGCATGTCGATGCGGTCAGCCTCCCGCTCGCCCATACCGATAATACCTCCCGAGCAAACGGCTATTTCCGCTTCGCGTACGTTGCCGAGCGTGTCAAGGCGGTCATCATAGTTCCTCGTGGTGATGATCTCGTGGTAGAACGATTCACTCGTATCGAGGTTATGGTTGTAAGCATACAATCCCGCTTCCTTTAGCCGCCGCGCCTGATCGGGTGTGAGCATACCCAACGTGCAGCATACTTCCATACCCATGGCGTTCACGCCCTTTACCATCTCGATGACTTTGTCGAAGTCGCTGTTGTCGCGAACCTCGCGCCAGGCAGCACCCATGCAGAACCGCGTACTTCCCGCCTCTTTGGCTTCGCTTGCCTTCGTCAACACTTCTTCCACGTCAAGCAACCGATGTACCGCAACGTCGGTATGGTAGCGGGCGGCCTGCGGACAATAACTACAGTCTTCCGGGCATCCGCCGGTCTTGATGGATAACAGGGTACACACCTGCACTTCAGAGGGGTCATGATATCGGCGATGAACGGAAGCCCCGCGATAGATCAGTTCCATAATGGGCGTGTTATAAATTGACGCTACCTCCTCGCGGGTCCAGTCATGCCGTAGTTCACTCATAGTATCATTCATTATTTCAAGTCAAACTCAAAGGGAAGGCGGGCCTGTGCGCCCTGGTATTCGCTGATTTTCCTCGCTTCGTTATACCAACGGTGCAGGCTGCCCAATTCAGAACGAACCTGGGCCTCCTGTGCCTGTTGCAGCCACAGTTCAAGGAACGACTTACGCTCAGGATAGTAGCGCAGTCTGTAATCGTCTGATATGCCTGCACGCTCCGCCGCAATTCGTACGGCATCGTCGATACCACCCAACAGATCCACAAGCCCGTTCCCGGCTGCCTGCTCTCCAGTCCATACGCGTCCCGCAGCCACAGCCCGAACCTCATCCTTACTCATGCCTCTACCTTCTGCAGCCTTTTCCAGAAACGACTCATAACTTTCGTCAAGCTCTTGTTGCCAAAAGGCGCGCTCCTCGGCTGTAAGGGGTCGGGTGACAGTGAACATTTCACCGAACTTACCGGTACGCACTTCGTCGAAAGTGATCCCCAGCTTTTCATCAAAGAAGTCCGACAGATCGAACATAATTCCGAAGATGCCGATAGATCCTGTTACCGTCGTAGGGCTGGCTACGATTGTATCGCACGCCATGGCGAGATAATAGCCTCCCGATGCAGCATAGTCGCCCATCGATGCAATCACCGGCTTCACCTGCGATGCGAGCGTGATCTCCCGCCAAATCCGGTCGGACGACTGATACTCTCCGCCGGGAGAGTTAATGCGTATCACAATCGCTTTGATACGATCATTCGTCCGTGCACGGCGGATAAGCTTCACATAGGTGTCTGCGCCTACCAGGGGTTGCGTTTGCTGATCCGATTCACCGGGAAGTATTGTACCCTCCGCGACGATCACCGCGATCTCGTTGCCGGATGGCCTGGAGAGGCTGAAGCTTTTGCGGTATTTTGCGTAGCTCACGAGGGAAAGCCTGTCGCGGTCGTCAATCCCCACACGCTCCATGAGAATCTTTTCGACCTCATCGGAATACAAGGCAGAATCGATCAGCTTGAGGGCTTCGGCCTGTTTTACATCCCGGGCCAGGCTGTTGTCAGCCATTTGTTTGAGTTCGTCCAGGGAGATGCCGCGGCTGTCTGACACGCGCTGGAGGTATTGATTCTGAATTGATTCGATGATGGACAGGAGTTGCAGGCGGTTTTCCTCACTCATGGACTCCTGCAGGAAGGGCTCTACCGCGCTTTTGAATTCGCCCACACGAAAGACCTGGGGACGAATCGAAAGCTTGTCGAGCAACTTCTTGAACGACACGAACTGCGCGGTAAGTCCATTGAATTCAAAGCGCCCTTCCGGGTTCATGTATATGTTATCGGCAGCCGAGGCGACGAAGTACGCGCCTTCACTCATGTTGCCCGAGTATGCGATCACCCACTTACCGCTCTCCCTGAATCGCAGAAGCGCCTGCCGTATCTCTTCGAGCGTGGAGTACGACGCCTGCGGTTGTTCTGCTTCGAGCAGTATGCCCTGTATATTGTCGTCGTCGCTTGCGTGTTCAATGGTACGGATCAGCTGAAGCACACCTATGTTAGCATCGGATGCACCCAGCACGGGTAGTCCGGCCAGTGGGCTCTCAACTTCAAGTTCGTTTATCGGCGCATCGAGTTTGACGTGCAGAATGGAATTGCTTTCGATGATCACCTTCTTTTCTCCTGTTATGCCGCCAATGACCGCAATGACCAGCAAGGCAAAGATGATCATGGCTACCAATGCGCCCAGGCATGAGGAAAGAAATGCTTTGAGAAATCCCATTTAGTGTATTTTTGTGTCCAAAAATAAGGAATGTGCCTACCATTGTAAAACCAGGCAGGCAATCCGGGCAACCGCGGTCGAGTGGGGTTTTTCTCCTCCTGGGATCTAACCTGGGCGATACCGCCGCGAACCTGGCCCACGCCCTGGGACAAATCGCATCCGAACTGGGCGTCATTGTCGCCGCTTCGTCACGCTATCGTACAGCCCCGTGGGGCAACACGCATCAACCCAGCTTCCTGAACCAGGTCGTTCAGATCAGTACTCCATTGCCGCCCCACGAATTGCTGGATGGCATCAACGCCATCGAATCGTCTATGGGTCGCGTGCGGCGCGTAAAATGGGATGCCCGCATCATCGATATAGACATCCTGTTCTATGAGAACCAGATCATCCACAACGCACACCTTGATATTCCCCATCCGGGTATACCGTTCAGACGTTTCACGCTTGAACCCCTCGCCGAGTTGAGTCCGCAACTTATGCATCCCGAATTGAACAAGACCGTCTCCGTACTCCTTGAAGAGTGTCAGGATTCATCCGGGGTTGAACGGCTCCCTTAAGGCGCTACAGCCAGCACACTGCGGGGGTTACTGCTGCGACATGGCAAAGTCGCCGGTCTCTACCTCAGGGGCAATCTTTCGCACCAACCCTTGCAATACTTTGCCCGGACCGCATTCATAGAAATACTTCGCACCGTCTTTCACCATATTTTGGACGGATTGCGTCCACCGGACAGGGGCGGTGAGTTGTTCAATCAGGTTCTTACGGATGTCGTCCTCACGGACAGAAGGCAAGGCGTTTACGTTCTGGTAAACCGGACAAACGGGCGTCGAGAAGGCCGTCGATGCGATCGCATCGGCCAGCTCCTGCCGCGCCGGTTCCATTAACGGCGAATGAAATGCACCGCCGACGGGGAGGATCATCGCGCGTTTGGCTCCGGCCTCCTTCAGCCTTTCACACGCCAGCGTCACCGCGGCTGTGGTTCCCGATATCACAAGTTGTCCGGGGCAGTTGTAGTTCGCAGGCACCACCACGTCATCGATTGAAGCGCATATGTCTTCGACAACCTTATCGTCGAGGCCCAGCACTGCCGCCATTGAAGAAGGATTCATATCACAAGCCCGCTGCATGGCCTCCGCACGCCGTGCCACAAGACGAAGTCCGTCTTCATAGGTGAGCGCCTTCGACGCAACGAGCGCCGAAAATTCTCCAAGGGAGTGGCCCGCAACCATACCGGGCTTGAATTCCTTTCCTGAAAGCGCGGTCGCGACGGAATGTATGAAGATAGCCGGCTGCGTAACACGCGTCTGTTTCAACTCATCGGCCGTTCCGGAAAACATGATGGCTGTAATATCAAATCCCAACACCGAGTTGGCTTGATCAAAAAACGCTCGGGCCGTCGCGTTCGTCTCGTAGAGCTCTTTGCCCATTCCGGAAAACTGCGAACCCTGGCCGGGGAAGATGAATGCTTTCACTATTCTCAGGTATCAATCGGGGTCAAAGGTATAAAAATGTGTTGAAGTGTCTGCCCGACTGCTTCAACACCTATCTCAACAAATGCACCCACCCCTTAATGGTCTGATTACGTTTGGCGGGATCAATGGTGAGGAAGGTAACCTCCGCGACATAGTAGTAGACACCGGAAGACAGTTCCCGGCCGTCTTCGTCGCGACCGTCCCAGTCGATGTAGATGGTGCGTTCGCCGCCCGACTGATAGGTATAAACTTCCTTACCCCACCGGTTGTACACGCGGAATTCAACCTTATCCACGAAGCGCGCGCACTTCAGCCGGCTTTCCTGGGGAATGCTAGTGCAGGGTCCGCCTTCTTCACCCCCTCCTTCCACGGGGCGGTTGTGATATGCGCTGAAGACGTCGTTGCACTTGTCGCCATTGGGCGTGAAAAGATTCGGAAGCTCGTAATAGGGACAGTTGTCGATACAAATCGGGTCGCTGAGTTCACCTTCATTACCCGAGCGGTCTACTGCAGCCACCCGGTAGCATCGTGCATTCGACGCAAGGTTCTTATCTTCAAAAAACAGGTCGCGTATGCCAGTGGCATGAAGCACGAAATCTCCGCCCATGGTATTTGAGACGTAGATATTGTATGAGTCGATATCATTCTGACAGTCGCCCGTGACGGGACGTTGCCACTCAATGCGATTTGAGAATACCGTCTCGCCGCATCCTCCGAGGTAATTCTCGCAGTCCGGCGCATCGATGGCGACAGGCATGGACACCTGGCATGGCGGTATGGTATCGCTGGGCTGGGCACAGATCACCTGAGAAAAATTCTCAAGGGGTTCATCGATCTCCGGGTTACCGTAGGCACCGCGTGTCAGAATACGATAGCAATAGGTCTGATCATCCTGAAGGGGTTCGCCATTGTGTTGCCCTTCATCGACGTAGACGAAGCCGTCGACGGTTACGTCAACACTTCCGATAAGTTCAAAATCTTCGGGATCCTGGTCGGGGTCGCCTCTGTACACCAGGTGCAAGGGGTACTGGGGTGTTATGTTCGACCAGGGCACTACGGCCGACCACGTCACATCGATCCGTTCAAGCTCCGAACGCGCCTCTGCCCGAACGGTAGACGCCACAGCGGATGTGTCAACAGTCCCGCCGTTATTGTCATAGCATATGATAGCGTAGTTGTATACGAGGTTTTCGGTGTTCAATCCGTTGTCGGTGAAGGTAAGCGTGTTCAGCATCCCGCTGACTTCGGTTGTGGGTGGACCCGTAAAACCCTCACCACGCAACACCTTATATTGATACGGCGGCGGAAACTGTGAGGGATCAGCATCGAACGGTTCCCTCCATCGCACGGTGACGACGCCGTCCTGCAGATCGGTTTCATCGACTGTAACATGCGTGATGACCGGTGCGTCGGCCAGTATGGGTCCAACACAGATTTCTTCAGATATATAGCTTTCTCCGGAACTGGGCGCGGGGAATACACCCACCAACCGATAGCAGTATGTGGCGCCCGGCGCGAGGCCAGTCCCTCCGTTGTTGTCAAGGTATTCGGAAAGACCCGACGCGGAGACCGTTGCAATCAGACTGTACCCCAGGGATTCCGGCATACCGGTCTCGCAGTTTTCCGGCGTGTAGGGATTGCTGTCAACGCGTCGCCATATCTGTATATCGCGTGCGTTAGGACAGACGTAATCTTCCCAGTCGAGCTGTACGGATCGGCTATTGGGGTCAAGCGTGGCAGACTCCCATTCAGGCTTGGGCGCGACAACGGTAATGTTCCACGTCTTGAATGTGACGAGTCTGGGGCCGTCGGTGCCGGGATTATCTGTAATCTTGAAGACCACCTGGTAAGGCTGCTGCTTGATATGGTCGCACGTTGTGTTCCATTCGAAGTTGAGTTCGTACGGTGGGTTCGACGGACGAAAATCAGGCACCGGCGTAAATGTCGCCGGTGAGTTTGCCGGCGGAAAATTGAAAATCTCGGAGAACGCTTCAATCTTAACGGGATGGTTTTCCGGATCGATACCGAAGATCGTCTCGTTTAAAGTTGTGCCCGCTTCCACGCATATGTCTTCGGGAATGATCAGGTCGGGACGCTCGTTGTTGCAGTCGTTAACGAGGATTTGCATATCCCGTCTGACAAAGCCCACCTTGATCCACTGCCCGGCAATCTTCCGCCACTCAATGATCACGAACGCGATATTATACTCGCCTTGTCTGCCCGGGGCATCCCAGGTGATGGTACCGTCTATCGGATCGATTTTAAAGCTCGGTGGGCCGTCGGCAGTTTCGTTGCCGTTGTTGTAGTTCATATAGAACTGCCGGGGTTCATTGGCGGCCGGATCCTGGTAGCGCACTACCTGGAGGTTGCGGTCGGAAAAGGGAACCACCAATTCATAGGAAAGACTGTCACCATCGGGGTCGTAGGCGCCGGGGTTATGGAAAAAGGCCACGCCCGTACAGGCCTGGTCTATCGGCGGGATTAATAAGACCGGCGTATTGTTGCAACCCAAAAAGGGATCGATGAAAATCTCGGTTTCAATATAGAACCGGGTATTCACCGACGCGTCCATATTGAGCACCCCCTGGTTGCGGTTGGGTTCGCGATAGCTGATGGTATATTTCCCGGGTCCCGGGTAGGTATGGCTTATGGTGAAACTGGCGGTGCCAATTTCCGGCCCGAGGTCCGGCCTGGGGGTATTTGGGGTTTCCGGAACCAACACCCACTGGCCGTCGCCAAACTCCAGAATATCTTCCTCTCCCACCCGTCCTCCGAAAAGGACTGAGGAGGCGGTATTGGTATAGACCGTTACGGTAATGGTAAAGGTTAGCGACTGGCAGTTCTCCCGAACGACGGTGATTTCGCCGGCCCTCAAGTGCGTAGCACCGGCCTGAAAGGCGCCGGCCGTACAGAGGAAGGCCAGGGCCACCAAAATATTGAAGTGTTTCACGGAGGAATTCATGCTAGCGAGTTACCGGGGAGGCCCTGAATCCCCTGGATTGATCCACAATATAGGGCTTCCAGTCCAGAATGAAAACCCATCATATAACGGCTCTGGACGGCATTTTATTCCAAAAATATGCAAGAAAACGTTCAGGCCCGAACGCTCAACCCTGCCATTTCCCCCCTTTCGTTCAGAGAAGTGGCGGCATTTTGAATATCTTCCGCGCGGATTTGACAGCTTGATGACTTATGCGTGTATTAAAAGAGTTTTCTATAGACGGGTGCAAGGTCACCCTGTACCACTGGAACAACCGATATCTCATAAAACTGGAGCAGGCCCAGCTCGAACAAACCTTTAAAGTAGACCAGTTCGAATTCGAAGATGAACAAGCCGTCGTACGGCTGCTGGACGAGACGTTCGTCAGGGAAGCTGTCGACCGGTTTGATGCCATGGCGCGGTCGCTGCACGAGGCGCTACGCCGCGTCGATGAGCAAAGCGGCTTCGGGTGACGGATTTTGTACTATTTTTACTGCCCCCATGGAAGTTTTAGAGACGAAGAATAAGAATAAGAGGTATAAACCTATCCTGGAAGGCATCCCCGACTGGCCCGTATATCAACTTAGCAAGAACAGAAAGGAATTTATTGAAGAAGTTGTGCAGGAAGCGTTGGAGCGCATTAACGAGTTGCGACCCACGCCCCGGCAGCTGGCTGAGGAACTGGAAACGACAGTCTACCGCGAACAACAGCGGATGAAGCGCAACCGCTGGCGCGTGGACCCTCCGGATGAGCCGCGGTTTTGGGCCAGAATCAAGGAAGAGCTGAATTTCAACGCGGATACCAGTGAAGAGGAGCTCGCCGCCAAAAGCGCTGAGTTGCTGCACCGCATCGCCTCCCGATACGCGAACGAAATCGCCGGAAACTTTAAACCCAGCTCCTACAAGTTCGCCCGCGAGGTGGTGAAGTTCTGGTTTTCCCGTCTCCTCAATGGCGCGCGGGTAAAGAAGTTCGGCGCGTTCTTTCGCAACCAGTACACGCTGCGCGACAAGATCCACATAGTGGGAAAGGCCAAACACCTGAGGCGCCTCGCACGGCAGGGTACTGTAATTATGGTCCCCACCCATTTCAGCAACCTCGACTCAATTTTGATAGGATGGGTGATCCACTCGCTCGGATTACCCGCATTCATCTACGGCGCGGGATTGAATCTTTTCAACATCAAGATCTTCGCCTACTTCATGAATAGTCTGGGGGCATACAAGGTCGACCGAAGGAAAAAGAACCTGCCCTACCTGGAAACACTCAAAGCCTACTCCACACTGGCTATTCAAAAAGGGGCGCACAGCCTGTTCTTCCCCGGAGGAACACGCTCGCGCTCGGGGATGCTCGAAAAGAACCTGAAGCGCGGTTTGCTGAGCACCGCTATCGAAGCACAGCGGAACATCTACATGACCGCAAAGGAAGGGGAAACGCCGCGCAAGATATTTGTGGTACCCGTCACCCTGAATTATCACTTTGTGCTGGAAGCGCCCGACCTCATCGACGACTACCTGTCGATCAAAGGGCAGGACCGTTACCTTCCGGAAGCAGACAAGTATGGCAGCTGGCAGTTGCTTCAATTCCTGTTCAAGTTTTTTACAAAAGGTTCCAATATCTCGGTATCGATCGGTCAGGGATTGGATGTGATGGGCAACTATGTCGACGATACCGGCAACAGCCTGGATGCCGAAGGCCGCCTTATCAACACGGAAGATTATTTCAAGAGCGACGGCCGCATCACGGTCGATCTCCAGCGCGAGGATGAATACACCCGCAGGTTAAGTCAGAAGATCGTGAAAGAGTATCATCGCATCAACCGGGTATTCTCCAGCCACCTTGTTGCGTTCGTGGCGTTCGAACTCTGGCAAAAAAAATATCCGCGACTTGACCTTTTCGGGCTGATCAGGCTTCCCGAGGAAGACCAGGAACTGGAGTATGAACTGTTTCGTGCCGCCTGCCTCCGCGTGCGCAAGCAGATCATAAAGCTTAAGAAAGAGGGCAAGATCAACATGGCCACCCATATGAAGAGCGACATTGATACGGTCATCCGTCACGGACTCGACAACGTCGGCATCTTTCACCTTAAGCGACCGCTGCTCATGAACAAAGAAGGCAATATCATCACGCGCGACTTCAACACGCTGTATTATTACCACAACCGCCTGGTAGGCTATGAGCTCGAGAAGTCTGTCTGACAAGCCTGTAGGCGTTATCGGTGCCGGAAACTTTGGAAGCGCCGTAGCCAACCTGCTGGCCCGTCAGCGAAAGGTTTTGCTTTTCGCGCGCGACGAAAAGGTAGTGAATCGCATTAAAGAAGGCCTGCCGAACCGCGGCCACGTCATGCATGCGAACATCACGCCTACGTGCGACCTTGAGGAAGTGGCGAACCAATGCGAGGTGATCTTTCCCATCGTGCCGTCTACACACTTCCGGACCATGATGAAGAAACTCGCCCGGCACCTGCATCCCTTCCACATCCTGATCCACGGAACGAAAGGTTTCGACCTCACCCTGCCAAAAAACGAGACCATCGAAACGGTCGCTCAACTCGACCGCACCCAGGTGAAGACCATGAGTGAAGTCATCCAGGAAGAAAGTATCGTTGTGCGGGTGGGATGCCTGGCCGGACCTAACCTGGCGCGCGAGTTGGCGGAGGGTCATCCTTCCGCCACCGTCATCGCCAGCCCCTTCGACGAAGTGATCAGCATCGGGAAGAAGCTGTTGCGAAACGAAAACTTCCAGGTATACGGCAACAACGATCTCGTCGGTGTCGAACTCGCCGGCGTGCTCAAGAATATTATTGCGATCGCGTCCGGCGCGCTTAGCGGTATGGGCTATGGTGAAAACGCACGAGGTCTGCTGATCAGCCGGGGCGTCATCGAGATGATATACCTGGGCCGCGCGTTAGGGGGCGACATGCGTGCCTTTCTGGGCCTCGCGGGTATCGGCGACCTCGTAACGACATGCAACAGTTCGCTGAGTCGCAACTTTCAGGTCGGCTACAAACTCGCGCAAGGTATACCGTTGAACGAGATCCTCGCCGGCATGGACGAAATCGCCGAAGGTATTGACACTGTGCGCATCGTAAAGAAATGCGCCGACTATTACCGCGTACGCGCACCCATTACGAGCATCCTGTACAAAGTGCTCTTCGAAAACATGACCGTCAAGGACGCGCTCCAATACCTGATGCGTTATCCGCTTGACGTGGACATCGATTTCCTTTGAAATTCTTAGCCCTTGTAATGGCTGGCAATGCGCACGGCAATGGACGCCATCTCCTCCTGCGAAAGGCGCAGTTTGGGTTTGCTGAAATCGATATCCCCGATTGAGTTTATCGGAATGAGGTGCACGTGCGCATGAGGCACTTCAAGACCCACCACACAAACACCAATGCGCTCGCAGGGAATTTCCTGTTTTATCGCGTGCGCCACCTTTTTGGAAAAAACTGACAACGCAGCCAATAGCTCGTCATCCAGGTCGAAAAAGTAGTCAATTTCCGCCTTGGGTATGACGAGGGTATGTCCTTTTGCCAGCGGGTTGATATCGAGAAAGGCCAGGCACCGGTCGTCTTCGGCAACAATATGCGCGGGGATCTCCCGGTTGACGATACGGGTGAACAAAGAAGCCATAATCGTTTATTGTCTCATTGATTCGATCCGTCAAAGAGATATACTGAGGACCTCGAATTCCATTTCTCCGGCGGGCGTTTGGATCTTCGCTAGTTCGCCCTCCTTCTTGCCCAACAGACCTTTGCCGATAGGTGATAACGTAGAAATCTTTCCGACCTTAAGGTCTGCTTCCTCTTCAGACACCAGCGTATAGGTAAAAGACGCCCCGTTCTTTCTATTCTTGATCGTTACTTTAGAAAGAATGGAGACACGAGACGTGTCGATAGTTGATTCATCGAGAAGACGCGCATTGGCTACGAGTTCTTCAAGTTGCGCAATTTTCGCTTCCAGCATGCCTTGCGCATCCTTGGCCGCATCGTATTCGGCATTCTCGCTAAGATCCCCTTTATCGCGCGCTTCAGCGATTTGCCGTGCTATCTCAGTACGGCCCTTCGTCTTCAATTCGTTTAATTCCGCCTTGATCTTTTCCAGACCTTCGCGGGTATAGTAGGATATCTTCCTGCTCATAATGCCACAATTTTTTTTCTCCCACGATAAAAAAAAGAAACAACGGCTTCAGCGCTGAAGCCGTTGTCTTTGACAAAGGTAACTGATTATTCTATCCGGAGCAATATCTCACCCTCCCACGAGCTCGGGAAGGTTCGTTTTGATCTGTTCGAGGACCTCATCGTCGAATTTGGCGAGGTAGAGCGTTTTCGCAACTGCAAGTTGATCTACACTAAGCCCTTTCGCACCACGCAGGTCGGCCTTGTAGAGGCTGGCGTTTTCAAAGTCAGCGCCCATCAGGTATGCGTTGCGCAGGTTGGCCTCCATAAGAAACGCGTTTCGGAAATTGGCTTTAATAAGAAAGGCTTCGTCGAAACGTGCTTTGATAAGAAAAGCGTCTTTGAAATTGGCGCCACTCACGTAGGCACCCTTCAGGTTGGCCTGGTTAAGGTTGGAATTTTCAAAGTTCGTTTGGTTGAGGCGAGCACCTTCCAGGTCGGCTTCGATCAGCGACGATTGCGAAATGTTTGCGGAATTCAGATTGGATCCGGTCAGCTTGACGTAGTTGAGGTTGGTTCGTGGAAGGTGACAGTTAACGAGGTTGATCTCGTAAATCTTATGTCGGTTAAGCCGCTTGATGTTACCCACGGTACGAAAGGCCGCCTCTTCCGATTCCCACAGGCGGAAGTCGTCGATCTCGTCGCGGTAGGTGCGGATGCGCTGACGTTTTTCGCCGCTTTGATTCAGCCAGAAAATCAGGATACCGATTACGGCAATGTCGAAGATCATGCCGTGCGCTTCGGCGAGAACCTGCTGGATGAACGAGTCGAAATCGCGCATGTAGTATTTCAGACTCAGTCCGATTACGACAAGCGCTACGATCACCAGCACCAGTGTCGAGGTGAGCAATGGCTTTTCGAGGATCGCGTTGACCCTTTCATTATACTTTTTCAGCCGCCGGGGAATGGTGCTCATGGTTAAAGGACGTGCCGGTTTCGTGGAGAGCCGACCGACGCGTAAAAATCGCCGAATTGGACAAACCGATTTCGTTCTTCATTCTTCTAATCTTACATCCTGAAAAATTTTCCCGGCCGTCCCGAACACC
Organism: Cyclobacteriaceae bacterium; assembly: GCA_035304385.1. Classification (GTDB taxonomy): domain Bacteria; phylum Bacteroidota; class Bacteroidia; order Cytophagales; family Cyclobacteriaceae; genus ZC4RG29. The sequence continues at coordinate 20,575 of DATGQD010000018.1, forward strand.
AAATTTTGATGCGTATATGGGCTTCTTATGCCCTCTGCGCGGTCTCCAACCCATCCCCTGAAGGGCGCGTATTGGCCTCTGACAGACATGAGAAATAAAGAACCTTACATGACATACGCCCTTTCCCGATCAGAGAAGAAAGTGCACGATTGAAAAGTAAATTCCCAATCCAAGAAGATCATTCATTGTGGTGATAAAAGGCCCCGAAGCGAGGGCGGGGTTGAACCCCAGGCGGTTGAGTATGAGCGGCGTGATGGTACCGATCAGAGAGGCAAAAATAACAACGCTGAACAGCGCGATAGACACTACTCTCGACAGGCGCGGTTCGCCGTCGAATAATATATTGAAGAAGTACACGACCAGACTGAGGAAGATTGCGTTGAGGAGCGCCACCAGGAACACTTTCAGCAAGCGCTTCAATATGCCTTCATCGACAAACCCGGGATTAGACAGTGTTTGAACCACGATGGAAGAACTCTGGATACCCACGTTGCCGCCCGTAGCCTGTATGAGCGGTACGAAGAAAGCGATAGCCGTGATGCGGGCCAGTTCATCTTCAAAGATGCCCATGATGCGCGCACTGAGAATACCGCCGAGGATACCGATGAGTAACCACGGCAAGCGGGCGCGGGCGTTGCGCCAGACGCTGTCGTCTTCTTCAACGTCCTCGCTAATACCGGCCATCATTTGCCGTTCCTCTTCCGCGAGTTCCGTAATCACGTCGACGATGTCGTCGATGGTGATCCGTCCTACCAGTTGACCTTGTACGTTAACCACCGGCACCGACTCAAGGTCGTATCGCCGCATGATTTCCGCCACTTCGCGCACATGAGTAGACGTGGTCACCCGCACGATGTCTTCCTCATATATATCTGCGACCAGCTTGCTGGCATCCGAGACGATGAGATCATGTATGGGTACACTTCCTAACAGCCGGTTGAAATTGTCGACGACATACACGTTATAGAAAGTCGTGACCTTCTCCGCCTGTTTGCGGATCTCTTCAACGCACTGCACTACGGTCCAGTCGGCCCGTGCCTTGATCAACTCTTTCGCCATCAAACCACCCGCGACGTCATCCTCATAGCGCAACAGTTCCGTAACCTGGATGCGCAGCTCCGTATCCAGGCCGGATAATACCTCTTCACGCTGAAGGATAGGAAGCTCGTTGATGATATCGGCCGCGTCGTCGGAATCCAGCAGGTTAACGAAGGCGGCAATTTCGGAGGGACTATAAACCCTCAGGAACTCCTTACGGGTGTCTTCGTCGAGGTCGTTGATGATTTCCGCCTGCCTGTCGATAGGCAGGAGATCCATCACATATTTTGATTCCTCGGAATTGAACTCATAGAGGAGCGAGGAAACGTCGGCAGCCTTTACATCTTCGAGCGTAGCCCGGATGAACTTATCGTCGCGCTGGTCGAGGGCCTCCTGGAATCGGTCGCGAAACTCCTTCGTTAATTCAAACTCAATGACCGCCATGACGATGTTCCATGAGTAAGGTGAGTTGAATGAATTGCTCTGCCGAAAGCTGTTCTGCCCGGAGGTTCAGCAGCGGAAGTGCGGAAATTTCAGCGGGCAAATTTAGGTTTTTTAGTGCGTTACGCAATGTTTTCCTCCGGTTATTGAACGCCTGCTTCACCACCTGTACGAAGCGCTTTTCGTCGCATTCCAGCGTAACGCGACTGTTGCGTGTGAGACGCACCACGGCAGACATAACCCGCGGCGGTGGGAAGAACACGCCCGGCGGCACTTTAAACAGCACCTCTACATGATAAAACGTTTGCAGCAGCACACTCAGGATGCCATAGGTCTTGCTCCCATGCGGCGCTGCAAGCCGGTCGGCCACCTCGCGCTGTACCATTCCGACTACCTCGCCTATACGGTCGCGGTGTTCCAGCACCTTAAAAAAAATTTGCGAGGAGATATTATAGGGAAAGTTGCCGATGACTGAAAAGGGGCCGGGTATAAGCGCGTCAAGGTCGGATTGCAGCAAATCGCCCTCGATCAACCGCGGCCCGAGGGCAGGGAAGTTTTCGCGAAGAAACGCCACCGATTCACGGTCGATCTCGATGACAAACAACTCCACGCCCGCCAGCTCCAGCAGGTGACGGGTAAGGACGCCTGTGCCTGCGCCGATTTCCAATACCGTGGCCGGTGGAACCACACGGAGTGAACGCACGATCTTCCGCGCGATATTGTCGTCGCGCAAAAAATGCTGACCCAATGATTTCTTCGGTCGGACCATCGGTCTGAGTCGACACCGCCTCCAGAATGTCGTACAACGCTATGCGTAGTTGTTGAACAATCCTGAATGCATCGCCCCTATGAGTTACTAACGGGGCAATCTACAAGGAACAAATTGATATTTTTGCTATATCGCGTAACAAAGCTATATCGCGTACCAAACCACGAACGAATGGCCCACACCTCAAGACCACACGAACGTCCCCGGATCGGAATTACTATTGGCGATATTAACGGGGTTGGCCCTGAGGTAATCATGAAAGCGTTGGCCGATGCGCGTATGCTGGGCAGGCTTACACCCGTCATCTATGGCAACGGCCGTGTGTTGTCGCACTACAAGCGCATACTGGGGCTGCAGGATTTCAGCTACAATCAGGTAAAAGACGGCGGCACGTTCGCTGTGCGGAACATCAACGTGGTCAACTGTTGGGATGAGCAGATTGAAATAACGCCGGGCAAGCCATCATCCGAGACGGGCAAGGCCGCGTTGAGCGCGATTCGCCGTGCGTGCGATGACCTCAAGTCGGGCGTGATCGATGCGATCGTCACCGGTCCTATCGACAAAAAGACGGTAAGCAGCGACGATTTTCCGTTCGCTGGCCACACCGAATTTATCAGTCAGTTTTTCGGGGCCGGCGACAGCCTTATGTTGATGGTGAGCGAGACACTCCGTGTCGGCCTTGTTACCGTGCATGTTCCCATCTCCCAGGTGGCTCCCCTGATCACACGCGAGCGCCTTCAGGCGAAGATCGCGTTGCTGGAGCAATCGTTGATACGCGATTTTGGTGTGACCAAACCGAAGATTGCCGTACTGGGCCTGAATCCGCACGCCGGCGACGGTGGGCTCATCGGTAAAGAGGAAGAAGAGGTGATCCGCCCGGTGATCATCGAGCTCAAGAATAAAGGGCGGCTTGTGCAGGGTCCCTTCCCCGCAGACGGGTTTTTCGGATCGGGCGCAGCGCGGAAATTCGATGGGGTCCTGGCCATGTACCACGACCAGGGGCTGATTCCCTTCAAGGTGGTCAGCTTTGACACGGGCGTCAATTATACCGCGGGGCTTCCGATCGTGCGTACTTCGCCCGATCATGGTACGGCTTATTCGATAGCCGGCAAGAATCAGGCGGATGAAACTTCGCTGCGACAGGCCATATTCCTGGCCCTCGATATCCTGGCACGACGAAACGGGTCTTCGTAGGGAGAAAAATTAGTTAATTGGGTTGCCCAAAATGGCGTTTCGCCTGCGATAAGCCATCTCCTGATGATAATTCGATATATTAGAACATTATTGTACCGTTGAGCAATGGACATTGTCACCAAAAAGCAGCTAAACATCCTGATTCAACTTGCGGAGGCCGATAAGCATTTTGCCAAAATCGAGCGGGAAATGATCTTTAAGATCGCCCGCGACCGGAAATTTCCCGAAGAAACGGTCACGGACCTCATCAGAAACCCCGAGCCCATCGATTCGCTCGGCGCCCTGTCCCCCGATCAGAAGTTCGAATACCTCATGTCCAGCATCGAACTGGTGTTCGCCGACCACAATGTGTTCGAGAGTGAGATCATTTTTTGCAAGAACATCGCGATCAAGCTCGGGTTCAAGAAGGGCGTAATCGATTTCTTCATCGAGAATTTCGGCAAGAAATCCCGAGCGGAGTTCCGTGAAGTGGCGCTGACGGAGTTCATGTAAGCCCCGGAAAGCCAGATTTTGGCTTCTTTTTTTAGTTTTCTTCGCATTTCTACTAAATTTGCCGACTTATTTCAAAATCCTGGGACCGTGGCGGGCTATCGTGTTAATATTGTGGGGCTGAGCAACAATGTCCATACGTTCCGGTATGAAATCGACGATGCGTTCTTCAGCCAATACGGGAAAGACCTCGTTTCGGCCGGATCTTTCCGCGCGGACGTGGTGCTGAACAAGACGGAAACGATGATCGCCGCAGGTTTTGAGATACACGGCAGGGCAACGCTGATTTGTGATCGCAGCCTTGAACCCTTTGACTTCCCGATCGACTTGCACAGAGACGTCATTTTCAAGTACGGGGAGCTGGACGAGGAACTCTCCGACGAGATCGTGAACATCCGACGGGATACGGTCCAACTGGAGATCGGCCAGTATATATATGAATTCATCAGCCTCGAAGTGCCTATGAAAAAACTTCATCCGCGCTTTCGGGACGAGGAACTTCCGGGTGAAGGAAAGATTGTCTATTCATCCGGAGACGATGCCGGGGTACCGGAAGAACCCGAAGACCCCCGCTGGGATATTTTGAAGAAGCTTAAATAAAAAGATTTCAATTATGCCTAATCCGAAACGTAAAACGTCCAAAACCCGCCGGGATAAGCGCAGGACGCATTACAAAGCCACTGCGAAGCAGTTTGTGATATGCCCGACGACGGGCGAGCATCATCTGCCGCACCGCGCCTTCTGGCATGAAGGCAAACTGTATTACAAGGGCAAGGTTGTCATGGAGCGGGAGGTTCTCGCCTAAGGCCCATGAAGACGACGTCCCCCCGCCGTTCTTACTGCACAGCAAGCCAGCCATGACCGGCGCCAACCCCGATACCGATCGGGGCAAACCCCGATTCCACCCAATCGGGCTTTTGTTTTTTTGGGGAGACTCCGCCTTAACCAAAACTTTAATCAGCTGATGACCAGGATCCATGCTGCAATAACCGGAGTCGGGGGTTATGTACCCGACTACATTCTTACAAATCAGGAACTCGAAACAATGGTGGACACCAGCGATGAGTGGATCACCAGCCGAACGGGAATCAAGGAGCGACGGATCCTTAAAGGCGAAGGACTGGGAACCTCCTACATGGGCATTGAAGCCGTGAAGGAATTGCTCTCCAAGACCGATACTGATCCACTCGAAGTTGACCTCATCATCTGCGCCACGGTTACGCCCGACATGATGTTTCCCGCCACGGCCAACCTCATCGCCGATGGGGTGGGCGCCGTCAACTCGTTTGGATACGATCTGAGCGCAGCGTGTTCCGGTTTTATATACGCACTCACAACTGCGGCCAAATTCATCGAGTCAGGTCAATACAAAAAGGCAATCGTGGTTGGCGGCGACAAGATGTCGTCAATCATCAACTACGAAGATCGCACCACCTGCATAATTTTCGGCGACGGGTGCGGAGCCGTGATGCTCGAACCGGTAACGGAGGAAGTCGGTATCATCGACTCGCTTCACAGAGCAGACGGGTCGGGAGCCGCCTTTCTGAACATGAAAGCCGGTGGCAGCCGCATGCCCGCTTCGCATGAATCGGTAGATGCAAAACTCCACTACATATACCAGGAAGGCGCAACCGTGTTTAAGTTCGCTGTGATCAATATGGCGGATATCTGCGCCGAGATCATGGAGAAAAACAAACTCACCGGCGACGATATCGCGTGGCTCGTTCCGCACCAGGCCAACAAGCGGATCATCGATGCCACGGCGAACCGCATCGGCATCACCGACGAGAAGATCATGATGAACATTGCCTCGTATGGCAATACAACGGCCGGTACGATTCCGTTACTGTTGTGGGATTACGAAAAGAAACTTCGAAAGGGAGACAAGTTAATACTCGCAGCGTTCGGCGGCGGATTTACCTGGGGCGCCGTTTATTTGATTTGGGCTTACGATCCGAAGTGAGCTTCAAATTGCATTTGAAAAATTGATTTGTAACTTGACAGCGTTTATATCCTATGGCAACTATAAGTGATCTGAGCAGAGGTAACTTCGTTCGCTACAACGGTGAGATCATGCAAGTCGAGGATCTTCAACACCGCACGCCGGGAAACCTCCGCGCTTTTTATCAGGTAAAATTCCGCAACGTTCGCAACGGGAAGCTGGCGGAAAACCGCTTCAGACCCTCGGATGATATCGAGTTGCTTCGCGTCGAAACACGTGAATATCAATACCTCTATGCTGATGGCGAGAGCCTGGTTTGTATGGACAACAACACCTTTGAACAGATCTATCTGGACAAAGCGCTGCTGGGTGAATCGTTGAAGTATATTAAAGAGGGCGTCACCCTCATGATTGCGTTCGAGAACGGCACCAGTCCCATCACGGCAACTGCGCCGCCCAGTGTTACGATGGAAGTTTCCTATACAGAGCCCGGGCTTCAGGGCGATACGGCGACGCGCACTCTTAAACCGGCCACCCTCGAGAACGGTACGGAGGTCCGGGTACCCCTGTTCATTAATACCGGCGACCAGGTGAAAATAGACACCCGCACCGGAGAGTACATTGAACGCGTCAAATAAAACTATTCAGTATCATGGCCAAGTCCCGCGCAAAAACCACCCCGAAAAAATCGGCATCAAAACCCGCCAAAAAAAAGGCGGCTGCGTCGTCCAGGGCATCTGCATCGTCCAAGGCTGCTTCGACCGGGGAAATCCGGGACCTCATAGAATTTATTGCCAACACCGGTCTTAACGAGGTAAGCCTGGAGACACCTGAACTGAAACTTCACATAAAACGCCAGCCGGATCAGGCCATACAGGAGGCGCCCGCACCGGCTCCTACCCTTCCGGCAGCCGTAGCGCCACCCTCCGCGACGCCGACGCCGCCTGCCCCCGAACCCGAGGCGCCAGCGGGCAGACCCACCGTAGAAATACGCTCGCCTATGATCGGCACCTTTTATCGTTCGTCCAATCCGGATGCGCCTCCATTCGTGTCCGTAGGTGATAAGGTGACAAAAGGGCAAACCGTGTGCATCATAGAGGCGATGAAACTGTTTAATGAAATTGAATCGGAGGTTTCGGGCACAATCGTCAAAGTGCTCGTAGAAAACGCCACGCCCGTCGAGTACGATCAGCCTTTGTACCTGGTCGAGCCCGACTGAGAGCGGCATACCGTTTTTACCTTAACGACCAGGCTGTGTTCAAGAAGATATTAATTGCCAACCGTGGTGAAATTGCGCTGAGAGTAATCCGCACATGCAGGGAGATGGGTATCAGCTCTGTGGCTGTTTACTCGACGGCCGACCGTGAAAGCCTGCACGTCCGATTTGCCGACGAAGCGGTCTGCATCGGCGATGCATCCAGCAAAGAGTCATACCTCAACATACCCCGTATCATTTCGGCGGCAGAGATCACGAACGCCGACGCCATACACCCCGGCTACGGATTTCTGTCGGAACGCTCCGAATTCTCTGCCGTTTGCCATGAGTACGGAATAAAATTCATTGGGCCTTCACCCGACATGATCGATGCCATGGGCGATAAGTCGACCGCCAAGGAAACGATGAAGAAAGCGGGCGTCCCTACCATCCCCGGCTCCGATGGCCTCCTCAACTCCGTGGAAGAAGGCCAAAAGCTCGCTCGTAAGATCGGCTACCCGGTCATCCTCAAGGCAACAGCCGGTGGGGGTGGAAAAGGAATGCGCATCGTCAGCGACGAATCGCAGTTCAAGAAAGCCTGGGACGATGCCCGGCGCGAGGCCAGCAACGCGTTCGGCAATGACGGACTCTACCTCGAAAAGTTTATCGAAGAGCCGCGCCACGTAGAGATCCAGGTGATCGGCGATCAGTACAACAAAGTGTGTCACCTCTCGGAACGCGACTGCTCCATACAACGCCGACATCAAAAACTCGTTGAAGAAACACCCTCACCCGCTGTCGACCAGGAACTTCGCGAAGCCATGGGGGAAGCCGCCATCCGCGGCGCGAAGGCCATCAAATACGAAGGTGCGGGTACCATCGAATTCCTCCTCGACAAGCACGGAAACTTCTACTTCATGGAGATGAACACCCGCATCCAGGTGGAACATCCCATCACCGAAGAAGTAACCGACTATGACCTGATCAAAGAACAGATCAAGGTTGCCGCGGGTGTACCGATATCGGGTAAGAATTATTATCCGAACCTGTATGCCATGGAGTGCCGTATCAACGCCGAAGATCCCGCCAATGGATTCAGGCCTTCGCCCGGACGGATCACCAACCTTCATATGCCGGGCGGCCACGGTGTGCGCATCGACAGTCATGTATACGCCGGATATACCATTCCGCCCAACTACGACTCGATGATCGCAAAGCTCATCGTGAGCGGCCAGTCTCGCGAAGAGGTCATCACACGAATGAAACGCGCGCTTCAAGAGTTTGTTATCGAAGGCGTGAAGACCACCATACCCTTCCACATCAAACTTATGGACAACGAGACGTTCCGCTCCGGAAAGTTCAACACGAAATTCCTGGAGACGTCGTTCGACTTCAGCGCACTTTAAGCGTCGAGAAGCCACTTACGCTTCAATCACACGCACCAGCTCCGCGTACCAGGCTTCCCCATACTTCCGGATCAGCGGCTCCTTCAGAAATTTGTATAACGGAACCTGAAGTTCCCGGCCCAGGGTGCAGGCAGGAGAGCAGATGCTCCACCTGTTGTAATTGATGGCCTCAAGGTCTTTTGTTTTCAAAACCCGGATCGGATACAAGTGGCAGCTTATGGGTTTACGAAAGGAAATTACCCCGTCCTGGTGGGCTTCTTCGATGCCACATTTGAGGATACCTTTCTCATCGTAGCGGGCGTACGCGCATTCCCGCCCCTTGATGACGGGCGTTGCATAATCGCCTTCGGGATCCACCACGTGCGTTCCCTCTTCTTCGATGGTTTTTATCCCCTTCGGGGTCAGGTAAGACTTTATCCTGGGATAGATATCTTTCAGGATGGCAAGCTCTTCCACTTCCAGTGGCGCACCGTAATCACCCTCTACGCAGCATGCGCCCTTACACTTTTCGAGATTGCAGACAAATTCTCTGTCGCGAATCTCATCAGAAACCAGTACGTCGCCTACTTTGATCATTTTCTTCATTCTGCACAAAGATAGCCCGGTGCGAACACATTACCATATTCGCATTTTTCTCCTCCATCTCACGCACTTTTGATCTCTTTTGTGTGTTTCTTTCAGCGCGCCCCTTCTGCGTTTGTTCGTTATCATGTTATTTCCTTAATTCCGCCCTGTCCGGAATGGACGTACCTGTTTACCTTTGTACCCGCACAGCTCATGATCGATTACCTGTCCAGTTTGAATGAACCGCAAAGGGAAGGTGTGTTAAACACCGAAGGCCCCTGCATGATCATTGCTGGCGCCGGGTCAGGAAAAACCCGTGTGCTGACCTATCGCATTGCGCACCTCATCCACGAAAAAGGCGTCGACCCTTTCAACATTATGGCGCTGACCTTCACGAATAAGGCGGCGAAAGAGATGCGCGACCGGATTGAAACCATCGTCGGTCATGAGGCCCGCAACATTTGGATGGGAACATTCCACTCTGTATTTGCCCGCATCCTTCGCGCCGAAGCACACCACCTGGGCTATCCTTCAAACTTCACCATTTACGATACGGACGACTCCAGGACCCTGATCAAAAATATCGTTAAGGAACTGGGGCTCGACGACACGGCCTACAAGGCCAGCACGGTGCACAACCGCATCTCCGCTGCCAAAAATCGCCTCATCGGGTGGCAGGATTATCTCGCCAACGCGGAACTCATGGCCGACGATGCGGCCAATATGCGCCCGGAGATCGGCAAGATCTATCGCACCTATGCCCAGCGCTGTTTCAAGGCCGGCGCGATGGACTTCGACGATCTGCTGTTCAATACCGACAAGCTTTTCCGTGAACACCTGGAAGTACTTAACAAGTACCAGCACCGCATACACTACCTGCTCGTAGACGAGTTTCAGGATACGAACCTTTGCCAGTATTTCATCATCCGAAAGATTGCGGCGGTCCGCGAAAACATCTGCGTAGTCGGCGACGACGCGCAGAGCATCTATGCGTTCCGCGGCGCCGACATCTCCAACATCCTCAACTTCGAGCGCGATTACGCCGACCTTCGCATTATTAAACTCGAACAGAATTACCGGTCGACGCAAAATATCGTGAACGCGGCCAACTCCGTGATCCGGAAAAACCGCGCTCAGCTGCCGAAGAACATCTGGACGCAAAACGAGGAAGGATCGCTGATCGAACTGATCAAGGCGGTATCCGACAACGAGGAAGGCCGGCTGGTGGCCTCGTCGATATTCGAGGAAAAGATGCAGCATCAGCTCAAGTTCAGCGACTTCGCTGTGCTGTATCGTACCAACAGCCAGTCGCGTGCCATTGAAGAAGCCCTGCGGCGCGCGAACATAAAGTATAAAGTCGTGGGTGGCTTGTCGTTCTACCAACGCAAGGAAATCAAAGACCTGCTGGCCTACCTGCGATATGCCATCAACCAGCAGGACGAGGCGTCTTTCAGACGGATCATCAACCTGCCCAAGCGGGGTATCGGCAATACGACGATCGACCGGATCATCGTAGCCGCCAATGATCACGACCTTCCGATATGGGACGTATTACAGCATGCCGATCAGTTCCTGGGAAATCGCGTGAGCGGTCCGATCGGCGACTTTGTAGCGATGATCCGGCGCTTTTCCCTCGAAGTGCAGCGAAAGGATGCCTATGGCGCCGCGTTCGAGATCGCTAAAGGCTCCGGCCTTCTTCGCGAACTTTACGAAGACAAGACCGTCGAGGGCCTGAGCCGCTATGAGAACGTCCAGGAACTTCTTAACGCGATCAAGGAATTTGTAGACGACCCCTCGCGGGAAGATAAATCACTCGGCGCTTTCCTGCAGGAGGTATCGCTGATTACCGGGCAGGATGAAGACAAGGATAAAGACCCGGACAAGGTCACGCTGATGACCATCCATATGGCCAAAGGGCTTGAATTCCGCTACGTTTACATCGTGGGACTGGAAGAAGATCTCTTCCCGTCTCAAATGATGCTCAGCAGCCGCGCAGACCTCGAAGAGGAGCGCAGGCTGTTTTATGTGGCGATCACCCGTGCTCAGAAACGACTGTTCCTCTCCTACGCGCTGACGCGATACCGCTATGGCCGCCTTAAAAATTGTGAACCCAGCCGGTTCCTCGATGACATCGATGGACGGTATGTAAAATTGACCACGCGCCAGGGTCTTTATGAGTCTACTCCCGGGAGTAACAACTACGCACGAAGCTTGGTAAGAGGGATACAAAAGACCATCAAATCGACGCCGAAACCCGCACACCCCGTACATGTGCCGGCCGCTGATTTTGCGCCCAGCGATACGTCCGGACTGCAAAAAGGAATGAAGGTCGAGCACCCAAAGTTCGGGTATGGTGTTGTACTTCAGATGGATACGTCCGGCGCAGACAGGAAGGCACGGATTCAGTTCGACAATTTTGGGGAAAAGACGTTATTGCTTAGCTTTGCCAAGTTAAGGATCCACGAATAATCCCCAGATAATACGCCTATCCTACCCGGAATCCTTCGTGCGACCGTCAACACATCAGATTTTTAATACATCAACACATCCATGATCGGAGAATATAACACACAACGGCCTGCTATTATATTAAAAGAATATGGCCGCAACGTTCAGAAGCTCGTAGAGTACATCCGCAATGAACCTTCCCGTGAAAAGCGCACGGAAATGGCATATACGCTCATCGAACTGATCAAGCAACTCACACCGAGCCTGAAGGAGCAACCGGAAAACCCCCAGCGGCTGTGGGACGACCTGTTCATTATCGCCGACTTCAACCTGGACATCGACAGCCCCTACCCTATGCCGCAGCGCGATATTCTTTTCAAGAAGCCGAAACGGATGGAATACCCGCAAAGCCCCATCCAGTTCAAACACTACGGCAAGAATATCGAGCGACTCGTAAAGGAGGCGTTGAAGATCGAAGATCCCCAGGAGCGCGAAGATGCCATCATTTATCTGGGTAAATTGATGAAGACCTTCTACAGCAACTGGAACAAGGAGACGCTGGACGACTCCGTTATCCTCAAGGACATTCAACGTATGTCCGGCGGCGCGCTGAATATCAACATCGACAAAGTGCGCGAAGACAACCTGTTCGAGAAGTTGTACAAAGAACGCAAGAAAGCCAAGCCCCAACAAAACGGCTCCCGCCAGCAGGGTTCGCACCGACAGTTTAAGGGAAAGGGTAATCAGAGGCGTCGGGGGTAGGCAGGAGCAGATGCAGATGCAGGGGCAGAGGCAGGGGTACGTGAGTTTGTCGAAGGGCCGTCGTTCGCTCAAATAATTCGCCGAAGCACATCGCCGATAGGAGCCTATTCCCTATACTTGTGGCAGTGTATTGACAAAACCACAGGTTACGGAACAATGGCAACATTCAGGATACAAGGTGGCCGGAGGCTTTCCGGCGAGATCGTACCCCAGGGAGCGAAGAACGAGGCACTGCAGATCATCAGCGCGGTGCTGCTCACCGAAGAACCCGTAACCATACACAATGTCCCGGACATCCGGGACGTAAATAAACTTATCGAACTGGTAGGCGCTCTGGGCTGTACCGTAGAAAAGCTGGGCGACGAATCGTACCGCTTCACGGCACGCACAATCAACACGAGTTATCTCGAAACCGATGAATACCGCGACAAGGCGGCCGCGCTCAGAGGATCGGTAATGCTTCTTGGCCCCATCCTGGCACGTTTCGGAAAAGCTAACATACCAAAGCCGGGCGGCGATAAGATCGGAAGGCGAAGACTGGATACCCACTTTCTGGGCTTTCAGAAACTCGGCGCCAAGTTCCGGTTCGAAGCGGACGACCACCTGTTCCACATCGATGCCACATCCTTAAAGGGCACCTATATTCTTCTTGACGAAGCGTCGGTTACCGGGACGGCAAACATTCTTATGGCGGCCGTTCTGGCAAAAGGCACAACGACCATCTATTACGCGGCGTGTGAACCCTATGTACAGCAACTCTGTCACATGCTCAACCGCATGGGCGCCAGGATCTCAGGGATCGGTTCTAACCTCCTCACGATCGAAGGCGTAGAAAAGCTCAATGGCACCGAGCACACGCTCCTTCCCGACATGATCGAGATCGGAAGTTTTATCGGCATGGCCGCCATGACGCAATCGGAACTCACCATCCGCAACTGCCGCATCGACATGCTGGGCATTATCCCCGAAGTATTCCGACGTCTCGGCATCCGCATGGAGTTCCGCGGCGACGACATCTATATCCCATCCCAGGAACGCTACACAATCGAAACATTTATTGACGGCTCAATCCTCACGGTATCCGATGCTCCCTGGCCTGGCTTTACGCCCGACCTCATCAGTATTGTTTTGGTGGTGGCCACGCAGGCAGCCGGCACCGTCCTTATTCATCAGAAGATGTTCGAAAGCCGTTTGTTCTTTGTCGACAAACTCATCGACATGGGCGCGCAGATCATTCTCTGCGATCCGCACAGGGCCACCGTTATCGGACTGGACCGCAAGCAGCAACTGAGAGGCATCAAGATGTCGTCGCCCGACATCCGCGCCGGGGTCTCCCTCCTCATCGCCGCCCTCTCGGCCAGCGGCGTAAGCGAAATCTCCAACATCGACCAGATAGACAGAGGATATCAGCGCATCGATCAACGCCTGCGCGCATTGGGTGCCTCTATTGAAAGGCTATAGGCGCAGTGCTGCCTGCGTCTGCTACTGCAGCTGACTTAGAGTTCAATCCTCAACCCCACGGGGCAATGATCCGATCCCAAATATTGATTATAGATCGGTGCATCCTTCACCTTTGAAACGAGTTCTTCGCTGACGAGGAAATAGTCGATACGCCAGCCGACATTGCGCGAACGCGCGTTGAACATATAATTCCAGTACGTGTATTTTACCTCCTCCGGATAAAACCTCCGGAACACGTCGACGAAGCCGGATTCGAGCAGCCTGGTAAAGCCGTCGATCTCCACCTGGGTGTACCCGGCAGACTTGTTGTAATTCTCTTTCGGGCGGGCAATGTCAATAGGCTGATGGGCCACGTTGAAATCGCCGCAGACGATGACAGGCTTCTTCTGATTCAGGCTGACCAGGTACTTCCGGAAATCCTCATCCCATCGTGCCCGGTACTCCAGCCTTTTCAGGCCTTCTCCTGAATTCGGAACGTATACGGTGACAAGATAGTAGGTATCAAACTCGGCGGCGATCACACGCCCTTCCTGGTCGTGCTCCTCGATGCCCATGTCGTACGTCACGTCGAGCGGTTTCGTGCGGGTCAGCAGCGCGGTGCCCGAGTAACCTTTGCGCGACTTGGCGGAATTGACATACGTATCGTACCCGGACAGCAACTCGAGCGTAGACTTTACCTCCTCCTGCCCTGCTTTGGTTTCCTGCAGGCAGAGCACGTCGGGATCCATCATCCTGATGTCCTTAAGGAAATCCTTCTTGATGATCGCACGCACTCCGTTGACGTTCCAGTTGACAAAGTGAAGCTCAGGCATTGGTTTGGGTTAATTCAGCTTGATCTAAAACAAACAAAAAAAGCCCGCAAGGGCTCTTAAAATTCCGGTACAGGGAAAGACTATCCGGCCTTCTCCTTGAACTCTTCCTTGATCTTTTCAACGTCGACCCTTCTGATCACCGGCTTAAAGTTCTGATTCTTAAGGGTGACCCTCCGTACGTTCGCTTTCGACCTGTCCTTCCGGCTCTTGCGTTTCAATCGAGTTGTAGCCATAACTTGCGTATTATAAAAGGAACGCAAAAGTAAGCCCCTTTCCCGAGTTTGCAAAACGCGGGATGCGGAAAATTGCCCCGTTTGTCGGCCCTGGCCGATTTTATGCGATCCGAGGCTAGGGGTTTTCTGTCCGGGGGAATTAACTTGGCGGCCAATTATGGAAAAACCCGCACTTCCCAAAGGAACCCGCGATTTTGGTCCCCTGGCCATGTCCCGACGCCAGTATATTATGGACGTCATCCGGGGCGTATTCCAGCGCTTTGGCTTCGCCCCCCTGGAAACCCCCGCAATGGAGAACCTTTCGGTGCTCATGGGAAAATATGGGGACGAAGGCGACCAACTTCTGTTCAAGGTGCTCAACTCCGGCGATTTTCTTAAGAACGCCGACCCTGCCGCGCTGGATGCGCGCGACGCTAAAGCCCTGGCCCCCGCTATCGCGGAAAAGGGTCTGCGTTACGATCTCACCGTGCCGTTCGCACGGTACGTGATCATGAACCGCCACGAGATCACCCTGCCCTTCCGGCGTTACCAGATGCAGCCGGTATGGCGGGCCGACCGTCCCCAAAAGGGCCGGTACCGCGAGTTCTATCAATGCGATGCCGATGTTGTGGGGACCGACTCCCTGCTGTGCGAAATGGAAATCATCCTGATGATCAAGTCTGCCTTCACGCAGCTGGGCATCGACGCATATGCCATTCGCATTAACCACCGCGATGCGCTCGCGGGAATTGCCGCACTGGTCGACGCCGGCGCTCAGCAGGGAACGCTGTTCACCGCGATCGATAAGCTGGACAAGATCGGCGCAGACGGTGTGAGAAAAGAGCTCGCCGCCGCGGGCTGGAGCGAATCTCAACTCGATCGCCTCTTCGAAATCCTGGCGACCAAAGGGACGAATAAGGATAAACTGGATCACCTCGAAAAACTGTGTACCGACACCGGCAGGAAGGGTGTGGCCGACCTCCGCGAGATACTGGCGCTGCTTGAGGCGTATGGCGACTCTGACGCCAAGGTTGAGATAGACCTGTCGCTGGCACGGGGACTGAGCTATTACACCGGTACTATCTTTGAAGTCAGGGTAGAGGGCGTTGCCGTCGGCAGCGTGAGCGGCGGGGGTCGGTATGATCACCTCACCCAGGCGTTTGGTTCCAAAGAACGGTTGCCGGGCGTGGGCATTTCCTTCGGACTGGATCGGCTGTACGACGTGCTCGATGAATTGGGTCGCTTCCCGGAATCCACCGGCACGTCCACCCGTGTGCTGGTATGTCACATCGACGCAGATTCCCTGCGGTATGGGCTAAAGGTGCTCGCAGCCCTGCGGGATGCCGGCATCGGCGCTGAGATCTATCCCGACGTAGCGAAGCTCAAAAAGCAGCTGGACTATGCCAACAAACGCTCCATCCCTTATACCGTAGTGATCGGGCCGGACGAGACCGCCAGCGGCCAGCTGGTTTTCCGCGATATGGCAGGCGGAAGCCAGGAGAAAAGGCCTTTGGAAGCCATCCTGCAACTGTTAAAGACCTGAATGGTATACGGAGCAGCTATACTTTGCCGTTTGAACCGACGTTCTATTAGGTAACAAAAGGCCATGAACGCTGCGCAGAACGAACAAATCGTTAGGTTTGCCCATATTGAGAATGGCTAAGCACCTCCTTATCCCCATTGCATTCTTATTTGCCACTGCTGGTCACGCACAGTATCTCAGCGAGGATGGTTTTTTTCAGGTTGACGAGGTCAGCGGGTGTGCGCCGCTAACTATTGAAATTACCCCGCTCGCTCCCTGTGACGCTGCAACCCCATGTTATGCATCCTATTACGGCGACGGAAACTTTATCGAGTTTTCCGAAAATTTTACGTACGCAACGCCTGGAACATATTGGCTGACTATTATTTTCTCTTCGGCAGGACATGTAACCGATAGAATCCAAATCGATGTACGGGAGAATACACCGCCAGAATTTGAGATTGGTTTGTGTACTGGCAACCAGGTCTTATACACAATTACTGATACCCAATATGATGAGTATGTTATTAATTTCAACGATGGTTCACCTGAAGAAGTTGTACCTGTCGGTGCCCCTCTTGGAAGTCATGTCTTTCCGGCTGGCAACCAGGCCATACAAGTGAGAGGGCGGGATCTGGGATCACAGGACAATTGTGTGAACTCGTCTCAGGATTTTGTAACATACTCAATATTGCCCACGCCGCTGATAACCACCCTCGTCGTCATGGATGAGAGTCAAATCGAACTTGACTTCATAGACCGACCACAAATTCAATACAAGCTTGAAATGTCTACGAACGGCACCAACGCATTCGAGGCAATAAAAGACCTACGAAACGCAGGCGGTGCCACCACTGTTGCTGATCTAGACACAGAGAACAACTACTATTGCTTCCGCCTGGGTGTCTTTGACCCTTGCAATAACACTACTAGTTATTCCAATGTTATCTGTAGCGCGAAGCTATCTCTCAAGATACTGGATAATATTAACCGGCTTGAATGGACAACTCATCCAGTAGGCATCGATGAATACGTTGTCGAACGTGACTATTCCACATATATCGAAGACTTACCTAACAGCCAGACAAGTGTTAATGATTCGAATATTGAGTGCAAAAAAGAGTATTCATACCGGCTTATTTCAATCTATCCCAATAGCGAAAGCCATTCAATAATCCGTTCTGGCATCGCAATTTCAACGACACCTCCCACTCCCGCACAAAACATCACGGCTTCGGTGAACAACGGTTCAGTTGATTTGACATGGGCGCAGGACCCCGCCTTTGATCCGGTCGGGTATATCATATCGCGGAACGTCGCCGGTTCGGATTTCACCGAAATAGGAACATCTGATGTTCCCGCCTTTACAGATGGCACCTACCCTGCCGATGAGCCCGCATGCTATCAGGTTACGTATACCGACGTATGCGATAACACTAGCGCTCCATCGATCACCGCCTGTCCCATGCTGCTCACCGGCGAACAACTCGACGATGGATCGGTACAGTTGAACTGGAACGCGTACGAAGGATGGGCGCTTGGCGTACAGGGATACATAGTCGAGAAGTACACCGATGGTGGCTTTTTGCTCGATACGTTTGATGCGGGCACCAACACCACCCTAACCGATGTTACGGAGGACGCCATCCACCAGGTACACATATATGTAGTGAGGGCCACAGCCAACGAAGGCGGACTGGATGAAGCGGTGTCGAATGTTGTCGTGATCACCCGCGATCCCTCCATCACCTATCCCACCGCCTTCACCCCCAATGCCGATGGGCTGAACGACCGGTTCATCGTCCATGCCCGGTTTGTGAACGGCTTTCAGCTGAGCATCTTTAACCGCTGGGGCGAACTGATCTACATCACCAATGACATTACGCAAGGATGGGACGGTACAGCCGACGGCAAGGTCATGCCCGAGGGTACGTATACTTTCCGCGCGGACCTCATCGATTACCTCGGCCGTGAGTTTATTGAAACGGGCGCGGTGCTGTTGTTAAGGAAGAGAAGTCCATGATTCTCCCTCCCCCCGATTTTATTATTTCCCCATTTCCCTCTTACTTAGTGTTCACAATAAACCCGAGAAGCATGTTTGACATGATGAAGATGATGGGCAAGATGAAGGAAGTTCAGGCCCGCATAAAGGAAGCGCAGGATAACCTGGTCAACGTTACCGCGACAGGGGAATCGGGCGGCGGAATGGTAAAGGCCACCGCAAACGGCAAACGCCAGTTGATCGCCCTGGAGATCGATCCGGCGCTGCTGAAAGGAGACGATAAGGTTGTACTTCAGGATCTCGTGGTGGCTGCTGTCAACAAGGCTATGGAGGATGTCGAAATCCAGGCGCGCGAAGAACTGCGCAAGAAGACGGAAGGATTACTCCCCAATATTCCCGGCCTCGACCTGGGCGGCATGATGGGGTAACCGCTGCGATCACCTGTTAAGGATCATGACCAACATTGCCGTTGTCATTCTCAATTACAATGGTGAGAAGCTACTTCGCAAGTTCCTGCCTTCCGTAGTCAAGTATTCGGTGGAGGCAACAGTCTGGGTTGCCGACAACGGTTCTACTGACGCATCGCTCAATCTGCTTGAGCAGGAATTCCCTGATGTGCGGGTGGTTGCCTTCGATAAGAACTACGGATTTTGTAAAGGCTACAACGAAGCACTGCGCCGTATAGAAGCGGAAGTGTATGTGTTGTTAAACTCGGACGTACTCGTAACGCAAGACTGGTTGCTTCCCATCATGCGGTTGATGGAAACCCAACCCGACATCGAGGCGGTGCAACCTAAAATACTCTCTTACAACGAACCCGAAAAGTTTGAACATGCCGGTGCAGGGGGCGGTTACCTGGATAGCCTGGGTTATCCCTTTTGTCGTGGACGCATACTCAACCGAGTTGAATACGATCACGGTCAGTACGACGACGAGCGTGAAGTGTTCTGGTCGTCAGGAGCGTGTATGGCCATACGCGCTGACACCTATTGGAAACATGGCGGACTTGACGAAGACTTCTTCGCGCACATGGAGGAGATCGATCTGTGCTGGAAGATCCAGCGTTCCGGTGGAAAAGTATACTACAGTGGCATCAGCGTAGTCTACCATCTCGGTGCGGGCACACTTGGGTACGAGAACCCGCGAAAGACGTATCTCAATTTCAGAAACAACATGTCGTTGCTCATCAAGCATCTGGGCAGCGGTGAGGCCTTATGGAAGATACCCCTTCGGGTATGCCTTGACTGGCTGGCGGCGATATCCTTTCTGATCGCCGGCAAGCCCGCTCATTGCGGTGCGATATTCAGAGCACATGGTGCAGTGATCCGTAGGCTATCCATGATTATGGGCAAGCGACGCGCGTTAAGGACAATCTATCCCAGATACACGGGAAAGAATATCTATAAAGGTTTGATACTTTTGAAGTACATGTTCGGCGGTGGGAACATGTATCTGAAGCCTCAGTAATCCCACACCGGATTGCGTCTTCGCCAATGCTTGCGAAGGTTCATTGCGAATGCGATCACCAGGTATACGATAACAGGTGAACCGAATGTGATGAACGATGCATAGATAAAAAACAACCTGATGCTTGACGTCGCAACACCCAGCAAATCGCCCAGCATAGTACACACACCGAACGCATAACCCTGAAAGAAGTGCTGGATTCTTGTGATCATCCCATTCATATTATCTGTCCCTTTTTTACATTCAACTTCCAAAAAAGTTGATTCAACGAACAAAAAAATCCGGCTTACAAATATATGGCAAGAAGCCCCTGAAAAGGTTGGTCAATATCCTAATTTTTTGAGTATTATTGCAAAAAAAAACTGATAATCATAGTTTTACCTTTACGATTTAAACCAACCATAAATCAAACTCCAATGAGAAAAGTAGTTTACTCATTCCTGATTCTTGGCGTCATTGGCCTGTCGGGGTGTACGCTGCCCAAGATGGTCAAGATGGCCAAGGAGCAGCAGCTGACGGTCACGCCAAACCCCCTGGAGGTACACAAGGATACAGTTGCATTTGACATGGCAGCTAAC
The DNA here is from genome assembly GCA_035304385.1 of Cyclobacteriaceae bacterium. GTDB lineage: Bacteria > Bacteroidota > Bacteroidia > Cytophagales > Cyclobacteriaceae > ZC4RG29. The sequence goes on from DATGQD010000018.1 coordinate 40,877, forward strand.
CTCCCCGTTAAGATGCTGAAGAAAGGAACCGTATACACGGTCAACACCTACTACAAGTATGGGGAAAGTGAGCAGGCTCTGGAACCGGTAGAGTTCAGAGCTGAAGACTATCCCAACAGCGCTACCGAGCAGCCGTCAGTAACGAAGGATTTTGCATTCGCTTACTCGCCGGCTATGAAGACCGGCGTGCTGGAAGTCGAAGGTGTAGCATCTAAAGGAGAAAAATCCAAAGCGACCGAGCGCATGCAGGTTGCAACAGGAGTAATCACTACTTCCAAACTCGTACAACCTGTAGCGTATGCTGCTTATGCCGATCACGGCTATAACAACCAGGAGGAACTTGAGCCGGTAATTATCCCTGACTTTATCTTCCTCCAGGGTTCATCTGTTCTTCGCACGTCTGAGATCCGCAGCCCTAAGGGCAAGGAACTCGACGCGTTCATCGCAGCCAAGAATGCCACCCGTACGGTAACGATCACCGGTACCCACTCTCCTGAAGGTGCCGAGCGTATCAACAGCCGTCTCTCTGAAGAGCGTGCCAAGCGCATCGAAGACTACTACCGCCGTCAGATGAGGAAATACGACTACCAGGGAATGGCAGACTCCATCAACTTCATCCTGAAGCCTGTTGTTGAAGACTGGACCGAATTCAAGGAAGCCCTGGATGCTTATGATGGCCTCACATCCGAAGAGAAAGCTGAGTACCTTAACATCATTAACGGTGCCGGCGACTTCGAAAGCCAGGAGCGCGCGCTGAAGCGTCTCCCTACCTATCGCAAGGTGTTCCGCGATATCTATCCGAAGCTGAGAACTGCTAAGACAGAAATCCTTAAGGTTAAGGAAAAGAAGACCGATGCTGAGATCTCTGTGCTTTCACGCCAGATCACACAAAATCAGGTAAGCGCAGATACGCTTTCACTGGAAGAACTCATGTACAGTGCAACGCTTACTCCTTCACTGGACGAAAAGGCAGCTATCTACGAAGCGGCTACCAAGAAGGGTACGAACTGGAATGCACACAACAACCTCGGCGCTGTATACATCGCCCAGGCTATCGCAAATTCTTCTGATGCTTCGTCGCTTGTCGACAAGGCACAAGCGCAACTCGACATTGCTGCGCGCCTCAATAGCTCCGCACCCGAAGTGCACGCTAACCTGGCGTCAGTAGAAATGCTCCGCGGCAATCCTTACGCTGCTTTCCGCCATGCTTCCGAGGCACTTTCTGCCGGACTGAGCGGTGACAACGCTGCCGGTCTGAACGGCGTGAAGGGCGCAGCCGAAATCGCGATGGCACGCTACGCCGATGCCGTCCGCTCTGAGTCGGCTGCTACGGACGATGCCGTAAACCTCTTCAACAAAGGTCTCGCACAACTCCTGAACAAGGACTATCAAAATAGCCTGACCTCTTTCAATGAGGCTACCAGCAAGGATAGCAACCTGGCTATTGCCTACTACGGCGCTGCCATCGCTTCCGCACGCCTCAACAACGCTGATGGCGTTGTAAGCAATCTGACCAGTGCCGTACGGGTAGATCCTTCGTTGAAGGAAGCTGCCCTGACCGACCTCGAGTTCAGCAAATACGCTGCCACCGAGGCGTTCAGAAGCGCTCTGCGTTAACAGACTGCTCTAACAAGATCATTGGACCTGAAACCCCGACGAGCGTCGGGGTTTCTTGTTTTATCGGCCTTTCATGCGTTTCCCCGGCCCACTGCCCTCCCGTAGGTCGCGCTAAAGTGACGATCGTGGGCATAAGATGACCGATTCCAGGCTAAAAGAGATCGCCCATTTGGCCAATCACCCCCGGCATGCTATTTTTACGCACTTTCCAATTTCATCCATGAGACAGATTCAATTCAGGGAGGCCCTTCGCGAGGCGATGACCGAAGAAATGAGAAGAGATCCGAACATTTTCCTGATGGGCGAGGAAGTGGCGGAATATAATGGGGCTTATAAGGTAAGCCAGGGTATGCTGGATGAATTTGGTCCGGAACGTGTCATCGATACACCCATCTCCGAACTCGGTTTTGCCGGCGTCGGCGTAGGTGCGGCCATGAACGGGGCACGGCCCATCATCGAGTTCATGACCTTCAATTTCTCCCTGGTGGCCATCGACCAGATCATCAACGGAGCTTCTAAAATGTACAGCATGTCCGGCGGGCAGTTCAATGTGCCCATCGTATTCAGAGGCCCCACAGGTAATGCCGGTCAGCTGGCTGCACAGCACTCTCAAAACTTCGAAAACTGGTTTGCTAATACACCCGGTCTTAAAGTCGTTGTGCCGTCCAATCCATACGACGCCAAGGGCTTGCTCAAGACTTGCATACGCGATGACGATCCCGTAATCTTCATGGAATCGGAACTTATGTATGGCGACAAGGGCGAAGTTCCTGAAGAAGAATATCTCATCCCTATTGGCCAGGCTGACGTACGCCGCGAGGGCAGCGATGTCACAATTGTATCCTTCGGAAAGATCATGAAGGTAGCCGCTGCAGCAGCAACTGAGCTGGAAAAAGAAGGCATCTCGGCCGAGCTAATTGATCTGAGGACAGTTCGCCCAATCGACTATCAGGCTGTTGTCAACTCTGTTAAGAAGACAAACCGACTGGTTGTCGTGGAAGAGGCCTGGCCGCTGGCTTCCATTTCCGCTGAAATCGCCTTTCACATTCAGAAGAACGCGTTCGATTACCTCGACGCACCCGTACACCGGATCACCAACATGGACGTACCCCTGCCCTATGCCGGCACGCTCGTCCAGGAAGTGCTGCCGAGCGTAGACAAGGTTGTCCGGGCCGTGAAGGCGGTGCTTTACCGCGACTAATCCACTACCTCCCTGAATTCAGGTAGCCCCGAAAGTTTTTTCAAGGGCTAAATCCCCCGTGCCTTTTTTTTGGGTAGCTTTATTATTACCACACAATATTTCCACCCAACAACCCAAAAACTATGGTACCGCATGGAGATAAAACCCCCCGCAGGGAATTTATCGGTTCCCTCGCCACCGGTGCTGCCACGCTAGGCATGGCAGCCATTGCCGCACCCATCGGACTGCACGCCAGGACCAGCTCCACCCTTGCCGACGGCGATCCGGATGCATGGTTAGACAAGGTGAAAGACAAAAAACACCGCGTCGTATTCGACGTTACCAAGCCACATGAAATTTTCCCTTTCGCCTGGCCTGTCGTTTTTCTCAACACCCACGAAGCCACCGGTTCCCCTGCAACGGACTGCGGTATCGTCGTGGTGCTTCGGCACGATGCGATAGGTTACGCGATGAAAGACGAACTCTGGGCAAAGTACAAGCTGGGTCAGATGTTCCACGCTCCTGACCCGGTTAAGCAAACGCCCGCCGCTGAGAGAAATCCGTTCTGGAACCCCAAACCAGGCGATTACCAGGTACCCGGCATCGGCGATGTTCCTATCGGTATCAACCAACTCATGGATCGCGGCGTTATGTTTTGCGTCTGCGACGTGGCGCTTACCGTATACAGCGCCGCCATTGCCTCCGGCTCCGGCGCAGATGCCGCTGCCTTAAAAAATGAGTGGGTAGACGGACTCCTGCCCGGCGTCAAAGTTATGCCCTCCGGTGTCTGGGCAGTAGGACGCGCACAGGAGAAGGGATGCTCGTATATTTTTGCAAGCTGAATTCAGAGGCAGATGTAGAGGCAGGGCCAGATGCACCGCTGCCTCTGCCTCTGCATCTGCATCTGTTCCTGCTATCTGGCGCTAGTAGCGACACGTTCCTGCGCCGCAACGATCGGTCCAAACGGGCCATACTTGTGCTGCGCTTCGGAAAATCCATCCGCGTAGGGACCAAACGGATGATCATAAGGCTTCTTGGAGATATCCGGCCAATCGGCTTCAAACGCTCGTACAGGTCGTGGTCGCGAGTTGACGAACGCAGCAACATCCCACGCCTCCTCGACGGTGAGTTGCCGCGCCTCCCAGGTAGCACCGAAAGGCATGTTATTGTAGACATAGCCCGCGAAACGGCTCAGTCGGTGAAGGCCTGCCGCCGTAGTATAGCTGTTGGGGCCCCACAACGGTGGATATAAATAGGTGATGCCATCCGGATTCAATTGGCCGCCACCATCGGCAGCGTGACACAACTGGCACTTCTCGACGTAGATCACACGTCCACTTACGGTGTCAGCCGGCCGATCGAGAAAAGGCAACTGCTCCAATCCTACACCCGAAGGTCTTTCGCCTTTCCTGACATCCCTTCCCAGCCATTTAAAGTAAGCATACATTGCCTGCACCTCCCTACTAAGCGTGTCCAGCACCTCGCCGTTGAGGCTGCGTTGAATGCAGTCGTTAATTCGTTTATAGATGTTCTCTACGCTGCCGGAACGATTTCTAAACCGCGGGTACGTGCTATATACACCACTGTAATTATTCCCCCAGGGCTTCGTGCCGGCCTCCAGGTGGCAGTTCTGACAATTCATACCGTTGGATATCTGGAGCACCGATCCCGATGGTCCGAGATAACGCGCCGTGTTGGCAATCAACTCCCGCCCGTATGCGATGAGCTTGCCGGAATCCGTGGCAACATCGATTTCTTCCACACTCGGTGCGGTCCACACCGTGGCCTGTACCGGGCGCATGGGACGATCAGCTGGCGAAGACTCCGGAAAATTGTCAGGGGTAAGAAAGTATACGGCCGCCAGAACCGCAGTGACGCACATTCCGGAAATAATGTACCGTCTGGTGTTCACAACATTAAGGGGGTTATGGGCAGTTCTTCCTCTCTTACGGCATTTGTGCCGTCAGCGTTGCGCTGAGAGCAAAACTTTCCAGGCACCCTCAACATCATCCTGCTGCAAAAGCGCCTGCGCACGCCTGTGACGCGCCATCTGATCGCCTGAAAAAACTTCAGTAAAATCCGGATCGGGAATGCGTTCTACGTTCGCGAGTTTGGCAAGATCGTTCCCTGTAAGAACCGGACTTGTCCTGATTTCCGGAGGAAGGCCATCTACGCCAATACCCAGTGTACGCAGCGGACGCGGTACGACGAACAACGACTCAGGCGTGACACGGCAATACCAGTTGTCGCCCAACCGCGCCACGGCGTCGAGTTTATGCGGATCAATCATCCGCCGGTCGTCGAGCACCGCTTCGTTGACGTGCATGAGCAATACGCGACAGACGACAAGATTACCCGCACCGCCGGTCTCGCCCAGCGAGATAACTTTCTCAACCTGGCATTCAAATGCAACCGGCGACTCCCCCACCCGAGGTGGCGCAATGCGTACTGAAGGAACCGGTGTGAGGCCCGACTTTACAAATTCATCGACACCCTTGGGATATTCGGTACTCGAAAGTGACGCTTGCTGTACAATAGAATAGTTCACCACGTTGATCACTACCTCCGGAACCTCGTTAAGATTCTCGAATGTGTGCTTGGTGGAGTTGTCGCGCGCACGCCGGGATGGCGAAAACACGAGTATCGGCGGATTCGTGCTGAACATATTAAAGAAACTGAACGGACTCAGGTTGACCTGACCGTCGCGGTCAATCGTACTCGCAAAAGCGATAGGCCGGGGCACGACTGCCGATTGCAGGTATCGCTGAAACTCGATGACGGGGTACTCGTCAGGGCTTATTGTCAACATGCTCATAGCCTAAGAGGGTTTATAGTATTGCCGGTTGAATCCTTCCTTTACACTCACCAAATCCGATCCGTATGCCGTCACGCGCAGCGTATCCACGAATGGAGATGGTATCTCCGTTTTCAATGAACGCGCGCGTGCTGTTGTCCGGCAGCTTCAGGGGGCGTTTGCCATTCCAGGTCAACTCGAGCATTGAGCCGAAGCTTTCCGGGTCAGGTCCACTGATGGTGCCGGATGCCAGCAGGTCCCCCACCTCAAGGTTACACCCATTGACCGTATGGTGTGCCACCTGCTGCCTCAGGTTCCAATAGAGATACCGTGAATTTGAGCGACAGATCACTAACTCATCTGCACCGTCAGGTTGAAGCGCCACATCCAGTGTAATGTCAAAGTTGCACTCCCCCGCGGTTTGAAGATAGGGTAAGACCGGAGGTTCCTGCGCCGGGCCCGATACACGAAACGGTTCCAGTGCGTCAAGCGTCACGATCCAGGGCGATATGGTACTCGCAAAATTCTTTCCGAGGAAAGGTCCCAGCGGTACATATTCCCATTGCTGGATGTCGCGTGCCGACCAATCGTTAAACAACAACAGACCGGCTATGCATTCTTCCGCCTTTTCCACAGGCACGGGCTGACCCTGCGTGCTGTTTCCGCAGATGACAGCGGCCACTTCAAGTTCGAAGTCGAGCTTCTCCGATGCCCCGAAATGCGGTGCACTATCCCTGGGCCCCTTAAGTTGACCACGAGGTCGAACCACAGGCGTTCCGGAGACCACAATAGAGGACGCCCTCCCGTGATAGGCTACGGGCATATGGCGCCAATTGGGCAACAGGGGGTTGTCCGGATCGCGAAAAAGGGATCCTACATTACTGGCATGCTCAAGGCTGCTGTAAAAGTCAGTGTAGTTAGGCACTTTCACAGGCAGCAACATCTGCACCTCCTTCATCGGGATAAGCCCTATTTCGCAGGCAGGGGCATTGTCGCGAAGTTCGTCGTTGCCGGTGCGCAAGAGGACGGATATACGTTCACGGACCTCGCGGATCTTACGACGGCCGAGCGCAAGAAAAGGATTGAGCGTGGGCTGATTGAAGATCCCCTGGGGAAGGCCGAGGCCGTCCAGGAAACCGTTCTCCTGCATACAGACCAGGTCCAGCACGTGATCGCCAATGGCCACGCAGGCAACGGGCGTAAGGTATCGGGTTCTGAATATCCCGAAGGGGAGATTTTGTATCGGAAAGTCGGAACCGGGCGGAACGGTTACCCACGATGTAAGTCGGGGATCATTGGGATGTGGCGTCTGCATGAATAAATCAAAATTAACCGAATATTCTTTTGTCGAAAAACCGTCGTGTTTGGAACTTTGCCACATACGATGAATGCCCAAGGATGGCCCTCCGAGTTCGAGTCCGGGATGGCAGGTCTGTTAGGCAGCGAATGGAGCGCACTTCGTCAGAGTCTGTCGGAGCCCCCGCCTACCAGCATCCGGATCAACCCCGCCAAGCCCAGCGGTGCGCACCCAGGTGTGCCTGTACCCTGGACACAATACGGCACGTACCTCCCCGTCCGCCCTGTCTTCACCCTCGACCCACGCTTTCATGCAGGCGCATATTACGTACAAGAGGCAAGTTCCATGTTTCTCGAACAGGTGATACGTAAGCACGTAGATGTTTCCAGGCCGCTGAATGTCCTTGATCTTTGTGCCGCGCCCGGCGGAAAATCCACGCACCTCTTATCTCTTATTTCACCGGAGAGCCTTCTGGTCGCCAACGAGACAATACGGTCGCGCATACCGGTACTTGTCGAAAACCTGGAACGCTGGGGTCATTGCAACGTAGTGGTGTGCAATAACGACCCTGAAGACTTTGATCGTCTGAAGGGATTCTTCGACGTCATCGTAGTAGACGCTCCGTGCTCTGGCGAGGGGTTGTTCCGAAAAAATCCCGCAGCAGCGACACAATGGTCGTCGCGGGCCATAGAACGATGCGCGGCGCGGCAACGCCGTATACTATCCGACGTTTGGCCCGCACTGAAGGAAGGCGGCGTTATGATCTATTCAACCTGTACATACAACCAGCTGGAAAATGAAGAGAACCTCTCATGGTTTGCCGAAAACCACGGTGTCGAATTTCTTTCCATCCCGACCCCCGATGCGTGGGGTGTTACCCCGACAAACGAAGGCAACGTGGTGGGCTACCGGTTCTTCCCGCATAAAGTGCGTGGAGAAGGACTGTTTGTAGCTGCCCTGCGCAAGACCGAAGAGGCGCTCGTTGGGAGCAAAGCAAAAGCCAAGTCCATGCTGGCCAACCCTCCGTCGGATGCCGTGAAGCGCCTGGCGCCATGGATTCAGAACGCCGAAAACATGTACTACTTCATCCACGACAACACGCTGCATTTTCTTCCCGCCCAAAAGAATAGCGAAGTATCCTGGATCGTCCAAAACCTTACGATTATGTCGGCCGGTACGGCAGCCGCTACCGTAAGACACGGCAAACTGGTGCCCCGTCACGGTCTGGCCCTCTCCGTATGGCTTGAAAGAAGCCAGACCTGCACACTGCCGGTGGATGGGGCGGAGGCCATCGCCTATCTTCGGAAGGAACCACTGCGCACATCCTCCGACAAAACCGGATACGCCGTGGTCACCTTCAATGATTTACCCCTCGGCTGGGTGAATGTGCTCGGCAACCGGATCAACAACCTCTTTCCCTCCAACCGGAGGATCCGGATGGCTGCTCCTGCGGTGGACGGCTGATCTGGGGAATCCCTTCGATTTGCTTATTTTTGCGACCCGGTCGCATGTCGCGGCCATTTACCAAGCGATACGCCGTATGCTTTCAGCTAAGTACGATCCTGCACGTGTAGAAGACAAATGGTACACCTACTGGATGGAACGCGGGTTCTTCCATTCAAAACCCAACCCCGATAAGGAGCCATACTGTATCGTGATCCCTCCGCCCAACGTTACCGGCGTACTCCATATGGGACACATGCTGAACAACACCATTCAGGATGTCCTTGTCCGCAAGGCACGGATGGAAGGTAAGGAGGCATGCTGGGTACCGGGTACCGATCACGCCTCGATTGCCACCGAAGCGCGTGTGGTCGCAATGCTGCGTGAAAAAGGCATCAAAAAGTCATCACTCACGCGCGAAGAATTTCTAAAGTATGCGTGGGAATGGAAAGAAAAGTACGGCGGGATAATTCTTGAACAGCTAAAGAAGCTGGGTGCTTCGTGCGACTGGCAGCGTACCACGTTCACCATGGACGACGATTACTATGCCGCCGTCATCGATGTATTCATTGACCTCTACCGGAAAGGCTACATATATCGCGGTATGCGGATGATCAATTGGGATCCGGTCGGGCGCACCGCCCTGTCGGATGACGAAGTCACCCACCGCGAAGTACAATCCAAACTCTACTACATTAAGTATCCACTGGAGGGCAGCGATAAAGAGTTTGTCACCATCGCGACGGTACGACCGGAAACCATTATGGCCGATACGGCTGTCTGCATCAACCCCAAAGACGAACGGTTCCGGCATCTCAAGGGGCGCCACGTACGCGTGCCCCTCATCGATCGCCTCATCCCGGTGATCGAAGACGAGTACGTGTCCATGGACTTCGGTACCGGGTGTCTCAAAGTAACGCCGGCCCACGATACCAACGACTACGAGTTGGGCTTGAAGCACAAGCTTGAGGTTATCGACATCCTCAACGAAGATGCAACGTTGAACGAAAAGGCTCAGGTACTGGTAGGAGAAGACCGCTTCGAGGCGAGAAAGAAAATTGCCCGGATGCTGGAAGAAAAAGGATTCCTGGCCAAAGTGGAAGACTACACGAGCAATGTGGGTTTTTCAGAAAGAACCGACGCCGTGATCGAACCCCGGCTGTCGCTGCAATGGTTCGTCAGGATGAAAGAACTCACGCAACCTGCGCTCGAAAATGTGATGAACGATACCATACGGTTGATACCCCCCAAGTTTAAGAACACGTACAGTCACTGGATGGAAAACGTGCGCGACTGGTGTATCTCCCGTCAACTGTGGTGGGGTCATCGCATTCCCGCATGGTATGACAAGAATGGCAAGTATGTGGTAGCCCGTACCGAAGAGGAGGCTATTAAGGAATACCGGCACAATTGGCCCGACGAAACTTCCGCAGAGCTTACCCAGGACCCAGACGTTCTGGATACCTGGTTCTCCAGCTGGCTTTGGCCTATCGCTGTGTTTGACACATCGGTGTTCCGCGATCCTCATAATAAGGGAAATCAGGACCTCAACTATTACTACCCCACGAACGACCTTGTCACTGCGCCGGAAATTCTCTTCTTCTGGGTGGCGCGGATGATCATCGCCGGATATGAATACCGGGGTGAACAGCCGTTCCGGAATGTATACCTCACGGGGATAGTACGCGACAACCTGGGACGCAAAATGTCCAAGTCGCTCGGCAACTCTCCCGACGCATTGGAACTCATCGCCCGCTATGGCGCCGACGCAGTACGCACGGGTATGCTCTTCAGCTCACCCGCCGGCAACGACCTTCTTTACGATGAGAAGCTCGTAGAACAAGGGCGCAACTTCGCCAACAAGATCTGGAACGCGTTCCGGCTCGTGAAAGGATGGCAAGTGGCCGACATAGAAACACCGGATACCAATGTCGTAGCTACCGAGTGGTTTGAAGCCAGGCTGCATACCGCCCTAACCACTCTTGAAGATCACTTTGGCAAGTTCAGGATGTCTGACGCCCTGATGACCTTGTACAAACTGATCTGGGAAGACTTCTGTTCCTGGTACCTCGAAATGATCAAGCCCGAGTACGGGAAGCCGATAGACGCTTCGACACATGCTCGTGCTGTAGCGTTCTTTGAGCACGTGTTAAAGGCGCTGCATCCCTTCATGCCGTTTATCACCGAGGAGTTGTGGCAGGAACTTAGCGATCGTGAACCGGGAGCAAGTATTATGGTCGCCAAATGGCCGGAGGCAGGTGTAGCCCGGTTCGACTACTGTGCCAGGCGCGAATCGGAAACCCTGGGACGCGCGCTGGAAGCAGAACGCGATGCGCTGATAGAAAAAATTCTGGAAGGCGTTTCCTTTATAAGGAAGGTACGTCAGCAGACCGGTGCGCGACATGCCGACGTGTCGACGGTCTATGTGGAAGGCGACGCTGCTGCGAAGGCGGTAGCGGGTATATGGAAGGGTGTTATCGGAAAGCTTGCCAATGCGCAACTTCACTTTTCGGACGTGCCAGACGCAGCCTATGACACGCACCACGGCGGCGCCATCACATGGCATGTACAAAGGTCGGCGCAGGACAAAGAAGCGCAGGTTGCCCAACTGCAAAAGGATCTGGCCTACTTGCGCGGGTTTCTTGCATCTGTTGAAAAGAAATTGTCGAATGAGCGGTTCGTGAACAACGCCCCACCACAGGTAGTGGAAAATGAACGCAAGAAGAAAGCCGACGCAGAGCAAAAGATCCAGGCGCTTGAGGAGTCGCTCGCAAAACTCTAGGGATTGCCATGTAGAGACGCACAGCCGTGCGTCTCTACCGAGTCTTGCCCATGAATACCGTTCCGGGAGTCACCCCCACGAAAACGAATATCCATGAGTACGTAGGCCGTGATTTCCTCATCACAGAGGTATCAAAATCTTGCGGCCAGCAGCAACTCAATATTCTTATACTTGAGTCCGAATTTTCGCGCGAGCGATTCGTTGGTAAGCCCGCCGCGATACGCATAGACACCCTTCATAAACCATTTATGATTGAAGATCATCTCCTCAACACCGCCTTCTTCGGCGGCGCGCAGGATGGTGGGCGTAAAGATATTGCTGAGTGCGGTGGTGGCTGTATGTGCCACGCGTGAGGCAACGTTGGGAACGCAGTAGTGGATGACGTCGTATTTGCGGAAGATCGGGTCATCGAGTGTTGTCACTTCGGATGTTTCTACGCATCCACCCTGGTCGACACTCAGGTCGATGATCAGGGAATCGGGACGCATCTGGCTTACCATCTCTTCGGTGATCACGTGCCGTGCCCTGCCCTTCTCAGCGCGAAGGGCACCGATGACGACATCGGCTGACTTCAGCGTGTTGACCAGCGTATAGGTGTCGATGGTAGAAGTATATATCTGTTGTCCGAGCAGGTGTTTGATGCGCCGCAGTTTGTACAGGTGGTTGTCGAAAATCTGGACCCGCGCGCCCAGGCCGATGGCGGCCCTGGCTGCATACTCGGCCACCGTTCCCGCACCGATGATGACGACCTTAGTGGGCGGTACGCCGGTTATCCCACCGAGGATAACACCTTTGCCCTTGTGAACTGTCGACAGGTATTCCGAGGCGAGGGGGATGACACAGCTGCCCGCGATCTCACTCATGGCGCGAATGATAGGCATACCGCCAACCTTGTCTTCGATGAATTCGTAGGCAAGCGCCGTGACCTTCTTTTTAAGGAGCGCCTGCAGGCGATCGGTTGTAAACTGTCCGAGTTGAATGGCGGAGATTAGTGTTTGCCCCGGGTGCATCATTTCAATCTCTGATGCCGTGGGCGGCTCGATCTTCAGGATGACATCCGCCTTGTATACCTCTTGCGGCGCGTATACGATCTTCGCCCCCGCCTCACTGTAGTCCTTGTCGCTGAACTTGGCACCTTCACCCGCCTTGGTTTCAACCCAAATCTCGTGTCCGTTCTTTACCAGTAAACCTACCCCGTCCGGCGTCAGACTGATACGGTTCTCCTGGAAAGAGATCTCACGCGGAAGTCCGATAAAAAAGGCATGCTTTCCCCTGCCTACGGGCATAAGTTGTTCTTGTGGATAAAGACTGGTTTTGGCAAGCGCTTCAAAACCGGGTTTCCGCTTCTCCGTCATGGATGGATATCGCTATTGTTCGTTCATCGTCATCGCCGGCCGTGATCGAGACTGCAACATGCCGGGCCGGGATGAGGGAAGGGATCTTTTCAGGCCACTCGACAAAACAATACGCTCCGGAATAAAAGTATTCCTCCGTACCGATATCACAGGCCTCCTGCTCACTCCTGATACGATAAAAATCAAAGTGATACACCTTCTCGTCACCCAGCGGATACTCGTTCACGATAGAAAAGGAGGGACTGCTGACCGTATGCGTAACCCCCAGCGCGGCGCATAGCGCCTTGATTAGGGTGGTCTTGCCCGAGCCCATTTCTCCAAAAATCAACCATATCCTGATGCCTCCGCCCACCCCGATCAGGGTATTGGCCAACGCCCCAAGACCCTCTAAATCCACGCGATAGCTGGCCACGGCACGCGCATCAGGATACATTTTTCGAATTTAAGAAAATAATGGGGATTATCATTTCCTCCATGCTCACTCCACCGTGCTGAAAGGTATCTTTATAGAAATTTACGTAGTAGTTGTAGTTGTTGGGATACGCGAAGAACTGGTCTTCGATGGCGAAGACGTAAGACGTCGAAACATTGATCCGGGGCAGGAAGAGCCGCTCCGGACGAGGAACTTCCATAAGCTTGTTACCGTCGTACCCCAGGTTTTTCCCTTGCTTGTAGCGGAGGTTGGTATTCACATTACGGTCGCCGATGATCTTGAACGGTCGCTTCACCCGGATTGTACCGTGGTCCGTAGTCAATATGACCTTTGCGCGTCGCTCAGAAATCTTCCGGAGCGTGTCCAGCAACGGTGAGTGCAGGAACCACGACTGTGTCAGGGAGCGGTAGGCCGACTCATCCGGAGCCAGTTCGCGCACCATCGCCATATCCGTCCGCGCGTGCGAGAGCATGTCGACGAAGTTGTATACGATAACGTTCAGGTCGTTTTGAAACAGGTTCGCCACCGTGTCCACCAGGTCGCGACCTTCCTGCAGGTTCTTAATCTTATGATAAGAGTGCCGGATGTTCAGGTTGTTGCGCCGCAACTGGCGCGCGAGGAATTCGTGCTCAGCGTTGTTCTTGCCTTCATCGACATCTTCCCCTACCCAGAGATCTGGACTCGACTTCGCCATTTCGCTCGGCAGCTGGCCGGAGAAAATGGCGTTCCGGGCATACGCCGTCGTCGTCGGAAGGATCGAATAATAGGTACTCTCCTCTTGTATGGAGAAGTAAGCGGACAATACCGGTTCGATAACTTTCCACTGATCGTAGCGAAGGTTGTCGATAACGACGAGGAAGACAGGTTCGTCCTTGCCCAGTTCAGGAAACACCTTGCGCTTCATCAGCTGATGTGAGAGCAAGGGCTTCGATGCATTGGCATCGTTGAGCCATTGTTCGTAATTGCGGATGATGAACCGCGCAAAGTTGGCGTTGGCTTCGATCTTCTGCATGTCGAGGACGTCCGCCATTTCCTGGTTGTCGGCCTGGTCCATTTCGATTTCCCAAAAGACGAGCTTCTTATACATTTCGGCCCACTGCTCATGGTCCATGTCGTCCTGAAAGGCCATGCTGATCTTGCCGAACTCCTGTTGATAGCTGAGGTTCGTCTTCTCGATTACGAGTCGCTTGTTGTCTAGGATCTTTTTAACCGAGAGCAGGATCTGACTGGGGTTGAGCGGCTTTATCAGGTAGTCGGCAATTTTCGAACCGATGGCTTCTTCCATGATTTGCTCTTCTTCGTTCTTGGTGATCATCACCACCGGCAGATTTGGCCTATTGTTTTTGATCTGGCTCAATGCCTCCAGTCCTGACATCCCCGGCATATGTTCATCCAAGAAGACAACGTCGAAATGCCGTTCATCACTCAGTTCCACCGCCTCAGTACCATTGTTCACGGGTGTGATATCATACCCCCGTTGTTCAAGGAAGAGGATGTGCGGCTTTAGCAGATCGATTTCGTCATCTGCCCACAATATGCTATATCTTTGCATGTCGCTGTTTTTTTACAAATTTAACCATAAACGGCCCAGGATCGCAGCAGCTGAACCGTACTTTGGGTCCCTTGATGGAATATCGCTCAGGTGAATAAGAAAAAGATCATCAACGATCCCCTATATGGGTTCATAACCATCCGGAGCGAACTGATATTCGATATAATAACCCATTCCTGGTTCCAAAGGTTGCGCCACATCCGCCAGCTGGGCCTTACCGAGTTCGTATATCCAGGCGCGCTTCATACCCGTTTTCAGCACGCGCTGGGGGCCATGCACCTCATGGGACGGGCATTGGACACGCTGCGCAACCGGGGCGTGGAGATCTCAGATCAGGAATACGAGGCCGCTCAATTGGCCATCCTCCTTCACGACATGGGGCATGGCCCATTTTCTCATTCCCTGGAAGAAACGTTGCTCGACGGCGTGCACCATGAAAGCATCTCCTATCGCTTCATGCTGGAGCTGAACAAACGCTTTAACGGCGCACTCGACCTGACCCTGGAGATCTTCCGAAACAGCTATTCGAGAAAGTTTTTTCACGCCCTGGTGTCCAGTCAGCTCGATATGGATCGCCTCGATTACCTTAACCGCGACTCCTTCTTCACCGGCGTCCAGGAGGGCCGTATCGGCGTTGACCGCATCATTGCCATGCTCAATGTCCACGACGACGAACTCGTGGTCGATGAAAAGGGCATCTACAGCATCGAAAACTTCCTCAGCGCCCGCCGCCTGATGTACTGGCAGGTGTACTTGCATAAAACCACCGTTAGCGTTGAGCGCATGCTCATCAACCTGGTCCGCCGCGCCCGCGATCTCGTAGCAAGCGGCCATAATCTACCCTCAAGCGACGCGCTGGCGTATTTTTTGAAGGCGCCGGTCGGGCTCGAAGCGTTTCGCGACGCCCGCACGCTGGAGGCGTTCGGAGCGCTGGACGATCACGATGTATGGGGCGCGCTCAAAATGTGGCAGACCCATAGCGACCGGATCCTGTCCGAACTGTGCCGAATGATCATTCAAAGAAAAATCTTCAGGATCGTATTGAGCAATGAGCCGGTAAGCAAGACACAAGTCGAACAAGTGCGGCGTATGGTCACACGTCATTACAAGATCCTCAGGTCCGAATCAGTGTACCTGTTCTCGCTCGGCACAGTGACGAATGAAGCCTATACGGAAGGACAGAAGATTCACATCCTTACCCGTGAGGGGAAACGCATTGACGTGGCGCAGGCATCGGACCTTCCCAACATTAAAGCGTTGAGCAAAATCGTCAAAAAAAACTATCTCTGCTGGCCCAAACACCTATCTTTGTGAAATTGGTCAGAAACCTCCCGTTCTCGGGTCGTGTTTTGACCGTTCCTTCAACATTCGGTCTATGGAATTTACGGTCAACCAGATCGCCCAGATGCTGGGCGGTGAAGTAATGGGTAGCGGGGATGAAAGGATCAGCATGCTGGCAAAAATCCAGGATGCCCGAAGGGGGCAGATCGCGTTCTTGTCCAACCCCAAATACGAGCAATTCATTTACTCCACGGAGGCAACCGCAGTGATCGTCCGAAAGGACTTTGCGCCGCGTAAAGAAGTTCGGGCGACCCTGATCAAAGTTGAAGACCCATACGTCAGCTTCACTACGCTCCTGGAAGAATATCACAAACTCATCAGCTTTCAGAAGAGCGGCGTCGAAGAGCCTTGTTACGTAGGCGAAAACTCAACTGTGGGTAACAATGCCTACCGGGGCGCCTTCTCGTACATTGGAAATAACTGCCACATCGGCAACAACGTAAAAATTTATCCGCATGCGTATGTGGGAGACAACGTGCGGATCGGAAGCGACACCATCCTGCACTCAGGGGTGAAGATCTATCCCGACACGGTCATCGGCAATAATGTCGTGGTCCATTCGGGAACGGTCATCGGCAGCGACGGCTTCGGCTTCGCACAACAGGAAGACGGGAGTTACAAAACGATTCCCCAGCTCGGTAAAGTCATTATAGAAGATAATGTCACCATTGGGGCAAACACGGTGATCGACTGTGCGACCTTCGCCAGCGACGCTACCGTGATCCGCGCCGGCGTAAAACTCGATAACCTGATACAGGTTGCGCACAATGTAGAAATTGGCCGTAACACCGTGATCGCCGCCCAAACCGGAATATCGGGTTCTACCAAGGTCGGCGAAAATTGTATGCTGGCGGGACAAGTGGGCATCGCGGGGCACCTCGTCATTGCCAACAACACCAGCCTGGGTGCGCAGGCAGGCGTCTCCAAGTCGATTACCAAAGAAGGACAGCGCCTCCTGGGATACCCTGTCTTCGATATTAAGGAGTATTTTCGGTCATACGCCGTGTTCAAAAAACTTCCCGATCTCAATTACCGGCTGAAAGAATTGGAGAATAAGGTCAAGTCACTCGTCAACCACACCTGAATCCACCCTGACGGCCCCGCAGACCCGAAAATTGGATTATCCGGATAAATGAGGTTAAATTTGCGCCACTTTTGCAGGCAAAAATGTTAAATATCAAACAACAGACTATCCGGAAAGCGGTCACACTCTCCGGGGTCGGACTCCACACCGGTGTCCAGACCAACATGACATTTGTCCCCGCAAAGCCCAATCATGGTATCAAGTTTCAACGTGTCGATATATCCGGATCACCGATTGTAGATGCCGATTGCGACAACGTCGTGGACGTGTCGCGCGGAACATCCATCGAGCAAAGCGGCGCCCGTGTAAGCACCATTGAACATACGCTCGCTGCCCTGGTAGGACTTGAGATCGACAATGTCCTCATCCAGCTCGATGGCCCTGAATGTCCCATCATGGACGGCAGCTCCAAACCCTTTGTCGACGTTCTCAAAGAAGCCGGAACGGAAGAACAAAACGCCC
This sequence comes from Cyclobacteriaceae bacterium, assembly GCA_035304385.1. Classification (GTDB taxonomy): domain Bacteria; phylum Bacteroidota; class Bacteroidia; order Cytophagales; family Cyclobacteriaceae; genus ZC4RG29. The sequence continues at coordinate 58,217 of DATGQD010000018.1, forward strand.
TGCGCGATTTCTTCGAAGTACAGGAGCCCGTGTTCTATCGTGAGGCTGCGCGTAATGTCGAGATCGCCGCGCTGCCGCTCGACGACTATCGCGTAACGGTGATGATAGACTACAACTCTCCCGTTCTCGGCAGCCAGCACGCATCCATCACCGACATCCGGCAGTTTGAAAAGGAGATTGCATCGTGCCGTACCTTCTGCTTCCTCCACGAACTGGAGATGTTGTATAAGAACAACCTGATTAAGGGCGGAGACCTCAACAACGCAATCGTCATTGTCGACCGCGTGGTGAAGGACGACGAGCTGGAAAACATTGCCAAGATGTTGGGTAAGCCCAAGGTTGCCGTAAAGCAGGAAGGCATCCTCAACAACATCGAACTCCGATACAAGAACGAACCGGCGCGTCACAAGCTCCTCGACATCGTCGGCGACCTTGCCCTGGCCGGCCGTCCGCTGAAAGCCCAGGTGCTGGCCGCTCGTCCGGGCCATGCCGCCAACGTCGCGTTCGCCAAAAAACTCAAGAAGGCGATGCAGGAGGACGACAAGAAGGGAAGGCCAAAATACAATCCCAGCCTGCCGCCGGTGATGGACATCAACAAGATCACGGCAACCCTGCCCCACCGCTATCCATTCCTGCTCATAGACAAGATTATCTATCTAGACAACGAGAGTGTTGCCGGTGTAAAGAATGTAACTGCCAATGAATACTTCTTCCAGGGTCACTTCCCGGGCAATCCAGTGTTCCCTGGCGTGCTGCAGATAGAGGCCATGGCGCAGATCGGTGGTATCCTGGTTCTCAATACGGTCCCCGATCCTGAAAACTATTGGACGTACTTCCTGGGAATCGAAAATATGCGCTTCAGAAAGATGGTGCTACCGGGTGACACGCTCGTCATCCAATGCGACCTTCTGGCACCGATAAAGCGCGGCATCGCGAAAATGTACGGAAGAGGCTTCGTCGGCAACACCCTGGTTTGTGAGGGTACCATGACGGCCAGCATCGTCCGCAAAGATTGAATGCATGAGTTTTCACCAACTGGCTAATATCCACCCCGATGCCAAAATCGGGAAAAACGTTACCATTGAAGCATTTGCCACCATTCAGGCCGACGTAGTCATTAACGACGACTGCTGGATCGGCCCGAATGCCGTGATCTGGAATGGCGCACGGCTCGGTAAAGGCGTTCGCGTCTATCCCGGCGCCTCCGTATCTTCTATACCCCAGGACCTCAAATTCGCGGGAGAGAAAACAGAGACATTCATCGGCGACAACACCGTCATCCGCGAATACGTCACCGTCAGCTGCGGCACAAGCGACAAATACAAAACCGTGATCGGCAAGAACTGCCTCCTCATGGCATATGTCCACGTTGCCCACGACTGCATTATCGGCGACAACTGCATACTCGTAAACGCAGTACAGCTCGCTGGCCATGTGGAAGTCGACGACTGGGCGATCATCGGCGGAGCGAGCGCGCTTCACCAATTTGTTAAGATCGGCGCCCATGTTATGATCTCCGGAGGCTCACTCGTGCGAAAAGATGTACCACCTTATGTCAAAGCGGCACGCGAACCCCTCGCCTATGCCGGCATCAATTCTGTAGGACTGCGCCGCCGCGGATTTACTTCCGAAAAGATCAGCGAGATCCAGGAGATCTATCGCTACATTTTCATGAAGGGGATGAACAACAGCAAAGCGCTGGAAGAACTGGAACGAAAGATGCCCGAAACCGAAGAACGCGACTCCATCATCAACTTCATTCGAAATTCGGAGCGGGGTATCATGAAAGGTTACGGCGCGTCCGACTGAACACAAAAACCTGAGCGGCATGCGGGTTGACCCCGACACTCAAGTAACGCAACCGAAATCCGCCGGCTTGTTCCGCATTACCGCACAAGACCTCGGCAAACGATTCAACCGGGATTGGATCTTTCGCAAGCTGACCTTTACGTTTCAACCCGGCAACACATACGCCATCATCGGACCAAACGGATCCGGTAAGTCCACACTCATGCAAATTCTATGGGGCCAGATGCCACCTTCAACCGGCGCCGTTGAATACCACAGAGGCAGCACCCGAATCGACCCGGCGGAATTGTATCGTCATGTGGCACTGGCTGCACCGTATATGGAACTCATCGATGAGTTTACGTTGACAGAACAGCTTCGCTTTCATTTCCGGTTGCGACAAAGTCGCGACAACATGGATATACCCCAATTGCTGGAGGCCATCGGGATGGAAAAAGTGAGTGAGAAATACATAGGTAATTTTTCGTCCGGAATGAAACAGCGGGTCAAGCTGGGCCTGGCACTCCTCACACGGGCCGATGCCGTATTCCTCGACGAGCCGGGAACCAACCTCGACGAAAAAGCCTTCGGCTGGTACCTGGACCTTTTAAGAAAATTGCCGTCTGACGTGGCGACGTTCATCGCCTCCAACCAGTCGCGGGAGTACCCTTCGGATGCGATACGACTCGATTTAACAACATTCAAATAAGTCAGGCCGATTCCCCACGTCCCAATTCCGGAAAATTCCGCCAGGCTGCTTTCACGGGGGTTGGGGCTGTTTGATTTTTCTTTTTTTAGTGGCAAATTCGTGTTTACTAACTTTTTGAAAATGAAAATCATCCCAAGATTGCTGTCCATCCTGGTCGCCGTTGCCATAGCCGTTTCATTCACGGCCTGCGGTGACGATGATGAACCCGGCGCCTCCGAAGAAGAAACTCAACTGGGCAAACTCGTCGGCACCTGGACACTCTCCTCTGCCACCCTGGACGGCACTCCACGGACGACAGACTTTCCCGGACTTACCCTCACGGTATCCGGCACCTTCAGTCAGGGCGGCACCTACGCATACAGCTTTACCGGCACCAGGCCTAATCCCAGCCCCTGGCCGGAAAGCGGCAACTGGAAGTTCGATGCGAACCCTAACTCCCAGATCCTCCGCCTTAATGACGGACAGAAAATGGGTTACTCCCTCGGTAACGGCAACGCACAGCTCACCATAGAATTTACTTATCAAGGTGGCGGGTTCCCCGGAGGCAGGATCGAAGAGGTCGCCGGCAACTGGCAATTCGTATTCCAGAAATAATTTTATTCAAAAGGAATAACTCCGTAGGGACGCACGGCGTGCGTCCCTCTTTTTTACTAATTCGTAGATCCATTTCCCGGACACGCTAATGCGTACCGGATGCGTCACGGCTACATCATTTCAACACAACGACCGTAACACCATCTCCTCCGCGTTCGACGTGCTCGTCGGAGACGGACTCCACCTCGCGGTAACGCCGGAGTTGTTCACGCACGACCTTGCGCAGCACCCCTTCGCCTTTGCCGTGAAGGATTCTTAGCTCGCCTGCGTCGAGAAGGATGGCTGTATCCATAAATCGATCCAACAGCGGGATGGCTTCGTCAGCACGCTTCCCGCGCAAGTCCAACGTATTGTTAAATTGGGATCGCTTTTCAAGGAGCGACACGCCGGTGTTGCTGCGTGTCGGCGCTGATCGAGATGCCTTACCGGTTGCCTTCTCCAGTTTACCGAGATCAACGACAGACATGATCTCGCCGAACTGTACGACAGCATTTTTCCCTTTGATAGACTGCACAATGCCCTTGCCTTCCTGTCCGGCGATGCGCACGTAATCGCCCTCGCGAAACTCGGGTGTGGTCTTAGCCGGCTGCTGTGGACTGCGGATCTGCTCTTTAAGTTCCTGGAGTTCGCGGCGCACGCGTTGTGTCTCCTTACGCTCGGCGCTGTTCTCACGGATATGTCGGATCGTCTTCTCGATCTTACGGTTCACCTCGCCAAGAAGTTTTTCCGCATCCTTTTTCGCGCGCGTCAGAATTTCCTTTTTCTGCGCTTCCAGTTCCGCGTGGAGAGTCTGGTACTTTTGCAGCTTGTCCTTCATCGCAGCCTCATCCTGTGCAAGCCTGTCCTGCTTTTGCCGGAGTTCTTCCTGCTCGCGGGCGAGCTTGCGCATTAACACTTCGACGCCTTCCAACTCACGACCAATAAGGCGGCGGGCTTCTTCTATCGTGGCTTCCGGCAGGCCCGTTGTCCGCGCGATCTCCAAAGCGAAGGAGCTGCCGGGTCGGCCGATGTCCAGGATGTACAGCGGCGTCATGCTTTGCTCATCGAAGCGCATTGCTGCGTTGCGTATTCCCGTCCGCTGTCCGGCAAATACTTTCAGATTGTAGTAGTGCGTTGTGACGACACCCCACACCCTCTTCTTCAACAATTCTTCCAGGACTGCCTGTGCTATGGCCCCGCCAAAATTCGGGTCGGTGCCGGAGCCCATTTCGTCAATGAGTACGAGCGATCGTTCATCGGCATGGCGCATGAACAAGTTCATGTTGTTCAGGTGGCTGCTGTAGGTACTCAGGTCATTCTCTATCGACTGCTGGTCGCCGATGTCAAGAAACATGCTCCCGAATACACCCATGAGGGAGTCGGGATGAGCAGGCACCAGCATACCGCATTGCAACATATATTGCAGCAAACCCACCGTTTTAAGACACACGGATTTACCGCCGGCGTTAGGACCGCTCACCAAGAGCATGCGATCGTGCTCGTTAAGATCGATCGACAAGGGCACCACTGGTCGCTTACCTTTGAGTGTCAGAAAGAGCAGCGGGTGGCGCGCGTCGCGGAGTTGCAGTATCGGCTCCGGGTGTACTTCGGGAAGGTGCGCTTCTACGGTGCATGCATACTTTGCCCGTGCCCTGATGAAATCGATCTCAGAGAGGAAGTCGAAGGCTACCTTGAGGTCGTCGTATCCGCCACGTATGTCATCCGTTAGGCTCGTGAGAATGCGAATCACTTCCCTTCGCTCTGCATGTTCGTACTCCCTGATTTCGTTGTTGGCGTCGAGCATCTCGGCAGGCTCCATGAATACGGTTTGTCCCGTGGCCGATTCGTCGAGTATGAAGCCGCGAAGCCTTCGCTTATGTTCGGCGAGTATGGGGATAACGACGCGGCCTTCGCGTATCGTAGGCAGCGCCCCTTCGGGCACCCATTTTTCAGCGACAGCCCGGGAGAAGAGTTGCTCTGAAAGACTTCGCAGCCGCGCCTGCTGGTCGCGCAGGCGCTTTCGGATGCGGGCGAGCTCAGGCGTGGCGTTGTCGCGTACCCGGGCGCGTTCATCGATGTGCTTATGAATTTTTGCCGCCACCATGGAGACCTGGGGAACAGGGTCAGCCAGCGCGTAAAGCGACGGGCACCATTCTTCAGAGCGCTGCAGGAATGCTTTGCACACCTCTATCGTCTCGAGCGCGCCAGCGATATCCAGGAATTCCTGTTCGTCCAGGTAGTTGCCGGAAGGGAATATCTTTGGACGCCATTGTTCCGGGTCGTGGAAGTGTGATGAGGGAAAGGGTTCACCCTTCTCAATGATGCGCACAAATTCCAGTGTCTGATTAAGGAGGACGCGAATGGCGTTGTAGTCGGTGAGGAAGCGCATACCGGCCACCCGGCGTACGGCAGCGGGCGAAAGGCAGTTTTCCGAAAGGTGACGCCGGATTTGATCGAAACCGAGTTTCTCTTCTAGCTGATCCGGGTAGACCATAGGACTAGGGGGCGGGTACGGAAAGCTTCTGCTCCTGAAGGTTGAGGGAGTCGACGAGCGCCGAATAGACAGATTCCCACTCGTCGGGATGCTCTACATAGTAATCGAAAGACCGTTGAAACTCGTCGCGGGTGATGCCCATGTTTTCGAACAGCCGGTCTTCCATCCTGTTAAACAACCTTCTGGCCGAATCCGGGCGCAGGCCAAAACGGCTGACGTGTTCCTCGGCGATGTACAGCGACTTCAGCGCCTTGACCATTTCGGCCTGCGGCAGGACGCCCTCACGCCGTCGTTCCCGGTCGCACGCCATCACGGTCATCATCCCCACTACGAGTATTAGTACAAGCTTCATATTCAATAGCTTACCGTTCAGCCAGGGGATTTGCCTCAGCCCTGCGTCCGGGCAGCAAAATAATCATAATTGTTCTATTTTTGACGCTTACCAAGCGTGGTGGGATGAAGGACCTGATCAAAAAACTCCGGAAATACGAGATCCAGATTCGCAAGGCCATTAACAGCCAGATGCAGGGAGATTTTCGTTCCGTATTCAAAGGGTCGGGGCTGGAATTTGATGACGTCCGGCCATACCAGTACGGCGACGACATTCGTACGATCGACTGGAACGTGTCGGCAAAAGGCCATGGTACTTTTGTAAAGACCTTTCGGGAAGACAAAGAGCAAACGGTATTCTTTATCCTTGACGTCAGTGCCTCCGAGGACATCGGCCGCCCGGGAAAGACCAAGGCTGATATTGCCAAGGAGATCTGTGGCGTGCTGTCCTTGTCGGCGGTAAAGGAATCCAGTCATGTGGGTTTGATATGCTTTTCCGACCAGAAGGAAAAGTACCTGCGTCCCTCGAAAGGGTCCGCACAGGCTTACCAGATCATTTCCGCGCTGGTGAAACTCAAACCGCAGTCCAAAGGAACCAACCTATCAAAGGCCCTGGCCTTCGCGCTGAATACCATTAAGCGGAGGAGTGTAGTCATTCTCATCTCGGACTTTATCGACGAGGACAACTATTTCGACAACCTCCGGGCGCTGGCCAGGCGTCATGACCTGGTGATCATTCACATCGCCGACAAGCGCGAAACCAATCTACCCAAGCTTGGCATAGTGCCGATCGTCGACAAGGAATCGGGCAAGACGTTATGGATCAACACGTCGTTTGGCAATTTCCGACACCACCTGAGCGATAGCCTCGCCGATCGGAAAGAAACCCTCGCCAAATTTTGCCGAAAACATCAGGTCAACTTTATCTCCCTGGATACAGAGGAAGACTATGTCCCCAAGCTTCTTCGGTTGTTCAAGATCCGAAACAAGACCGTGAAATCCACCTGAAGCAGCGCGACCGTATGACCTTGAGGATTGCCCTACTTACCGTTGCCGTCAGTCTTGCGTGGCCCGCGACAGCACAGGAACCTGCCGTGCGTGGGCGTTTTCTCGGCGATAGCATCCGTGTCGGAGACGAAGCTGTGTACGTGTTGGGCGCCACCTATCCTCAGGATGTCAATGTGTTGTTCCCGGATTCAACCCTCAATACGTTTCCCTTCGAGTATGGACGGCGGGAATATTTTACCACTGTCACGAGAAACGGTATCAGCCGGGACAGCGTTGTGTATTATTACCGGACCTTTGAGCCCGACTCAGTCCAGGTGCTGTCCCTGCCCGTATATGTCGTTCATGAACGGGATTGTACTGCCGTATACGCCCGGCCCGACAGCCTGATCCTGAAACGGGTATTGGACCTGCCGGATACGGTCAGGCTGGACGCCGTAGCGTTGCGGGAAACGATCGCGTTTGAGCGCATACCAACATCGTTCGGATGGATGCTGGCGGCGGCAATCACGGGGCTGGTCCTGCTTCTGGCGGCGGCAGCATACGCACTGTTCGGCAAGACCATACGACGCCATTACCGCATGAGAAAAATGCGAAACAACTTTGCCCGATTTGTCGAGACTTATTCATCGAATCTTACCCGACTACGCGAAAGCGCGTCGCCGGATGTTGCCGAGTCTACGGTAAGCCTGTGGAAGAAATACCTGGAAAAGCTCGAGCGCATGCCTTACACCAAGCTCACGACAAAGGAAACGATTCAACTGATCAGGGACGACTCGATCCGGAAGAGCCTGCAATCCATAGACCGGTCCATCTACGGAGGACAGGCCGTGGATGTCGAACCCTTTGAAGGTCTGATGGACTTTGCACGCGACAAGTATCAACGTAAAATGGAGGAGGTGATGCATGAATGATCCCGGCCTTCAGTGGTTCAGCCTGGACTGGTTCAGCTTGTCGACACTGCGCGCCTTTACGTGGCAGTGGCCGCAAGTACTTTACCTGATCCCCGCTGTATTGTTGTTGTTCATCGTACGGTGGCTTCTCCGGTATCGCTTTAATCAGAAGTTGCCCATCGCCACCGTAAAGCGCGACCTCCGCTCTTCAGCCACCAACGTGATCCGCCTTCTGCCCGACATCCTGATGATGCTCGTGCTAGCCCTCCTGCTCCTGGCCCTGGCACGACCCCAGCGCACCAACGAAATGGTAGAGCAGTGGACCGAAGGGATCGACATTATGCTCGCGCTCGATATCTCACAATCCATGCAGATCGAAGACTTTACGCCCAACCGTTTGGAGGCAGCCAAACGCGTGGCACGTGAGTTTATCGAAGGCAGACAACAGGACCGCATCGGCATCGTAGTGTTCTCAGGTGATGCATTTTCGCTGGCACCGCTGACGACCGACTATGAATTGCTGAAACAATATCTGAGCGAGATCAGCTATGAGATGATCGAAAGTCGCGGAACGGCCATCGGCAGCGCCCTGGCCGTGGTGACCAACCGCATGCGCGAATCCACAGCCGCCTCCAAGGTTTGTATCCTACTTAGCGACGGCGACAGCAATGCCGGCAATATCGATCCGCTTACTGCTGCCGAACTCGCGTCCGCGTACGGCGTTCGCATTTACACGATTGTCGTCGGGAAGGAAGGCCTCGTGCCCATGGGCAAAGACTTTTTCGGCCGACCGCAGATGTATCCCAACACCGTAGATGAGACGACGATGCGACGCATTGCCGAGATCGGTGAAGGTGAATTTTTTCGCGCGACAAACAACCAGGCGTTGAAACAGGTCTTTGAACGCATCGACCAGTATGAGAAGGCGGAGATCAAGGAAACGCGGTATAAGGAAACATCGGATTACTACTTCGTCTATCTCCAATGGGCTATATCCGGCTTCCTGCTGTGGATGCTGCTGAAGTCGACGTTCATTACCAACGTCCTGGAAGACTAACGGGGAAGCGCCTGGCGGACACTGAGGAACGACAGCCAGTCTTCTAGCTGCGCCTTTGTGAGCACACGCGGAAACTTGTTCTGGCCGCCCACCTTTCCTTTCGATTCCATCCATTCATAAAAGCGCTGTGTCGGTAAGATCTCGACGAGCACATCTTTGAGCGCAGCGCTGCGTTCAACGGCATAGTCGTCGTTGAGTTTTTTTAACGTAGCATCGAGCTGGTCGCGAAACGTTACCGGGTCCACTTCGTTGTCGGTGCCAATGTACCATTGGTGGGCAAACAGCGAGTCGTGCGGTATCCCCGCGACGGTGAATTCGCGTACGCTGATATTCAGCTCATCCGCTACCATTCCAATCGCCCTCGTCATATTGTCGACAGACAGATGCTCACCGCACAGGCTCAGGAAGTGTTTCGTACGACCTGTGATCACGATCTCACTTTCTTCCACGGAGGTGAAGCGGATCACGTCGCCGATAAGGTATCGCCAGGCTCCGGCGCATGTTGACAGGAGTATGGCGTACTCCTTCCCTTCCTCAACTTCATCGATAAGGAGCGTCTCAGCGTCCGGCAAAATTTCGCCCTGGCTGTTAAAGTTCTTCTCCTCGAACGGGACGAATTCGTAGAAGATGCCGTTGTTGGTCACGAGGCGCATCGACCGTCGGTCGGGATACGCCTGAAAGGCAATAAACCCTTCGGATGCCAGGTAAGTTTCGATATAGTGGATCGGTCTGCCCAGCAGCTTCGCAAAGCCTTTGCGGTACGGCTCGAACGACACGCCGCCATGGACGTACACTTCCAGGTTAGGCCATATCTCATGGATATTCGGTACGCGATAATACGCGATGATCTTCTCCATGAGGATTTGTATCCATGCGGGGACACCCACGATAATGCCGATATCCCAGTCGATGGCTTTACGCGTGATCTTGTCCAGCTTCGCATCCCAGTCGCGCGTTCTGGCAATCTGTTTCCCCGGCTTATAAAAATGCTGAAACCAAAAGGGCAAGCGTGCCGCCTGAATGCCGCTCAGGTCGCCCTCGAAATAGCTGCCGCGATGGTTGAGGTGGGTACTCCCGCCCAACATAAGAATTCCCGATTCGAAAAGGTGTGCCGGCACGTCGTATTTCGAAAGCGTAAGGATCTGGCGTATGCTCGTCTTTTGAATCGCCTTGGTCATGTCCTTCGTCACGGGTATGTACTTTGAGGATGCCTCGGATGTTCCCGAACTCAGGGCAAAGTATTTGACACGCCCGGGCCAGCAGACATTACTTTCGCCCTCCAGGCATCGTCTCCACCATGTATTGAACATGGCATCGTAGGTGTGGATGGGTATGCAGGCTTTGAACTCCCGGTAAAAATCTCTCGGTGAGTCGCGGAAGGCGCGCAGGACGTCGTAAAAGTGAAAGTGCTTTCCGAATTCGGTCTGACTGCCCGCAATAAGAAGCTCTTTGAGCTCCTTTTTCTGAAGCTCGAACGGCGAGGAGTATTCCTGCTCCAGCATTTCGCGGATACGAATGCCTTTTTTGAGCAATTCTCCCAGTATAGCCATACTTTAGCAGCAGTTTTCGCCCCTAACGGGGGTGTCAAAATTACGCAATGAATGTCGAAAAAAACATATCAGAACTCACCGGCCATCTGCCGGACGGCTGCAGGCTGGTAGCCGTCAGCAAGACCCACGGGGTAGACAAGATTATGGCCGCCTATAGTGCGGGCCAACGGGTATTCGGCGAGAACCGTGTACAGGAGATGACGGAGAAACAACCCCTGCTGCCTGCGGATATAGAGTGGCATATGATCGGCCACCTCCAGCGCAACAAGGTAAAACACATCGCAGAATTTGTGGCGCTGATCCACTCGGTGGATAGTGTACGACTGCTCCATGAGATCAACCGGCAGGGCGAGCGTTTTTCTCGGGTAATACCCTGTCTGATTCAAGTGCACATCGCCCAGGAGGATACCAAGTTCGGATTTAGCGGCGAAGAGGTTATCGACGTGGTCACGTCTGAAGCCACCACGGAATTGCGCAACGTAGAGATCAGAGGGCTCATGGGCATGGCCACCCTGACGGACGATCAAGATCAGATCCGGAATGAATTCCGCGGGCTGCGTCAGCTCTTCGAACAGGTAAAGAAAATGCCTGTGCCGGCCAACGTAAAGTTTATTGAACTGTCGATGGGCATGAGTAACGACTATCGAATAGCCGTGGAAGAAGGAAGCACGCTCGTGCGGATCGGATCGGCCATCTTTGGCGAACGGAATTGAAAGAATAATTTTGGATTAATCCCATCTGATGAATTCAAGGAATACGTTTATCACAGGTGCGCTTGCAGGCATGCTCGCCGTAGCGCTCGGTGCGTTTGGTGCGCATGCATTAAAGGCACGGTTGCTGGCGTCGGGGCGCCTGGACACCTATAACCTTGCCGTCGAGTATCAGTTCTACCACGCCCTGGCGCTATTGGCCGTTGGGCTTGCAGCACAAAACACGCCATCGACACTGCTGCGTTCGGCCGCGTGGTGTTTTTTAGGTGGGATCCTGATTTTCAGCGGCAGTCTATATATCCTTTCCATTTTTGATGTACCTATGGCCGGCGCGATAACCCCTATTGGCGGAACGGCTTTCATCGCGGGATGGCTATTGCTTGCTTTGGCCTTCGCAAAAAAAAAGAGGTCCCACGGGGACCTCTGAAATGATATCTGAATCGCTTTACGGATTCGGTCTCAGAATATTCGTGGTGAACGAGACCTGATTCGTCTTTCCTACCGAGTTGGACACTACCGTAACTACCTTACTTTGTTTCCCTACCCTGCCGGCGCTGTTGAAGGCTACCGTGATCTCGCCGGATTCACCGGGCGCGATGGGATCGCGCGGGAAGCCCTTGGGCGTGGTGCAACCGCACGTAACCTGTACGTTGGTGATGATAAGAGGTTCATTGCCCGTATTCGTGAACACAAAAGTATGTTCTACCCTTTCTCCCTGGCGGATGTCACCGAAATCATGGCTGTCCTGCTTCCACGTAATTACCGGACCATTGACTTCTGTGTTTGCCACCTCCTGGCTGTAGGCCGAAAACGTGGCCAGGCAAACCGCAAAAAATAAGATATGCTTCATGATACGCTGTTTTTTTGTCCAAATTTACGACAGAACGGACAACAATGCTGCCAATTCAAACGAATTTTCGGGGTTCTGCCGTGACTTTTAGGTCGATTTCCAATTTAAGAAGAAAGTAACCACCGATGGTCCCGGAAATCGACAAAATATACGGAAACCGGGTCAGGGTCCGGGCCTGTGGTATTTGCTGGGACGGCGATCGGGTGTTGGTTGTGAATCACAAAAGCCTCACCGGTGGCGCCTTTTGGGCGCCTCCAGGCGGCGGAGTTGAGTTTGGAGCCAGCGTTCCTGAGACCATTGAACGGGAATTCCGGGAGGAAACCGGCCTGGAGGTGGTTGCCGGCAGACACATGTGTGTTTTCGAGTACCTAAACGCGCCCCTGCACGCCGTAGAACTGTTTTTCGAGGTGGAGCGGCGGGGCGGAGCACTGAGGACCGGTACGGATCCGGAGTTGCCTCCGGAGGGCCAGATCATTACGGATGTGCGGTTCATGTCGTTCGATGAACTGCAGACCGTGGATGCCGAAGAAAAACACGGCATCTTCCGCGTTTTCAGCACGCCGGACAAGCTGAAAACCGCTCAGGGATACTGGAAAATATAAAACCGCCGCCACTGGATCATGTTGCGATTTAACGGCCAAAATCTTTATAATTGTAACTCTTAAACCTGTAGGAATGAACCTTACCAAAATTGTATCGATCGTACTCTTTCTGGTCGCAGCTGCCCTCGCGGGATACCTGTGGAACAGCATCAGAAGTACGATCAAACACCAGGAATCCATCAAGATCACCGAAAAACAGATCACCGATAAACTTCAGGTAATCCGGGAAGCACAAAAGGTTTTCCGCGAGCAACACGGACGATACACGTCCGACTGGGATTCGTTGATCAACTTTGTCCAGTACGCAGAAGTTCCGATCACCGTTCGAACCGAAACGATCATCCCGCTGAGCTACGGCCGGGATAGTATCCACGTGCAGATTGACACACTCGGATTCGTATCGGCGAAAGACCGGATCTTCAAGAAGACCACGACGATCAATGCCGCTGACGACGGCACGTTTCTCGGTTTCGCAGTTAATGTAGGCGACGAAGTTGTGAAGCAGGCGAAATCATATTCACTACGACGCGAAAGCAACAACCGCGTGGAAGATTTTGTGTTCCTCGACAAAGGAACGATCAGCGGGCTGGCTAACATCAAGCCCGGCGATAAGGTCACCAAAGGACAGTATCTTATTACGCTGTGGGATTACCAGTTCGACCCCAATCTCGATATCGCGAGCCTGAATATCGTACCCGGATCGGACGGCAAGGAATTCGGAATCTTCACCGGCAAGATAGACCGTAACGGTATACTGGTAGACGTCATTCACGTGTGGGATCCGGACCCTGTCAATCCTGCCCGAAAGGCTACCAACGAAGCAAGGAACAGACAACCTCTCCAATTCGGATCGAAGACAGACGTCAACACGTCCGGTAACTGGGAATAATTTGCAGACCACTGGCCTTCAGTATAAGCTGATTAAAAAAATCAAGGACGAGCGGTTTGACGAGGAAAACCTTCACCTTTACAACCTGCTCATCCACATTGGCCTGCGCGACTTCCAGGTAGCGGTAGTCGGTGCGGCCGAGCAGCGGCTGTTGTGGCTTGAGGATTACGTGCTTCCGAGCGTACAACAGCACAAAGATCTCATGTCGGTGATCGACCTGATCTTCGACTCCCACGAACTGCTCAAAGCAGGCTTCTGGAACCAGGTGAAAGTATCGGTTAAGAATGCGAAGTTCGCGCAGGTTCCCGACACGCTGTTCGTTCCGGATGCGGCTGGTGACTACCTCGGCTTTAATGCCGATACGGACACAGCCACCGAAGACGTACTGTACGTCAACAACCCCAGGGCAGAGGCCAAAACAGTATTTGCAATAGCGCGCGACCTCCGCGAGTGGATTACGCGTGTTTATCCTTCACGTCAGCCGGTGTTCCTGCACCAGTCGGCGTGCCTGATCGAAAGCGTGATGGAATACGCATCCTCGCGCGAGGACAACCCGCTGTATATTTTCATCGACCGGTTTAAGCTGCACATCCTGTCCTGTACGGATAACCGCCTGGTGTTCTACAACCAGTTCGTGATCAAACAATTCTCGGACTACGTGCGGTATATCATGATGGTGATGAAGACGCTGAACATGGACCAACAGACCAGCCAGGTCGTGCTGTGGGGTTATCTGGGAAAGAACTCGCCGCACTATCACGAGTTCTACAAGTACATCAACAACGTAATGTTCGGCGCGCGTCCACGTTTCCTGCAGTTCGGATACCCCTTCGACGAAATCCAGGACCACCAATACCTGGACCTCTACGGCATGCACCTCCTCGAATAGCCTATGAAGAAGATTGCCCTCTTCCCCGGCTCGTTCGATCCCTTTACCAAAGGACATGAAGACATCGTCCTGCGCGGGCTTAACTTGTTCGACGAGATCATCATAGCGTTAGGGCACAATACACGGAAGACGACGCGTTATTTCGAACTGGATTACATGATTGAAAAGATCCGGTCGACGTTCGTCGATTATCCGGCCATCACCGTTGAGACTTTCCAGGAACTCACCGCGGAATTCGCCCGCAGACATGGAGCACGGTTTATACTCAGGGGACTGCGAAACACAACAGATTTCGAGTACGAAAACAGCATATCACAGGTAAACAGATACCTCAACAACGAACTTGAGTCTGTGTTCCTGATCACTTCTCCGGAATACGCGGCCATCAACTCCTCGATCATCAGAGAAGTGCATCAGTATGGCGGCAACGTGTCTGAGTTTTTGCCCTACAAACTCTGAGGGGGAATCTTCAATTCGAACAAAGCGTAGTATTGCTGGAACACGTAGCTGATCGACTCGTAAGAGTGATCCAAAGCGTGGTAAACTTCCTTCTTACGCATCCATCGCACTTCTTCGATGTCCTCATCGGTGTTTGGCTTCATGCGACTGTCATCCACAAGGTCCATTGCATACCACCGCGTCTTCTTCAGCATAGGGCGCCGGTTCATGGTATAGGTGTGCCATGTGGTGCAAATCTTACGATCGAGTTTAACCGTGATGTTGCATTCTTCTTCAATTTCGCGAACAGCCGTCTCCTTGTAACGTTCCCCCTTCTCCTTCTTCCCTTTGGGTAAATCCCACTTTTTGAGGCGATAGATCATGAGGAATTTTTCCTTCTTCCGCACCAGTCCGCCAGCGGCCTTGATCACCTTGAACTTCTTCTTGAAATAGGCCACCACCTTGTCGTAATCCGGAATGGATAAGTAGAGCGACAATAAGGCTGTGGGGACATTCGAGTTCAGATAATCCAGGATGGTGTCGATGTCACGTTCCCTGACATTGCGGATGTGAACGTGATTAATGAGCATGGCGCGGGAGATGGGGTCGGCGGTGGCATCTATGCTAACGTTGACATGCCCCGGATCCGGCTCCTCGTTACCCTTCATCCACCGGACGGGGATATCGTTGATGAAGACAATCATTGAAATTCTGGTTATACCGCCACCATGTTCGCAAAAGAATAAATAATTTCCTCGCGGGCAAGCATCCCGCGCGTTTTTTGCCGGCTGGTTTCCAAAAAGCTGGAAACCAAATTATTGGAGACGTGCCCCCGTTTTTATTTTCGCCAAAACCCTATATTTCGGCCATGCCAATTATTAAAGTGCAGGAGCGGACGGCAGCCCGGATCGCCTCGCTCCTTCTTCAGATAGAAGCCATTAAACTCAACGTAGAAAGGCCGTTTACCTGGAGTTCCGGGTGGAAATCTCCCATTTATTGCGACAACCGCCTTTCCCTTTCCTATCCCGACGTTCGCCGCGAAATCAAGGAAGGGTTGGTGGAAGCCATCCAGGAAAATTATTTCACCGCAGAAGTCATCGCCGGCGTAGCCACCGCGGGCATACCCCAGGCAGCGCTCGTCGCCGAAGCCCTGAACCTCCCCCTGATCTATGTGCGGTCTAAGCCCAAGGACCATGGCATGGAAAACCTTGTAGAAGGCCGCATTGTGAAGGGGCACCGCGCCGTCGTCGTTGAAGACCTGGTTTCCACCGGCGGAAGTTCACTGCGGGCCGTGCAGGCACTCCGCGATCGCGACGTACAGGTGTTGGGTATGGTCTCCGTGTTCAACTACGGATTCGACGTCGCCAGCAAGAACTTCTACGAAGCGAACACTTCATTGATCTGCCTTTCCGACTACAGCCACCTGCTGCGCTATGCAATCGACCAGAAATACATTACCCAGGAGCAGCTGGTCTCGCTGAAAGCATGGCGGGTAGATCCGGCCAATTGGAGGAGATAATCGCACAGCAGACCCGTGATCGCTTTACGATTAGTGTTTGAATAATTTACCGCCTACTTTTTCTCCAGCCACGACGCCGTGATCTCATTGAGCGCTCTTACCTTCTCCTTAAAGTCGCCGGCGATGCGGTCGCGGATGCGGTTCATGTTCGATAGCAATTCATCGGCTTCCTCGGGGAGGGCGGCTTCGAAGAATTCGCGGATACGTCGGGCAATGGTCGGCGACTTACCGTTGGTGGAGATGCCGATTCGAAGATTTCCTTTAGTCACGATCGACCCCAGGTAGAAGTCGCACAAATCCGGCGTGTCGGCCACATTGACGAGAAGACCGCGCTTACGCGTTTCCTCACGGATTTGCGCGTGCAGCGCCGGGTCGTCGGTAGCCAGCATCACGAGGTCTGCGCCAACGAGATCAGAACGACGAAATTTTCTGGGAATAAGCCGCACCTTTGGATGTGATGACGCCAGGTCGCGTACCGGCTCGGAGATCAGGGGGGCGACCACCGTAATCCGCGCATCGGGACTGCTCTTGAGCAGTGCGGTGAGCTTTTCCAGGCCGACATTGCCCGCCCCGACGAGGAGCGTATGCAACTCCTCCAGCTTGAGAAAAACCGGGAATAAGCGATTCTGTTCCATGAAGATTACTGGGCGGAGCGAAGTATGTCTCGGAGTTCCGCGTCTTTAGCAAACCGAACCACGTCGCCAACGACGATGACGGCTGGAGATGCGAGTCCGGCACGTGTAGCCTCTTCTGCAATCGTAGAGACGGTACCGGTAACCGACCGCTGATCCGGGAGCGTGCCGTTTTGAATAATAGCAACCGGTGTAGCAGACTTACCGTGCGCTTCAAAAATGCGCATGATCTCATCGATCCTGGACATGCCCATGAGGATGACCACGGTAGCACTCGACTGAGCGGCCAGGCGCAAGTCTTCAGACACACTGCCAGACCGTGTCGTCCCGGTCACCACCCAGAAGCTGTCGCTCACCCCCCGGCAGGTAAGCGGAATATCCAGTGCGGAAGGAACCGCAAGGGCGCTGCTGACGCCCGGAACGACGTTTACCTCAATGCCGCGGGAAAGTGCGAATTCAATTTCCTCCTGCCCCCGGCCGAACACGAACGGATCTCCGCCCTTCAACCTCACCACGTGGCCGTAGCGAAGGGCGAAGTCGACCATGAGTGTATTGATCTCATCCTGGCGAAAGGAATGGGCACCCGCACGCTTGCCCACGGACCACGCGGGCACGTCGGCAGGAATCATTTCGAGCAAGGCTTCGGAGACGAGCGCGTCATATAACACCACGTCAGCGGATTGCAATACGCGGAGACCCTTGATCGTCAGTAATTCGGGATCACCGGGTCCGGCGCCGATCAGCGTGATCCGCGGTGTGCCATGTCCGGCTTGTTGGCTCATTTGACTTCAACGCTTACCCGCTGATTCTCACGGAATGCCAGAACATCCTTGAGAAACTTTTTCGAGTCGTTCATGTATTGCAGCGCAAAAGCTGCAGACGGTTCGTTCTGGTTGATGCGCAGCACGAAATCCCTGAAGTTACCTACGTCGGGGAAGGCGCCGGTTTCTACAAAGTTCTTATGGAACTCGTCCATAACCTGAATTTGCGTGCTGACGCGAATGTCATTCGTGAGCAGCAACGCCTTCGCTGTATTGATGAAGGCGCCGTAGCTATGATATATGGAGTCGGCATACTGTTCTGTGTCGAGCGACTCCGCCGCCCAGCCCAAACGCTCCTCGCTTTCATACAGCAGCGTGGAGACCAGGTCTATAATAACACCGGCGCACTCTCCTGTCGCTGTGTGAAGGATGAAGTTGCGATCTTCCATCCAGTCGACATACTCGTCCGGATCGATGCTGGAGAGGTCGCCCAGCGGTTTCAACAGATCGTAAAAGTATTTGCGTCCGCCAATGCGCTGGTAGTAGTTGTGGTAGTACTCTCCCTCCTGCGCGTTGGTGTCGTAGTCGTCAAGAATAAGCCTCAAAGCCGCTATACCGCGCTTGCTGGGAATCTTAATGACCTTTTCTGCGATGATACCCTGACCATCGGAAAGTCTGGCGCCGCCGAGGAGCACCACGAGTGCCGGCAGCACGCCGCCTTTCCCATCCTTAACCGAGCTACCGTGGAAGCCAATGCTGGCGATGGTATGCTGGCCGCAGGAGTTGGGGCATCCACTGATCTTGATCTTGATGTCGTTGTTAAAGATCAAGTCCGGATATTCTTCCTTGATTACTTTTTCGAGGGCAGCAGCGACACCATAGCTGCTGGAGATTCCAAGATTACAGGTATCCGATCCAGGGCATGCCGTAATATCGGCGACACTGTCGAAGCCCGGTTCCGCCAGTCCTAATTCATCCAGGGCAGCGAAAAGATGCGGAAGCGCTTTTTCGCGAACGAAACGAATGAGGTATCCCTGGTTGACGGTGACGCGCAGTTCGTTCGCCGCATACTTGTCTACGATGTCAGCAAACTTGCGCGCCTGGTCCGAAGATATATTTCCTAACGTCACCTTCACATATACGCCGAAGTATCCTTCCTGCTTCTGCGCGATGACGTTGGTCGTTTTCCAGTCTTCAAATTTTTTCTCATCAATTACCGGACGTGCCACACCGTTCAACTCGGGGGCTATTACAGGAGGAGGAAGGATGTTGCGATCGAACTTGTACGTATGCACGCTCAACGCCTTGCTCTCCTCTTCGAGCAATTCCATAAACCGCTCAAGGCCGAGGTTCTCCAGCAGGAACTTGAAGCGGGCCTTCATGCGCCGCGTCCGTTCGCCGTAGCGGTCGAATACCCTCAACACGCCTTCGATAAAAGGAATGACCTTGTCTTCGTGAAGGAAATCATAAACGGGTACGGCCAGGTAGGGATTGGCGCCCAGCCCACCCGCGATATATACCTTAAAACCACGCTCGTTGTCGCGTATTTTGGGAATAAGGCCGACATCGTGTATGTAGGCGTAGGCGGTATCCTCGTCGCTGGCGCTGAATGATATCTTGAACTTGCGACCCATATCCTGGCAGATCGGATTGCGCAGGAAATATTTAAACGTCTCGTATGCATAAGGCGATACATCGAACGGCTCATTCGGATCAACACCGGCCGTCGCTGATGCCGTTACGTTGCGTACCGTGTTGCCGCAGGCTTCACGGATCGTTACCCCATCTTCTTCAAGACGCGTCCACAGTTCCGGTGTACGGTCGAGACTGACGTGGTGGATTTGAATGTCCTGCCGGGTCGTCGCGTGCAGGTTACTGCTCGCATATTCATCGGAAATGTCAGCGATGCGCCGCAGCTGTTGCGTTGTCAGGCGACCAAAAGGAAGCTTAATGCGAACCATTTGCACGCCGGGCTGGCGCTGTCCGTAAATGCCTCGCGAAAGTCGCAGGCTTCTGAACTTGTCATCGTCCAGATTGCCCTCGCGGAATAAACGGATTTGCCGCTCGAGACGAATTATATCCTCCTGGACCACAGGGTTGTTGATATCTTCCAGTTCGGTTCGAAAGCTTCGCATATACTGCCGATTATCGTTTTTGTTAGTGGTGTTTACCTTTTTTCCAACGGAGCATTTCCGTTTCGGTTGCAAACTATAGTTAGTCTACCGTAAAAGTAGAGTAATTTCAATTTTGCTCCAACATTTAAATATCTTTTCACTGCACTCGTTTTCGTAAGCGGCGGCCCTAACATTTGTTTGCAAAAGGGCACGAATCATTAATACGCTGCAAATCAAAAAGATGACCACGCCTTAATCAAAATATTATAATTTGGATCGTTTATAAGCGACCGACCATGAGCCAACGCTCCCGTGCCGTTTTCCTGATCTCCGTTCTAACATGCATCGCCTGCGGCGGAAATCGCCCCACGGAAGAGCAACTTCCGGACGGGTCATACGGCGGCGATCTTGAATTTCTTCGTGCGCACGTTGCCGACATCGTCGAACTGACGGACGCGACAGGACAGGCACGCATTGCGGTGAGCGCGAAATACCAGGGACGTGTGATGACGAGTACCGCGCAGGGGCTATCGGGCGACAGCTATGGCTGGATTAATTACGATCTCATTCGTTCCGGCGAGGTACTCGACCAATTCAATCCGGTAGGCGGAGAAGAACGATTCTGGATCGGTCCGGAAGGTGGCCAGTACGCTTTTTATTTCAGCGCGGGAGATGCATTCGATATATCGAATTGGCAGGTGCCCTATTTGGTGGACACGGTCTCTTTTGAACAATCGAAGCCTGATCCGGGTCGCCTACGGTTCGAGCAACGCGCTACTGTCACCAACTACTCTGGTGTCGACTTCGACATCGCCGTGCAGCGGGACGTGGTCATTGTGGGAAAAGACAGTCTGCTAAAGAGAACAGGCATTGACGTTGACAATCTGGAGTTTGTAGCCTATGAAACCATCAACCGAATTACCAACACGGGCGCCGGCGCATGGCAAAAAGATAATGGCCTGATGTCAATCTGGTTGTTGTCCATGCTTCGGCCGAGCGACCAGACGGTAGCGCTCGTTCCCTTCAAGCCCGCCGCCGGTGTGGACACGTTAATCACAACCAACTATTTCGGCGAGGTACCTGCCGACCGGCTTGTACAGTTGGACAGCGTACTCATCCTTAAGTGCGACGGCAAGTTTCGTAGCAAGATCGGTATATCACCAAAGGTGGCCAAGCCGTTTGCTGCCAGCTATGACTATGCGAAAGATATCCTCTCGATCATCTTCTTTCCGGTAAAGGAAGATGGCCTGTATGTCAATTCAAAATGGGAATTGCAGCAGAACCCCTACGCGGGTGATGTGGTAAATGCGTACAACGATGGACCCCTGGCCGATGGCGGACAACTTGGCCCCTTTTACGAACTCGAATCATCGTCGGCAGCGCTCGAACTCGAGCCCGGCGCTTCGCAGGAGCACAGGCAACTGACCGTCCATCTTCAGGGTGAATTTGAAAAGATGAATGCAATTGCCCGAGAACTGCTGGGTGTTGACCTGGTTGAAACCCGGCTGCAGTAACGTTGCTGAATTTGGGTAACGCGTAAAAAGGTCGTAACTTATTTAAGAATTAATGCCTGTTGTTTGTTCAGAGCCCAAACAGCCAGCTGATGAGATCCGGTATCCTAGAAAGACTAGCGAGCAAACGTGTACGGCGCAGGCGACTGAAAAACAAGGTCGTCGAATACCTTGAAGGCATTCCCCCGCAGTCCATTCCAGACGACCAGAAGGAAGTGCTGGAATATATCAGGGAGCATGATATTTCTGTTTTCCCCTACAATTTCCCTGAGGAATATGATCCATCCGAAATCGAAATTTTCCAGGATGCTGAAATCGGACTTCATTATATGATGTGGGAAGGCAAGCGGCTGTATTTCAGGAGCGGGCTCCGTAAATCGAAAGCGGTCCGGGTTTTCAACCGACTGTTACTTGAACAGGACGTTCGCTCGCCGCACCGGTATCTTTCGGAAGATTTCGACATCGCCGAAGGTGATGTTGTCGTCGACGTCGGTGCTGCGGAAGGCAACTTTTCCCTTAGTGTAGTCGAAAAGGCGGGCTTTATCTACCTGTTCGAACCTGACGAACGATGGATCAAGGCCCTGGAGGCAACATTTGCTCCATGGAAGCACAAGGTACGGATCGAAAAAAAGTTTGTTTCCGATAAGACAAATGGAAACAGCGTCGCACTCGACGACTATTTTCCCGCCGACCAGACCATAAATTTCATTAAAGCTGATGTGGAGGGCGCCGAGGCCGACGTGCTGCGCGGTGCCCGGAAAATCCTCTCGGCTGAGGCCGCGTTGAAAGTGGCGATATGCACTTATCATCGCCAGGAAGATGGCGAAATCTTAGAGGCTATGCTGAAGGAAGCAGGATACAGCACTAGCTTCTCTGATGGATACATGTTGTATTATTACGGGCGGAACAATGTCGTCAGGGAACCATACCTGCGAAGGGCAGTGTTACGCGCAGTCAGGACCCCGACACAATGAAATTGTCCATAATCATAGTAAACCATCGTGGCTGGAAATCGCTAAAGCGATGCCTCGAATCCCTGCGGGACCTAAGGGCGCTGTCCTTTACCTGGGAGGTGATTGTGGTCGACAATGATTCGGGTGGCGATCAGCTGCAACAATTTATCCGGCAATTCCCGGAATTTTATTTTCTGGGGAACAGCGGCAACAACGGTTTTGCCAACGGCTGTAATTTCGGAGCAAAAAACTCCTCCGGTGAATTCATGCTTTTCCTGAACCCGGACACCATCGTCACGGTGGAAGCGATCAGCCGACTCGTACATGTAGCGGAACGTCATCCCGAGTATACCATCCTCTCCTGCAGCCAGGTGACCGACACGGGAAAGGATGACAGGCCGTACGGGCTTTTCCTTCGTCCCGCGACATTGACGAGTTTTCTACGCACCCTATACAAGCTAACCCACAAGCGCCTGGAGCCGGTCACGCTGGAACCCGATATTAGCGTAATTTTTCCCGATTGGGTATCGGGC
This sequence comes from Cyclobacteriaceae bacterium, assembly GCA_035304385.1. Lineage (GTDB taxonomy): Bacteria > Bacteroidota > Bacteroidia > Cytophagales > Cyclobacteriaceae > ZC4RG29. The sequence continues at coordinate 81,017 of DATGQD010000018.1, forward strand.
TCAGTCATGCTCATGCACCGCAACTGGTTTCAGCACCTTCAGTGGGATGAGGACTACTGGATGTACTTTGAAGACATGGACATTTGCCGGCGGGTCAGGAAGCAAGGCGGGCAAGTGGCCCTGCTGAAAAATACACAGATCATTCACAATCACGGGGGCGCATCCCGTATCAACCGCTTTGTCAAGGCGTTGACCAAATCAGAGGTGATGATCTCGCGCCACGTCTACATTCAAAAACATTTCCGCGGCATTACCCGTGTTCTGATGCACGGCTACTTTGTGATGAACAATATCTTCTTTGCTCCTCTTCTTGCTGCAATTGTGGGTATGCTGTTGTTCTTCAAACCCTCTTTTTCCACCTACCCCAGGTTGTACCTCAACATCGTACGGTACTATGCCGCTGCGTTGACAGGCAGAACCTGGCTAAGCCATCGGTCGCCTAACTACAAGAAGGCTGTACCCGGCGCCTACCAGCCCGCAAAGGCTGAAGCCGCCTAGTGTATCATCGCTTAAGCAAGTTGTAATTCTTAAAGCCGCCGATCAGCCGTCCGCCCAGAAATTTTTGTTCGATGAAGGTAAGCACGCGGTCCTTGACAGTTTCGTGTTTGTGCTTTGCGCGTGCCGGGTTCGGCTTTCCTGTGTATTGAAGCTTATCCTTCCAGTTGAACCTGGCGATCCAATCCTTCATGGTGGCGGGATGTGTATCCTTGTATTCTTTTAACAGGTTTAGTGGACCGTAATCAAAGTATTCTTGCTGTCGCGAATATCCCTTTATCTCACCAGGCCGAAGATTATAGGAGATGCTTGCATTTCGATTCTTTCTGGCCATAAGCTCCGGGGGACGAACAAATCCATAATGAAAGATTTCGGCATCGATCTCCACGACGTTTACCTTCGATGTGCCCGCCTTTCGATTGTAATCACCGTCAAAGTCCGGAATATGCCGGAACGACTGTGCGTCGCGCCAGCTGTGAATGTCGGGTAGGTTCCGAATGACCCGAATTTCCTTTGGGTACCAGTCGTGTGAAACGTGGTAATGCCAATAGTCGCCGTAAAAATGCTTGTACCGGAAGAGAAGGCCGTTGACTTCGCGATCGTCAAGGTATTTACGACAGCTTTCTTCCACGACCGGCAGGTACTTTTCATGGATCGCCTCGTCGCACTGCATATAAAATAGCCAGTCGCCGCTGCATGCCTCCTTTGCGATATCCGTTTGGTGGGCGTACTCCGTTCCATTTGGGTACTTCTCCAGGTCCCACACCGTTTCGATGAACCGGATTTTGGGCGAGCCAATCTGTTCGATCTCTTCGCGGGTTCTGTCATCCGGATCGCAGTCTCCGATCGCGACCACAAACTCATCCACAATCGGGAGAATAGATTCAATAGAAGGCCGGACGGGGTAGTAGAGTTTGCTTGCGTTCCTTACAAAAGTGAATCCGCTGATCTTCATTCGATGGGAAACTGAGGCCGTAAAGGTAGGAAGTCCCCTACTGGCTTTCAAGTTGCCAGATGAAATCATAAGCGCCGCACTGGCTATTGCAGATCAGGCTTCCTGCAATAACTTTATGTTCTGGTACGTTGCTCAGGTAGTTATCCAACCTAACCCCCCACGATATGACTATCCCCCATTGCACCATCTGGACGGTGTTCCTGTTATTTGTCGTCATTTCTTTAGCCCAGGGCCAGACCTACGTTAAACTTGGTTTCGGTTACGGCTTTCCGCTGGCGGGTGAACGTCTGGGCACCGATCGACGCCAGGAGCTTACCACTACGCTTGACCCCCAATCCGGATTCCAGGTACCTCGTCTCGTCACGGAAAGCGAAAGCGTGCACGGTTCCTACGGTGCCGGTCCGTTAGTCCATGCCGCCTTCGGCTACATGTTTACAGATCAGCTCGGGGTCGAGGCGATGGTCAGCTATGTCATGGGAAACGAGTACGAGGTCACCAACACCGGCGTGGATTCGCGACTGGGGCAGGTGGTGTACGACTCGCGGAGTACGCTGACCATGTCTGCCAATGGATTCTTCTTAGCGCCCATGATCAAGCTGACTGCGAGTGAGGGAATGGTTCGGCCCTATCTCATGGCAGGACCTGTTTTCGGCAAAGTTACTTTCGAGCGAAGCGAACACGCTACGACATTCGATCAGGGGACCACAACAACCGAGCGGGCGGTAGTTCAGTACCGTGGAGGACTGGCGCGCGGTGCAAGGGGTGTAATAGGGGTGGAACTGGCGCTGAAATCTGCTTTCAGTGTTTTTGTCGAGGGTGTTATTACGGGGATGAACTATTATCCCAGGGAGGCGGAACTGACACGTTACCAGGTCAACGATGAGGATCGCCTGGGTACAATGACTATAAGACAACGAAACGCCGTCTTCGTAAATAAGGTTGTCGACGATACCGATGAACCGATACCCTCGAATGACCGTCCTCACCAGCAGGCTCGCTTTAGCATGCCCTTGAGCTCATTGACGGCCAACGTTGGTGTGAAGGTAAGCTTTGGCCAGTGAGGCCGGGCGGGTAGAAGTCGGAGCGCTTAAAATAAAAACGCCCCATGATGGGGCGTTTTTGTATTGTAACCTCGATTAAGGTCAGGCTGTCCAGGCTCCGCTGTCGATGACGGTTCCTTCGTCGTTGTATTGAGCCCATGTGCCATTGCCGGCGCCATCCCAGGTCAATACGTATTGCTTAACTCCTGACATGCGGGAGGTGACGCTACCGGCGTTGGTAGCCAGGTCGATCGTAATATCCAACTCAAAGCTGTCGCTGTGCTCGGTTATCGAAAGGTTAAAGATATTACCGGCGCGAGTCCATTCGTAATTGATCCATACAACCGATGCATCGTCGCCGTAGATGCCAAAAATGTCATAGATCTTCATGAACCCTTCGCTGCGGTCTTTCTTTTCCTCCGCATGGAAATACTTAAGGAATTCTGCTCCGGCCTCGATTTTCAGAAATATCTCAAACACATAGCGGTCGGTCTCCTCACTCACCTGGAAGGCTACGCTGTAGCCGGACTCTGTGTCGCTCCACACATAAGTTACGTGATCACCGGCGTCTTTTACCCTTCCGTTGGATGCGGTAATTTTTGCCTCCGACTTTTGAGCGCCTGTGGGCATATCGAAAAAGTGGAGATAGGCGCTCATCGCATTTGCCTGCATGATCCAGCCGGCCGCCATGTTGGCGTAGGGATCCGTTGAAGAAAGTAAAGCCTGGGGAACGGTAATCACCTGATCGTTTTCAGCGAGGCTTATTCCCCTTTTCTCCAGGGGTGCGGGCTCGTCATCATCGGAACACGAAAACGCAAAAAATGCCGCGGCAAGCAGCAGGAGTTTTGTGATTCTCATAATTAAATAATTGGTCTACAGATAGTTAAAAATCAAAAAGTTTATGGGGTTGCAAATTATACGTGTCACTCTTAAAAGGTGACCGGCAAGATGAGCCGTACGGACCGATTAATTTTGTCGGCCCGGCGACAAATGGTACATCAGTGAGATGAAAGTGAGTGCCCACATCCTCATGATGCCTGTTACCTAGCCGGATACTACAGGATGCGTTACATTGACACTTTTGGGAATTTCCTTATGCGATCGCACATATTATTCAGCAAGTATTCCTTTTAACCCACTACTATGGATTGGAGAACTCTACAATCATTGGGGTGGGTCCGGATGGTATTGCTTACAGTTTTCTTTGCCGGAAGTGCGATCAGCTCATATGCACAAAGTCAAACGATCACTGGAACAGTCGCCTCGTCAGAGGACAATCTGGGCCTGCCTGGAGCGAACGTACTCATTAAAGGTACGTCACGCGGTACAGTAACAGATGCTCAAGGCAACTACAGCATCGAACTCACAGAAGACGGCGATGCTGTACTGGTATTCAGTTCGATCGGATATGCAACGATCGAAGAGCCGGTAAATGGCCGTACCGTTATCAATGTCACTTTAGTTCAGGACATCACGCAGCTCAACGAAATTGTGGTTGTAGGGTATGGTACGGTGAAGAAGAGCGACGTGACGGGAGCCCTGTCCCGCGTGACTGCGGACGTTATACAGGAACGGCCGACCCAAAACCTCTTTCAAGCCCTTCAGGGTAAGGCCGCAGGTGTTAACATCTCCTCAAACTTCAAACCTGGCGAACTTCCCGTCGTGCGGGTGCGCGGCACTCGTTCGCTCGAAGCGACCAACGAGCCGCTCTATGTTGTCGACGGTATCCCCCTCGTGTCGGGAAATATCAGCGACATCAGTCCTAACGACATCGCCTCCATCGAAGTACTCAAGGACGCGTCGGCCACAGCCATTTATGGATCCAGAGGCGCAAACGGCGTTGTGCTCATCACGACGAAGAGGGGTACCGCAGGGCAGTTGAACATCACCTACAACGGTACGGTCTCGCTCGATTCATATAAGTCGCTCACCGACTGGATGGACGGCGGCGAATATATCGACCGCTGGCGATTGAGTCTGATGAACGGCGGACTCTATAGCACCGCACAGTTCACCGACCTCAACACACCTGTCGTTCCAGGATATCCCGACCCGGATGAAGACGTCGCCCGGATGGGCCTGGCCCAGGACCCCATCGCCATGCAGTCTGTGCTGATGGGATACGAGTGGGAAGACCAGATCGGCGGAACGGTTCGCATGCGGCCGACAACCGCTGAAGAACAGGCGATGGGATGGCCCGCGCAAGTGCCGATATACAACTCCGCCAATATCAGGAGTTACGACTGGATCAACGACGCCATCCGCCAGGGCGTAACAAACAACCATCAGATCTCGGTCTCATCCGGGGGCGAAAACTCCAGCCTGTACCTGTCTTTAAACTACTTCGATCAACTCGGTGTTCAGCGGGACCAGGATTACGAAAGATTCACAGCCACGATCAACGGTGAGATAAGGCCGAATAACTGGTTGACGATGGGCGCATCGGCTATTACATCGCTGTCGACTCAGAATTTTGGATTCCTCGGCCCCAATACATCCAACACCGGATCGAAAGACCTTTACTCCCGCGCGACGGAGCAGTTTCCGTACGCCCTGCCCAAAGATGAAAATGGCAACTGGATCAGGAACGCCGGCGGAAACCTGTCGCTATGGAATCCGCTCATAGACATTGACCAGGCCGTAAACGAACGGCGGACATCCTCCCTCATGACCAATTTATTTGCCGAAGTGAAGCTGGCACCCTGGCTTCGATACAGGGCTAACGTGGGCGGTCAGCTGCGCAACTATCGCGTTGGAACGTGGACGGGTCCAAATGCAACGAGCCACCTGACAAACCGACCCAACACGGCAGGCTACAGCAACGAAGAGCGTTTCTCCTGGGTTTTGGAGAACCTTCTGTTCATCGACAAGACCTTTGCCGGCGTTCATAAGATCGGCATCACCTTGCTGCAGTCGGCTCAGAAATTCCGGCGGGAAGGTATCAATGCCCGGGTGTCCAGTACTGCCTATGATATCAGCTATTGGTACGACCTGGCCTCCAATACCAACGGCTCCCCTGACGGCTATGGTACATCGTTCTCTGAAAACACACTTATGTCGTGGATGGGTCGCATCAATTATTCATTGGCAGACAGATACCTGTTGACAATGACCGGCCGATATGATGGCGCCTCCGTATTGGCACCCGGTCATAAGTGGCATTTCTTCCCCTCATTTGCAGTGGCGTGGAAAATGCATGAGGAGTCGTTCCTGTCAGGCATTTCATGGTTGAATGAACTCAAACCGCGCATAGGATATGGCGTTACGGGCAATTCGTCTGTAGATCCCTACACCACTTCCGGCCCGCTGAGCTATAATCCCTATGTCTTTGGCTCGGTACCCGCTATCAGTTACCTGCCGCAATTGGTGAGGAACCCGTTGCTGGCCTGGGAACGGACAGCGCAACTGAATATCGGTGTCGACTTTTCCATTCTCCGCAACCGCATATCGGGATCACTCGAATATTACGAAGCCAATACCAGCGATCTGATCATGAGGAAGGCGCTACCGGCCGTGTCAGGCTACGTCGAGAAATTAGAGAATGTCGGCAAGACACGCAATCGTGGATTCGAGTTTACGATCAGCACCGTCAACGTGGAAAAGGGCGACTTCAGCTGGACTACCGACCTTAACTGGGCTGCCAATCGCGAGGAAATTGTCGAGTTGCTGAACGGTGCACAGGATATGCTCGCGCAAAGGTGGTTCATCGGACACCCGACAAGCGTGTACTATCAATTCGACAACGATGGCATCTGGCAAAACACTGCCGCAGACCTGGAAGAGATGGCCAAGTTCAATGCCAACGGGCATCAGTTCTATCCTGGTACAATTAAAGTTGTCGATCAAAACGACGACTACAGGATCGACGGCGACGATATGGTAATCCGTGGATCGAACCGTCCTGACTGGACCGGCGGTATCACGAACACGTTCCGATATAAGAACTGGTCGCTGAGCTCATTCATCTATGCCCGTGTCGGTCAAACATACTTCGGTGGATATCCCAATTCCTACGGTGGCGTGTGGCCCAATGGGCGCGTGGAGAATGACGTATGGTCATGGGACAACCCCGGTGGACGCTGGCCCATGCCAAACTTCGGTAGTGTGGAAAACATTACGGCCGCCATGCAATACAACGATGGATCCTTTGCCGTAGTCCGGAATATATCACTCACTTACACGGTGCCTTCCGATTGGTTGCAGCGCATATTCGTAAAGGATCTTAGTCTCAATGTACAGGTGTTGAACCCGTTCATCTTTGGAGGTGATATTGTAAAGCTGGGTCTCAACCCGGACGACGAAACCAACTGGGAGCGGGCGTCATCGAACACCAACCCTCTCGGCGGTATGAACAACAATACCATCCTGCCTCAAAGCGTGGTATTTGGTGTGAGAGCTGGATTTTGACAAGTGTTTCACACAACAAAAAAATTCAAGAAATGAAAAAATATATAGTACTACTCCTCGTGACGACGCTGGCCACATCCTGCCAGGATTTCCTGGAGGAAAAACAGGTGTCGTCCCTTACGCAGGACTTCTATAATACAGAAGGAGGGCTGGATACATTCATCAAAGGGCTCTACGTGTACGCGCGGGTCAAGCATGAATGGGATGCCAACGGTGCAAAGCTCATGGAGCCGGAAACCGACGCGTATATGCATTCAAATGGTACGCTGGCACGCTACCAGGCCGGCGCTTACGGTAACGACGTAAGCACCATCGCAGGCAACATGAACAATTTCCTTGGAGCGGCTAATTCAAGTTATGCTCCCATGGGCACTTACCCTCACATCAACAACTGTAATATTGCTCTTGACATCCTGGACAACCTAAAGCCAGGGCGCTTTGGAACCGACGAGGCCTATAACAAAGCACGAAAAGCAGAAGTACTGTTCCTTCGTGCATGGGCCTACTACCTGGTCTCGAATCAATTGGGTGACGTCCCGCTTCTGCTAACGCCCAGGCGTGAGGACAACGGAATCTATTACTTTCCGAAGTCATCGATTGAGGATGTTTACAAGCGGATCATCGCGGACGTGCGTTTCGCCTACGATAACTTGCCCGAAACGCAAAGCGACCGTGGCCGGGTCACTAAATGGGCCGCGGGTCACTTCCTGGCGAAGTTGTATCTGAATCGCGCCCAGGCCGCAGCGTTCCAAAATGGCCCACAGCACCTCGCCATGTTGTACAAGGGCAATGTATCGACCGATTTGGATTCTGTCATCTACCTGACGACCGAAGTGATCAACGCTATGGGTGGACCTGGCGGGCTGGCACCCGATTACTGGACGCTCTTCGATCCGAAGGTTTCGGAGAGCTCACCGCATAGTGAAGTGCTTTGGGCGGCACAGTTTGATATTAACACCTCCCTCAATGGCCGTTTCGGTGGAAACCGGTCGTGCAACTATCACACAGGCGACTACACGTTCCAAACAGGCGTAACTCGGGCAATGGCCTACGGACGTCCCTTCGGAACCTACAAGCCTACCGACTGGGCATACGACAACTTCCGCGACAAGGTGAACGACTCGCGTTATTACAAGACGTTCCAGTACGAATACATCGGGAACCTCACAGGAAACGCCAACACGTCTTACACCTGGTCACAAGCGGCCGCAGACTGGTGGAATGCCAATAAGCCGGCCGGAGAACCAGCGGTTGCCGCCGACCAAAAGCGTATTCAAATGGGCAAACGGGCTCTCACCTATCTGGAGAACCATAAGGACGAAGCGCTAGACTCGGCCATGGTCATGAGCCAACCCTACCAGTTCATGGTCCGCTGGATTCAGTCTTCCAAAACAGGTAACTACTACTATCGGGTTTTTATCGACGGCTCGAGCATGGGTCTTGCTACGACGAGGACGGCGCCGTACTTGTCATCCAAAAAATTCGTGGATCCAACCCGGGGCGGCAGCGCCAGCGAATCCAATTTCAATAGCGAAGCCGGAACGCGCGATGCTATTCTCATGCGCCTCGCAGAAACGTTTATGATCCGGGCTGAGGCCTACGGGCGTCAGGGTCAGTACGCTCTGGCAGTCGATGATATCAATGTCCTCCGCCAGCGCGCTGCCTACAAAGGGGGCGAAAGCCGCCCGTCGGTACTGGTGCAGTGGGAACCCCAGGCCGCGTCATTACCGGCAGAGGAACAGGTTGAGCCGTACGTTGTGTCGGCAAGTACATTCGACGCTATCAAGGTAACGGAAAACCACTTTACGCCGGGCACACCCGAAGCCGAAAACGAGGGCTACATTCCTACTGTTGCAACTAAAGAGGACATGTTCATCCATTTCATTTACAATGAAAAGGCACGGGAGTTTCTGTCGGAAGGCCTCCGGTGGGAAGACTTGCACAATGCGGGAATCCTATACGAACGCACAATCTACAGCAACCAGATGGCGTCTCCTATGACAGCGTTATGGCCAATGGCCACGAACACTGAGAATGGAAACGGCCAGGATGGCAACGGAAAGGGGCAGATGCAGCAACATCACACCTTCCGGCCATGGCCGAACCAGTATCTGTCGCTACTTACCGATGAAAACGGAAACCCGCTCGACGAAGAAGCGCGATCGCAATACCAAAACCCGGGCTATTGATACGTGTATTGGTAGGGTTAGCAAGGGCCACCTCAGACGGTGGCCCATTTTTTTTATAAGCGCCGAGGGCCGGAGGACTGCATCATTCCTCCACCAGGAAGCTGGGGTCGATGCGGTAACGGTCGAAGCGGGTGAGATCGTTCTGTTCAATAATCGTCCGGAGTTGACGGATATAGTCCGTCCCTCTTTCGGAATAACGCCCGAGGTGTGTCAGGAGATGGTAGGGATCGTTCGTGTCCATTCGCGCCTTGCGCAAGCTCATATACGCCCGTGCTGAGCCCAGCGTTCTGAAATAGTCTTGAACAGACTGCGCGAAGTTATCGTAAGACCTGACATAAATTTCCATACTGTCCCTCATCGAGCCGGCTCTAATTCTGGGTTCATCGGGATTGTACGACCAGATGCCAAACACATTATTCGCTTCAAGAAAAAATCGTGACCTCCCCCAACCCGTTTCTACCGCGGCCTGTGCCAGTACGATGCTGTTGGGAAGTGTCATCATCCGTGTAAGGAGGCTTTCCAGATTGGATGCGTGGTACCTGGCTTTCTGTGACTCATAGAACGCGCTATCCCGCTTCGTCCACCGCTCCTTGGTAAGCAAGTGGTTCACCCGGGTCAAATCCTGCTCAAGTGTGTGTTTCACGACCAGGATGGAGGGCAGCAACGCGGCGATGAACAGTCTCTTGTTCTGCTCTGGGTTGAGGCTTTCGAATCCTGAGATATGGCTGTAAAGAACAGGCTGTACGAGGGAATCATTGATCGGAATGATCTGGCCGAGGGAATCGACCCGGACTTCCACTGTCCTTAAAGCGTACGTCCGGATGCCCTCTTCTTCGGAATAGACATGGATCAAAACGGCGAAGGTAAGCGCCGCAACGAGCAGGCCTGACAGCCAGCGTACATCGACAGGCCGGGACTCACCGGACGGTACCCCTCCTGAGACGTCTTCCATAGTACGAAGATACAGAACAGATATTTATCCGTCGGAATACGTATGTTTTGTAATTATAAATTATATTTATATATAACACTTACATCTATTATATGGCAACATTCACCAGCAGCCTCCCGGATGATCTGTTGAAACAACTTACGGAAAAGGCAAAGGCGCTTTCGCTGCCGAAGAATAAACTTATTGAGACTGCGCTTCGATTGTACCTGGAGCACCTCGACAGGGCTGAATACAGAAAGTCCTATAAAATGGCCTCCGAAGACGAAGACATTCTGACTGTCGCTGAAGAAGGCATGCAAGACTACCTGAAACAACTTGAGAAGTGAAACAGGGCGAAATCTGGTATGCCAACCTCAATCCCTCAAATGGCAGTGAACAGGCTGGGTTCCGACCGGTCGTGATCGTAAGTGGCAATCTGCTGAATGAGCTCCTTCCAGTGGTCATTGTCATGCCCTTAACCACAAAAGTCAAAAGGTATAAGGGTAACCCTATTCTACAGCCAACGAAATCGAATGGACTGAAA
>DATGQD010000019.1:0-41607 GCA_035304385.1 Cyclobacteriaceae bacterium
ACGAATTCTGACGCGGAATTACCGAAATTACCCATTCCTTATAACTTTGTGCGACTAAGAGGACGCTATGCTGCTGGATTTCGAAAAACCCATCGCCGAACTGGAGGCCAAGCTGGACGACATGAAACGCATCGCCCAAAACAGCGATGCTAACGTGAAGGACGCTATCAAGGCGCTGGAAAAGAGGATCAAACAACTCAAAAAGGAAACTTTCGAAAACCTGACCGGCTGGCAGCGCGTACAACTGTCACGCCATCCCGACCGGCCCTATACGCTTGATTACATATACGAGATCACGGATGACTTCATTGAAATTCATGGCGACCGCACCGTAGGCGACGACAAGGCCATGGTTGGCGGACTCGGCACCATCGGCGGCCAGACCTACATGCTGATCGGACAGCAGAAAGGAAGAAATACCAAACAGCGCCAGTATCGTAATTTCGGCATGCCCAACCCCGAAGGCTATCGCAAAGCCCTCAGGCTCATGCGCATCGCCGAAAAATTCCGCAAACCCATCGTCACCTTCATAGACACCCCCGGCGCATTTCCCGGCCTCGAAGCCGAACAGCGCGGTCAGGGCGAAGCTATCGCCCGCAACCTCAAAGAAATGATGCGCCTTAAAGTGCCGGTGATCTGTATCGTTATTGGCGAAGGAGCCTCCGGAGGCGCCTTGGGTATCGCGATCGGCGACAGGGTATTGATGCTTGAAAACTCCTGGTACTCTGTAATCTCCCCCGAAAACTGTTCCACAATATTGTGGCGAAGTTGGGACTACAAAGAACAGGCGGCCGAACTGCTTAAGCTCACCGCAAAGGACATGCTCTCGCTAAAACTCATCGACGGCATTATCCGCGAACCGCTCGGCGGCGCCCATACAGACGTCAAGTGGATGGCCGCCGAAGTCAAGAAAACCATCAAGGAAGCGACCAAAGAGTTGTTATCTATAGACCCCGCCGAACGGATCCGCCAGCGGATCGATAAATTTTGCGCGATGGGCGTCGTCAAAGAATGATGCGGTATTTCATCCACATCGATTCATGAAACTGAGTGTAATCAATACCGGTCACTTCAAGCTGGACGGTGGCGCCATGTTTGGCGTCGTACCTAAGTCCATCTGGCAAAAACTCAACCCTCCCGACGAACGTAACCTTTGCTCCTGGGCTATGCGCTGCCTGCTCGTGGAGGTGGACGGCCGGCGTATTCTGATCGACAATGGCATGGGCGACAAACAAGATGCACGGTTCTTCAGCTTTTATTACCTGCACGGTGACGACACCCTCATCGGCTCGCTCAAAGCTGCAGGGTATAGTCCTGACGACATCACCGATGTATTTCTTACCCATCTCCACTTCGACCATTGTGGAGGCGGTGTCCGAATGGAAAACGGCAAGGCGGTGCTAGCGTTTCCCAACGCCACGTACTGGACCAACCGCGATCATTGGAAATGGGCGACCGAGCCTAACGCCCGGGAAAAGGCAAGCTTCTTGCGAGAGAATATCCTGCCCATGCAGGAGAGTGGTCATCTTCGGTTTGTCGACGACGAAGCCTTTGACGCGTTCGACATCCTGTACTCGTCAGGACATACCGACAAGATGATGATGCCGCTCATCCGCTATCGCGACAAGGTGATTTGCTTTGTTACGGATCTCATTCCCTCAGCCGGTCATATTCCCATTCCGTATGTGATGGCCTACGACACGCGGCCGCTCATTACCATGGACGAGAAGCAAAAGTTTCTTTCCGAAGCGGTCGACAACCAATACATTCTCTTCTTTGAACATGACCCGTCGATCGAGTGTTGCACGGTTCATCGTACTGAGAAGGGGATCCGAATGGAACGCGCTTTTCCTCTCAGCGACATATTGTAATGGAACCGAATGCCGAAGCGGGTCTTGTCTTGTCGGGTGGCGGCGCCCGAGGCATTACCCATCTCGGCGTGCTCAAGGCGCTCGAAGAAATGGGCGTCAGGGTCACTGCGATCTCCGGCACCAGCGCAGGCTCCCTGTTAGGCGCACTGTATGCTTATGGGTACCCTGTAGACGACATCTTCAGGATTATTACAACCGGCTACTTTAAGTTTATCAGACCGGCATGGACCATCTCAGGTTTGCTTAGCCTCGACGCTTTGGGTGAGGAGTTGGAGCGACATATGCCGGAGAACAGCTTCGAGGCGCTGCGGGTAAAGTTGATTGTAGCCGCTACTAACCTGAAAGCCGGGGAAGTTACCTACTTTCAAAGTGGTCCGCTTATACCGGCACTACTTGCCTCATCCTGTGTGCCGGCTGTGTTTAAACCGGTGACAATAGGCAATACGTTGTATGTCGATGGCGGCATTACGGACAACCTACCGGTAAAACCGCTAAGAGAGCTTTGTCCGCTGATCGTCGCCTCTCATTGCAATCCTATCGCAGATAATTTTGATAAACGAAATGTACGCGCCATTATTGAGCGTTGCCTCCTGATGGCAATCAACGGAAACACCCGCACCAGCAAGGAGATGTGCGATGTCTTGATCGAACCCCCGGATGTGGGAAAGTTCAGCGGATTTGATATCGGTAAGGCAAAAGAGATGTTCGAAATCGGATACCGGTACACCCGGGAGAACTTTGTGCCGGAAAATTTTACGATTTCCCGCAACGCTGAATAAAATCAGGCCTCATTTTTGCGTTGAAGTAAACGTGGCATGCTGCGTTCAAAATGGACGTTTATTTACATCACGTACCCGAATTATCTTTTAAACCAAAACTATGAAAACAACCAGAAACTACTTTTTGGCGGCCATCCTGCTGATGGCGGCTTCGGCATCGGCGGTTGCGCAAGCGCAATTTTCTGTAGGGCTAAAGGGTGGGTTAAACTTCGCTAACCTGGATGTGAGCGACATTCCCGGAACATATGACAATCGGACCGGCTACCATGTGGGCGCCTTCGCGCTCCTTAAATTTGCAAAGTTCGGTATTCAACCCGAGATCATTTATTCGGAGCAGGGTTCCAAAGTCAAGGATCCTCAGCTTTCAAACTTCGAATCCAATTTCAGCTACGTCAACATCCCGATCATCATGAAGCTTTATACGATCGGGGGATTGAACCTTCAGGTCGGTCCGCAGTTTGGATTCCTTACTTCTGCCGAATGGGGTGATGAAAGCATTAAAGATGAATTGAAGAAGTCCGACTTTAGCGTAGGCCTGGGTGTCGGGTGGGATGCGCCTTTTGGTCTTTCCCTGGACGCGCGCTACAACCTGGGTATCTCCGATGTTAGTGACGTCGCCGCGGCTCAGATCAAGAACCAGGTCTGGCAGATCTCCGCCGGCTTTAAAATCTTTAAGTTCGGTAAGTAACGCAGTACATCACTGAAAGCAGGGAGACCAGTCGGAGCGATCCGGCTGGTCTTTTTTTATTGTGGCCTGGTTCACCCTCACGTAAGTTCGGTGTATGTTTAAGTGCATAATAGTCAGTTAGTTTGTGCCTATGACCTGAATTATTTTTGAGATGTTTTTCGGATATTTGGTGCACACATTTACTAAACAGTTTTTTATGAAAAGAATCTTTTTACCTGTATTGCTTATTGCGTTGCTCGCCAGCGGCAACTTGTTTGCGCAAGTAAGCGGTGGTGTGCGAGTAGGTGGGAACCTTTCCAACCTGCATTACACTGATGGAGGCGACATCAGCGAGTCGGACGACTCGAAGATAGGGCCTCTCTTTGGTCTGTATCTGACAGCCATGTTTAGCGATCAGTTCGGTATTCAACCTGAACTGGTATACTCGGCTATGGGGTCCAAAGACGGAGATGCCAAGTTGAAACTCAATTACATCGCCCTTCCTGTCCTGGCGCGTTACCAGGTAGCGGAACAATTCCATATCCTGCTTGGGCCTCAGATCGGTTTCATTGCTTCTGCAAAGTATGTTGAGGGTGATTATGACGAAGACATTAAGGAGGATGTGGAAAGCCTGGATGTGAGTGGTGTGATTGGCGTTGGTGCCGACTTCGATCGGTTCAATGTTGGCCTCCGCTACGCCCTTGGCTTTACGAGCATGTTTGATTCGGCCGAAGGTGACATTAAAGTCAAGAACAGGGCATTACAGCTTGTGCTTGGGTACCGTTTGTTTGGTAACTAATACCTTTCGGTAAAAATTTGAAAGGCTGCCATCTGGCAGCCTTTTTTATTTATGCCTATACAACCTCAATGAGGTAATAGTTTTTCTTACCTTTTTGAGCGACCAGGTACTTGCCGCGCAGCAATTGAAACTCCGTGGGCTTGTTAGCATCCGATACCCTTGCCTTGTTGATGCTTACGCCTCCGGCGGTGATCATCTTACGGGCTTCACCCTTCGATGAAAAGATAGTCCCCTGAGTGGCTACGGAAAGAAGATCAATCACGTTGGCGCATTGCTCGAACTCGCTCCGCGATATCTTGATTTGCGGAACGCCCTCAAATACCGCAAGCAACGTGGTCTCATCCAGGGTTACCAGTTGCTCCGTTGTCGACTTGCCGAAAAGTATGGCAGAGGCGGCAACAGCACTCTCATAGTCCTCTTTTGAATGCACACGCACGGTCACGTCTTCTGCGAGCACCTGCTGTAACTTGCGTTGATGCGGCGCCTTATTATGTTCGGCAATGAGCGCTTCGATTTCTTCACGGCCACGAAGTGTAAAGATCTTAATATAGTTGGCCGCATCTTCATCGGAGGCATTTACCCAGTATTGATAGAACCGGTATGCCGAAGTCTTCGAGGGGTCAAGCCAAACGTTGCCGTGTTCCGATTTGCCGAACTTCGTCCCGTCTGCCTTGCGGATCAGCGGGGTAGTGAGTGCATACGCTTCTCCACCTTCGACCTTCCTTATCAGCTCGGTGCCGGTGACGATGTTGCCCCACTGATCGGAGCCACCCATCTGGATGCGAACGTTCTTATTCCGGTATAACCACAGGTAATCGTATCCCTGTATCAGTTGATAACTGAATTCCGTAAACGACATGCCCGATTCGAGCCGTTGCTTGACCGAATCTTTGGCCATCATGTAGTTGACGGTGATGTGTTTTCCGACTTCACGGATGAAGTCCAGGAACCGGAATTCTTTGAACCAGTCGTAATTATTCACCATTTCCGCCTGATTCCCCTGGTCGCCGAAGTCGAGAAATTTTCCGAGTTGCTTCTTAACGCACGCCAGGTTGTGCTGGATCACATCCTCTGACAACAGATTGCGTTCCGCCGATTTTCCTGAGGGATCGCCAACCATACCGGTAGCCCCGCCGACCAGCGCGATGGGCTTGTGTCCGCATGCCTGGAAGTGTACCAGCGTCATGATCTGGACCAGGTTGCCAATATGAAGCGAGTCGGCCGTGGGATCAAATCCCACATATCCGACTGTCATTTCCCGGTTGAGTTGGGTGTCAGTGCCGGGCATGATGTCGTGGATCATGCCCCGCCAGCGGAGCTCTTCTACAAAGTCTTTAATCATCCGTGAGCCGGTAGGGCCATTCGTGAATTTGCGCAAATATAACACACTTCACGAATGCTCCTTACCGGTACAGGGCTTACTTGGTTTCCACCACAGAATGATCGTGCGCACGGCCGTTGGGCGAAATGCGGTAAATGTCGGGCAGCTTGTCATTACTACCGAGGCTGACATTCAGGTCTTTGATGAGCCCGGTTTTGAGTGAACATACCCATCCGTGCAAGGCGGGATAGTTGCGCCGGCTCCACGAGTTCTGAATGATTGACGTCTTGCTGAGGTCGAGGACCTGCTCGACGACATTCAACTCCACGAACCGGTCGAAGCGCTTCTCCAGATCGGGTATGGCGTCCAACTCCTGTGCATGCAGCCTGTACACGTCCTTGATCACGCGAAGCCAGTTATCGATAATGCCGAACTGTTGATTTTGCATGGCGGCGAAGACGCCCCCGCAGCCGTAGTGGCCGCAGACGATGACGTGCTTTACCTCCAGGATGTTTACCGCGTAGTCCAGCACCGAGAGCATGTTCATGTCGGTGTGTACCACCAGGTTGGCGATGTTGCGGTGTACGAAAATGTCGCCCGGATTGGTGCCGGTAATCTGGTTGGCGGGCACGCGACTGTCCGCGCAGCCGATCCACAGGATTTCCGGTCGCTGGGTCCTGGCCAGGTTATTGAAATACTCCGGGTCGTTGTCCAGTCTTTCCTGAACCCACTTGCGATTGCCGTCAAGTAATGCCTGATATATCGTTTCCATGTATGTCTGACTTATGTGCCTTATTTAATAGTTAATACTTCCTCTTTTTCCTGTTTCACTTTCTCGGGTTGACGCTCCACCCGTACTTGTACCGGTTTGGGCTCGGGTACTTGCGAGAGGTCAGCTTCAACGTCGTCTACCAGCCGGAAGCGCCGGGCGATGTAAAAGAAGATGGTGCCCGTTACGACCGCGATGTTGAGGTCGACGACTATCGTGACGATGGTGGTGTAGAGGATAAAAAGAAACTGGAGGTTGCGCACGCGGTTGGTAAACCACCGGCGCGAGATGTAGGTTGCTATGAAATCCTTGTCACATACGTCGAGGCCCGCCTTAAGGAGTACGCCTATAAAAACCGCTGCGGGCACGAGCGTGAGGTAGTCCTTAAGTAGGATAATGCTGATCAGCGCGAACACGCCGATCAGGACGCCGGCCAGTCGCGAGCGTGCGCCCTCTTTAATGAGCAGCACCGAACGGATGGTGGCCTGCGCACCGGGAATGCCCTGAAAAAGGGCGGAGGTGCCGTTGGCGAGACCCTGTGCCACGAGCTCCTTGTTGAGTTTTGATTTTTCGCGGGTGAGACGATCCATGACCAACGCGGTAAGGAGCGAGTCGAGGTAGGCGAGGAGGGTCAGCTGCAGCGCGAAAGGTGCCGCCATGAGCAAATTGTCCAGCGTGAATATCGCACGGCCCGGAAAATAGTTGCCCAGCATGGTCAGGTAGGCGCCGACAGACTCAACAGAGGCGCCGAGTTCTACCTTCTCGATATTAAAGTTGAACATCACGGCCACAGCTGTCATCAGAATGATGCTCCACAGCACCCCGGAGATAAAGGACCGTATCTGCGGCCGGATATCAAGCTTTTTGACGCCCCACATGATCAGATAGATCAGGCCGAAGGAGACGAGGGCCATGACCAGATTGGCGCCGATACCCCCAAGCATGAGTTCGTTGCCATCACCGATGGCGAACACCCGGGCGAACTGGTCCGCCCAGATCAGGAACGCGATCCCATTCATGAATCCCAGGATGACTACATTGGGAACGAGCCGTATCAGCTTGCCTGTGCCTGTTAGCCCCAGCAGCAGCAGAAATACGGCGTTCATAATAAAAATAAGCGTGATGAATTGCTCTGCGAGAGCGGCGTTGGGGAAGCTGTCGTAGGCAAAGGCTACCGCCAATGCCGATACCGCCGTCATAGGGGCGGTAGGGCCGGAGGCTTGTATGCGGGTGCCTCCGAAGATCGATGCGATAATGGGGATGACGGCGGCGCCGATCATACCCGCGAACGCGCCCCTCCCTGACATAACACCGAAAGCTGCGCCGAGTGAAATCGCCGCGAAGCTGACGGTAAGGCCGGCCGTGAGGTCGGCTGAAAATTTTCGCCAGTCCATATAAAAATAAGGCTTACTGGTTTGGAAATAGAGATACCGAGTGCGGACCGGAAAGGTCAGCAGGGACTGTGCATACAGCCCGAAAAGGGATTAAGCTTCAGGAGGCTGAAGCGGGGTATCCTGCATTCCAGGCAAGGGAACGGCGCGAAGATGCGCAAAAAGGCTGGTGGTGATGAGCGTGAACCCGGCGCTGAGGACGCTGGTATGGTGACTCATGTACAAGTCGACTTCCTTGGCCAGATTGGAGTCGGGGGCTGTGCTTTGGCCACCCTTTTCCTCTTCGCTGACTCTCGCCAGCATGGTCACCAGGTCCCGGAACATCTCTTTGTCGTGCTTGCCGAGATCCAATGCGGCCAGTTCAATCATCAGGAAGCTCATGTTGAGGAAGACCAGTCCCGTAAGGATGGTCGTAAGGCGACGTACAAGTCGGTTCCTAAACAGCTTCACCATGATCAAAGATAATTTGAATTTTCTATTATTGCGCCATAGCTGCATTCCGTTCAAATAAAAGTCGACACATGAGACAACCCGATGCATTGAACATGGTGGCGGAATTCCACCGTACATTTAAACACCCCATCCTCACACAGCCTGCCATCCCTTCGGAGGATAGGTGTCGCCTTCGCGTGGCGTTGCTCGAGGAGGAGTTGAAGGAGCTGCAGGTGGCTATTCTGGAGAAAGACCTGACTGGTGTTGCGGACGCACTGTGCGACATCCAGTACGTGCTTTCCGGCGCCATCCTCGAGTTCGGTTTAGGAGACCATTTTAACACACTGTTCCGGGAGGTACAGCGGTCGAATATGAGCAAGGCCTGCAAGACTGAGCAGGAGGCCATGGACACTGTGGCGCATTATCGCGAGAAAGACGGCACGGAGTGCTACTATCGACAGGAGGGCGACCGCTGGCTGGTTTACCGGTCGTCCGACAACAAGACCATAAAGTCTGTGGCCTATAGCCCGGCAGACCTCGACAGCATCCTGGCCAAGCCGGCTCAGACGTAAAACTCGAATTCGAAAACCGACTCGTGACCCGGTCGCTGTACCGGGCGAACGGCGAGAATGGGAGACTCGTTGTAGGCCTTGATGAATTCCGATCGGCTGATGCGCAACTTACTCACGCCGGGTTTGATGCGATGATATTGCATTCGTCCCGAGGGGTTGGCCGTGGCACTATACACCATTTTATAGCGTATCGGAACCGGCGAAGGTATGAATCGAAGCGTAGGCATCATGGTACGCAAAATTCATGTTACGGCGTGCAATCACATTTTGCTCGCTGGAGTGCTCCCCGTGGAACATCCTCCCCTGAGCCGGAAACGCATTTTCCCTGTACATTTCTGCACGCGGATAGGCAAATTACAATAAACCGAGGAATTTTCCGCGTGATATTCTGCACTTAGGGCTTCGAATGACCCTCATGCTCCACTTTCAGGACATGTCTGCAACAGCTTGATTACGACCTAGGATAAAAGCAAGATGTTAAAGTGCATTCTTGGTGACCCAGTACCGGTAGGCGATGATGGCCTGGTCGAGTTTGGACAAACGGTTCAAGTCGCGCCGGCTGTAACGGGGCAGGATGTGCTTATTCAGGGCGGCGAGCCAGCGGAATAACGTCTTCCTCATGGTTAAAGTCCGAACCGGTTGCGAATATGGGCAGTACCGGGTCGGGGAGCAAAGGGTAGGCGTGGTTTTTTTCCGGCTACCTGTCCGATAATTCGTTGTGCACTTCCGACGTTTTGGGTATTTGCACTATCTTTAAAAAATTTCACCCCAAATCATGGAAGAATTGGAAGTCGCCCCGTTCCTGATATTCTGGAATAATGCAATGTGGGTCGGGGGGGTTATCATGATCGTGGCCGGGATCGTATTGTACATTGTTCACAAGGTCCGCGCCGTATCCATCGCTGATTACAAGGCCCGCTACGATTACCTGAATACCCGGGAGATCCGAACCTACAAACTCGTGTTTTTGTGTTTTGCGATCGCCGCCATGTTGTTCATCAACCTGTACGGCGCAAGCAAGCTGAACGAAATGGGAGTCTGGTTTTTCGTTCGACTCTTCATTTCCATAGCCGGGGGGACGCTGGTGGGCTATGTGGCCTACCTCATCATGGACTACTATTACCCGACAATCCTGAACCGCAAACTGAAGAAGCTGCGGTATGCGCCGCGCACATCCGCGGCCGGGAACACCATGCGGCTCCTGAGCGAAGAAGAAGAAGACGTGCATCTGGAGGAGGGGATGCAGGCTGAGGAAAGCGCCTTTTCGATCGACTACGACGTGTGGGTGGACGAGGCCAGCGGGGAAGTGAAAATCGAGAAGTATCAGGGGCACCTTGAGGCGCTGAAATGTAACAGCTGCGGATTCTTTACCATGCAGGTCGTCCGCGAGGAGATTGTCACGCCGGCGACGGCATCGGCCCCCGGCGAACTCATTAAACACTACCAGTGCAGGTATTGTAAGTCGGTGAGGGCCACGGCATTTAATATCTCGAACAAGGGGCCGGACGACTATACGACGGCCGATTTGAAGGCTGGATTCCGGAAAAACAAGAACATAGACATGGTGCGGATCGAGATCCACTCGAACACCACGGGCAAGAAATTCTTCGAATTTGACAATACTGAGCAGGCCAGGAAGTTCCTTAGCGAGTACGAGGACAAAGGCTGATCCCAGGTTTTTTTGACCACCGGCTGAACGGCGCGGGGTGGAATACGTTTCATAGGTAAGAACAGACAGGCATATTTTTTGACGCCGTATAATACACTAACACACAAAAACAAGCGCGAGAGATGAAACGAACGGTTTTTGCAGTATTTCTATTATTTCTGAGTTGGCATGCATCTGCGGAAACGTTCGCTGATTCGGCAAGACTCGAAGCCAAGCCGTACTACGGAAAAGAGGCCCGGATCATCGTCTACCTCCTCAACAATAACCACTACAGCAAGATCAAATTCAACGATTCGCTGTCGTCGGCCATCCTGGACGAGTATATACAGACACTGGATAACAACAAGACCTATTTCCTCGCTTCCGACCTGGAGGCCTTTGAAAAATACCGGTACTCACTGGACGACCTGACGGAAGCCGAAGACGTCAGCCCGGCCTATGTCATTTACTCCGTCTTTTCCGAGCGCTTTCGCGAGCGAAACGACTACATCCTGAACGAGCTGGTAAACAAGGAATTCGACTTCACCGTTGACGAATACTACGAAAGCGACCGCTCTAAAAAGCCCTGGGCAAAGGATACTGCCGAACTGAACGACGTCTGGAGGAAGATCATTAAGAGCCAGGTACTCAGCCTTAAGCTGGCCGGCAAGAAGCCGGACGAAATCCGCAAGACGGTGGCCGGGCGCTACGAGAGGCTGGCCAAGTCCATGACCCAGTTCAACGCGGAAGACGTGTTCAGCATGTATATGAATACGATCACTTCCGCTTACGACCCGCATACAAACTACTTTTCGCCCAAGGCGGCCGACCTCTTCAAGCAAAGCATGAGTCTTTCGCTGGAAGGTATAGGCGCGCGGCTTCAAACGGAAAACGACTATACCAAGGTGGTTGAAATCCTGCCGGGCGGACCGGCCGAGAAGAGCGATGCCATCCACCCCAATGACCGGATTACAGGCGTGGCTCAGGGTGCGGACGGCGAGATGGTAGACGTAATCGGTTGGCGCATCGACGAGGTCGTCAAACTGATCAAAGGACCCAAGGGCACCAAAGTACGGCTGCAAATCCTCCCGGCGGCCACAGGCATTGCGGGTCCCCCGGTGGAGATCACGCTCGTCAGGGATAAGATCAAACTCGAAGACTTGCATGCCTCCAAGAGCATTATCAACTACAAGAAAGACGGAAAGGACCTCAAGCTGGGCGTCATCGTGTTGCCCAGTTTTTACATGGACTTCGAGGCCTATCAGCGGCGCGACCCCAACTACGTGAGCACCACCCGCGATGTTGCGCGTCTTATCCGCGAACTGGAAGCTGAAAACATCAGCGGCCTGGTACTCGACCTGAGAAATAACGGCGGCGGTTCTCTGGCGGAGGCTATAGACCTCACCGGCCTGTTCATCAAAGACGGTCCCGTGGTGCAGATCAAAAACTCCGCGAACAAGGTGGAAGTCCAGAAGGACAATGATCCTTCCGTGGTGTACAACGGTCCTCTGGTGGTGTTGACCAACCGCTTCAGCGCTTCGGCTTCTGAAATTTTCGCCGGCGCCATTCAGGATTACAATCGTGGGATTGTAGTAGGGGAGTCGACACACGGTAAGGGAACGGTACAGCAGGTTATCGACCTGAACCGGTTCTTCAATGAGCCGGGCGTTCAGGTGGGTGAACTTAAACTCACGCTCCAGAAATTTTACCGTGTCACCGGCAGCAGCACCCAGATGAAAGGCGTCACGCCTGACATAGAGCTTCCTACACCGTACGATCCCGACAAATTCGGAGAACGGTCATATCCCAACGCCATGCCCTGGGATGAGATCAGCGGCACTTTGTATCAGCGCACACCGCTCATCAACCCCACCATTATTGCGGCACTGAACCGTGCCTACAAGGAGAGACTCCGGACAGACAGCAGCCTCAATCGCTTTGTGCAGGAAACTGCAGAATTCCGAAAGAGTCTTAGCGAAACACGCGTCTCGCTGAATGAAGCTGTTCGCCGTCAGGAAATCGAGAATGCGCGGGATACCACCAACACGCTGAGCACGCGAATAAGGAGTGCGGAGATTCCGCCCATCGAAGACCTTTCCGAACTGAAAGACGAATACCTTCGTGAGGGCTTGCTCATCCTTTCCGATCTCATCGCTACGAAAATAGGCTGACAGGCGCTTCGCAGAATTTTGGATACGGCCCGTATATTCGTATTTAATCGAATGTATATTGCCGTAGTCTACCTGCGCCTGACTCCATGAGTGAAGAACTTCTAAAAGCCATCATTCAGCTTTTTGCCATCGTTGCCCGGGAGCGGATCACGGACGACGAGCGCAATAAGATCAAGGAGTTTCTAAGCCATCACCTCAACCGCAACGAGATCAAGTATTACCTCGAGCTCTTCGAGGAGTTCGCGCACAGTTACCGACTGCAACCCGCGCTGGAACTGAGTTCGCTGGACGAAGAGACTGCACAATTCGTGGACGACTGGTCCCGGATTATGCAGATCGTCCGGCAGGTCAACCAGGCGCTGACCATGCAGCAAAAACTGGTGCTCGTCATCAAGATTATCGAGCTGGTCTATTCCGACGCCACGCTCTCCGAAAGACAAAGCAATCTGATCTTTTACATAGGGCAGGGGCTGAGAATTCCGAGGCCCGACATCGAGGCGCTCCAACAGTTTGTCATCGGTCAGGACATTGACGAACTGGAGTCGCGAAATATACTGATCATCGACGAAGGTTCGGGACATGATACCCATCCCGGCCCTCGCATCGTCGAGCGCAACCTCACCGGCCTCATCGCCATCCTTAGGTTGCCGGATGCGGAGGTTTATTTCGTCAAGTACCTCGGCATTTCGGTCCTGTACCTGAACAGCATGCTGCTCCGAAGCCGGATGATCGACGTATTCCCGGCGGGAAGTACCATCCGGGGGAATAAGATCGAGCCCATCTACTACAGTGATGTCGTAGCCAAGTTTCTCACCGGAGAAAACCGCGCGGCACTCACCTTCACCGCCGAACATGTCTTCTACCATTTCAAGAGCGGCAAGGCCGGATTGCAAAACATCAACATCGCTGAAAAAGGCGCCAAACTGATTGGTATCATGGGCAGCAGCGGATCGGGGAAGTCGACGCTGCTCAATGTGTTGAACGGTTCGGAGAAGCCATCCAGTGGCCGGGTATTGATCAACGGCGTCGATATTCACAATGACCCCGACGCGGTAGAAGGGATCATCGGATACATACCCCAGGACGATCTCCTCATGGAAGACCTTACGGTCTTTGAAAATTTGTACTACGCCGGCAAGTTGTGCTTCCGGCACTATACGGACGATCAGCTGAAAGACCTCGTCAACCGTACGCTCATCAGCCTGGGGTTATCAGACATCCGGCATCTTAAGGTTGGAAATCCCCTGAACAAGACGATCAGCGGTGGTCAACGGAAGCGTTTGAATATCGGTCTGGAGTTGTTGCGGGAGCCGACCGTGCTGTTCGTGGACGAGCCTACGTCCGGACTCTCTTCGCGCGACTCGGAGAATATCATGGACCTGCTAAAGGAGTTGTCCTTGCGGGGCAAGATGGTATTCGTTGTGATCCATCAGCCATCGTCTGACATCTTCAAGATGTTCGATACCCTGATCATCCTCGATACCGGCGGCTTTCAGATCTACTATGGCAACCCGGTGGAAGCGGTCATCTATTTCCGCGAGATTGTCAACGCGGCTAACAAAACCCAGGGTGCTTGCCCGGAATGCGGTAATATTAACCCGGAGCAGATCTTCAACATTATTGAAACCAAGATCGTCAACGAATACGGTCGGCTAACCAGCGCCCGAAAGATAAGCGCGGCGCAGTGGTATCAATATTTCAAACAGCGGATTCGCGTGCCTCACCTCGAGCACGTATCGGAACCCCTTCCCGTCGCGCAGAAAATTCCGAACCGGCTAGAGCAGCTTCGGGTGTTTTTCACGCGCGATGTGCTGGCGAAACTGGCGAATCGCCAGTACCAGATCGTCAACCTTCTCGCGGCGCCGGCGCTTGCATGGTTCATCTCGTTCATGGTGAAGTATTATAACGTAATTGGAGTCGAGGCGCCGGTGTACTCCTTCTACGAGAACGACAACATTCCCGTTTACTTTTTTATGAGCGTGGTGGTCGCGCTTTTTCTTGGCCTCACGATGAGCGCTGAAGAGATTTTCCGCGACCGGAAACTGCTCAAGAGGGAACGGTTTCTGCACCTCAGCAGAGGGAGCTACCTGTTCGCCAAGATTGGGGTTATGTTTATGATCTCCGCCATACAAACGATCTGCTTCGTTGTGGTCGGTAACCTGATGCTGGAGATACCGCTGACCGAGTTGAGGTATTGGTTTATCCTGTTCAGTTGCTCTTGTTTTGCGAACCTGCTGGGTCTCAACATATCCGGCGCTTTCAACTCGGCCGTAACCATCTACATTCTCATTCCCATCCTGATCATTCCGCAGTTGTTGCTCAGTGGTGTGGTGATCCGATTTGAAAAATTCAACCCCATGGTGACCAAGCCTGTCGGTGTTCCCCTGATCGGTGAGGTTATGGCATCGCGCTGGGCATTCGAAGCGTTTATGGTAACGCAATACAAGGACAATCCTTTCGAGCGAATGTTCTACGACCTCGATAAAGAGGTGGCGCTGGCCAACTACAAGCGGCTGTACTACATTCCCGCGCTGGAGTCGAAGCTGGCCTATGTGTTGAATCAGCGGCGATATTGGGCAAATCCGGATCACGAGGGGGTCCAGGCGGCGTTGGCCCTGTTGCGTGGCGAAATCAGCTCCGAACTCACTAAGGTCGGGGAAGACAAATTTCCCACGTGGGAGCACCTCGCCATCGGCAAGTTCGATTCGGCAACCTATGATTCGGCGTCCCTTTTTCTAAAGCAGTTGCGGCAATATTACATGTTCAAGTCGGCCCGTGCCAGCAAGCAAAAAGATTCGATCGTTGCCACCCTGACGAACACAGAGGAGCGGCTCGCCGCATTCAACGATATGCGCCGACGATATGTCAATGAGGCTGTGTCTGAGGCGGTAAGGAACACAACCACCGACTTTATCGTGGAATATGACGGCCGGCTGGTGCAACGTATTTACCCGATTTATCAGGATGAACACCGGCCGCGGCATGCGCTCGACTTTTCCGCCAACCTGTTCCAGCCCACCAAGCATTTCCTGGGACGCTACTACGACACGCTTTATTTCAATCTTTGCGCCATTTGGTTTATGACTTTTTGTTTATTTGTGACAGCGTATTTTGATGTGTTTCCTAAAATCATCGGCGCCTTTGAACGAAGAAAATACAGACGAGCCTAGCAATCCCTGGAGCATTCCGAAAAAGACTCAGATACAACCTGAACCTTAAACCTACAACCTTCTTCCATGCAATCCACAGTAGTGACTCCTTCGGAGAAGAGAACCTTGTGGTCCGTCATCACAGCCTCCTCCGTAGGTACCCTCATCGAATGGTATGACTTCTACATATTCGGCACGCTGGCCGTTACCATCTCCACCCAGTTCTTTCCCAGCGAACATCCAACTGCCGCTTTCCTGTCGACCCTCGCGGCGTTTGCCGTCGGCTTTATCGTCCGCCCCTTTGGCGCGTTGGTGTTCGGTCGGTTAGGCGACATGATCGGGAGAAAGTACACCTTCCTCCTCACGCTGATTATCATGGGCTCCTCAACGTTCCTTATCGGGCTGGTGCCTTCTTATGATACCATTGGCATTGCGTCTCCCTTTATTGTGGTCATGCTGCGGTTGCTTCAAGGGCTTGCGCTGGGCGGCGAATACGGCGGTGCAGCCACTTACGTTGCGGAACATTCGCCCGCCGCAAAAAGAGGCTTTTACACGAGCTTTATTCAAACGACCGCTTCTCTTGGACTGTTCGTTTCACTGGCCGTCATCCTTTTGGTGCGCCTGAATATGTCGGAGGAAGCGTTTGAATCATGGGGATGGCGACTACCGTTCCTCTTCAGCATCTTCCTCGTTGGGATTTCTATCTACATCCGGCTGCGAATGAAGGAGTCGCCGCTGTTTGCTAAACTTAAAGCGAGCGGGAAGATATCGCGAAATCCCATTCGCGAAAGTTTTGGCAAGAAGGAAAATCTGAAGTTTGTATTGATCGCGCTCTTCGGAGCAACCGCGGGCCAGGGCGTGGTGTGGTACACCGGTCAATTCTACGCGCTATCGTTTATCCAAACAACATGTAACATCGAATATGTGCAGGCGTACCATATCCTGGCTGTCGCGTTGCTGTTTGGTACGCCACTATTCATTTACTTCGGATGGCTTTCCGATAAGATCGGCCGAAAGTCGATCATGATGGCGGGTCTCCTGTTTGCCGTTCTCCTGTATCGTCCGATCTATCAGCGTATGTACGCGCTGGCCGATACGTCTGCCAAAACGGTAGTGACGGAGACCAACAACCAGGACGCACAAGGCGCAGCCGTTCGTACCCTTCTGTATGCGGATGGCAGCGCATTGAAAGCGACAACAGTGGCTGGTACGGTGGAAGAGGAGGTAACCCTCGGCAACAGCGCGTTCTGGTCGATGGTGCTGTTGATATTTATTCAGGTCGTACTCGTAACTATGGTGTATGGGCCTATCGCAGCGTTCCTCGTCGAACTCTTCCCAACCCGCATTCGATACACGTCCATGTCGCTGCCATATCATATCGGCAACGGGGTCTTTGGCGGACTTACGCCACTCATCGCGGCAAGTCTCTACGAGGCGAGCCGGGTGAGCAATCCACCTGATGGTGATCCCTATGTCGGTTTGCTGTATCCTATCGGAGTTGCTGCCGTCACTCTTGTCGTTGGCATGATCTTCCTCTCCAACAAGCGCCGCGCCGATGTGACCGATTAATTTCCGTAACTTCCTCGCATGAGCAAAAAGCAGGTGGTGCAGGTTGGAAAGCGCAAGCTGGAGATCTCCAACCTGGAGAAAGTGTTGTTCCCGGAAGACCACATCGTGAAGGCCGAGGTGATCGAGTATTATCTCCGGATTGCCCCGACCTTGCTTACCCACGTAAAGGGACGCGCGCTGACGCTGATTCGCTTTCCTGACGGGATTTACGGCGAAAGCTTTTATCAGAAGAACAGACCGGATTGGGCGCCCGACTGGATTGAATTTGTCGAGCTCGGAAAAGAAACGAAAGACTATATTGTCGCCACCGAGCCCGCTACGCTGGTCTGGCTCGCCAACCTCGCCGCGCTGGAACTCCACCAACTTCATGGCCGGAAACCTGTATATGATTGTCCCGATTATATGGTCTTCGATCTCGACCCGCCTGAGGGCTATGACTTTACTGCCGTAGTGGGAACGGCCCTGGAGTTGCGGACTTACCTTGAGTCGTTTGGGTACACGCCTTTCGTGAAGACAACTGGCGGAAAAGGGGTACACGTTTGCTGCCCCATTGAACCGAAGTGGGATTTCCACACGGTATTCCTGGCAGCCGAAGACCTTGCCAAGCCTTTTGTTGAGCAGCGCTCCAGCACGCTGACGCTTCAGATCAGGAAAGACGCGAGAAAAGGACGCATCCTGGTCGACATCTATCGCATCCGATCCGGACAAAGCATCGTTTCGCCGTACAGCCTCAGGGGCCGTATTGGAGCGCCGGTGTCCATGCCCTTGACGTGGGACGAACTGAGCGTACTCAAAACTCCCGTCGAGCACAACATTCGTACTGCGGTACAAAAAGTAGTGGACGACGGCGATGCGTGGGAAGGCTTTGATTCATTCGCCGTCGAGATTCACACGCACCGCAAAAAGTCTGTTCGTAAGAGTAAGACACTGCCGCCCTCACGCAAAAGGAAGACATCTGAACAACTGGAGACATACTCGGCGAAGCGCGACTTTAAAAAGACGCCGGAACCCGCTGCCCGCGTTGTGGACGAGAGCGGCAACAACTTTGTCGTGCACCGACATCATGCGTCGCGCCTCCACTACGATCTGCGTCTCGAACAGGACGGCGTGTTAAAGTCGTGGGCCGTACCTAAAGGCTTACCACCCCATCCCGGCGTCAAGCGCCTTGCTGTCCAGACCGAAGATCACCCCCGCGAATACCTGACGTTCGACGGCAGGATTCCGAAAGGCCAGTATGGCGCGGGCGAAATGTGGATCTATGCGTTGGGTAAATACCAGATCACAAAAGAGAAGAAAGATGGATTTTATTTCCGACTGAGCAGCCGCGAGATCACCGGCGAATACCGCATATACCAAATCAAACAAAAGGATTGGTTGCTGGAACGCGTGGACACGCCCCAGATCGACTACCTGCATGGCAACGTGCAGCCTATGCTCTCTGAGGCTGCCAACGAGCCGCCCGTGGGTCCTGAATACCTCTACGAGCTAAAGTGGGATGGCATTCGCGCGATGGTATACATCGATGAAGGAATGGTGCGAATCGTGTCCCGGAGCCAGAACGACATCACCGACCGCTTCCCCGAGTTGCTTGCGGCCGATAAGGCTTTCCGCGCAACTTGTGCTGTGTTCGACTGTGAAATCGTGTCGCTCGATGCAGAAGGAAAACCCGTCTTTAAGAAGGTGATCAACCGGTTAATGACACGCGGGGAATCGACGATAGCAAAACTGTCGCGGTCGAGCCCTGTCAACTGCTATGTTTTCGATTGTCTTTACCTGGATGGTCGTCCGCTGGTAAACGAACCCCTTACCAAACGGCGCGAGTGGATGCGCGATGCCGTCCGCCAGGATTCACCGTATCGCGTCAGCGAAGTGGTCGACGACGGGCAAGCGCTGTTCGAGGCCGCCAGGGCGCACAAGCTGGAAGGGATCATGGCTAAGTTGCGCGACAGCAAGTATCTCCCCGGGCGCCGCTCATCGGCATGGCTCAAGATAAAAGTGTGGCAGACCCGTGAGGTGGTGATTATCGGCTATACCCGCGGTAAAGGCGATCGCGGTGAAACATTTGGCGCGTTGCACATAGCCGAACGCGAAGACGAGAAGCTCCTCTATCGCGGAAAGGTGGGAACCGGCTTCGACGACGATGCCATCCGCGAGATCAAAAAACAACTGAAAAAACTCAGTGAAACCAGGAAGCCCATCACCAAAAAACTCACAGACGACAAGGTCACCACCTGGATCGAACCAAAAATGTATGCCGAAGTCTCTTACACCTCAATCACTTCAGACAAGATCTTTCGTGAGCCGGTGTTTGTGCGGTTGAGACCGGACCTGGGGGAAGAGTTGAAGAGTTGAAGAGTTGGAGGGTTGAATAGTTGAATAGTTGAATAGTTGAATAGTTAAATAGCCTCACCGGCAGACGATTTCCTTCAACTTGCTCGTCCCTTGCATGCCAAGTGCTGAGGCCTTCTGCACGTCGGCGCAAGCGGCGTCGTTGCGACCGAGGCGGTGGTTGACGATAGCGCGATTCAGCCAGGCGAGCCCGTACTCCGGGTCGTAAAGGATGGCGACAGAATAATCTTCAACGGCCTCTTCGAGTCGACGCATTTTGGTCAGGACATTCGCCCGGCACAGCCACGCTTTTTCATACTGGGGTATCAGTGAAATCGCCATAGTATAATCTTCATACGCACCGTGGAAGTCTTTAAGCTTTTCTTTGGCGAGTCCGCGGTTCAACCAGCTTTCTGCTTCCCTGGGCGCCAGCTTCACAGCCTCGTTATAGTCGTTTAGCGCGCCGTGATAGTCGCCGCGTTCAAGGCGATAATAGCCGCGTTCCATCCATGAATAGGGTAGGGAAGGGTTGTTTGTGATGGCCTCGTCCAGCATTTTTTCAGACTCCGTTCCGCCCATAGCCTTTACCAAGGTGCTGAAGTTATAGTATGCCAGCGCGTGATTCGGATTAAGGCGCAGCGCTTGTTCATAGTCTGATCGCGCGCCGGCGAGGTCGCCTTGTTCCTGACGTGTTAGTCCGCGGTGTACGAAATAGTCGGGCTCACGCGGATTAAGTCGTATAGCGGAATCAAAACATGTGAGTGCAACGTCGTGATTGCCCAGCTTGTTTTCCGCGAGTCCGAGATAGTTGTAGACGTAATCGCGAATCCCTCCCTGCGCAGTAATAATACGGTCCGTGCCGCCGCCTTCGAGTGATTGCCGATAGAAAATAAACTGTGTTTCACCGGATGCGGAAGACTGAAGCAGTTGCCGCAGGTCTTCCGCGGCGAGGTCGTACTGTTCGGCCTGGTAGCGTGCCAGGGCGCGACCGAAACGTACTTCGACGTTGTCGGGAAATTCATCAAGGTAGATGTTGTAGTCCGTGACCGCCCCACGCCAGTCGCGCAGCTGTTCACGAACATGAGCCCGTGCGGGATAGGCGTCGTAAAACGCCGGGTCGATTGCCAGACCGCGATCGTATTCCTGCAACGCCTCCTCGAAGCGGCCGGCGTGGTAGGCACGTTCGCCCGATTCAAAATGATGCCGGGCCACCCGCCGGTCTTGCGCCCATACGGAACCGGCGAGCAGAACGGCAAGCAGGGATACCACAATGTGTTCGAAGGGTCTTCTCATTGGATTCAGGCGCTATATCAAATTTAAACTAATTTTTTCCGATTGCGGGGCGTTAGAAGGAAGCCTATATACTAACGTGGGATTTTCCCGTTAAATACCCATAGATGAAAACCGTTTCTACGGCTCAATTGTTCTCCCAACATGGAAACCACGCGAAAATCGACCACCAAAAAAGCGGCGTCTTCTGGCAGGAAGAAGATCGCCCGTGCGTACAGGGATGTTATGCTGAAGACGGGTAAACAGCCCCCTTCCGTATACAGCTTCTGCCTTGACCTCGGTATTGAGGAAGAGGCCTTCTACCGCGAGTTCGGATCCTTTACCGGCGTGGAACGCGAGATCTGGAAGGAGATCATGAACGCTACCATCCGGCGCGTTACGGGGGATAAGTCGTTTCAAGGGTTCTCGGCCAGGGAGAAGATGCTTGCACTCTGTTATACCTTATTGGAAGAGTTGACCCGGGAACGGAGTTTCATCCTCGTGCAGCTGGAACGTACCGCCAGGCCGGAGTTGGTGCCGCCGTTCCTCCGCGACTTCCGCGACAGTTATCTGAATTTCACGAGCAGGATTTTACAGGAAGGACAGGAGACCGGCGAAATCGCCCGACGTCCATATCTTGAGAGAGGGTACCCGCGGCTGTTTTGGCTGCACCTGGTATCGCTGCTGATGTATTGGAAATCAGATGACAGCCCCGCCTTTACAAAAACCGACGCCTTCGTGGAGAAGTCCGTACAGCTGGCCTTCGACCTGATCACCAAGGGGGTGGTCGACTCAGCCGTCGACCTCGCTCGTTTTATGTTTCAATCGCGGAGACATACATGAAAGACGAAACAGAGAATCATTCCATACCGATCTCAAAGGTCCACCGGGTAACGCATTTCCTTACCACAGGCGCCCGCATCGGTAGGAACTACCTGCGGCACTATGGTCGCAAACTCGTCGACCCGGAAGCCCCGCGCGACCTGCTTCACGAACAAAACGCCGACGACATCTACGCGTCGTTGAGCCGGTTAAAAGGCAGCGCGCTTAAGGTTGCTCAAATGCTCAGCATGGATCGTAATCTTTTGCCGGCGGCCTATCAGGAGAAATTCGCGATGGCGCAATACAGCGTTCCTCCGCTGTCGTATCCGCTCGTCGTGAAGACGTTTCGGTCAGCTTTTGGCAAGGGTCCGGAAGAGATGTTCGACACGTTTACCCGAAAGGCGGTCAACGCAGCTTCTATGGGACAGGTGCACAAGGCGACATTAGGGGACCGTACGCTGGCCGTGAAGATCCAATATCCTGGTGTTGCTGATAGCGTGAAGTCTGACCTGGCGATGGTGCGCCCAATCGCACTGTCGATGTTTCACCTGAGCCCGACAGAGTACGATCAGTTCATCGGTGAGGTTGAGATGCGCATGCTTGAGGAAACCGACTATGCATTGGAACTTAAGCGTTCGATCGCCCTTTCCACAAAGTCGAAGGCAATCCCCAATGTGGTATTCCCACAATACTATCCTGAGTATTCTTCCTCGCGTATCCTGACGATGGACTGGCTGGAGGGCGAACCCCTGGGAGAGGCCATGAAGAAGGATATTCCGAGGGACGAGGCGATGGTTTTAGGGCAGGCGATGTGGGACTTCTACCATTTTCAGATGCATGAACTCCGTGCAGTACACGCCGACCCGCACCCCGGGAATTTTATCCGGACAGCAGATGGCAAACTCGGGATTATCGACTTCGGTTGCGTGAAGGAAATCCCGAACGCGTTTCATGCCTCTTATTTCCAATTGCTCGATCCATCGCTGTTGGAGGACGAAGAGAGAAAGCTCCGCGTGTTTGCAGAACTGGGCTTTATATACCCGGACGACACACCCCGCGACCGGGCATTCTTCATCGATTTGTTTACCCAACTTGTGGCGCTGTTAGGACGGCCGTTCCGGTTTGATACGTTCGACTTCGCCGACGAAGTGTATTTCAGTACCTTGTACGACTTCGGCGAGAAACTTGCGAACCTTAAAGAGTTGCGACGATCCCGAAAACCCCGTGGTGCCCGGGACGCCATCTACTTAAACCGGACCTACTTCGGGCTGTATACAATTCTCCACGATCTTAAAGTCAGCGTGAGAATTAAGCCGACCTACCGAAGTTGACCCTTGCAAAAGAGGGTAAGGGTCAATATTTTAGCACTTATGTTTTCATCTTTTTATTGAACAATATCCTATGAGAGCGATCTGGAAGGGCCACATTCAATTTTCGCTGGTAACGATCCCGATACGGATCTACAACGCGATCGATTCGGCACAGTCGATCAGCTTCAACCTGTTGTCGAAGGATGGCCACAACCCTGTCGCCTATGAAAAGAAGGATAAGGTTACCGGCAAGCCGCTGCGCAACGACGACATCGTGAAGGGCTACCAGTATGAGCCCGGTCAATATGTGATTGTCGAGCCGGAAGATTTTGAAAAGGTGCGCCTCAAGAGCACCCGGATCATTGAGATTCAGGGTTTCGTCGATAGGGAGGAGGTACACCCTACACTGTATGACGCGCCGTACTACATCGGACCAGATGGTGATGTGGCGGCCAAGACGTACGGCCTTTTGGCGGCGACCATGGAGGACACGGGCAAAATTGCGGTGGGGAAGGTGGTGCTGCGCGACCGCGAAACGCCGGTGCTGCTGACACCGCAGGAAAACGGGATTGTCATGTACAAGCTTCGGTATCCCAAGGAAGTTCGCAGCATAAACGAAGTGCCTCAGCTCATCGACGTGAAGGTCGACAAGGAACAGCTCAAGCTGGCGCGAACGCTCGTGGAGTCCATGTCCACTAAGTTTGCCAACATCGAAATGGAAGATCATTATGGCGACGCGCTCCGGGAAATCATCGAAGCCAAGATCGAGGGCAAGGAAGTGGTGACCGTAGAGCAGGAAGAGCCCAAGGTCGTCGATATTATGACCGCACTCAAGGCCAGCATAGACGCAGCCAAGAAACCGATGGAGAAGGCAAAGGGCAAGTCGGCAAAAGAATCAAAGGCCAAAACGACCCGCACGGCCCGAAAAAAAGCGAGCTAAACGAGGTGACAGGAGTTGTCAGCCGTTTCCGAACCGCGGTGAACAACATTTCACTCCAATGCCGTACCTTTACAGTACCGTATGGCAAAGGTCATCAAATTTCCACAGTCGGTTCCCGAAAAGCTTGGCGTTCAACGTGCAAGGGTGCGTCGTCCACGCACCGACAAGCACGGCCAACTCAGCCTGTTTACGGGCGCTAAGGTAGTCCGCCTAAGCAAACTCACGCCCTTCGAGGAGGCACTCATGCTGGACGAGGAGGGCGATCGCGTGGGGGCCATCAAGGCATACGAAAAAGCGATCAGGGAAGACGATTGCCAGGCCGACGCGTACTGTAACCTGGGTATCCTCGAGTTCCTCGACGGTGCGTATGCAGGCGCCATCGACAACTTCACCCGTTGTCTGCAGATCGACCCGCGGCACTTTGAAGCACATTACAACCTGGCAAACCTCTATGCCGAGGTAGGCAACTACGCCCTGGCCAAACTGCATTACCGGGTTTCTATTGAGGTGGAACCGGAATTCCCGAACAGCTATTTCAACCTGGGCCTTGTTCTCGCCCTGGAGAAAGACTATCGCGAGGCGGTCAAGGCGCTGTTGCGCTACCGGGAATCGACACCTGATGAAGATCACAGGCAGACAGACAGCCTGGTTTTTGCCCTGCAGCAAGGTATCGAGTAAGCTCCCTACTGTTTTTGTCGTCCCAGCTTCCGAAGAATTTTTGATGCGCGACTTTTGAACCCTGCGGTTCCATACGGCAATTGATCCTCCAGTGCGATGGTGAGCTCCCTGGCAATGTCTGCATTGTGTTCCGCGATTTTGGCGCATACTGTCATGGCAAATACTTTGACGGCGACCGCTTCGCCGGAATCCATGAGGCGTTCCATGCAGATGCTAAACGCCCGTCCATGAAGTCGTTTTGGAATGGTAGCGAACTGAAGCATGCGCATCACATTCCGGCGCACGCCTTCCGGCTCCGTATTGGTTTCCAGCAGCCGGAGCAGCTTCCCAATTTGAGGGGTAATCCAATCCGGGTACCGCTCCACGCAATAGCTTAATGCCCAGGCAGATTGGAGTCTCACAAGACCCTCGCTGTTGTAAAAAAGTTTAAACAATGCCTCAAATCTATCCTTATTAACACACACATAATCAATGAGTTGTTCGATAGTTTTCTTACTAACCCGATGTGTTAAAAGCGATGCGACTTCCATTTAAAGGCGCTAATGATCAGTTGTCGGCGGTAATGGCGGATAGTACGGTGACGATGCTGCTATTATATCCGAAAGAATAACTTGCTCATGTTACAATTGTTGCAGGCTCTATGGGAATCTTTATTGCAATCGTGTCGCTGTTGGTGTTCGAGATTGGCCTCTGTCTTTTCCTGTTTTTTAAGAAGTCGGCAGCCTACCGCCGCTAGAGGAGCATGGCTATCACAAAGGAGATGATAGCCGCCACAAACCCGAACATAAAAATGTTATACGCCAGGCGCAGGTACTTGTACTTTCTGCCGAGCACCTTCCCAAGGTAATAGATATCCTTGATCAGACTGCCATACAGGTAGTTGCCATCCTTCATCATTTCCTTCATCGCCCATTCGTAGGTCTCGATCTCCATGCCGTGGAAGTTCCCGAAGAAGAGCAGGTTGGTACGCTTGTTCTTAATGTCTTCGCGGTTGAACGTGCCCGTGGAAATATTCGGTCGGATGGCCAGGATGGCCGCCACCATGGTGGTAAGGCAGACCGCGACCAAAATTATCGTGGGGACAACCAGGTCCATGTTTTCTTCCACCTTCCTTACAAGGACGGAAACCACAATGGAAAGGATGATCGAGTTGATGGTAATGAGAATGTTGGCCTTGTTGTCGGCCATGTCGCTGAGGAGGATGTGATTGTGCGATGTCGTGCGAAACATCGTTTCAATCCCGCGGTCCGGCTTCAGCGTTTTCTGCCGTTCCAGGCGCGCCTTTAGGCGCACCAGCTCACCCTCAAGTTCTTCTACCTTTTTTTCGTCGGCTACAGGTTCTCCCAGCGCTTGCCGCAGCTCTTTGATGTTCTTTTTTTTCTCGCGCTCCAGGACTGTCTTGCCGTAAGGCGTATGGTATTGGTGGCGCTGCAGGAATTCGAGCGTAGTCTTCAGCCACACTTCTTCGGGGATCGCCTCCCCCTTCTGCGCTTCCAATTCCTCACGTAGCTTTTGGCTATGTTCCAGGTGGCCGGGCTGCGACAGCTGGTACAGGTCCGCGTCGCAAAGCACCTTGCTCACCATGGTATGGGGTTGTTGCGGCACCCGGGTGGCACGGATTGCATCGGCCACTTCCATCGCCTTGCGCGACGATGCACCCCATTGCGAGAGCATCTGCTGCGCCATTTCTGCCGCGGCCGCCTCATGCTCGGCCCCTCCGTTGACGTAGCCGATATCGTGAAGCCAGGCGGCTATTATGACCGACTCCATTTCGTCGGCACTCAGATCCGATTGCTTCCCTACGATTTCCGCGGCACGGACCACGTCCTGAGTATGCTCCAGGTTATGGTAGGTGAGTCGGTCAAAAACAGCGTTGTTGAATGTCTCCTCTGCGAATGCTTTAGCCTTGGTGATGAGCGCACTTTCCATAGTTCAGACCGCCTAAGGTAGAACATTTCATCTAATGCCGCCAAGCCTATGTTTGGCGGTAATCCTTGCATACCAGCAAGAGAATCGCCTAACTTGGCGCTCCTTACCGCATGAGGATACTACGCGCAATCATAATGGTGCTGGCGATAGCGGGGCCTACCCATGCGCAGGTGGAGCACACGCTTTTTCTGGTCGGAGATGCCGGAGAGCCTTTCTACGACAATCCGGTCGGCCCCTTCCTTCGCAACCGTATAGGTGAGGCGACCGCCCCAACCACCGTTCTGTTTCTCGGTGATAACATTTACCCCCGGGGAATGCCGCCCAAAGGATCCTCCGGCCGCGAGGAGGCGGAAGCTATCCTCAACATGCAGGTGGGATGGGTGAGCGGAACGGATTCACGCGCGATATTTATTCCGGGTAACCACGACTGGAAAAAGGGGGCGCGCGATGGGCTCGCTACCGTCTTGCGCCAGCAACGTTTTATCGACTCCCTGCACGATGAGCGGATTTCATTTGTGCCCCGCAACGGATGCCCCGGCCCGGAGGTACTCGAACTCACCGACAAGGTGGTCCTCGTCATCATCGACAGCCAATGGCCGCTGCATCCCTGGCGTGAGGGGTTCGAAGAAGGCCCCTGCGAAATAAAGTCTACCGGTGATCTCGTTTCGGCCCTCTCGGATGTATATGCAAGCTATCCCGATCGGCGCGTGATACTTGCTGCCCATCATCCGGTCGTAACCTACGGCGAACACGGCGGTGTGTTTACACTTAAGGATCACATCTTCCCACTGACCAACGCCCGTCCTAATCTATACCTTCCATTACCGGTCGTCGGCTCGATTTATCCGGCCTACCGGGCGTGGTTCGGTAACATTCAGGATCTGGCGCATCCGCTCTACCGCGCCTATGCATCGCGGATCATGGACGTCATGGCCGACTATC
Organism: Cyclobacteriaceae bacterium; assembly: GCA_035304385.1. Taxonomy (GTDB): domain Bacteria; phylum Bacteroidota; class Bacteroidia; order Cytophagales; family Cyclobacteriaceae; genus ZC4RG29. The sequence continues at coordinate 27,357 of DATGQD010000019.1, forward strand.
CCGGCAGCGTTATGGTTTCCGGCCACGATCATGCGCTCCAGTACGCTACCATAGGAAGTAATCATTTTATTGTTAGCGGCTCCGGATCCAAAACAACACACGTGAAAAAGAAGGATCATGCCGTGTTTGCGGAATCGATTACCGGCATTACACAACTCGACCTGTTGCGCGACGGCTCCATCACGATCACCTTCTGGCGCGTCGACGACGACCACCCTCAGGGTCTTACTGCTTACCAGGATACCCTTGCGGCGCCACCGGCACCTGAGCCGGCGACTATCGCCAGCGACCATTCTTTTCCCGACAGCGTTACGGTTCGTGCCAGTGAAAAATACGTAGCCAATGCCTGGCGCCAGCGCATGCTGGGCGAAAACTATCGGGCCGAGTGGAGCCAGGACATTCGCGTCCCTGTATTCGACCTGGGCACTGAAAAGGGCGGTCTCGAGCCTGTGAAGATGGGAGGGGGTATGCAGACGGTTTCACTGAGGCTTCGCGACGCCGATGGGAGAGAGTACACATTACGGTCGGTTGAGAAATATCCTGAAGGCGCCGTTCCGGAACCGTTGCGAAAGACGTTCGCGCAGGACCTGGTTGAAGACCAGATTTCTGCGGCGCACCCTTATGCGGCGCTGGTCATCCCGCCGATGGCGAACGCCGTGGGCGTTTATCACACCAATCCGAAACTGGTGTACATCCCCGACGACCCGCGGCTCGGGGTCTACCGAAAGACCTTTGCCAACATGTTGGCGTTGTTTGAGGAGCGACCCGATGAAGACTGGTCGCACGAACCATCCTTCGGAAGGTCCAAAAACATCGTCGGCACCGAACGACTGATCGAAAAACTTCAGGAAGACAACGACAACATTGTCGACCAGAAGCAGGTGGTCAAGTCGCGCTTGTTCGATATGGTAATTGGTGATTGGGACCGTCATGACGACCAATGGCGATGGGCGGAGTTTGAGGAAGGCAAGCAGGCCTTTTATCAACCTATTCCCCGCGACCGGGACCAGGCGTTCTTCGTGAACGAAGGTATACTTCCTCGCCTGTGGAGCCGCAAGTGGGCCATGCCCAAGTTCCAGGGGTTTGATGAAGATATCGATTGGGCGCCCGGACTTGCCTTCAATGCCCGTTATTTTGATCGAAGTTTTCTCACCGCGCTGGATCAGGACGACTGGATTGAAGCGGTACGGGAGATCGAACACGGTTTGACCGATAGCGTAATCGTTAGTGCGGTTAAACTTTGGCCACCGGAGATATATGCGCTACACGGCGAAGAGATTATACAGAGAATAAAATCACGTCGCGACAACCTCATGGCGTCCGCCCTGGAATTGTATCGCTTCCTGGCGCGCGAAGTAGACGTGGTGGGATCTGACAAACATGAGGCGTTCGATGTTGTCCGCCAGCCCGACGGCAATGTCGTCGTCGACGTTTACAAGACGGGCAAAGAAGGGGACCGAAGGAACCTGGTGTATCACCGCACGTTCAGACCGTCAGAAACGCGGGAGATTCGACTTTACGGCAGGGATGGCATCGATCGCTTTGACATTAGGGGAGAAGCGCAGTCGAGCATACTTGTCCGTGTTATTGGTGGCGACGATATCGATACGCTTCGCGATGTATCCAAAGTATCCGGGGGCGGACGACATACCATATTCTACGACACGCCGTCATCGTCATACCTGCAATCATCGGGCGAAGTGCGGGATCGGAGGGAGGATGATCCTTTGGTGAATCAATACAATCGGATGGCGTTTCGTTATGATCGGCTTGCACCGCTCGTCTACGGAAACTTCAACCCTGACGACGGTCTGTTTATCGGTGGTGGTGTTCTTTATCAGAATCACGGTTTCCGCAAGGAGCCTTTCCGTCAACGCCATATTGCGCTGGCCAGCATCGCGCCGCGCACCAGTTCGTACAACTTTTTGTATCGGGGAATATTTACCGGCGTTGTCGGGAAATGGAATCTGGAAGTCGCTGCCGACGTTAAGGCGCCTAACTTCGTGAACAACTTTTTCGGATGGGGCAATGAGTCGGTTTTCGATGAGGAGATCGACGATCAGCCGGGCATCGAAGCCGATGAAGCCATCGACTATTACCGGTTTCGTTTTGAGGAGATTCGCTTAACCGCCCAGCTCACGCGACCCATCGGTGCTTATACTGAGTTAAAGATTGGGCCGACGTATCAACGCATCGAGCTGGAGCCTTCGGAAGGAGAGGACCGCTATGTGTTCGACTACGCCGAAACACTACCCTACGATATCTTTGAACGCTACAACAGCTTTGCTGGGTTGCAGTTCGAACTGGAAAGCGCCAGACGCGACAACGCCGTGGTAACGAGACGCGGAGCGTACGCCCGCCTTTCCGGACGTGCCATGCAGGCGGTAAGTGAGGGAGATGGGTTCACGAGCCTTGATGGCGCGGTCGCATTGTACCACACGTTTCGTTATCCCGGACGCCTTGTATTTGCAGTGCGCGCGGGTGGGGGTGTCAACGGCGGGACATATCCCTTCTATCAGGCGCAGATCCTCGATGGACGTACTGAGCTCAGAGGATTTAGAAAAACACGGTTCTATGGTGATGCCCGTTTCTTTACGAACCTGGAAATGCGATTGCAGCTCACCAGTTTCAGAACCTACCTGTTCCCTGTGTCGCTGGGCCTACTGGGATTTCATGATTTTGGTCGTGTATGGTATAAAGACGACGAAGGTAATGATCCCTCGGCGCTTTCAGGACGCTCGAACGTATGGCATCGGACATGGGGTGGAGGCATCTGGATGACACCCTTCAACCTCACGGTCGTGTCCGCAGAATTGGGACATTCCTCCGAGGGCAACATGTTCTATTTGCGGCTGGGATTTTTATTTTAAACGCACGCGTAGAGACGCCCCCATTGGCGTCTCCCTCCTGAAAATTCCAATCACAATTTCACAAATTCAACCCTTCGGTTTGCGGCCTTACCGGCAGGTGTATCATTTGATTCCGCGGGTTGTGCTTCTCCTTTGCCATCGGTTTGCATACGGTCGCCCTGGATGCCGAACGAATCGATTAGCGCCTGGCGGACAGATGCGGCCCGGCGTTTGGAAAGGTCGAGGTTGTGTGCTTCGTCGCCATCGCTATCGGTATGGCCGATGATGGAAATCTTCACCTCGGGATTTTGGGCGAGCACGTCAGCGATTTCCTTGAGGATGCCGTACGACTCAGGTTTGATGTCTGCGGAGTTGGTATTAAAGTAAATGCCTGTCGTAGAGAAGCGGCCCTCGGTGAGCAGTTTGTTGCGCGTGTCCGGAGCGCCGACAGCAAGCCGAAGGTTGGAAAGGTAATAGTTGTTGCCCACCTTCGCCGATCCCTTTTCGAAGATTATGGCGTTGTATTTTACGGCGGGATCAAATGCGCGCGGGAGATCCCACACCTTTTTTTCATTGACGTAAACCCTCACGCGTTGGTTCTGCCGCCAGATGCTTACCCGTGCGTGAGTGCGGTCGGCATTGTTGAAGCACGTCAGATCCGCCTGGCTATTTTGCATTACCTCCTTGTGGTTCTGAAAGATCCGGTACCGCGACCGGCCTGTTGGCCGGGATGTAGCATCCTTAGGATGAAGTTCAATTTGCACAGCGTTGGGCCATCGCGAAAAATTGTGCGGGTTGGTGCGCTCCGCTATGAAGATGTCAAAGCTGGCATCGTAAAAACCAAAGCCGGGATTGACGATGAGGTCGAACTCCAGGGTGAAGTTGTCGGGCAGGGCATCGATGAATTCCGGGGTCAGTCCGCCCTTGGTGGTGAAGGCGAGCCAATGGCCGGATTGACCTTCGATGGTAACCACCTCACCGCCGGCGTTGGTGTTCCACTTTGCGGGGAAATCGCCAATGGCATCCTGTGAAAAGTCTTCAACGGCGAGAACTTTGTCGCCGGGAACGAAATCAAACTTGGAGTATGCAGCAAACGTAGGCGCTACGGGCGCCGATGAAGATGAAGATGAATTTCCTGTTGTTGGCATTCCCGTGGTCTCAGGGGTCGCACCTCCACCTGATGTGCTGCCATCGGAGGCCGGCTGCTCTCCCTTAACACCGTCTTCGACGCCCTTTTCGACTTCATCAAGGCCTTTGTCGATGGCCTGATCGACTTTGCGGTCTACGCGCTGTTTGGCCTTGCGAATAATTCGGTCTCCGATGCCCTGTGTCAGTCCGTCGGTCGGCGCCACCAGGATGGCGAGCAATGCTACAAAAGGTAAAGTTAGTCTCATATCCAGGTATTCTCGTTTCTCAATGGTCGAAGATCTGGCTTTCGGTCGCAGCCTCATCGTGGCGGGTATGCGCAGAAATGGCCGCACGCAAGATAAATTCTTTGCGCCTTTTTTCCATTAAATTCGCGCCTTACTTTCCACTACCGGTTTGCAGTGATGGTGAATCTTTTATCGGCCGAACGGCTCTCAAAATCTTTTCGCGATGCGTGGTTGTTTCGCGACGTTTCCCTTGGCATTGCGTTAGGGGAGAAGTACGGCCTGGTGGGTGTGAACGGTGTGGGCAAGTCCACCTTACTGCGCATCCTTGCGGGAAAGCTCGCACCTGACGAAGGAACCGTAGTGGTACGCGAGGGCGTTCGGGTCGGTATTCTCGATCAGAATCCGGAGGTCGCCGATGATGTAGTGGTGCATGACCTGCTGTTCGACGAGGAGAACGAGGCCGGGCGCGTGGTAAAGGCGTATGAAGACGCCCTGGTACATGAAGTCTCCGGAGAGGAAATGCAACACATTCTTCAACGCATGGAAGAGCTGCAGCTATGGGATTACGAATCGAACGTAAAGGAAGTGGTGGGAAAGCTGGGCATAACCAATCTCGACGCGACCTACGGAAGTCTTTCAGGCGGACAACGAAAACGCATTCACCTTGCAAAGGTTCTCATAGCGCAACCGGATCTGCTGATCCTCGACGAGCCGACAAACCACCTGGACGTAGAGGCTATTGAATGGCTGGAGGATTACCTCTCTGCGGCGAAGGTCACGTTCTTTATGGTCACACACGATCGCTATTTCCTGGACAAGGTGGCCACGGGCATACTCGAATTGGACGGGGGCCGTCTGTATTCATACCCCGGGAACTATGCCGATTTTCTCTCGCGAAAGGCCGAACGCGAGGAGGTGCGCAAGGCAGAGGCTGCGCGGGCGAGAAACCTTCTTCGCAAAGAACTCGAATGGATGCGCCGACAACCGAAAGCGCGTGGTACCAAGTCGCGTGCCCGGATCGCTGCGATAGAAACACTGAAGGAAAAGGCGTCGGAAGCGCCCGAGAAACGAGAGATCAAACTCGAGATGCGCACGGCGAGACAAGGCGGGAAGATCCTGGAATTGGAGCACATTCAGAAAGCGTACGGAGACCGCGTTGTGATACGCGATTTTTCGTATGTCTTCAAGAAAGGTGATCGAATCGGTGTCATCGGTCGGAATGGCGCGGGTAAATCGACGTTACTGGACCTTATCACACGCGCCATTTCCCCTGACAAGGGGATGGTCGTCGCGGGGTTAACAACGCAGATCGGATACTTCACTCAGGAAACCGTTGCCCTCAATCCGGCCGTCCGGGTTATCGAAGAGGTGCGATCCATTGCAGAATTCATTACGCTAAAGGATGGCACGAGCCTGTCGGCGTCCCGATTCCTCGAACAGTTCAACTTCCCACCCGAAAAACAATATACGCCCATTGGCCGGCTAAGTGGAGGGGAAAAGAAGCGCCTGCAGTTGCTAAAACTGTTAATGGGTAACCCGAACTTTCTGGTGCTGGACGAGCCCACGAACGATTTCGATATTGATACGCTCAACGCCCTGGGCGATTTTCTTGAAAACTTTGGAGGATGTCTCGTCCTGGTATCGCACGACCGCTACTTTATGGATCAACTGGTGGACCAACTGTTCGTTGTCGGCGAGGGTGAAGTAACCGTCTTCAATGGCAACTATTCCGACTATCGCGAGTGGAAGTCGTTGCAGGCAAGAGCCACCGGGGCTCCAGTGAAGTCTGTCCGGACTCAACCGGAGCCCAAAGCGGCAGCATCTGCTCCGCAAAAGCTATCGTTTCGCGAGAAAAGGGAGTTGGAACAACTCACCCGGGAGATTGAACAACTGGAACGCGAAAAGGAGACTGTCGTTGAATTGCTTTCGGGCGGGGAGACGGATCACCAGGTGTTGCTTGAGTTGTCGAACAGGCTCCGCACCCTGGATGAAGAAATCGACTCGCGTACTGAACGGTGGCTGGTGTTGTCTGAGCGGGAGGGCTGAACGTCAAAGGTGGCGCCGGATCGCGACGAAAGGAAATATCGCGCAGTTCCTATTTTGTCGGAACTTAGCTATATTTAAACGTACGTTATCTAAACCAAAACCAGGCCCGGATCTTGCTTCCGGGCCTTTTCACTTCTTCTCTTGCATGGGGCGTCTGTATTTGGGGATTTTGACTAAGTTTAGCGTATAAGTGGCAGCAACGGCTACATGAGGAATTCTTCCTTCTTTTTTTACGGAATTGCGCTAATAGCGTCCGTCGGGCTTATGCTCTGGATACTCAACGTCGGAGACAAACTTCCGGCGTCGGGCGATCTGGTGGTCGCGCCCATTCCGGGTCCGGCAGAGACGGGCAACGTCTTGTGGAATTCACCCCTGGCGATGCTGCTGTTGCAGATCGTAGTGATTCTGCTTGTCGTCCGCATGTTCCTGGTACTCACCGCGCGTCTTGGGCAGCCACCGGTTATCGGCGAGATCCTGGCCGGCATCGTGCTGGGTCCTTCGTTGCTTGGCTTTTTGCTTCCCGGCGTTTCCGCCTGGTTGTTTCCTGCTGTGTCGCTGGGCAACCTCCATCTTCTGAGTCAGGTCGGTCTCATTCTCTTCATGTTTATTATGGGGATGGAGCTCGACATTCGGGTATTGCGCACACAAGCCAAAGCGACGGTGTTCGTGAGCAACGTGGGTATTGTCATACCACTACTCGCCGGCATGGGGCTGGCTTATTTTCTATACACCGAGTACGCGCAGAACGGGGCGAGCTTCCAGGCTTTTGCGCTCCTTACCGGGCTGAGCCTGACGGTTACGGCGTTCCCTTCGCTGTTACGCATCGTACAAGAGCGTGGACTGTACAAAACGCCGCTGGGGTCGATGGTGATCACCTCTGCCGCAGCGATCGACATTGCGGTGTGGTGTATTCTGGCGGCCGTTGTTGCGATGGTGAGGGCAGGGGGTTTTGCGGCGGCTGCCGTTCCGGTGGCCATGGGAGCGGTCTATGTCGTCATTATGCTCACGGTGGTGAAGCCGTTAATGCATAAGGTGGGGTCCGTGTATGCATCGAAAGAGATATTCAACAAGCGTGTTGTAGGACTCATACTGCTCGTACTGGTAGGGTCCTCCTACGTCGCTGAGGTAATCGGTATCCACGCGCTTTTCGGCGCCTTTCTCGGGGGTGTGGCGATGCCGCACAACCTGTCTTTCAAGAAGATCATAACTGAAAAATTTGAGGACATCAGCCTGGTGCTGTTGCTTCCGGTGTTCTTTATCCTTACCGGCCTTCGCACTGACGTGACCTTGCTGTTCTCAGGGGCGCACGGGCTGGCCTTTCTGGCCGTGTTCCTCGTGGCCGTGGCGTTCAAGTTCGGGTCAATTGCCCTCGCTGGCCGGCTGACCGGACTTAACACCCACGATGCGCTGTCGCTTGGCGTCCTTCTTAATACGCGCGGGCTAATGGAGCTCGTCATCATCAACATCGGGTATGAACTAGGAGTATTCTCTGCTGAGATATTCACCATGCTCGTCCTTATGACGATCGTAACGACGGCGCTTGCGGTGCCGTTGCTTAACGCCTTTGACCGGCTCTTTGCGAAAGATGATTTCGGTGCCCGGGTGCTGGCCGGTATTCGAACCTCCTTCAGGATCCTCCTCTCGTTTGGTCCGCCGAAAATGGGGAGTACGCTGATCCGCCTGGCCGACCAGCTCACGCTAAAACATAATCGGAATGTCGATATCACGGCGCTGCACATCACACCCAGCTATGACATCAAGCCGTATGAAGCGCTCCTATACGAAAAAGAAGCGTTTCAGCCGATACGTTCCACTGCCCAATTGCTTGGGCTGAGGATCAACACCCTCTACAAGAACACAGAAGAAGTCGACAAGGAGATCATAAGCACTGTGATACAGGGGCGTTTTGATCTCGTGCTCGTCGGCGCGGCGCGGCCCATCTTTACGGAAAAGGCTACGGGCGGCGTACTCAGACAGCTGCTGGAAGTAGGCGAGGCCAACGTAGGGGTACTCATCGACCGGGGCTTTGTCATGGCCGAGAGTATCCTTCTGTTGCTGGGATCGGAAGATGACCTGGCCCTGCTGGAGTACGCGTACAGATTCCGTACGAGCAATCGCGCCCGCGTTACCGTTCTGAAGGTGTCCGACGGGCAGCATGTGGACTTCCACAACAAAGAATCACCCTACTTCCACCTGGCCACGCACTTTACCGAAGTCATCGAACAGCGTATCCCCGACAAGCAATTGCTGGCCCACTTCAACCTTATCCTCGTGAGCCTCGATCACTGGAACGAGATCAACTCCAACCGTGCGACATGGATCAAGGACTGCCCGTCTATTCTCGTAATCAAACACCATCACGACCTGCCGAGGGATGTAGAGCAGCATGTTGTTCGGGAAGCGGAACAGTAGGCAGCGGGCAGTTGTCGCAGTAAAAGGGGACGCTGTATAACAACGTCCCCGCATCAGTTTTTAAAACGGCAACACTAATTAAGGGTCGCGTTCAGCGAAATCGACGCATTCAGCGACAATGAAATGGGGCATTCGTCCTTGGCCTTGCGGGCGCATTCCTGAAAGGTGTCGTTGTCGATATCCTTGATCTTAGCCTTTAACTCGAGGTGAGACGTTTTGATGGAGCCGTCCTGCAGTGTTACCGTGCACTCGGCCTGCAGTTCATCAGGTGTGAATCCTGCCTCGCCGAGAACGAAGCTGAGCTTCATGACATAGCACCCTGCATGCGCGGCGGCTACCAGCTCTTCGGGATTGGTCTCCTTGCCGTCTTCAAAGCGTGAACGGAAATTGTATTTCGTTGAACTGAGGACACCCGAATCCGTAGTGAGCACACCGGTACCTTCTTTACCTGTACCATTCCATACTGCTGTTGCCTTTCTTTTCATAGCCTTTTGGTTTTATAGTTAACAATCACAGCGAGGTACTTGCACCCCGCGTTTCTATCTAAAGGGTTTTGGCGTTCAATGTAGAACTTAATCGTGAATTAGCGAAAATTCGGTCATCGCGCGGGTATTGCTGAATTTTGTATATTTCGCCGACTTATAGTTGGCCTATGTTGCGATGTTTGCTGGTCCTGATAGCCGTTTGCGGCTTTCATTTAATTCAAGCGCAACAATTCCTGTCCCGATACTATACGATTTCCGCGATTGCCGACCTGGAGGGAAAGATTGTGTTCGCGGCCGACGACGGGGAACGTGGCAGCGAATTGTGGATTACGAACGGAACCTCCGAGGGTACGACGCTCCTCAGCGACGTCCAGCCCGGATCGTTGGGCTCTGTACCCGGCCAGTTCACCGTACTTAACAGCAAGCTTTACTTTACGGCCACGACGCTCCAGTTCGGTACTGAACTCTGGATTACGGACGGTACGCCGGGCGGCACTGCCCAGGTAAAGGACATCAGGACGGGCCACAATCTGGGCTCGGATCCCCGCTTGCTGGTGGTCTACAAAAACAACGTCTATTTCGTTGCCTCCCCCGATGGTTTCAACACTTCCCTGTACCGGTCGAACGGCACTTCAGCAGGAACATTCGAGGTGGCTGACCTCGGCTTCGGACAGGTGACGGAAATGGCGGCCACAGAAGACCACCTGTACTTTGTGTTCGAAGGAACGCTCTGGCGGACGGATGGCACCACGCCGGGCACACAAGCGCTGGATATTGACGGACAGCCCAACGCTGCCCACCTGCTGGCGGTCGACAATAGATTATACTTTTCAACAACCTCTGCATCAGGCAGTACGGTGCGACTGTACGCGATGGAAGGCGGGTCGCACACCATGCTCAAGGAATTTGTGGCGTCTGCCCCAGGATTCAATGCCATAGGCAACCTCACCCCCGCGGCAGGCAAAGTCTTCTTCTCTGTCAGAAAAAATTATGGCGATCAGGCGGACGAGCTTTGGGTAACGGATGGCACCGCGCCGGGCACTGCCCTGGTTAAGGGTTTTGGGTGGTGGCCTCCGGATGACGCGACCGCCATGCGGAATTTTGTAAGCTACGATAACAGATTGTTCTTTCAGGCCGGCGCCTCGGCCAACTACGCCTTATGGGCTTCCGATGGCACGGGCGCAGGCACAGTCGAGATCCATGCAGTACAGGTAGGCCATCCCTATCAGGATGAAAACAAGCCGGTGGTCGCGGCCGGCAACCTGTACTTCTCCGGTGGAGGCGAATTGTGGATAAGCGATGGTACGACGTCGGGAACCCGCCAGCTGTTCGACGTGAACCAGGGGCAACTGTCCATTCCCACGCTGCTCACGGTCTCAGACGACAAGGTGTATTTTGTGGCGGACGACGGCTACGGCTTGTCGTTGTGGAATACGGTACCGGCAGGAGAGATCGACGTGAGAATGCAGGGGTCACTCCTGTCTGGCGACCAGATACTCTTTGACGCCGTTCAGGTCGATGGATGCGCGGTTCGTACCATCGACGTTGTCAACGCCGGAACGCGCGAACTCATTTTGCTCGAGGCGGGAATTTCCGGTCAGGATTTTTTCCTCCTGGGACAACTTCCCGAACAGCTTGCGCCAGGTGAAAAGGTTTCGTTTGACGTATACTTCCTCCCCCTGGCACCCGGCACCAGAAGGGGCCACCTTACTATAAAGACGAACGATGCCAATGAGGGCACCTTCGTACTCGAGGTAAGGGGACCATCCGTTGAAGGAGATACACCGGCGTTTTGCGATGTGTTCGATGATGATGCGCTTACCCGCCATCTGGCACCGAATCGTCAGTCCGGACTCTTAATCAGCAACAACACCGTACTGGAACATCAGCCTCCTGGAACTATCGTGGGTATCCTGTCTCCCGATGGTGGCGGAATATTCACGTACCAGCTTGCGTCAGGCGCCGGAGATGCGGATAATCACTTATTCCAACTGGCAGGCGATCAGCTGCGAACCGCGGCGACGTTCGACTACAATCAACGGAACATCTACACCGTGCGCGTTTCTGCGCATGGCGACAGTGGCGACTATGAATCGATTGTAACCGTTCATATTTCGCGTGCTGTTAACCCGGATCCCGACGACTGCGACGCGGAAATCCACCGCCTGGACTTCGGCATCAACGACATCGCATTTAACGCGCAGGGTCACCTGTTTGCCGTATGCGAAGACGGCGTGATCATGCGATCGACAAACGATGGCGCTTCGTGGACGCGACTCAACTCCGGGACCGACGTGCCCCTTCGCAAAGTTGTGTTCCGCGGAAACAGTGGATTTGTCACCGGCGACGGATACCTGTTCAAGTCGGACGACAACGGCGCTACATGGTTTCGCCTCTTTCTACCCGATGAGGTTTATGTGACCACCTCCTTTTTCCTGAATGAAAATACAGGATTCGCTGCCGGCATTGACGGCGAACTCCTGCGCACCAACGACGGTGGAAGAAACTGGCAGTTCCTGGGCCATTCATTCGACATCGCCCCCTCCGGCCTGTGGTTTTGGAATGCCAATATGGGGATCGCCTGCGATGCCTGGGGAGGGGTTGTAAAGACTATAGATGGAGGTAATCACTGGGAACCGGTCGACACCCGACTCCTGGGCGATTTTAACGAATACACAGACATTGGATTCTTTGATAACACCTACGGCATCCTGGTGTCGACCACGAACATATACAAGTCGGACGATAGCGGGAATAGCTGGTACCCGGTGAGCGGTGTGATGGGCGACTATCTGACCGGGGTGAGATTTGCAGGAGCCAATACCGCGTACGTCTTTGGGGGCTACAATACCGCCGAGGTGTGGATCACGACGAACAAAGGGCTGGACTGGTCGCCCGCCGATAGCGACCCGCTGACGAGTGTAACGGGGGCAGCGTATAAGTCGGGCTCCGGCCTGGTTCTGGTTGCCGGCGCCAACTCTTCGAACCCGGGGGCGATTGAACCGGGCAACGCTATTCTGGCGGCGCCCGCAGGTACGGCCAGCTGGCAAATCAAGTCGGAGTTGCGGGCGCAGGACTTTCACACGATCAGCTTTCCATCGGCATCGGTGGGCTATGTCTTTGGTGAGTTTCACGGATACAAGTCTGTAGATGGCGGAAACTCCTGGAAAAAGCTTGACGTCAACACCGTCGTTACCGGTGCCTGGTTCACCAACGAACAGACGGGCTATGTGGCGGACGGCTACAACATTTATAAGACAACGAATGGAGGGAACTCGTTTACACCAGTTTACAGCGTGGATGTGAACGGTACCGCTTACTTGCGGAAGATAGTGGCGGCAAGCCCCGGAACGCTTGTCGCTTACAGCAGTTTTGGTAAGTTATACCGGACCGCGAACAGCGGGGCATCCTGGTCCGTGGTCTACGATCAGCCGCTTAACCAGTTGATGGAAGTAACCTTCGCAACGGCACAGGTGGGCTATGCGGTCGACCTTCTGGGCAAAGTGCTGAAGACGACGAATGGCGGCGCTTCCTGGACGAACGTGTATACGTGGCCCGGGGCGGGCGAATTTTTCAATACGATAGCATTCGTGAGCGCCTCGACGGGCTACATGGGAGGTAAGGACGGATTGCTGCTGAAGACAACTGATGGTGGCGTATCGTGGACACCCGTGTTTGGCGGGCTTCCATCTTCCATCCGCAGACTGGAGTTTGTTTCCGTTGACAAGGGATATGCCTTCCTGGAAGGAGGTTCGGTGTACGAGACGGTCGACGGTGGAGCAACGTGGTCGTGGATCGGAAACCTGCGCTACATCGGCCTGTCCGACGCTGCTGTCGCCGGGGATAAACTTTTCTACTGCGGACCGTATGGTAATCTCGGCAAGATAGACGTCGAATCGGGCGTACCGGTGGCCGGGTATATTTCCGGGCCGGAGAATGTTTGTGCGGGCGATAAGGTGACGTTCGAGATTGCGGGCGACGCAGACCTGCACTATAGCTGGAATGTTCCGGGAGCTTCCGTGAATGCCGATGGTGGAATAGCTGTCGTAACCTTTCCGGGACCGGGAGATTACACGGTCACCGTGTCGGCGACAGGCGCTTGTGGCGCGGGCAGCCCACGCACGCTCAACGTCAAGGCAGGGGGGCCTCCTCAGCCCGTGATCGAGGGCGCCGAGCTCGTGCTGGCAAACGCTGAGACCACATACTCGGTTGAGGATCCGCATCCGGACAGCCGGTACTCCTGGAATGTGACCGGTGCGGTTTCGTTCGAGCAGCAAGGGGAAGCCGTGGTGGTTACGTGGGGTAAGGACGAGGGTAGCGTAAGCGTCATGGAAACGGACAATATTTTTGGATGCCGCGCGGTAAACATGCTTACGATAGAAGTCGATGCGACCACCATTGTTGGGGTTGATGACAATATTATCCGGAGCGGTGTCCGGTTGTATCCAAATCCAACACCGGATTATTTGGAGATTGAGTCGTCCGTTCATGCCGAAGTAACGGTTCACATCTATGATCTGTCCGGAAGATCGTATGGATCGCATGTCATACATTCACAGGGCGCAAGCCGCATCAACCTTGCCTTTCTTCCCCGTGGCGTATATGTCGTGAAGCTTTCCGCAAAAGGGATAAGAGGTGAGTCGGTCGTGCGGGTGGTGAAACAATGAGCGCCGTAGCAGACGATTCTTTGAGGCAGCACGGTCGTTTCACCGATATCTGATATCTCTGGCAATTCTGCGGTGATCAGTACCGTTACCCGGTGGGGAACCCCTCTACGCCGGTTCATTGCTTTTTACTCCATTGTCATTAAGTTGTCAGCTAAATTCGGGGTCCGTGTACTTTCACTAAAGAAGACGATGGAAATACAATACTGGCAGCGGCCTAAGCATGTGTTTCGCGGTTTGGCATCGCTAAGGGTGATCCTCTTGTGTGGTGTTGTGGGGATCTGGAGTTGTTCGCCGACGGAAAAGAAGGCCGGTGATGTGTTGTTTGAATTGATCGACCCTTCCGCCAGCGGCGTCGACTTTGTCAATCAGCTGGAATTTTCAAACGAATTCAACATATACACGTATCGTAACTATTACAA
>DATGQD010000020.1:0-31768 GCA_035304385.1 Cyclobacteriaceae bacterium
GGGAGCGATGCGGGCGTTGTTTCCATACTGGGACGAATTGGCGATGGCGACGAAAAATATATCGCGAAGTTCGGGCGGTGTGCTTTCAGCCTGCACAGTGGCGTGGAATGGGACGAACTTGCGGTACTCCGTTATCGCGATGCGTGCATAGTTGAACAAGCCCCGCCGTTTGCTTTCATTGAACACGGCTGCCACGTGGCCGTCGAATCCAATCCCCGATACATTGAGGGAGAGCCGCTCGTTAAGCGTGAAGGTGTCTATCGGGATGGGTGTGGCCTGGACGATACTGGCAAGAGCCCTCTCAGGGTCAAGCGGGATTCCCAGGTGCCGTGCCAGGCCGTTGCCTGAACCCCGGGGGATAATGCCCATAGGCGTATCAGATCCTACGACAGCGCGCGCCACCTCATTCACGGTGCCGTCGCCGCCGGCAGCTACGATTGCAGTGCATCCATTGCGCATTCCATCGTACGCCAGTTCCGTGGCATGGCCGGGGGCACGTGTATATTCGAGTGTATACTCTGCATGGAGCTCACGAAAGATGCGCGTGGCAAGGGTTTTAAGATCAACGGTGGAGCCGGTGCCGGAGCGCCGGTTGGCGATGATCAGAATTTTATGCCGGGGCATGGGAAAGAGGAGTAAGCGCCAGGCTTCGGCGGGGCTATCCTGTCTTTTGCGACACTTTGGTTTCTATGTACTTAACAGCTTCTCCAAAGGTCTGCAACTTTTCCGCATCGTCGTCGGGGATGCGGATGTCGAAGGATTGTTCGAACTCCATTACGATCTCGGCGTAGTCAAGTGAATCGATTCCAAGGTCCTTAACAAAGTTGGCGTCCGGGGTGATTTCGGATTCTGCAATGCCGAGCTTATCCACCAGGATCTGGGCAACTTTCTTCGGAATATCGGGCATAAACGGTTTCGGTTTTCCTAAAGGTATTAAATGCTTTTTAGCTGTCCAAACGACGTTGTTTGGGCGCTTTTTGTCAGAAACGAAGGTAGAACTCGGTGCCCTGTCCGACTTCCGACTTGACGGTCAGTGTTCCCTGATGCTGGCGCATAATCTGCCGGGAGAGGCTGAGACCGATACCTGATCCGGTCTTCTTGGTCGTAAAAAATGGAATGAAGATTTTTTCGAGCGCATCCGGGTCGATGCCGGCGCCATTGTCCTTGACGAGGATGACGGGCCTCGACTTGTCGCTTACAAATGCCCTGATCGTTAAGGTCTTGTCGGGCTGCTCATCGAACGACTGAATGGCATTTTTCACAAGATTGATCAGCACTTGCTCTATCATGCCTTTGTCGGCGAGGATTGTGAGGTCTTCCGGATACACCTCGATCACGGTGTTGATGCCCTTTTCGGTAAGTTCCGACTTGTGGAGCATGCCGACCTCTTCCAGCAGCACGCGCGCGGTGAACACGGACGGTTTCGGCTTGGGAATGCTGGTGAGGCTTCTGAACTCGCGTACGAAGCGGATCAGGGCTTCACTGCGTTTGCTGATGGTTTGGAGCGAAAGGTGGATATCGCGCATCTCATCCTCACTGAGCTCATCCGCGTCTTCGTCGAAGTGTTGTTTAAGGTCGCTTTCGATGGTTCCGGCCAGCGAAGAAATCGGCGTGACGGAGTTCATGATCTCATGGGTCAGCACCCGCACCAGATTCTGCCAGGCTTCCATTTCCTTTTCTTCAAGCTCGCTCTGGATATTCTGGAGCGACACCAACTTGACGTTATCACCTTTGAGTGTGAGCTCTATGGCATACACCGACAGCTGCACGATGTCGTCGTGCAGTTTGAGGCGAAGCAGTTCGCTACCCCCTGTCTTTAATCGGCGAATCACATCCACCAGCGGTGTGCTCACCTCGTTGAGATCGTCGATATGATTTACCCGGCTGGTTCGGAGCAAGCGACGGGCAGCACCGTTAAAGATTTCGATTTTGCCATCTTCCTTGACGACAATAAGGCCGATCCCCACGTGCATTACAATGTTCCTGAAGAACAGGAATTCAGAGTCGCGTTCCTGGCGTGAGTTGCGCATCCGCGAGAGTATCTTATTCAGATCTTCACACAGACGCTGGGTCTCAGTGTCCGGGCTTGTTGTGCGGAAAGTATAGGTGAGGTCGTCGAACTCAACGGTGTCGACTAGTTTTTGCCGGGGTTGACTGAACATATCCAGTATCAGCTTACCCTGGTATACGGCGACGAGGAGGAAGACAATGCCGGGGACTGCCTCCTGGCGTTGGAAGGCAAAGAATCCGAAGGCCAGCACAGACACCGCCAGAAAGGCTAAGCGTCTGACGATTGGTGACCTTCCGTCAAAGTCCATATTTTTCCATTCTTCGATACAGCGAAGCCCGCGTCAGTCCAAGCTCTTCAGCCGCCTTTGAAATGTTACCGTTGTGCAATTGGAGGGCTTTACTGATGGCAGTTTTTTCGACCTCGTCGAGGTTCAGCGTGTCGTTCTGTGCGGCCTGGCTCGCCCCTGAACGGCCGAAGAGGAAGTCGCTCTCCTGCAGCATGTCGGAATCCGTCATGATCACGGCGCGTTCGATGGCATGCTGAAGTTCGCGGATATTGCCGGGCCACGCGTACCGTTTAAGGCGGTTCATCGCCTCCTCGGAAATGCGGCGTACGGTCTTGTGGTACTTCTTTGCGTAGTAATTCAGGAAGTGCTGACTGAGGAGCGGGATATCTTCCACGCGCTCGCAGAGCGGCGGTACGTGGATTTCCACCGTATTGATGCGATACAACAAGTCCTGGCGGAAGGTGCCGTCGTGCACCATATCGTGCAGCGGCATGTTAGTGGCGCATATGAGGCGTATGTCGACCGGTCGCGGCTGGTTCGATCCGACGCGCGTGATCTCGCGCGACTGCAGTGCGCTCAGCAATTTGCTCTGAAGGCTCAGGCTGAGGTTGCCGATCTCATCCAGGAAGAGCGTACCCTTGTGCGCCAGTTCAAACCGTCCTGGCCGGTCTTCCCGGGCATCGGTAAACGCGCCTTTTTTATGGCCGAACAATTCGCTTTCAAACAGGGTCTCCGTTATTGCACCCATGTCTACGGAAACAAAACTTTCACCTTTGCGCATAGACCGTTGGTGAATAGCGCGCGCGATCAGTTCTTTGCCTGTGCCGTTCTCTCCCAATATGAGCACGTTCGCATCGGTGCGTGCCACCTTGTCGATCAACGCAAATACATCGCGTATGGCCTGGCTTTCGCCGATAATGTCGCTGAAGGGCCGGCTGATCTGTTCTTCCAGCATCTCCTTCGCCTTCTTCAGTTTATCGACTTCGTTATACGATTTTCTCAGTTTGATCGCCGTTCCGATTGTCGCGATAAGCTTTTCGTTCTGCCAGGGTTTCAAGATGAAATCCGTAGCGCCTTGCTTCAGCGCACGAACAGCCATTTCAACATCGCCGAACGCCGTGATCAGGATGACGACTGCCTGAGGGTCGCGTTCGAGAATCTGTTCCAGCCAATAAAAGCCTTCCTTTCCACTCGTGATGTCTTTGCTGAAATTCATGTCCAGCAAGATCACATCGTACGTGTCGTTATTGAGCAGGAACGGGATTTTGTTAGGATTTTTTTCAATGATTACGTGATGATTCTGCTTCTTCAGCAACATCTTGGCAGCAAGAAGTACATCTTCGTCATCATCAATCATCAGGATCTTACCGCCTTCGGTGACCACAGCAACTTTAGTGTTTAGGTGAACAAAATGGAGGTGAAAATTCTATGCCAGCCTTGAAATCAGCGAATTTGGGCTGCTTTTGCGGACAGGTTGTCCTCCCGTGAACAAAGATGTTCAAAAATGAACACTTTTCAACAGTCTCAAAAGATTTTTGAAAGCGGCCGGAATTCGAGGCCGTGGTTTGTGACGATCATGGCCGTTCCGACGCCCAACACCACATCACGGGAGGATGACTCGATAGAAACGACGCGTTGTTCCAGGGTGTACAGGTTAACAAGATGAAGCGCACCCTGGGTATAATAGTACAACTCTTCGCCACGGAAGTAGAAAGATTCGGCGTCTGTCGGAAGGGTTCGCAATTTCATACCGAGCCGGTTAAAGACGTGGATGCCTTTATTACGGTCATGGATAAAAAGAAATCCCAGGTACTCCCGCATGAAAATAAAATCCGCGTCTTTGCCTGGCTCAGGATCGAGGGTGAACTCGGAACTGACAACGGACCTGCGGGTATCGACCTTTTTTATGCTCCAATCGGCCGCGTCGAGAATCACCAGATCATAGTCGCCGGACGCGCACACCAGCCATGGTGATATCGCGAACGACGCGTCGATGCCCAGGCGTTGTCGTTCGTCAAGGGTAGGGGAGTAGATGGCGTACTCCTGCTTGTCGCGGAAGTAGGCGAGCATGCGTACGCCGTTACCGGGATCAAATAGCGTCACCGGTACATCGACGGCGACGGAGTCCAGCGGGCGGCCCAGGCTGTCGAACTTGTATATGTACTGTTCGGTAATCGCGTAAAAGTCGCCCGCCCTGTCGACCGTCGTCAATCTGATTCCATCCAATGCCACGGTTCTTTCCTGACCTGCCGCGGAAATACACCCGGCCGACCAGAGAAGGAAGAGAAGGCCTAACATCTTCATGAGAACGACCTCAGTTTAACATCCTTTCCATCGTACTCGGCATACGGGCTATGGTTGACCCACTCGCCGAGATTAATGTAACGGCTTCGCGGGCTCACAGGTAAGTCGAGGGGCAGGTGGCGGTGTCCGAAGATGTAGAAATCGTGGTGCACACGCTTTTCAAGTTCTCTGCAATAAATGAGGAGAAACTCGTTCTCCTCGCCGGAAAATCGTTCTTCGCGTTTGTTGTTGGTGATGCGGCTTCGTCGCGACCAGGCGTGCGCGATGCGGATGCCCAGGTTCGGGTGAATGCGGGCGAACAGCCATTGGCAGATGGAGCTATTGAAAAAACGCTTGAGGACTTTATACGTCTTGTCGCCGGGGCCCAAGCCATCGCCATGGCCGATGAGTAAACGGTGCGCGCCTACCTGCATGACCTGAGGTTCGCGATAGATGGGGATACCGAGTTCATTGGGAAAATAGTCGAACATCCACATGTCGTGATTGCCCGTGAAGAAAGCGATCGGAATGCCCTGATCGCGCAACTCGGCAAGCTTACCCTGCAGGCGGATGAATCCTTTGGGAATGGCATGGCGGTATTCGAACCAAAAATCGAAAATGTCGCCGAGCAGATATATGGCGTAGGCGCTGTCGCGGATGGAATCCAGCCACGCGGTTATCCTGCGTTCGCGTTCGAGGCTGGCTGCGGCATCCGGCGTACCCAGATGGAAATCAGATGCGAAGTAAATCTTTTTTCCCTCCGGCAGACTCTCGATGGGTGTAAGCATGGATCCCGTTGTGGCGCAATGATATCCGGCAGACGATCAGGCAGAGCCGGCCTGGCGTGCCGCGGGCGGTTCTGCGCTTTCTTCTGACTCGGTTTTGGAATCGGCCGACAGTCCGGCCTGTTTGTCTTCCGGTTTCTCCGCCGCGCTCTTCTCGTCCTCCTTACCGTTACTACTCGTGTACCGTTGATAGGTAGTTGGGTGATCGAACGGTCTCTTTCCGATGAGACGCTCCAGATCCGACTGGAAGATGATCTCCTTCTCCAGCAACTCCTGTGCTACGACATCAAGGTGTTGACGGTGCTGGATGAGCAGTTGCTTGGTTCTCTCAAAGGCGGCGGTGATGATTCGTTTTACTTCGCGGTCTATGCGTTCAGCGGTGGCTTCCGAGTAGGGTTTCTGGAAAGAATAGTCCGAAGCCTTGGAATCATAGAAAGACATGTGGCCGATCTCCTCGTTCATACCATAGATGGTGACCATGCTGTAGGCCATCTTGGTAATCCGCTCGAGGTCGGCGAGGGCACCGGTGGATATCTTTCCGAAAACAATCTCTTCTGCGGCTCTTCCTCCGAACGCCATGCACATAGCGTCAATCATTTGCTCCGTCTGGTAAAGGAACTGTTCCTTCGGAAGGTATTGTGCGTATCCGAGAGCGGCTACACCGCGGGGCACAATGCTGACCTTAACAAGAGGGTCGGCGTGTTCCAGGAACCATCCGGCTACGGCGTGTCCGGCTTCGTGATAGGCCACGATCTTCTTTTCTTCCGGAGAAATAAGTTTATTCTTCTTCTCGAGTCCGCCGATGACGCGGTCGATCGCATCCTGGAAGTCGTGCATGTCTACTGCCTTCTTATCCTTTCTTGCGGCGATAAGTGCTGCTTCGTTACATACGTTGGCGATTTCCGCGCCAGCGAAGCCCGGCGTCTGGGCGGCGAGTTTCTTCGAGTCTACTTCAGTGTCGAGCTTAAGCGGTTTCAGGTGTACTCTGAAGATTGCTTCGCGCCCGATAATATCCGGCTTGTCGATGCTGATCTGGCGATCGAAACGACCCGGTCGCAACAGCGCGGAGTCGAGTACATCCGGACGGTTCGTGGCGGCGAGAATGATAACGCCCGAGTCCGTAGCGAACCCATCCATTTCCACCAGCAGCGAGTTTAGCGTATTCTCTCTTTCGTCATTGGCGCCGGGCAGCTGGCCTCTGCCCCGTGAACGTCCGATGGCATCGATCTCGTCAATAAATACAATACAGGGTGCCTTTTCCTTAGCCTGTTTAAACAAGTCGCGCACACGCGCCGCGCCGACGCCGACGAACATTTCCACGAAGTCGGAACCTGACAGGGAGAAGAACGGTACGGCTGCCTCTCCGGCGACGGCCTTGGCCAACAGGGTCTTACCTGTACCGGGAGGGCCCACGAGCAATGCACCCTTCGGAATTTTACCGCCGAGTTTGGTGAATTTGCTCGGGTTCTTCAGGAATTCCACGATTTCGCGGATTTCTTCCTTGGCTTCATCAAGCCCGGCCACGTCGGCGAACGTAATCTTGACCTTGTTCTCGGCGTCGAACAGGGCCGCTTTCGATTTGCCAATGTTGAAGATTTGTCCACCCGGACCGGCGCCACCCGTCATCCGGCGCATCAGCATCCAGAAGCCGAGGAGCAATAAGAACAGAAAACCCCATTGGGCGAGCAGGCCCAGGTAGTTCTCTCTCTTGGTGCTGTCGTATTCTATGGTTGCTGCGCTGGGATAGGTTTTAACCAGCTGGTCGAAGAGTTCGTCGAAGCGGTCGACCGAAACGACCTTTACCTTAAAGTGCGGACCCTTGGGGTCTACGCCCAGGGGACTTTGACTGATTTCCTGTTTGTATTTCGCATTTTGCAACGCCTCCGGCCGGAGTGTGATTTCGGCGATCTCGAGGTTTTTTACCAGCATAACCTTGCTGACATCGTTGCTTTTTACCATCTGTTCGAATTCTGCCGTCGTTTTTTCGGGCAGGTCGGAACTGGTATTGAGGTAAATAATGCCGAAGATCACGGCAATTGCGATCATTATTACCCAGATCTGATAGTTGCCACGGGGAGGCTTCGGGGGTAATAGTTGCTTATTGTCTTTCTGCTTGTCGGCCATTATGCTTTTCTCCTGGTCAGTAGTGGATGCCTGGCGGGATCACTACCGATTATTATGTGATTTTCTCAATTCTACTCCTTCACTTCTGTGATTTCCGCATCGCCCCAGAGCTTCTCCAGTGCATAGTACTCCCGGCGGTCCTTGCGGAATACGTGCGCGACTACAGTTATATAGTCGAGCAACATCCACTCCTTATTGTTTTTCCCTTCTGTGTGCCAGGGATTTTCCTGCAGTACCCTGTAAACCTGCTCGTCTATGGAATCGGCAATAGCGTCAATCTGCTTGTCGGAACTGCCGGAACATATTACAAAGAAGTCAGCTATGGCGTTCTTGAGCTTCCGGAGATCCAGAACGACAATATCCAATGCCTTTTTTTCCTGCATCCCGCTGACGATAACACGGCTGAGCTCGACCGAGTCAATGCTCCCTTTTTTGCCGGTCATTCGAGTAATTTCGTTATTTATTTGTGTCGTCAGCTGTTTTTAAAGTCAAAATTGTTACAAAACTAACCAAAAATAACTTGTATAAAATCCCTGCCAGAACGCTTTTCACCGGCAAGCGGCTCATTTATGTGCCAGAATGTCATTCAACGAATGATTTAGCGACTCAAATACTGGACCAATCTCCGGCACATGAGGGGACTGTCGTGATCACCGACCGTCAACTCAAGGGCCGTGGCCAGCGCGGCAACGCCTGGGTCAGCGCGGATTTCCTCAACCTAACCTTGTCTGTGGTTCTCCGGCCCACTTTTCTCAGTATTCGTGATCAGTTCTATCTCAACGTTGTAGCGTCGCTGAGTGTTCATGATGCGGTCCGGCAATTGCTCGACAGCCCCATTTTTGTCAAGTGGCCCAACGATGTCATCGCCAATGGCGGCAAGATTGCAGGCATACTCATCGAGAACCAGTTGCAGGGCGCCGCGATACAAGCGTCGGTGGTGGGTATAGGTCTCAACGTCAACCAAACCGAGTTCGGGCTTCCTTCGGCAACTTCACTGGCGCTGCAGGCCCGACGTCAATTCGATACCAGTGTCGTATTCGAAATTCTCATGGAACGTCTGGAGGCCCGCTACCTCCAATTGCGGCAGGGAAAGGGGAAGGCACTCAACGCTGCCTATCACGATGTGCTGTACGGTCGGGGAGAACTCCGCCGGTTCGCCTCGGGTGAACGAGAATTTTCGGGCACCATCGTGGGCATAGACCCATCCGGCCGTCTTCAAATCGACTCCGGCGGTGACGTAGCTTCCTTCGGCATACAGGAGATCCGTTATCTCGGCTAGGCCGCGTACTTTTCAAAAGCGCTGACAAAGGCGTTGGTACGCTGCGCACCGACGATCGCGGTTTTCCGGTTCAGAATAAATGATGGTACACTGTGAATGCCGAGCTGGCTGATCTGGCGTGCCTGCTCCCGAATCTTCTCGAGCGCCGCTGGGTCGTCCCACGCCTTTTCGGCCTGCGCCTGGGCCATGCCGGCTGCGGCTGCCACCTGGACTGCGTTGTCGCGCTGCGACAGGTCTATCCCATCGGTGAAGAACGCCTTATGATAAGCTTCCATGACAGCAGGCTGTGCCGCGCCGGCCGCCTGGACGATGGCGTGCAGTCGTCCCGTGTTGGGCAGGACTGGCTGTTTGCTTTGATTAAAGACGATGCCTTCCTCGGCGGCCACCGACGCCACGCGCGCGCTGAGTAACTCGAAGTGGTCGCGACCGCCGAATTTCTCCGCCAGGTGCTCGATGTAGCCGACGCCCGACTCGGGTAGGGTCGGGTTGAGCTCGAAAGGAATGTAGGAAACCTTGAATTCATATTTCCCGTTGCGGGAATCGATCGCCTGTTCCAGACGCCGCTTCCCTATGTAACACCAGGGACACACGACATCGGAGACGACTTCTATTTGTAGGACCTGTTTGGCCATGTTTTTGGTAATTTAGTTGTTATAACACATTTTAGAGACAAGAACGTTCAACCAAGATCATGGCGCTTGCGCGTTTTGCGATGATGAAAGTCGTTGGGGATTGGTGACGGGAAATCGTACTTTTGTGGCCTAAATTGACTAAAACCGATACAATGGCAGTTGCAGAGAAACTTAAATTCAAGGTAAAAGACATTTCACTTGCCGAATGGGGCCGGAAGGAAATCTCCCTGGCGGAGGCCGAAATGCCGGGTCTTATGGCACTCCGTGAGGAATACGGCAAATCCAAACCCCTCGCAGGCGCCCGGATCGCAGGGTGTCTTCACATGACCATTCAGACCGCTGTTCTTATTGAGACCCTTATTGAACTGGGCGCGGAAGTCACCTGGTCATCGTGCAATATCTTTTCTACACAAGACCACGCGGCGGCTGCCATTGCAGCGGCCGGGATACCGGTTTATGCCTGGAAGGGCATGAACGAGGAAGAATTCGACTGGTGTATAGAGCAAACGCTCTTCGCATTTAAGGACGGCAAACCCCTGAACATGATCCTCGACGATGGGGGAGACCTTACCAATATGGTGCTCGACCGCTATCCGGAACTCGTTGACGGCATTCGCGGGATCTCTGAGGAAACGACAACAGGGGTGCACCGACTGATCGAACGCGAGCAGAATGGCAAGTTGCCCCTGCCCGCGATCAACGTAAATGATTCGGTCACCAAATCTAAGTTTGACAACAAGTACGGCTGTAAAGAATCGCTGGTGGACGCCATCCGCCGGGCGACCGATATCATGATGGCCGGCAAGGTGGCTGTCGTGGCCGGATATGGCGACGTAGGTAAGGGTTCGGCGGCCTCGCTTCGCGGCGCCGGTGCCCGCGTGATCGTTACTGAGATCGATCCGATTTGCGCGCTCCAGGCGGCGATGGATGGCTATGCTGTTAAACGCATGGACGACGTCGTTGGTGAAGTGGATATCGTCGTGACCAGCACGGGCAACTGCGATGTGGTGGTCGACCGCCATTTCCTCAAAATGAAAGACAACACGATCGTCTGTAACATCGGCCACTTCGATAACGAGATCGACGTCTCCTGGTTGAGGAAGAATGGTACCTGGGACAACATCAAGCCGCAGGTAGACCTGATCAAACTTCCGAGCGGACGGCAAATCATCCTTCTGGCTGAAGGTCGTCTGGTCAACCTGGGATGCGCGACCGGACACCCGTCTTTTGTGATGTCTAACTCGTTCACAAACCAGACGCTGGCGCAGATCGAGTTGTGGACGAACGCCGGGAAGTACGAGAACAAGGTGTACATGCTTCCCAAGCATCTCGATGAAAAAGTGGCGCGACTTCACCTTAAGAAGATCGGCGTTGAACTGGATGAATTGAATGAAAAGCAGGCACGCTACATTGGCGTAACCCCTGAAGGTCCGTTCAAACCCGATTACTATCGTTACTAGAAACCTGAATCTCTGCTTGCATAAGAGAGGACCCCGGTGAGAATCGGGGTTTTTTCATGCCCGGGAGGTTGCGTGGGTCGTCGGTAAATCCAATATTTGAACGCCGAAGCGTTTTTGCGCGAGGCCCAACCAACCCCGATTATGAAGATACTGGCATCCCTGGCCTGTGTGTTCTTCTTTATTTCCGGTTTTACCCGGAGCGAACGCATCGCCGACGACCAAGTGCAGTTCGTATGCTTGAAGAAGCAGGTATCGCACAACATCTGTCATTACAATTTCATTATAGCAGGCGCCGAGTATCGTTACGTCGATACGGGATGCAAATTCAAGAGTACAAGGGATGTCATCGATCACGCCCGTACGGGTCGTATCGCCCTGGCACGCCACTGGAAAATCGAGTGTCCTATATCAAGCATCGAGGCGGTGCTCGGGCCGACTGCGCCCGCCGTGGCATCGGGTCGTAACAATTGAAAAGACCCGCTCTGTAGAATTTTTTTCCACCCTCCCTTGCTGAGGTACCCTCAGTTCGAGGAATGATTCCACAATTCGCGGGTGTGCGATTTTTTTCGCAATTTCTTTAAGCGTTTGTCTTACAGATTCTTAGTCATCTTCCCCATTTCCGGCACAACATTTCGTCTTAGGGTTCGGCGAAGGCGGTTGCCTTCATAGCAAGTGAAAATGTTTAACTAACTAAATTAACCGACCATGAAAAAAGTGTTGTTTGCCCTCCTGGCCATTATGGGAAGCTTTTCTGTAATGACTGCCGTAGCTAACGTAGCTGATGTAAATGCTATCGTAGCTCTTGAAGATGAAAAAATGCAAATTCAGCCGGAGGAGCTTCCTGATGCCGTAAAAGCTGCCCTTAACAGCGAGGATTATACTGGCTGGCAAATCAGCGCCGCTTACAAGTATGCCGAAAAGGACGTCTACGAAGTGGAACTGAAGAAGGGTGAGGAAGTAGCCACCGTAAAATTTGACAAAGACGGTCAGAAGGTCGAATAATTGGTATCATAATTCGGTCTTTTAATTACCTGTAAAGGAGAAAGTCGGGCATGTCCCGGCTTTCTCTTTTTTGTTTTAGGAAAGGATGCCGCCGCCCGACCCGACTTTTGGTTTAATTTCCTTTTTTCCTTTCGCCAGGGAAGTCGGGAAGGATATTCCGACTTTCTTTTTTATTTTTCAGGGTACCATTTGCTACAGGTCCTGACTGGCTATGCCTAAAATACTCCTGATCGAAGACGACAAGACGTTTTCCAGAATTTTGGAAGGCTTCCTGGGGAAGAACAGGTTTACTGTGGAAACCGCCCAGGATGGAAAGACCGGGCTGCGAAAATTTCACGACGATCACTTCGACCTGGTTCTGCTCGATTATCGACTGCCAGACGTGAACGGCCTGGAGATGCTTCCCTCATTCAAGAAGCACGCGCCGTCCGTACCCGTCATCATTATGACGAGTTTCTCCGACATACGCACAGCGGTAAAGGCCATTAAGTCGGGCGCCTTCGAATACATTACAAAACCCGTCAACCCGGACGAACTTCTCCTGGTCATGAAGACCGCACTCGAAAAAGGTCGTGAAGTCAACGGGCAGCCCATGCCGCAACGCGACGAGCCACTGTCGGAATTCGTAACCGGCAAAAGTGAAGTATCCCAGAAGCTGAATGAGTATATCCGGCTGGTAGCGCCTACCGATATGTCAGTTATCATCGAGGGTGAAAGCGGTACGGGAAAGGAGTATGTAGCGAACTCAATTCACCGCCTGAGCAAGCGCGGAAAGAAACCGTTCGTGGCGGTCGACTGCGGTGCAATCTCTAAAGAACTTGCGGCAAGTGAATTGTTCGGGCATGTGAAGGGCGCATTCACCGGCGCCATCAGCGACAAGATGGGACAGTTCGTCGTCGCAAACGGCGGAACGATATTTCTCGATGAGGTGGGTAACCTTTCATACGAGGTGCAGGTGAAACTGCTGCGCGCCATCCAGGAGCGTGTGATCCAGCCGGTAGGATCGAACAAGGAAATCAAGATCGACGTCCGGATTCTTACGGCTACCAACGATGACCTCGTGGCCAGTGTGCGTCAGGGTGAATTTCGTGAAGATCTGTATCACCGGCTTAACGAATTTAAACTCATGGTGCCGCCGTTGCGCAGCCGGGGCGAAGACCTGATGGAGTTTGCCGAATTTTTCCGAAAGAAGGCTAACGCGGAATTGTCGCGCACTACCGAGCGGTTCGATGAGGCCGTGCTCGATTTGTTTAAAACGTACGACTGGCCCGGCAATCTTCGGGAGATGAAGAACGTGATCAAGCGTGCCGTGTTGCTCACCGACGGAGCGGTCATCACCCTCGATTCGTTGCCGCGCGAAATGATCGAAACGGTCCAGCGTCCCGCTGTTGAACAACCTGAAAAGACTGCGTCACCCATCTACGACCTCAAGGCGCTACAGGAATCTCAGGAGCGGGAGCTCATTGTCAAGACATTGCAGGAAGTGCGATACAATAAATCGCGTGCTGCGCGTATCCTGAATATCGACAGGAAAACGCTGTACCTGAAAATGGAAAAGTACGGTATCACGTAGGCCGTACCAGCTCTTCTTCACGTACGCGCCGGACTAGCGTGTTGACTTCTTCGATAGCCGCGTAGATCCTGTCCGCCATTTCCTGGATGCTCTTTCCTTCCACGATGTCATCTTCGATTTGCCGCAGGCGTTCCGAAAGGCGTTCGACGCCCACCTGCCCGATGCGGCCCGCCAACTTGTGGATGCGCTCACGGATATGGCTAAACTCGAGATGCTTCATATCTTCTTCCAGCTTTTGTGAATCCTCCTCCGTCTCCTGGAGGAATTGCTGCAAAACAGTCTGGTACAATTCCGCATCTCCCATGGTCATTTGTCGAAGAATGTGGAGATCGGGTTTGCCTTCTTCGGCTGGAACCGGCGTCGTATCAGCTTTGATGCCGAGTTGCTGCAACAGTTCGCTTTCGCGGAAGGGTTTGGTCAGCACATGATCGAATCCGCTTTCGATAAGTTGGTGCTTCTCCTGTGGGAGTACGTGCGCGGTAAGAGCAACAATCTTTGTTTCACCGTCAGTCTTTCGGCGCAGCTCGCGGCAGAGTTCGACACCACTGATTCCGGGCAGCCGGATATCGAGAAGAATAAAATTGATGTCAGGATCCAGGGGCGCATTGAGGACGTGCAAAGGATCGCTGTGGGCCTCGTGTGCAATTCCGTGTTTGTCCAATATGATCCGGCAAAGCCGCAGGATCATCGGGTCATCGTCGACGACAAGCACTTTGCTGACCGGTTGCGTGCTCGCATCGCCGCCATATTCTTTCTTGATACTGATGGCGTCGTGCGCAGCCTTATCGAAGTGTAGTTTTACGATGAAGAGGGAACCTTCACCGGGCGTACTCTCCACGGTCAGATGGCCGTTCTGTGCTTCGACCAGCTTTTTGACGATAGTCAGCCCCAGACCCGTTCCGCCGAATTGCCGGTCGATGGTGGCGTGCGCCTGTTCGAACTGGTTAAACACGTTTCCGATCTCCTCTTCCGTCATGCCCAGCCCCGTATCGGAGATGCTGAACGTGCAGTTGACACCGTAGTCTTGTTCTTCGATGTCAACCTGCAATTCTACCTTTCCTTTCAGCGTAAATTTTACCGCGTTGCCCAGCAGGTTGTACAGGATCTGTCGCAAACGGAATGAGTCGCCGATGAGGGGAATGTTCCAGGACGAATCGTAGGTGAGAACGAAGTCAAGATCCCGCTTGACTGCCTGAACACGAATGGCGGCTTCGACTTCCTTCAACACGGCACCGAGGTCGAAGGGATCCCGTTCGATAGTAAGTTTCCCCGATTCGATCTTGCTAAAGTCGAGCACCTCATTGACGATGTGCAGCAAGTGTTCCGAGCTGCTGTGGATGGCCTCCACAGCTTCCTCGTCTCCGGTGCGCTGCTGTTTGAGTTGCTCGGAGAATCCGAGAATCGACTGCAGCGGCGTCCGGATCTCGTGGCTCATATTGGCTAGAAACCGTTGCTTCACATGGCTGAGTTCTTCGGCTTTTTCTTTTGCTTCAACCAGCTGCCGGCGCAGCGTATTGCTCTTTGAAATATCGGTGAGGATGAGAAACGCCAATAGTGCCGACCCGAGGAAGGAGATGATGAGGATAACCCCGATTCGGGCGATGCTCTTGTTCGTCAGCGCCACGGCCATATCGCTGTTTGCTTTTTCGATGGCGCGTTCTTCGCTCTCCACTTCCCGAATATGCGCTACCAGCTCGTTGATGAGTCGGGTGTTCGCGTTTACCAGGTCGAGTTCTCTTCTTGCGACCTGCTGGCTTTGAATGCGGTGGTCGTCTTCAATGGCCTTCATGATGCGCCCGACTTCCGCGATCGCGCTGTCCTGCTGTGCTGTATAGATGGTGTCCACCCGCACATTGAATTCTTCCTGCACTTCGAAGCGGGTTTCGGGGTTTGTCTCCGCCTGCTTCTTGCTACCGAACAGTCTTTCGATCCAGCTCCGGCTGTCTTCTCCCTCTAAGGGCGATGGATAGGTGGTTGTGACGGTCCGGCGCTCGGTGGTCGTGACGCTCGTGTCGCGGTTCGCCTGGCTCCACGTGATGATCGCCGCCAGTGAGTCGAGTTGTCGCGAAAACTTTGCGTTGAGGATAAAGTCGGACTTAAGGGTAAAGTAGGAGAACAGGAGCCGTTCTCTTTCCCGGATCAGCTCTTCCATCTCGTCCAGGCGTGCCAGTTGTTCCTGGCCGCTCCAATGCATACGGCGTAGCGTGTCGAGCGTAAGGATAATGGGCTCTGATTCACGAAGCAGGGCCGCGGCCGACTTATGAGGCCTGCGGATAGCATCGGCGCGCTGCAATTGGTCAAGTTGGATGACCTTTTGATAGAGGTTGTTCAGGGCCCGCAACTTTTCATTGGGCTCTGCCAGGCTGTTCACGGTACCGAGCAACCCCTCGAAGCTGTATTTGGTAATGGCCAACGCTGAAATTATGGCGACGCTGGCCAGTACAAACGCTGCTATGACTTTGCCCTTTACTCCTTTTAGCATAGGCGATGTGCGCTATGGTTGTAATTTGGTTCGCATCGGAGGCATCGTCCCCCCGAAGCGCGTTTGATATCCTGAAATTACAATATCGGGGTGGAATATGGACTTCCCGCGGGTAATTCGACAGTCAGGGCCGTAAAATGGTTCCGTTCCGGGTCAGTAATTGAGCCGGGACCGCCGCTGGAACCACGGCCTTAATACCGTCCGATCGAGCAAAAAGAAGGCGACGACGAGGTTGAACACGATGATGACATTGACGAGTGTCTTGCCATCGAAGGTGACGGAGGGAATGGATTGGCGAACACTGTCGTTCGTGAAAATCACCGAGTTGAGATCAATTCGGGTATTGTCGAAAATTCCGATGGATAACAGCAATGACGCGATCGCGACTGTGGCCAGTATACCGACGAGGAGCATAAGTCCTCTCCCTATGGGTGCGGTGGCGCCCCGCGGATGCTGTTTCAGGCGCGACATGAGGGCCTGGGTGAAGCCGGGCGCGGGTTGCTCGGCGGAATATCCCGAAAGCATCGTATTCAGGGTCTGCAATTCGCGAAGGCGGGCTTTCAGCGTTTCATCGCGCTCCAGCCGTCGCAGCAATCCGGCCGTGTCGTCGGCGTTGAGTTGGCCGTCGAGGTATTCCAGGAGTATGATATCGTCTTCTTCCCTGCTCATGGGCGGTTAAAGCAATAACGATTCGTTTTTCAATATAGTCTTCATTTCATCGGCCAGTCGCAACCGCGCCCGGTGGATGCGCACCTTGACGGTATTGGCGGGCATTCCTGTGATGTCGCCGATTTCTTCCAGCGACAATTCTTTGAGATAGAACAAGGTCAGGGCTACGCGATCGGCTTCATTCAGCCGGGCCAATCCCGCTTCGATGAAGCGCTTCCTGTCGCTCTTTTCCAACGTCTTCTCAGTGTCGTATCCGGGCGCCACAGCGCTTTCGGGTATGTCCTGAAAGGTCACCTTCCGTGTGCGGCGAAGGCTGACGGCGGTGTTGAACACAATCCGGTACAACCAGGTCGAGAATTTCGCCTCCCGGTTAAATTTGGCCAGGTTGTGATAAGCCTTGATGAACGCATCCTGCGCGGCTTCCTCGGCGTCTTGTCGTACATTCAGCACTTTCAACGCGATGGTAAACGCATAGCTCTTGTAGCGCTCTACGAGCTGGGCGTACACGTTCTGCTCACCGGCCAGAACTCTGTCAATGAGCTGCAGATCATCAATATCCCGGGACATGTTCCTGTGCTTGGACGTCTGACGATCTCCTCAAGTTACAGCCCCGCGCCAGGATTCGCGACCAAAAGCGCAAAATAATATTGTCTGTGCAGGTCGGCCGGATCCTGTAACCTAATGGGAGGGGGCGTGCGTCAAAGCGGCAAACAACTAAAACAACAATACCATGGGTGTAGAAATAATTGGGGTTTTCATCCCCATCATTGCCATCATCGGCGGGGTGATCATTGTCGTTTACCTCAGGAAATACACATACGACGAACGCAAGGCCATGATTGAAAAAGGGGTAGACCCCACTATTTTCAGCAGGCCCAAACGCGACGATACCGGCCCCCTGCGGGCATCGCTGTTGCTGATCGGCGCGGGCTTAGGCCTCCTGCTCGGCCACTACCTCGACAACAAGTTTCACATGGAGGAGGTAGCCTACTTTTCGATGCTGTTTATCTTCGGAGGTCTGGGGCTTGGCGCAGCCTATCTCATAGAGGAGAAAAAGCAAAGAAAGGGGCGGGAAGGGTAAGTGCCGTATCTGCGATTAGTATGAGGGCTTCGGGTTGGCCGGCTTTACTACGATCACACGGCCGTCGAGTTCCTTTTCATTGAGACCGTCGATTGCGTTCCGTGCTTCATCATCATCGGGCATTTCTACGAAACCGAAGCCTTTGGACCGGCCGGTCTCTTTGTCCATGATGATCTTGACCGATGTAACACGGCCATACTGTGCGAATGCCTTTTCAAGCTCCGCCTGTTGCGTCTTAAAATTTAGTTTGGCGACAAAGATGTTCATAACGTAAAATCGAAATGGAAACAGGTATCTAACAAATATAGAAGGAATTCTGTTTTCTGCTAATCAGCTTCGTGCAAGTTTCGAAAAGCGACGGGGAACCTCCCTGGATTACCGCCAGCCGTACCACGGTAAAAGACTACGCAAGTAGGCAAGTAAAATACCCCCCAAACCGATGGGACTGTGCTTTGGGGTGTGGAATCTACTGTGGAAATCCACTTCCGGTGGGGATATTGTCCGCATTAATTCCCCGAAAAATCCCTTAAAACGCGTCATTTTCCCATAAACTGAGATTGGCACAGTTTTTCCTTTTCGTATGACAGAATCAGAAAAGTTATGGATGCTTTAATCATAGTTCTGGGGATAATCATTTCCTATGTTGCTTTTATGGCGCTGGCGGTTGGCTTAGCCCGCGTTATGTTTCCCAAAATCGATATCGACGAAGCCGAGTTGCTCGACATTGGCGTACTCAAGATGAAGTCGAAGGCGAAGAAGTTGAAGGGAAAGGTCGCCGGGCAGTTCCGAAAAATTCCCACGGGAAAGATTTCGTCCGGATATACGCCGGCACAACATCATTCGTTTTAACACAAAGGCATTTAACGCTGCCAAAAGATAGTTAAGATTCTACAGTAGTGTAGGTTAGGTTTGGGGTTAGGCCGCCAGGAGGGCGGCCTTCTTCATTTTACCGTAAAGCGCCCACAGGTCTGCTTTACGGTTACAGTAAAGCGTCTCCAGGTCTGCTTTACGGTTACAGTAAAGCGTCCCCAGGTCTGCTTTACTGTAAGATCGCTAATCGAAAATCGAAAATCGCTAATCGCTAATCGAGTGCTTTCACCCCCGGCAACTCCTTTCCTTCAAAATACTCCAGCAACGCACCACCGCCGGTCGAGACGTAGCTGACCCTGTCGCTGAAACCGAGTTGATTCACGGCCGCGGCTGAATCGCCTCCGCCAATGAGCGAGAACGCACCTTTTTCTGTGGCGCGCACGACAGCCTCCGCTATCTTCCGCGTGCCGGATGAGAACTTCTCCATTTCAAAGACACCCATCGGACCGTTCCACAGAATGGTTTTCGATTTCTCTATCACCTCCGAAAACACCTGGGCGGCCTGCGGTCCGATATCCAATCCCATCCAACCCTCGCGGATGCTTCCATTAGGGGCGACTTCCGTCTGAGCATCATTATCGAATTTATCCGCAATCACGGAATCGATGGGAAGCATCAGGTCGACCGACTTCTGCTTTGCCTTCTGAATGAGCTCCCGCGCCAACTCCAGCTTGTCTTCCTCTACGATCGACTTGCCTACATTACCGCCTATCGCTTTGAAAAAGGTATACGACATGCCCCCGCCGATAATAAGGTTGTCGACTTTATCCAGGAGCTTCTCGATGATGAGGATCTTGTCCGATATTTTGGCACCACCCATGATCGCCGTGAAGGGCCGTTCGGCGTTCTCGAGCACACGCTCTGCATTCTTCAACTCGGCAGCCATAACATAGCCCGCGCATTTCTCATTTAAAAAGCGCGCCACTATGGTGGTACTGGCGTGTGCACGATGCGCCGTGCCAAACGCGTCGTTCACGTAAATGTCGCCATGACGCGACAGCTTCTCGGCGAACCCTTCATCACCTTTTTCTTCTTCTTTATAAAACCGCAGGTTCTCCAGCAACAATACTTCGCCGGGCTTCAGTTGTGACGACATGCGGAAGGCTTCTTCACCAACACAATCATCGGCAAACTTCACCTCGGTGCCGAGCAGCTGCTCTGTCGTCTTTACCGTGTGACGCAAGGAGAATTTTTCTTCTGGCCCTGACTTGGGGCGCCCCAGGTGCGACATCAATACACAACTTCCTCCATCGCCCAGTATTTTCTTTAGCGTCGGGATTGTTGCCCTGATGCGGTTATCGTCTGTAACGTTGTAATCCTTGTCCAGGGGCACATTGAAATCTACTCGAATCAGTGCACGCTTGCCGCTGAAGTTGATGTCGTCGACCGTTTTCATGTGTTGTATTGACCGTTAATGTTTTTGAGACCGCCAAGATAGCAAATCGTGCGACATTGTCGTGCTGTCTCCGGGGATATCGAACCGCGACTGTGGACGGTTAATCGCCGAAACTTATTCCCAATCCCCGTGCCGCTTGAACCAGATAGGAGTCTTTGTCGATGTAGTTATAATCACGGGTGGCTTCTTCGAGAGGTACAGAACTGATCTCGTTATTTTTGAAGGTTACCATCTTGCCAAACCTGCCTTCCAGGGCGAGCTCCGCGGCCTTAACCCCGAACAGGCTGGCGAGCACCCGGTCGTATGCCGTTGGCGTTCCGCCACGCTGCACGTGCCCCAGTATCGTTTCGCGAACCTCGGCCAGACACCCGGCCGCCTTGAGCTCATCGGAGAGTTGATAGGCGATACCGCGGAGACGTTTGTGTTCAGACCCCACTTCACCTACACCTACAGTTGATGATCCGATGGCGTGCGCACCTTCAGCAACGACGATGTTCACGAAGCCTTTTCCATTGACGTACCTCCGGTTTACCTGCTGAAGAACTTTCCCGATGTCGTATGGTATTTCCGGGATAAGACATATCTCCGCACCGCCGGCAATGGCCGTGTGGAGGGCGATCCAGCCTGCGTCACGCCCCATTACTTCCATGATCATGACGCGGTGATGACTCTCGGCAGTCGTCACCAACTTATCAAAGCTATCGGTCGCCACCTGCACCGCAGTCTGGAAGCCGAAAGTGACGTCGGTTGCCGATAGGTCGTTATCGATCGTTTTGGGGACCCCGATCATCGGAATACCCTTGTCGAACAATGCTTTCGAGATGCGTTGCGAACCGTCGCCGCCTATATTGATCACGGCGTCGAACTCCAACTCTTTGAGCTTCGAGACAAGCACATCGGACCGGTCTTCGAAGACGACAGTGCCGTCGGGCATTTCAACCGGAAAGTTGAGTGGATTGCCTTTGTTGGTCGTCTTCAGGATCGTCCCGCCTTTGACGTGAATGCCAGCTACCAGACTCCCTGTAATCTTTTTGATCTGCTGCGGCTCGGCGAGGACTCCGTTAAAAGCTTCTATACTTCCGTACAATTCCCAATCGGGTTCTTGCCTGAGTCTTCTGTATACCGCCCGGATGACTGCGTTCAGTCCGGGGCAGTCGCCACCACCGGTAAGGATCAACGCCTTCTTCATGTTGAGTGCTTTAATACGCAGTCTACAAGTTGAGAAAATTCGTTGATACGGGGAAACAATTTCTGAACCTGTCGAGGCCCTTCAGTCTTTCTCCTTTGCAGCGGCGCGCGTTAACCTGTCGTTGATAGCTTTGCCCAAACCTTCGTCCGGCACGAACTCGGCAACGATCAATTTGACGGGCATCTTTTCCAATGTGCGCATGGCTGTGAAAAGATTGCGGGCAGCTTCTTCTACGTTGCCTTGCGGGGATAACACGAACTGGTGAGGAACATCGTAACTTTTGCTGAACGATAGCACAGCTACCTCGTTAACGTTTTGATTGCGGAGCAACTTGTTGAGATCGCCGACGACGAAAGGCTTTGCCGGTGCGTAATGACTTTTTAACTGACCGGGTGCGCGGGGATCGGAAGATGCGCTTGTACGCATGACGACTTTTCCGACGAGCGCTTCAATGCTACTGAGGCTTAACCCTCCCAGGCGGTACAGTATCGCCTGACCTTTTTCGTCGAAACCGATGATCGTAGATTCAATGCCTACAGAACATGGACCGCCATCCAGTATGTAGCCGATACGATCACCAAGCTGTTCGTTGACATGCTCAGGTCGTGTAGGACTTATATACCCGAACGGATTCGCGCTGGGGGCTGCCAGGGGAAAGGGGAGTTGCTCCAGGAGCTGCTGTGTGAGGGGATGTGCGGGCACGCGTATGCCCACGTGCGGCATACCCGCCGTGACCAGGTCGGGAATCGTTTCGTTTTTCTTTAAGAGCAGGGTAAGTGGGCCAGGCCAGAAAGCCTCGGCAAGCGCCGCGGCACCTTCGGGGATAACCGTTGTGTGATGGGCTGCCTGGTCGAGACCGGTGACGTGTACAATGATCGGGTCGAAGCGTGGTCGGTTCTTTACGGCGAATATCCTGGATACTGCCTCGACATCCAGTGCATTGCCCGCAAGGCCGTATACCGTCTCCGTGGGAATGGCGACCAGGTTGCCGCTCTTGAGGAGTGCGGCGGCTTTGTTGATATCCGTTCCGATTTCAGCCATTGGAAGTGTTGAAGTGGCCCCTCAACACTACTGAATCACAATCGTCACCTTGTTGATCCGCTTCGCTTCCAGCTTACCGGTTTGTTCTCCGCCGCCGAAATTATTGAGGTCGTCCTTTTCGACAAGCACGAAATAGGCGATGTCTTTGAGGTCTTTGAATTTTACGACGCCCTTAGCGTCGGACACACCTTCTGCGACGGCGTTTTCTTCTTTGTTGTAGTCGTCTTCGTTTTCGAACAGCCGCACGGTAGCGCCCTCTACCGTATTGCCCAGTTCGTTGCGCACGGTGATGTTAAGGGAAGTCTTGATCAGCTGGAACCCGGATGTGGCGATGGCCAGGATTGCGAGGACCGCAAGGTATTTCAATCGTTTCATAGTCGATGCGTTTTCGTGCGTGTAGAATATTTCGTTATTGACGGAAGGTTGTGCGTCCGTACAGCAATTATCCTGAATTCCGGGGAAATACGCTAACCCTGAAGCGATCTGCGGTTGCTTCAGGGCTAACGCAACAGAACAACGCCGCCGCGCTTTTCCTGGACGCCGCGCTCGGGCTGATAGGAGCTCTTGTATTTGATCACGTAAGCGTACGTTCCGGGAGGCAGCGGTTTTGAAAGGTTGTTGTTATAACCACCGTTCCAGCGGAACTCCCGGTTTGTCGACTGGAAGATAAGTTCGCCCCAGCGTGAAAAGATCAACACTTCAAATTCGGTATCGTCGATGAAGTAGGTGAGTGCGTAGAATTCAGGATTGCGTGCTCCGGGTCCCGGTCGGAAGGCGTTGGGAACGACGATCTTCGGCATGCACTCGACATCCACCACGGTTTGGTCGCTGGAAGTGCAACCCAGCATATTGATCAGATCGACGCGATATGTGCCCGGCTCCGTTGCTGTGAATACCGGGTCGGTGACACCGAGGGGTATTCCATCCTTGAACCACGTGTAGCTGGCAAAACCCTCTCCGGGGTTTAGTTCCACTTGCCGGGTTTCTTCATCTGCGTTGGCGGGGTCGTTGCAGATGGTAGCCCCGGAGGGAAGTGAACCGGGCGTGACCGGAGAGAGCGCCACCACAATCGTTTCCTCGGTGACGCAACCGGTGACGGAGACCCGTGCCATATAGGTTCCCGCGCGTGTGTCCTCAAGCGTTGAAGCCGTCTGGCCGCTGATCACGGCTCCTTCGTACCACCACTCATACGTGGTCACGGGAACATTAGTGGAACTGGTAATGGTAAACGGACTCCCTTCGCAGGCAAGTCCCACATCGAGGTCGAGTTCCAACGCGCCGATGACGGAGACGACGAGCGGATCGGAGGTGGGTGCACATCCGGTAACCGGATTGTATAACTGCACGGTGTAGGATTCACCGTCGTTCAATTCCGTAGCAATCGCCTGTGGTCCTGCCAACGTATTGTCAAGCGTGCCGTTCCTGTACCAGCGGTAGAGATAGCTACCTGAAGGCGTAGCGGTGATCGTCACCTGGTCGTCGCAGGCACTGCTCTGTGCAAGCGTCGGGATCATCATGTTATCTACCGTTACGGTAACGACCGAGTCGAGCTCACAGTACGAAGGATGTTCCGCGTGGAAGCTGAATTCCTGTTGGCCTTGCGGTGCATTGGACACGGAGAGCGTGAGGCCGGTCGTGCCGCCAGGTACGCCGGGGCCGCTCCAGGTTATGGTAGTGCCGGGTTCGGTAACAACCTCTATCGTCATTGGATCAGCACAGGCGTCGACAAGGATGTCGCTGACAGGTACCGCGTCGTTCAGATCGATAAGCAGCGGTGTGCTTGATACGACGCAGCCGGAAGATCTTACTTCGACGATGTAGGATCGGTTGTCACTCGGTCCGGGAATGCTGGGGATAGTGAAGACACCAGACGCAGCGGTAAAGGGACCGGTAACGACGGCCTGACCGGTCGCCTCATTAATCACACGGTAATTTCCACTTGCCTGGTCGGGATCGGTCTCGACTTGAAGGCTAATGGGATCACAGGTTCCCATAGCGGTTACGTCCACGGTGAAATCGCTGTCGTTGATCGATGCGGTTTGTACTTCAGCACAGCTTGTCAACTGGTCCGTGACGGTAACGGTGTATGTAGCGGCGTTCAGGTTGGGTACAGAATACGCGCCGACCGGTTGATCAGATACATTTACCGGTGTAGAGGTGCCACCCGTAACGGAGTACGTAAACAGGCTGGCTGCCGGCGTTGTGATATTGATGTCGATGCTACCGTCCCCGGCGCCGCAGCTGGTCGGATCAATCGGCGTTGCTGTGAACGTAGGGGTAGCGTTGATGGTGAAGGTGACCGCGTCTGTGATGGTACACCCAGTGACCTGATCGGTAACGGCTACCGAGTATTCAAAGGTGCCGGGTACCGAGGTGTCGACTGACTGCGTCCTGCTTGTACCCACGTTCGAACCATCGATAGCCCACTGATATGTAAAGCCGGGATTCTGTGCATCCAAATCCGGCGTAGGGGAGTCCTGGCATAGCGTCAGATCAGGGCCGAGGTCCACAATAGGTCTGTTTTCAGCGACAGGCATTTGGCCGGTAGAGGTACAGCCCGCAGCGTCGGTGATCGTGACAGTGTAGAGGCCCTGACGGTTTACCTCGATCTGGCGCGTTGTTTCGCCGGTAGACCACACATACGAAAGGTCGGGACCGTCGGCTTCTGCGATGAGTTCAAGCGGGCCGTCGCATAAGTTGGGGAATAGGCCACCGACGACTGAAACAGCGCTGTCGGGCGGTGCGGTGATGACCACTGTGGTGTGCAATACCGTATCGATATCGCATCGGTTTCTTAACGTAAGGGACACGTTATAGGTACCGGCCGCCGCGTATTGATGTTGTGCGGTGGGGTCAGTCGAAAATGGAGTGCCTTGCCCGTCGCCAAAATTCCAGGAGTAAGTTTCAATATTCGGATCACGACCCGCTCCATTGAAGTCAGTTGGGGATCCGAGACAGGTGCCGGCGACGGAGATAGACGGCCCTTGTATGGGGGTCGAGATGTTTTGGATGAAGTTAGGAAGACCCAGCGTGCTTGATGTTCCGCCTTCAAGCGGAAATTGAAGCGTGTTGAGAAGTGACAGCGCCGCGGTGTCTTCATCTGGAATGATGTTGTACAGGAAAGGCTGGCCGTTGATCGCCATGTATAGTTGGCCATCCGGCCCGATCTGGATAGCTCCCAGTTCTTCTCCGTCTTTATCGACAGACTGTTTGAAGTATACGTTGCCCAGGGAGTCGAAGGCGAACTCGAATATTTTTGAGTCGCTGTCCTTCAATGTGGCGAACAGTTTATTTCCGCCCGGCGAGAATTCGATACCGTATACCTGACCGTTCGGTTCTTCAAGGTCGGCCACCTGCGGATTGGAGACGACGCCGGTCGAATCATTGAAATCAAATATCTCCACCACATTGGAGCCTGGTGTCGACAGTGCTACGGCCAACTTGTTTCCAGGTCCGAGCTTCATATATCCCTGACCCGCTTCGGGGGATGTTTCAGGATGATCGGAACCTGCACCCGAGATGACCGGACTGCTGATACCGTCAGGAGAAATCCGGTAGGCACGGAAACTGTTGTTGCCGTACTCATGCGCGATAAGCCACTCGCCGGATCCGGTTATCCGTTCTGTGCTCGGTTTGAAGAGAAGAACGTTGTATTCGATAAGTCCACCGTCGCCGTTGTTGAGTTTCAGGTCGAAAAGCGAATAGCGTAGTTCATAGGTTCCGGTACCGTAGATTTCCTGGGTTGTGAAAATGTAATACAGCGTTTCGTCGCCGGGCACCGGCATGATCAGTACCGATTGCGTCGCACCGGGTTCGCCGCCGAGGCCCGGAGGAGTGGGCGGAGTAGGGATGGGGTTGCCATCTTTATCGTAGATGTTCAATCCATCTGTGGAGAAGATCACCTGTCCGTTTCTGTCGCTGATAGAGGCTGCACCTTCCGGCGAATTCACCGGTCCATTGATGGCGACTGCGGGGTTATCTGGCAATGGGTTGAAGTCGATACCTGCGTTCTGGCCAAAATGCCAGATGTTCGCACGCTGATCCTGGACCTGGTATTCATTAATGTTGACACCCGCATAGGCCGAGCAGCCGGTATTGGGGTCCGTCACTACTACATAGTAGTATCCGGCGGAGTCGGGTTGCAACGTGAGCCCCGTCTGACCGTTCGACCACAAAGCATTGCCTGACCCACCCTGCACGGTAGCTGTTACCGAGAACTGTGTACAGCCTGTTTTGGGATCCGGTGCCTTTGGAAACGGCAACTCACAGCTACATGCCGTCGTGTCCTGGACGAGATCAATTTGAAGGTCGAATTGAGTGATGTTAACGTCGTGCTGTACCGACTGCGATTGTCCGTTCAGATAGGCCGTTAGCGTCACGGTGTACACACCGCCATCCTGATAGCTGTGATTCGGACTCCATTGGTTTGATCCGGTCTGATCGCCGAAGTTCCACACGAGGCTATCGGCCGCCGGGTTCACTTCCGGGAAGAAGCTTACGGGTGAGTTGGCGCATTCTCCTGACGTGGTGAAATCGACTGTGATGTCCTGATTACTCCTGGGTAGGAACGATGGAAACTGGGTGCCTCCAAAATCATCCGGAAACACCGAAGGGTTGTAGCTTACTGCAGTAGCCACCGTGTCGGTATCTGATATGGCGCCAAGCAGGTAAGGGCCACCGGCAGTTTCCTGATACAGGTGATAGATCACGCTGTCGGGTCCCATCTGCAGTCCATAACTGTTTGCAATGCTGTTGGGCTGAGGCAACACCGATATAAGCGTAGCAGATGGGTTTTGGGTGTCATACTGCAGCACGTCTGCTTGTATACCCGGCTCACCGGCTACCGATATATAAAGGTATTGGCCGTTGCTGCTCCACGCTACATCATAGATGGCTTGTCCCGAGGTAGCCGTAACGGCGGAGTTGGGCACGACACTGTCGAACTCAAAGTCGCCGGTCGTGTTGTCGAAATTCATTAAGTGAACCCCCACGTTTGCCGACTGCGGTGAAACGGCGATCTGGCCGTTGGCCGCATTGTACGCAAAGTTACCGGCGCTCATGGCAAAACCTTCGTTCTGGTAATTCGTGCTGGTCACAACACCGGATGCGTCGATGTGGGATACCGTGTAGTTGGCTGTACCGTTTTCGTGCGTGATCAGCCAATAGTCGGTACCGTTGGCATGGGGGATGAGCAGCATTGCCTCCGACCGGTTGGAGAGCGCCGGTATCAGCACGTTCGCGCTCGTCACATCACCGAGTGGGGGTGGAGGCGAAGGGTTTCCGCCGTTGCCGGGCAACGACATATCAACCGTGGTAAGGAAGATGTCGCCTCCGGTATTGTAGTCGGCCGTATTGGTAAAGACAAAGTATTGGTTGGTCTGGCCCGGTACGGAAGCGACAACAGCGGGTTGGTTGCCGTCAGGGTTTCCCGAGAGACCTGATCCATTGGGCATGGGCGCACCCGATGCGTCATAGATGACAGACCCGTCGGTGAAGAATAAAAGGTTGCCATTGATTGGGTTGGAAGCAACTGCGCCGCCCGCACTATTGAATGTTGCTGCGGGATTATCAGCCTCGGTGACGGTGTGGGTGCCACGATTAAAACGAATGCCCCTGTCGCTGCTTCCGAAATACCAGTTGAGGCTGGCATTGTCTTGTCCCTTAATGGGAAATGCTCCGGCCAGGAGTAGTAGCAAAAGGAATGACAACAGATAATGGCAAGGTCTCCTCATTGCGGTAGAATGGTCTTCACGGCTAACAACTTACACCTGGCTCTGGTGGCATTCAAACAATAAACGCCCAAGATTCGCTAAAGTATACATTTTGCAAGAAAATAACGTTATGATGCTGAAATGGCGCGTTTCGTTTTTTTAAGTTTTAATTATCGCGTTAATTTGCTTTGATAGCACTACTGAAATTCGGTCTGATGGTCAGGACACTCCTGCTTTTTATACTCTTTATACTAGTGTTCGAGGGGGTGGTAACAGCTCAGGATCCGCAGTTCTCTCAGTTCTATGCAGCGCCGTTATACTTGAATCCTGCGATGGCGGGTTCGACAGGTCAGGCGCGGGCCGGTATCAATTACCGCAATCAGTGGCCGGCCATCGATGCGAACTTCACGACGACTTCTGTTTACTTCGACTACTACATCGCAGACAAACGCAGCGGCGTCGGATTCCTGTTGACACAGGATCGTGAGGGGCTTGCCGGTTTGCGTTCGCTGAGCGTCGCGTTGCAATATTCATACGAGTTGCGGCTCACCAAGAACCTCGGCTTTACACCGGGCTTCCAGGTTGCTTACTATACGCGCGATGTAAACTTCAACCGCCTTACGTTCGGCGATCAGTTTGATCCCGTGAGCGGCAATCTCATCAGCCCGGAGACGGCGGAGGTTTTTCGTACTGACTTTAAGAAGTCGTTCGTCGACCTTTCTGTGGGCGGATTGCTCTTCACCAACATCGCGTGGTTGGGTGTCGCCGTCAACCACCTGACGCAACCGAACCAGTCGATCATCGACGAAGAGGCGCCGCTGCCGATGAAGCTCTCTGTTCACGGCGGACTTAAAATACCGCTGCGTCCCGGTGTCGTGGGAAGTGGCGTATATGCGCGACCGTCGGAGCGCAGCATCTCTCCCGCGTTTCAATACCGCCATCAGGGGGAGTTCGACCAGCTGGATCTGGGACTATATTTCACCTTTGAACCGCTCGTCGTCGGCACGTGGTACCGCGGCGTGCCGTTCAAGACCGTCAACGAAATCTCTAACAACGAGTCGATTGTGCTGCTGATCGGCTTCACGCGGATCGGGGGCAAGGACAAAAACGGCAACCGTGACGGACTCACCATCGGCTACAGCTTCGACTACACCATCTCAAAGCTGGGCATTGGCGCCGGTGGCGCTCACGAGTTCAGCCTCGTCTACAGCTGGCCCATGCGCAACCCGCGAAAGCCGCCGCCAGACAAGATGGTGATTCCATGTCCGGAATTTTGACGTCATCAGCGCCCGTACAGCACCGGTAGGGGACCGTTTATCGGCATTATCGCTAACTGACGTTAGCATGGATAAAATTTTTTTTGATTCTCCTGCGTGTATTCCAATCAAATTCCGAACTTTATCGTTTAATTTTGCATTAGTCAGAAAACTAAAACACAAGCTTGATGCCTTTTCTTTAGTGTCAACCAGTAAATGATTTAAAGAAATTGAAAACAGCGACCACCTTCTTCGCAGACTGTTCTGCATCCCGCTCCCGGACGATCCTCCGGTTTCTCTCCTCTATTGCCTGTCAGGTGTCCAGGCGACCTCGCCCGGCGCGTATCGCGCGCATTTGATAAAAACCTCACGTCCACTGTGAGCAGCGTAGCGCCCAGGGCGCGCCGCTGATATGCCATTCGGCATCAAAATTTTCCCATCATTTCGTAACATTTTCTGGACATTGGAAAATAATAATATATCTGTCAGGGTCGCTACGGCCGCTGACAAACATTACGCGGAGACCATCACCCGCGAAATGGAAGTCTCTGCGCAGGCCCGGGGAACGGGCATTGCCAAGCGCAGCCCCGAATACATTCAACGCAAGATGGATGAAGGAAAGGCTGTCATCGCCGCCACCGCAGACGGCGAGTGGGTAGGCTTTTGCTACATAGAAGCCTGGCAACACGAAAAGTACGTAGCCAACTCCGGGCTTATCGTCGCGCCCAAGTTTCGGCATACCGGCGTTGCCAAGGAAATCAAGAAGCG
Source organism: Cyclobacteriaceae bacterium (assembly GCA_035304385.1). Taxonomy (GTDB): domain Bacteria; phylum Bacteroidota; class Bacteroidia; order Cytophagales; family Cyclobacteriaceae; genus ZC4RG29. The sequence goes on from DATGQD010000020.1 coordinate 29,899, forward strand.
CGTATTTGATCTTTCACGCAAGCGCTATCCTGACGCCAAGATCTTCGGCCTTACCACGGGTCTCGCTGTCATGAAGATCAATTCCAGCCTGGGTTATAAGCCCGTGACCTATTCCGAACTCACCACCGACGAGGAGTTCTGGAAGGGATGCAAGAGCTGCGTCAACTACGAGATCCTTATGATGAAGAACAGGCAGAACTGCCTGTGTACGGCCATGCTCTTCGACCCCGCCACCGCGGAGGTTCCGAAACCTGCGGAGCTGCCGAAAGTCAGCCATACGGTCGTTACCCGCTCAGGAAAACTTCGCAAGAAGCGCAAGCGCGACTTCAAAGGCAACCTGCGCTTGTTCGAGCGTTGGATTCGCTACAAGCAGTACGTGTTGCTCAAGTCAAAGAAGCGAAACGGACCCGGCGGCGGCAACGTCCAGGCAGAGAAGAAATTCTCGATCTTCGGACTTTTCTCCTGGTAACAGGATATCGGACTCTTTCCCTAAGGGAATCTCGCGCCGGAATTCTTTTGAGGTTTCTGCGTTCAATTCTACTTTTGGCTTCCCTTGGAGCCAAACCGGAAAACAGAATGCCCAGGTTACTCCCGGGTGTTCTAAACCTTTATGACTATGAAGAAGAAAGTTGTCCTGGCGTTCAGCGGCGGACTCGACACATCGTATTGCGTCAAGTACCTCTCCGAAGAAAAAGGATACGAGGTCCACACCATCACCGTCAACACTGGTGGGTTTGATGCACCCGAACTTGAGGAGATCAGCAACCGCGCGCGCGCCCTGGGCGTCGCTTCCCACGTCAACGTGGATGAGACCCGCAACTATTACGACAGCGTCATCCGGTACCTGATCTATGGCAATGTGCTGAAGAACCAGACGTATCCGCTAAGCGTCAGCGCCGAACGGATGTCGCAAGCCCTGGCTGTGGCGAGATATGCGAAGTCGATCGGCGCGGATGCCGTCGCGCATGGAAGCACCGGTGCAGGCAACGATCAGGTGCGGTTCGATATGATATTTCATATCCTGATCCCGACCCTGGAGATCATCACGCCGATTCGCGATATGAGACTGTCGCGCGAAGACGAGATCAGCTACCTCAAATCAAAAGGGGTCGCGATGAACTTCGAGAAGGCGATGTATTCCATCAACAAGGGGATCTGGGGAACGTCCGTCGGCGGCAAGGAAACGCTCAATTCACTGGGCATGCTTCCCGAGAGCGCTTTTCCTACCCAATTGTCGCGCGACGGAAGCGAGGAAGTCGTGCTGGGATTTGACAAGGGCGAACTCCTGACCATCAACGACCGTCAGTTCGACCACCCCGTAGATGCCATACAACACCTGCAACAGATCGCAGGCCCCTATGCTATTGGCCGTGACATCCATGTAGGCGACACGATCATTGGTATTAAAGGACGCGTCGGATTCGAGGCCGCGGCTCCGATGGTGATCATCAAGGCCCATCATGCCCTCGAAAAACACGTCCTCAGCAAATGGCAGCTGAGCTGGAAGGATCAACTCGGCCAGTTCTACGGCAACTGGCTGCATGAAGGACAATATCTCGACCCGGTCATGCGCGATGTCGAGGCGTTCCTCACGAACAGCCAGGCTCACGTAACGGGCAGCGTTCATGTTCAATTGTATCCGTATCGCCTCCAGGTTACCGGCGTGGTGTCGGAATACGACCTCATGTCGTCGACATTCGGAAAGTACGGTGAAATGAACCTGGGCTGGACCGGCGACGACGTTCGCGGGTTCTCCAAAATATTCGGCAACCAAACCATGATCTACCATCAGGTATCCAACAAAGGGAATAAATGAACACGCAACGATATTTGGACTCACCCTGTAGGGACGCACGGCGTGCGTCCCGGG
>DATGQD010000021.1:0-5383 GCA_035304385.1 Cyclobacteriaceae bacterium
ATAGTCTATTGACTTAGTAGATTTTGTAAATATATTTGAGACGTCATTCAGAGACAGGGTGGTAGCGCAACCCGGGTCGTACTAAAAAGAACGCCCGGGTTCGCGCAAAACCTTCATGCACCTATGCAGTACACCGTCAACATGAGCACCTCGTTCCGCGCGACACTTTGTTGTCGCTGCGTGTCACCCTTCCGCTAAAGACACAGCGCCGGCGACACATCCGGCCCGTCTTACTCAACTGAAAATTTTCTTTAACACACTCAAACTGGTTCCACCAATGAAATCAATCGTGGTATCCTATTTCCTATTGTCAATAGCTGCGTCCCATCTCCGGGCCCAGGACAATATCGTGGAGGAAAAGCAGCATGTCGTCAGAATCACCGGCGTGCGCTTTGCCTATCCTATCGTCGAGCATTGGATCGATGAATTCAACAAGGAGTATCCCGACGTGCAAATCGTAATTGAAGCACGCGGCTCGTCCGATCCCTCACAGTACGACATACTGATCGAAGCGTTCGAACACCCCGAGGCCACACGGAGGCAGCGGGAATATGTTTACATCGGTCGCTATGCCGTGCTCCCTGTGGCCAACGCCGCTTCAGAATTTTCCCGTCACTATTCAGACAGAGGACTGAATCGCGACCTGATCGTCCAGCTTTTCTTTCACGACATCTATGCCGACAAGGAAAAGCAGGAAAACGTAAAGGTACCGTACACTATATATACCCGCCTGCAACCCGCAGGGGCGCCCGCCGTGTTTAGCCGCCACTTCGGGTACGAGCAAAAAGACATCAAAGGCAAAGCCATCGCGGGTGCAGATGAACATCTGGTTAAAGCACTGTTGCGCGACACGACAGGCGTATCTTATCTACCCCTCCCCGTCATTTATGATCGTGAAACGCAAAAGCCGGTAGCCGGTATTGCTGTGTTACCGGTAGACCTCAACGGCAATGGTCGCGTATCCGACGACGAAAAGGGTTACGATCAACTCGCCGGAATAATCACGCGCCTGGAGGAACGCGGCACCGGCACCTTCGAGAACGTCCCTGTGGAATATATCCATCTGTCGGTCGACCGCAAAGGCGCCAGTCCCGATGCCGTACTCTTCCTGCAATGGGTTATCAACCACGGCGAGGGCGATCTCCACGCCTTTGGCTACCTGAGGCCGGACGCTAAAAAACTCGAGAAAGAAAAGTTCGAACAGTTCGCCTCGAGAAAGATTAAATGATCCTCATACCACCACCCCATCCCTCGGGCAGGGATACACTAAAAACTAACCTTTTACTCATGCTCCATGAAAACATCAAATCTACTCCCTCACCCCACCCTGTTGCTTTCAATCTTCTTCTTTCTGATTAGTGCCGCCGCCTTTGGCCAGACCGTCGAGGGCACCATCACCGATGGTGACGGCGCCCCGCTGCCCGGCGCCACCATTGCCGTCAAGGGCACAAGCGCCTATGCTGTGACGGATGCCGATGGAAAATTCAGCATCGCTGCCCGTCAGGAGTTTCCGTTTACCATCATCGTGCGCCTGGTAGGATACCGATCGCAAGAGGTAGAGATCTACGAGCTATCCGATGAGCCCTTTGAAATCCGACTCATCGACGACAGTCTCCTCGATGAAGTCACCGTGACCGCACGTCGCAGAACCGAAACTGCGCAGGAGGTACCGATCCCCATAGCCGTAATCGCCGGTGCGCGTGCCGACGACGCGGGCGCGTTCAACGTCAACAGGTTGAAGGAACTGGTCCCGTCAGTGCAGCTTTATTCATCCAACCCCCGCAACACGGCATTGAACATCCGTGGCCTGGGCACAACATTCGGCCTGACGAATGACGGCATCGACCCGGGCGTCGGTTTCTATGTAGACGGCGTATACTATGCCCGGCCGGCGGCCACCACCCTCGACTTTATCGACATTGACCGCATTGAAGTACTTCGCGGTCCGCAGGGTACGCTCTTTGGCAAGAACACCACCGCAGGTGCATTCAACATCACCACCAAGAAAGCGTCATTCACTTCCGGTGGAACCTTTGAACTCAGCTACGGCAACTACGGATTCATTCAAGCCAAGACGTCCATTACTGGCCCGCTTAGCAAGACGCTGGCGGCACGCGTATCGTTCGTCGGCACGCAACGCGATGGCACCATTTATAATATTGCCCGCGACGAGTACGTCAACGACCTCAACAACCTTGGCATCAGGGGGCAACTGTTGTTTGCGCCTTCCGAGCGGACGGAGATCACGCTTACCGGTGATGCTTCAAAACAACAGCCGAACGGTTATGCACAGGTGGTCGCCGGCGTCGCTCCAACCCAACGCGCGGATTATCGACAATTCGAGCAGATCATTGCCGACCTGAATTACGATCTGCCGTCACGCAATCCATTCGACCGCATCATCGACCACGACACCCCCTGGCGGTCGGACCAGACCTTCGGCGGCGCATCGCTCAACGTGAACATCGAGCTCGGCAGCGGAACGCTTACGTCGACAAGCGCGTGGCGTTACTGGACATGGGGGCCATCCAACGACCGCGACTTTACCGGTCTTCAGGCACTCGCGCTCTCACAGGCGCCGTCGAAACACGACCAATGGTCGCAGGAAATCCGGTACGCGGGCACACTATCGAACCGCCTCAACGGCGTCTTCGGCATCTTTGCCATCGCACAGAACCTGAAAACCGATCCCTATCATACCGAAGAGTCTGGTCGCGATCAGTGGCGCTTTTCACAAAGCAGCACCAGTGAACTGTGGGCAACGCCCGGCCTTCTCGAGGGATTCGGAATCCGTACCACCTCAGACCTGACCACGTTCAGCGGGGCAGTATTCGGGCAGCTCGACTGGGCCATAACGGACCGGCTGCATGTGCTTCCGGGACTACGGCTTAATTACGACGACAAGGAAGTCGACTTCAACCGCCAAACGTACGGCGGGCTGCAAACCGACGATCCCGAATTGCTCGCCATCAAGGCCGCCGTGTACACCGACCAGGTGTTTCAGACAAGCACGGACAACACCAATTTGTCAGGACAACTCACGTTGTCGTACCGAACAGAAAAGGGATTCAATACCTACGCTACGTTCGCCACCAACTACAAGCCGGTGGGCTTGAACCTGGGCGGGCTGCCCACCTCGGGAGGAGCGCCCATGCTTGAGCTTGCGGAGATCAAACCGGAATACGTACAGCATTTTGAGTTTGGCGTGAAGACGGTACCGTTTCAGGGATCGACCCTTAACGTCACCGTGTACAACACAGACCTCGAAGACTATCAAACGCTTGTGTTGAACTCCCAGCTAGGTGTTAACCGCGGATACCTGGCCAACGCTGAGAAGGTACGCGTGCGTGGCGTGGAAGTCGACGGCAATATCAGAGCAGGACGACAGGTATTGATATTCGGTTCTGTGGCCTACACCGACGGAACGTATGTAACGTTCAAGGAAGCGCCAGTTCCGCTTGAGGAGACCGGGGGCGAACCGTTCAAAGATGTGTCCGGTGAAAGATTGCCTGGCATTTCGAAGTGGGCGGTGTCGTTAGGTGGTGAAGTCACATCACGGCCGAGAAAGCTATTGAACAATCAGGGCAAACTTTTCCTGGCGATCGACTCCTATTATCGCTCTGAGTTTTCTTCCAGTCCGACGCCGTCGGCCTATGTAAACGTTGACGGTTATGCGCTCATCAACGCACGGGCAGGTTTCCGTGCCAGCGAGGGTATCTCGCTCTTTGTGTGGTCGCGCAACCTGACGAACAACGACTATTTCGAACAGCTGTTACCCGCCGCCGGCAGCGCCGGTCATTACGCCGGGGTGCTGGGAGATCCGAGGACGTACGGGGTGACGTTGCGATATGTGTATTGATTTTTGAAGAGGGTAGGGATTAGGATTCGTAGGATTTTGGGATGAATAGGATGAGGATTTAAAAAGACGTGAGGATTCTTAAGTGGGGTCACCCTCACCAATCCTATCATCCTACGAATCCTAATTCAGACATTTTTCGCTATCTTCGTCGCCGTTATGTTTGTACCAACTACCCGAACTCTCGTCTCGCTCTCCCTGTTGATCCTATTCTGTCATGCCCATGCCCAGAACCTCACCGTCAACGACGGCAATGGCGCCTACGCGACGAAAACCTATCGAAACCTCTTTCAGGAAATCGGACACTCGCAAGCGGAGATCAACGCAAAAATCGATCAGGCGTTTCAACAACTATTTCACGGCGACTCGGCCACGCAACGCATTTACTTTCCTGTGGGCCGCAACGAAAACGGACCGCTCGCCTACATGCTGGACGTCAACAACAACGACATCCGCAGCGAAGGCATGTCGTACGGTATGATGATCGCCGTGCAACTCGACAAAAAAACCGAATTCGATGCGCTCTGGAATTACGCCATGACATACTCCTATATCAGCGACCCCGCCCATCCGTCGGAAGGCTATTTCGCCTGGTCGCTGAAACGAGACGGCACCCCCAACTCCGAAACACCCGCGCCTGACGGCGAAGAATATTTCGTGACCGCACTTTACTTCGCATCCGCACGCTGGGGCGATGGCGAGGGGATATACAATTACAAGGCGTGGGGCGACAAGATCCTCACCGCCATGCGGCATCACCCTGAAAAAACCGGCCCAACCATTCGCGGAAATCAAACTGTAGGCCCAATGGTGAACGAAGAGAAGAAAATGATTCTGTTCGTTCCCAACGGTCCTGCCGGTGGCGGGGGTCGGGCATTCACCGACCCTTCCTATCACCTCCCCCACTTCTACGAACTGTGGGCGCGGTGGGGTCCTGAGGCCGATCGCGCCTTCTGGGCAGCGGCGGCAGACTCGAGCCGGGATTACTTCGTCAAAGCAACTCACCCCAAAACCGGACTGGCCCCTGACTATGGTCATTTCGACGGCAGGCCGGTCGAGACACGCTTTAATCCGAACTCAAAACGATTTGCTTACGACTCCTGGCGAACGGCCATGAACTGGAGCGTCGATTGGTCGTGGTTTCGAAAAGACTCGCGCCAGCAAGAACTCAGCAACAGGATACAAACTTTCTTTCACAGCCAGGGCATTGACCAATACGGCAGCGTGTATGAACTGGATGGTCAGGTTGTCAACACGGCCCACGGGCAAGGTCTGGTGGCTACCAATGCCGTAGCGAGCCTCGCCGCTACGCACGACATCGCGAAAGACTTTGTCGAGGCCCTCTGGCAACAGCCCGTCCCCGACTCCTTCGGCGCACGATACTACCACGGCCTGTTGCACCTCATGAGCCTGCTCCATTGCAGCGGACAATTTAAAATCTATGAACCCAGCGTGAAGTGAAGCGCTTTCTACTTCCTGGTATCTGGCACCGTCACGTAGTACATCCTTTCAATCAGCGTCCTGTCG
>DATGQD010000022.1:0-20809 GCA_035304385.1 Cyclobacteriaceae bacterium
ACTGGTCATTCCTATCTTTTTTCCTATAATTCCAGGCATGTCCGATACCTTATTTGTGCTTGTTTCTCAGGATTCTGCGCGTGCTTCGCGCAAAAAGGACTGCAAAGATAGGAAAGAGGGTCTAGGAACCAAACCGGGACTTTAAAATTTTTGGATTTTGAGCCCGTAAGGCGGTTTTGCAAGGTTAATCTCTAAAATTGGACCGTGTTTCTGCAAGCTCAAACTGATAGATAATGCCAGCCCCGGGAAAAAGCATAACACGTTGGCTCGTGCTCCTGTTTTCCCTTCTCGCGCTAACCGTAATCGACCTGTCGTACGGTAGCGTTTCCATACCCGCCGGTGAAGTACTCCGCGCACTGACCGGCGCACAGACGTCCGACCCGGTGTGGCGCGACATCGTACTCGACTTCCGGCTGGCCAAAGCGCTCACCTGCATCCTTGCGGGCGCTGCCCTGGGCGCCGCGGGCCTGCAAATGCAGACGCTCTTCCGTAACCCGCTCGCCGGCCCGGATGTGCTTGGCCTCACCGCCGGGGCAAGCCTGGCCGTCTCATTGCTGCTGCTCAGAAGCAACCGTCTTTCCGACCTGCCCGGACCCTGGTCCATCGCCGTGGTCGCCAGTGTAGGATGTACCGCCGTCTTTCTTGTGGTCCTCCTCTTCGCCCGGCGCCTTCGCGATCCCGCCTCACTCCTTATAGTAGGGCTCATGATCGGAGCGCTGGCTTCCTCTATTGTAAGTGTGCTTCAGTTCGGAAGCCGGTCCGACGACCTCCAGATCTTCCTTATCTGGACCTTCGGCAGTGTCGGTAGTTTGAACTGGCCCGAGATCGGCGTGCTTACCTGGATCCTCGTCGTGGGCCTGGCCCTTGCGTTAAGCCTTTCCAAGCCCCTTAACGCCTGGGTGCTGGGCGACAATTACGCCCAAAGTCTTGGAATCCGCCTGCAACGCTCGCGCATCCTTATCATCCTGTCGGCAAGCCTCCTCACGGGCGGGGTGACCGCCTTCTGCGGCCCCATTGCATTCGTGGGATTGGCCGTACCCCACCTGGTCCGCCTCCTGATCCCCACGTCGGACCACCGCGTCATGCTCCCCAACGTTGCCTTGGGTGGCGCGATCCTGGTACTGCTCTGCGACATCCTCTCCCAGTTGCCGCCGGGCCCCGAAATCCTGCCCCTTAATGCGATTACGGCGCTCTTTGGTGCACCGGTGGTGATTTGGGTGGTAATACGAAGCAAGATGATCCGAATATGAACAGCCCGGTTCTTTCAACGATCAATCTCTCCGCCGGGTATCCCGGCCGTGCCGGTAATAATGTGCTGTTCAGAAACCTTAATCTGTCGCTGCATCCGGGAGAGTTGATTTGCCTCATGGGGCCCAATGGATCCGGGAAGTCGACACTCATCCGGACACTGGCAGGATTACAAAAGCCTCTGGACGGCACCATTAACCGACAGCCCGTCACCGAACGCCATACCGGGAACGCCATTCCCTTCTCCGTTTCAGTGGTACTTACCGACCGCATCTCGGCGGCAAATCTTACCGTCGCCGAACTCGTCACGTTCGGGCGTTACCCGTACGTCGACTGGAGTCTTCGCATGAGCGAAAAGGACCGTGCCATGGTAGAAACGGCGCTTCGCGATCTGAACCTGGAACCGCTGCGAGACCGTAAAGTCTATGAATTGAGCGATGGTCAGATGCAAATGGCGATGATCGCGCGTGCCCTGGCGCAGGATACACGGTTAATGCTCCTCGACGAACCGACCGCCCATCTTGACCTGAATAACCGGGTGGAAATCATGGCGCTGCTGCGACAAATTGCCCACCAGTCGCATAAGGCGATCCTGATCGCCACCCATGAGCTTGACCTGGCCCTTCAGAGCACCGACAGCATCTGGCTCGCCGGCGGCAACCAGGAGGTGATCACGGGGGTCCCTGAAGACCTCGTACTCAACGGCGCGTTCGATGACATTTTCCGCTTCAAAGGTTTCGACCTGAAAACGGGGAAAATGCAACACAAGCCTTATCGGAATGTGGTAGTCGGTCTAAACGGAGCGGGACCGGTGTATTTATGGACCCGCAACGCCCTCGAGCGCAGCGGCTATGTGGTCTCGGCAACATCGAGTCATGTAGAGGTCTCCGCCCTTTCAGATTCCGCCTGGCGGATACGGAAAGGCGGCCACGAGTTTACCGTGGCCTCAATTGGAGAAATGCTCGACCTCCTTGAATCATTTGGAGACGCCACGTAAGATTGTTATCAACTTTCCCTGATTTCTATCCTCTCAAATTTGTTAGTTTGGCCCCCTTACTGCGAGCCCAAACGTCAAGACTAAATGAAAGCTGACAAGCTATTCCCATATACCTTCGCCAGGAAGTACAGCAAGGCGGTAGCCTATTTTTCTATGGAGTTTGCGATAGACCAACCGCTTAAGATTTACTCCGGGGGTCTTGGTTTTCTTGCCGGCTCCCACCTGCGGAGCGCGTACGAACTCCGGCAGAACCTCATTGGTATCGGCATTCTTTGGAAGAAAGGGTATTACGATCAGGACCGTAACCAGGACCAAACGCTTCGGGTGACCTTTCGCGACAAAGACTACTTCTTCCTGAAAGACACCGGCATCACCTTTCCGATTACCATTCACGGCGCCCGCGTTTATGTAAAGGCGTTCCTCCTGGAACCTGGCGTTTTCAATACCGCGCCGCTGTTCTTATTAACGACAGACCTTCCGCAGAACGACTACCTCGCGCAAACGATCAGCCATCGGCTTTACGATCCTAATGAAAGCACCCGCGTCGCGCAGTCCATCCTCCTTGGCGTCGGCGGCGCCACGCTACTCGACATACTTCAACACAATGTTTCCGTATATCACATGAATGAGGGGCATTCGCTGCCGCTCTGTTTCTACCTTCTCGATAAATACAAATCACTGGACGAAGTACGAAAGCGTGTCGTCTTCACCACGCATACGCCGGAGAAAGCGGGCAATGAAGAACACAGCCTCTCACTGCTTCACAGCATGAGCTTTTTTAACGGTCTTACGCCGGAGCAAGTGCAGCAGTATGTGCATCCCGAAAACAATGTGCTCAACTACACGCTCACTGCACTACGCATGGCGAAGAAGGCGAACGGCGTCTCCAAACTGCACGGCGAGGTGTCGCGCAAGATGTGGAATTCGTACTCCGGCATTTGCGAGATCACCTCAATAACCAATGCACAAAACAAAACCTACTGGAAGGATGATCAGCTCGAGAAGGCGCTGGCCGATGGTGACGACAAGGCCCTCCTCGAACGCAAGAAAAGGCTCAAGGAAAAGCTGTTTCGATTCGTTGCCAATCAGACCGGCAAGTTGTTTCGCGATGACCGTCTCACCATCGTGTGGGCGAGACGATTCGCAGCCTACAAGCGCGCTGGCTTGTTGCTCACCGACTTTGAGCGCTTCCTGAAAATTGCCAGGAACGAAAAGTATCCCGTTCAATTTATCTGGGCCGGGAAACCGTATCCGGAAGACTTCAACTCCATTAACCTCTTCAATGAAATTTACTGGAAGACGAAGGAGCTTCACAATTGCGCCGTGCTTACCGGTTACGAATTATGGCTTTCAGGCTTTCTCAAAAAGGGATGCGATGTGTGGCTCAACAACCCCCGGTTATATCGTGAAGCGTCGGGCACATCGGGCATGACCGCCGCAATGAACGCGACGCTAAACCTTTCCATTCCGGACGGATGGATACCTGAATTCGCAAAGCATGGCGAAAACAGCTTCATCATTCCAACGGCACCCAAAGGAGGAGCGCCCGAGTCAGTCGACAAGATCGAAGCTGACAATCTTTATGATCTGCTTGAAAAAGAAGTAATCCCTACGTACTACGACAATCCCACGAAGTGGTGGAAGATGGTGCGTACGAGCATGGCCGACATTGCACCTTACTTTGATTCGGGTCGCATGGCCGACGAGTACTACGAAAAATTGTATTTTGCATAAAGTGGCGTCAAAATAACCGGCTGCACGGTTCGCGTATTAGACCCTCTTACGCTAACTTTCGGGAGAATCGGCGTGCAAGCGCGTGGAGGAATTTTCCATGAACAAGAATCTCTTGGTCATTTTTTACACCGATCCTACGAGGGAAACCAAGCCCTTGCTGAAGTCAGCCATTGGCAGTGAAAAAACCCAGGCGGTATGCGAATATCTGGTGGAAACGGTGCGCACCACAGTAGACACGCTTCCTTTCGATAAGGCTGTGTTCTACGAAGGTACCGTATCAACCGGCGACCGATGGGATGACACGCGCTATGTAAAGAAACTGCAGTGGGGAAAGGACAGGGGCGAGCAATTGCAGGATGCCTTTACCTGGGCGTTCGAAGCAGGTTATCACAACGTATGCCTCATCGTAACCGACTGCCATGGCCTTACCAGTGAAATCATTACCCGCGCATTTGAATTCCTTGATGAAGGCGGCGATGCTATCATAGGACCATCCAAAGATGGCGAGTATTATCTGCTCGGATTGAACCGGCTTTATCCCAGGTTGTTTACCGAAAAAAGTTGGGGTACCTACACCGTTCTGGACGATACCCTTCAGGACTTCGAGGGACTGGAACTCCAGTATGGAAAGCTTCCGGTGCTCGTGAAGGTAAACGAGAAGCGCGACCTTCCGACGCGGCTCCGATTATGACGGCAGCTGCCCATCTAAAACCACCCACTCATGACAAACACCCAAAACGACATACTTAAGCTGAGTGAAATCTGGATATACCCTGTGAAATCCCTTGGTGGAGTGTCTGTTCCCTCCGCAACTATATTGCAAAAGGGATTGGAACACGATCGTAGGTGGATGCTGCTCGACGAAAAGGGCATGCTCCTCACCCAACGCACCCACCCCCGCATGGCCCTCTTCAAAACGTCAATGCACGCCGATCATCTGGAAATCAGATTTGCCGGAGACGTCCTTCAAATGGGATTCGAGATTCCGGCCCACAACAGTCAATCCACTACGGTGTGGGATGACGAAGTTTCGGTCGTCCCGGTCGGCGCTACGTATGACCGCTGGTTTTCCGAAAGAATGGGCATCGACTGTCGGCTGATGGCCTTTCCTGAAGACCATCCGCGGCCGGTTGAATCCGGATACGCAGACGATGAGACGCACGTTCGGCTTCAGGACGCATTCCCCTTCCTGGTGATCGGTCAATCCTCGCTGGATGACCTCAACAGGAAGCTCGATAGCCCGGTGCCGATGAACCGGTTTCGCCCCAATCTGGTATTTACCGGCGGCGCTCCCCACGAAGAAGATACCTGGAAGGAAATCAGCATCGGCGGACTTCAATTCACGGGCACCAGGCAATGCGTGCGATGTTCGCTTCCTACCGTAGATCAGGATACGGGCATCCCCGGAAAAGAGCCGATCCGTACCTTGTCTACCTATCGAAAGACAGGCAATAAGGTCATGTTCGGCATGAACCTGATCGGCCCGACCTACGGGGAGCTGCGCGTGGGTGACGAGATCGAGGTGCTGGTTTCGGAAAATATACCCTGAAACTATTGCCTTCGGGCTTCCGGCTGCACACTTTTGCCGAGGCATGACATTTCTCTACTTCAAGGCAGTCCACATCGTTTTCGTCGTTACGTGGTTTGCCGGCCTTTTTTATCTGCCGCGCCTGATGGTTCACATTACAGAAGCGCAAGCCAAGCCGGAGCCTGAAAAGTCTATACTGAGCCAACACCTGTATAATATGGCACGGCGCCTGTGGTACGGCATCACGTGGCCCTCTGCCATCCTGACACTGGCGATGGGCGTCGCCCTCCTGGTTCAACAGCCGGCATATCTGGAAATGGGCTTCATGCATCTGAAACTGACGCTCGTCCTGATGCTGTATGGATATCATTTCTCGCTGCAATACCTTATGAACCGCTTCAGAAAAGGAATTGTTAGGTATTCGTCACAGCAGCTGCGGGCCTGGAATGAGGTTCCGACGTTGTTCCTTATCGCGATCGTATTTATCATCGTGGTGCGCGACGGACTCAGCGTGGCCTGGGGACTCGCGGGATTACTGGTTGTGACCTTAGGTATACTGGGAGGGATCAGATTTTATAAAAAATTCAGAAATGACTAGCGTCGATACTCGCCTTCAACATCGTTTTTTCTCTTACATCGCAGCGCTCATCTTCCTCGTCGTGGCGGCGTGTTCAACGTCAGAACGAGATGAGAAACTGCCCATCTTTGGCCATCGCATGGTGGAGGGCTCGGACACGATATACCACACTATCGCGGACTTCCAGTTTGTGGACCAGGACAGCAACATCGTCACTCAGGACACGTTCCGGGACAAGATCTATGTGGCCGACTTCTTCTTCACCTCCTGCAGAACCATTTGTCCGATTATGAAGACACAGATGCTTCGGGTTTACGATTCCATAAAATCCGATCCGGACGTTTTGCTGTTATCCCATACCATCGACCCGGAATATGACACGGTGGGGCTATTGCACGACTACGCCAATCGGCTGGGAGTAGAAAGCAATAAGTGGCACTTTGTCACCGGTAATCAGGAAGACATCTTCAACATTGCACAAACCAGCTACTTCGCCACCGCCCTGGCCGACGATACGGAACCCGACGGCTTCATTCACAGCGGGGCGTTTCTCCTTGTAGACAAGGACCGCCGCATCCGGGGAAAATATGATGGCACCAAGGACGATGACGTAGACCGACTCCTGCGCGATATCGCCACGCTGAAAAGGGAGTATGCCAATTAAAAGTATCGGTTTGCCGCTGCTGCTCACGGTGGCCCTGCTCGCAACGGCTTGCTCCGGCGGCAATAGCGATCGGACGGCGAACAGCTCTCCGAAATTTCTGCAATACTATCGGCAGGGCGAGCAACTGTACATCCAGCACTGCAGCAACTGCCACCAGCGAGATGGAAGTGGATTAAGACAAATTTATCCCCCGCTCGACACGTCCGACTACATGCGCAATAACCGCGACGAGGTAATCTGTCTGATTCGTTTCGGCGTAGAGGCGCCGCTCGTTGTCAATGGCATTGAATTCGTCCAGCCCATGCCGGGAATCCCATCCCTTACCGACCTCGAGATTGCCCAAATCGTGACCTACATCTACAATACCTGGTCGCATGACGAGGGTATTATCGAGGTAAAAGACGTGTCTGAGGTGTTGAGGGCCTGCGACGACCGGGAAGTCGTTGGGAATAAGAGAAAGCGGTAGCCCCCGCCGCCTGCATAAACATCCCTCCCGGGCTGTTTTTCCCGTTCGGTTATTGTTAACTTGGAAACAGGGCAACGGGCACCCTGCCCGTTTTGCCGGGAATTACCAATACAAAACCCGGAGTGATGAAAGAGTTCAGAAGCATTGTCGAGGCATACGGTAAGTTGGACTACAGCGCAAGAAAGGCCGCCCTGGCCACGGTGGTGAAGGTCCGGGGCTCCTCATACCGCAGTCCGGGTGCCCGTATGCTGATTACCGACGACGGCCGATGGGTCGGAAGCATCAGTGGCGGCTGCCTGGAAGGTGATGCGTTGCGTAAGGCGCGAAAGGTTATCCTTGAAGGGAAGCCGATGACAGTGACCTATGACACCCGGGAAGAAAGCAACCAGAACCTCGGCATCTCCCTCGGATGCAACGGTGTAATCGATGTGCTGATCGAACCCATCGATCATAATAGTTCTTCCAACCCTGTCAGACTCTTCGAAACATTTGTCCATACCCGGGAGCCCGTTGCGCTCGCTACGGTGTTCAGAAGTGAAAATGAAATCCTGACCGGACAGAAAGTTCTCGCCGTGCAGCGTGACTCAGCTTCTGCCGCACAGCGGACCCTCGCCGATAAGGAACTTACGGCCCGGATCGCAACCGACCTGTCCAACCTTTTCGAAACGCACTCGTCTGAAACGCGCACATATGAGTGGCAGGGAACCCAGGTGGATGTTTATCTCGAACTGATACCGCCCAATATTTCCATGATCATCTTTGGCGGCGGATTCGATGCAAGGCCGGTGAGCGCCCTCGCCAAGTCGCTTGGCTGGGAGGTGACCGTAACCGATGAATGCGCCGCACACATAGCCCCTCTGTTCTTTCCGGGTGCGGACAACCTGTCGCTTTGTAGCAGAACCTATATCGAGCGGGATTTCGACATCACACCATTTACAGCGTGCGTGTTAATGTCGCATAACTATGAGTACGACCGAGATGTACTCCGCACGCTGCTCAAAACACCCGCGCCATACATCGGGATGCTGGGCCCGCGAAAGCGTTTTGATAAGATGCGGGAGGAGTTCGATAAGGAAGGCATCGTTTTTTCATCCGAGGATATGCACCGGATCCACTCGCCCATCGGGCTGGATATCGGCGCAGAAACGCCCGACGAGATCGCAGTATCGATAATTGCCGAAATTCAGAGTAAATTTACCTGCCGCTCCGGCGGATTTCTCAAATATCGCCAGGGACCCATCCACAAGCGTGGTCCCGGCAGCGACCAGGTGTTCAAGGAAGTACACTTGAACCCGGTATTGCGGAAAACCTCGGAGAAGTAGCGACCGTATGTATCGGTAACCCCCCTTTGTGAATCGTCCCGGGGCCAAAGTCAACGGCCCCCGGTTGCAGACAACAGTAATCTAAACCATGCCAGCAACTATGAACACGGACCGTAAAGACATTATCACCGCCATTGTCCTCGCAGCAGGGCCATCGTCCCGGCTGGGCCAATCCAAACAACTCCTTCAGGTTGAAGGCGAGCCGCTACTGCGGCGTATCGCACGTACTGCTGCCGAGAGCAATGCCGACCGCACAGTGGTGGTGCTGGGCGACAATGAGCGGGAACACGGCCGGGTCATTCGCGACCTGCCGTTGTATATCTCCATTCACTCCGGCTGGGAACGTGGCATGGGGAGTTCCCTGAAGGCAGGGATGGACTTTATTCAAAGCTTTTTGGCTGACACGACGGCCGTCATTGTATTGGTATGCGATCAGCCGCTGCTGACGGCCGATCACCTCAACAACCTCATCGACAAATACCGGAATACCGGGGCGGCCGTGGTTGCGTCTCAATATTCCGGCATTCTCGGCGTGCCCGTTTTATTTGACAGCTCCCTTTTTTCGGAGATCAGGGGAATTGACGACCAGCACGGTGCACGGCAGATCATTGAAAAAAATAGGACCGCGGCACAACCGGTTGAATTCCCGGGAGGTGACCTCGACATTGACACACCGGAAGATTACCAGCGCTACCAGGAAAGTATTCGCCGACAGGTGGAAGTGGGCCGGACCTAAGATGATCACTCCGACCTCAGCGACTTCACCGGGTTGGCGCGCGCATAAGATATCGTCTTGTAACCCATGGTAAAGAATGCGATGAGCAGGGTGATCACGCCGGCCAGGCCAAATGTCCACCATTGCAGTTCTACGCGGTAGACAAAATCCTGAAGCCATTTGTCCATCAGGTAATACCCCAGGGGAAATGCCACAGCGAAGGAAATAATAACGAGCACGAGGAGATCCTTCGATAGCAATGAAACGATCTCCGTAACTTCAGCACCCAGCACCTTTCGTATTCCTATCTCTTTTACGCGTTGCTCGGCTGCGAAGGTAACAAGTCCAATCAATCCAAGGCACGCTACCAGGATGGTGAGCATTCCGAATATCTTAAGGATCGTATCCATTTTTTGTTCCGGCAAGTAGGTTTTGTTGTACAGTTCATCGAGCAGGCCGTAGGAGAATGGCTCTTCCACCTGGAATCCTTTCCACGCTGCCTCCATGTCCGCAATTAACGCCGGAATCTCTTTTATTTTGGCACGTACGATTAAACCGCCGTAGGGATTGTAGACCATGATCAGAGGAGCAATAGCCTCGTGAAGAGAGCGATAGTGAAAATCCTTGACGACCCCTATCACTGTCAGGTCAAGTGTCCCCCCGTCTGGCCTGGCCGTAAGGATCTGCCCCAGCGGATCATCGCCCAAACCAAGCGCCCTGACTGCCGTTTCGTTGATAATGACGCTATGCAAAAGCGAATCTCTGCCCGTGTCGGAGAAATTTCGGCCCTTCAATAACGTCATCCCAAGTGTTGGGATGTATCGGTGATCAATCTGATAAAGTATCGCCCTGGCCAGCGCCTCATCATTACCTCGTGGATAAACCCCGATCATGTTTATGTCTGTAGGTCCGGCGGGAACAAATGCCGACATGGTTACATTTTCAACACGCGTATCACCTAACAACTTGTTCAAGAAAGCGTTCTCATTATTGCCCAGCAAATGAGATTCCCTCAAGACGATCAGTCCCTCCCGCTCGTACCCTATCTCCTTGTTCTGAATATAGGACATCTGTTGACTGACCACGATAATGGCCAGGACAAGACCGGCGGAAACCATAAACTGAAAAGCGACCAACACGCTGCGAACGCCTTTTCCCTTTCCACTGGATGCTTTATTTCTCAAAGCTGATATAGGGCTTATGGACGAGAGGTAAAACGCAGGATAGCTGCCGGCAAGGAGGGTGACTATTATCAATAGTAATACGAGAATTACGATGAGCTTCGGCTCCATGAGAAAAGACATGTCGAGGGACTTTCCCGACAGTCGATTGAACGTTGGAAGCGAAAGCATGACGATCAACAACGCAGCAAGCATCGCAGACGCAGTAGCAATAAAAGACTCAAGCATAAATTGCCGGACCAGTTGGCCGCGCAATGATCCCAACACTTTTTTCACGGCTATTTCCCTGTTGCGTCTTGTAGCCCCTGCCGTTGAAAGATTCATGAAATTAATACTGGCAACCACCAGCATGAAAATCGCCACAGCGGAGAATATATAAACAGTCCTCACGTCACCTCCGGGTTCCATCTCTGTCGGGCTGGCAAAGTCAGAATACAAGTGAATGTCGGTCAGCGGCTGAAAGAACAAACCGATTTCATTTCCATTCGCCCTGAATTGGGCCAACGTCATTCCTATTTGATTGACCTGCGGCCCCATGTACTTTTCTATGATCGCAGGCAACTTTCCTTCGAGTTCCCTGACATTCGTTCCTTCAGCCACGACGATGTAGTTGTAGTAACTTGACGCCAACCAATTTTCAACCTTCGCATCTGCGACCCCCTCCATAGAAGCAAAGAGGCCGAAATGAAAGTGTGAATTGGCCGGAACATTCTCAATTACGCCTGTAACACGATAGAATTCATTCTGACCCTGGACTTCCAGTAGCTTATCGATAGGATCCTCTTCTCCAAAATATCGCTTCGCTTCATCCTTCGTTATCACGATCGTGCGAGGTTCTTGCAGGGCAGTCGCCGGATCACCCTGGAGAAAGTCCAATGTAAATACGTTCCAAAAGTTAGGGTCGACGAAGGCGAGTCGGCTGTCCCGGAACGTAGTGTTCTTGTATCTGATCGTTGGTGACCCGCCTTGCTTAATGCGCGTGCCATCCAATACTTCCGGAAACTCCCTGACCAGCGTAGCGGCTACCGGCGCCGGCGTCACAGCCTCCTTAATAATTTCACCGTTCAACCGCCCCTCGAGCACGACGCGTATGATGCGGTCGGCTTTCTCGTTATACCGGTCGTAACTCAACTCATCCAATACGTAAAGAAGAATGATAACACTGGTCGCAATCCCCAGTGCAAGACCGGTTACATTGATGTAAAACAGCCCGCTGTTCTTTGAAATGTTCCTGAATGCAATTCTGAAGTAGCTCCTGATCATGGCAACGATTTGGGTGTGCTAGTTGTTTAGCGTGATTCGGTCCACCCAAGGATAGAAAAACTGTGCCAGAACCTGGAGTGCCGTCATACGGCAAGATGCCGGTCATGCCCGAACCTCGCGTTCAGTTTCGAACGCTGGCTGACCGGGTGCGAGCACCGAAATTGTCGACATGATGCGATATAGGGCGGCATCATGCTACCTCTCGACTATTACGCATTACATGTTACACACCTGTTATTTGCCCACAACGTTGATCAACGTTCCCTTCTCGATCTGTCATTCAGCGCATCCCCATTCAAAAATCACCACGTTCTCTTGCTCATGATGGCGTCCAATTCCTGTCGTGTCATCGTGCCCAACTCGGGATGTTGCTTCAGCCATTTCAAGAATTCGCTCTTAATCTCATCCGTCCACTGGCTATCGATCTCGCCGGTGCTGTACTTTCCGGTACGCACCATTTCAAAACCGAACTTGTCTTTTCTGACCACGAATTCGGCCACGCTCACCACCTCCTCTGCCATGTGGGCTGGCACAAAGAGCACGCCTTCCATCGTCGCGATCACCAGGTCGCCAGGGAGAACGATCGCCTGGCCGATACGAATGGGCGTGTTAAGACCCATCAGCACCATCTCTTCAGTGAACGAAGGGTGGAAGTCGCGCACAAATGCGTTGAACCCTTCTATGTTGCTGATCTCCTGCAGATCTCTCGCGGCGCCATT
This sequence comes from Cyclobacteriaceae bacterium, assembly GCA_035304385.1. Classification (GTDB taxonomy): domain Bacteria; phylum Bacteroidota; class Bacteroidia; order Cytophagales; family Cyclobacteriaceae; genus ZC4RG29. The sequence goes on from DATGQD010000022.1 coordinate 12,415, forward strand.
GAACACGACACCGTTTCCGGATTTGGCATAAATGGAATTAGCCAGCGTAGCCCCCATAATGCTGCCTCCGCTGATCTTACCAAAGGCATCCGCTACGTAAAGGTCGCCCTTGGTGAGAATATCAATAGGCCAGGAGTTGGTGTTCCCCTTCCTGCCCTCTTTCGCTCCGCGTTCCTTGATGTTCCGCTCTACATCGGGCCGGCTGGGGAGATACATAGCTGTAACGGCCCTGCCCGTCATGAGCGTGTTGTTCACCGTCTTCCAATTGCCCTCGAATTGGTTGAGATACCCTTCGTTCTTTAACACCGTCCACGCATCATCAATCATAATGTGTTTGGCGCGTTCGAGAAGGTCATCCGGAATTTTCGGCCTACCGTCAGGAAAACGTTCGCCTTTCCATTCGGACGTCAGGAAAATCAGTTCTTCCTTTGAGATGGTTTGCGCCTGCGCGGGAAGGGTCGAGGCGGCAATCGAAAAAGCCAGAATTGCAAGAATAAGCTTCATAACATTTAACACTCAATGATTTTTGCAACGATACTACATCATTCACCCGTTTTGCACAAGTGTGCGGTGTGCGGAAGCAGTATATCGCTATTCAGCCGGTGATACTTCCGTATGTTGCAAAAGGGTACCGAGCGATTTCCCGAAGTCTCAATTTCCTTGGGGTGTCATTCATATTTGCTGAATTGGAGAGTGTTTATGTCGATTGACAGTCAACCCCCTCGTTCACCCCGCTATTGCCGAATAAATTTTAACAGGAACAAGATTAGGGCCCCACATAGCAGTATCGCTATACCCAAAGCGAGAATTACCCGCAACATTTCGGTTCGCTGATCTTTTTTAATGGAGTACTTACCCGAATGCCATTCACCGGTTGTAAAAGTGCGGTTGTCAGTGGCCATTCCGCCGGTTGTGGGATTATACGATTTTCGTGTTTTAAAATAGCTCAGCCTTCTAAGGTTTTCGTTCTCCCTCAGTCTTTTAATCATGTCAAAAACTTGCGTTCCACCTGCCATTATCCCTAAGCGGACAGCATTAAGCTTACCAACCAAGATAGCGAATAATCCTACGTCAGGCAATACGCATGACGCGTCCCGGCTCAAACCCCCGTATTCCGCATTCTTCCGCGGGTTATCACGATTGCTGCCAAAGACGAGAATGGCAAAGTGGAGATAATCGTTCTAATGTTGAATCCGCTGTCTCACGCGCGACATAAGCGTGGTCGTTACCCTGGCGAAACTATACCACCGCGTGCAAGCAGGCCTGGATATAAGCGCAACGAAACTACATCGGCTCATAATAGCAGACAACGGCGCCACTCCGGAACGTTTTGGTCGTTGTCAGATTAAGATGGGTCTTATCATCGATTTCGCTGAACAACGGCAACCCGCTTCCTGCGATGACAGGATGAATGCAAAGCTGCAACTCATCGATCAACCTGAGGTTCAGCGATTGTACGATCAGGCTACGGCTGCCGATCAGGATATCCCTTCCTTGTTGCTTCCTTAATTCGTCGAGTTCATCCTGAAGGCTTTTCTGCGCGATTCTGGAATTACGCCATCCCACATGATCCAGCGTTCGGGAAAAGACAACCTTATCAGGAACGTTGTCGATCGCCCTGGCAAAGGCATCCATGGACTCATCGCCACTGGGGTTCTTCACCAGGTCTTCCCAAAACTGCATTAACTGAAACGTGATCCGTCCATATACGATCGTGTCCATGGCCTCAAGCAATTCCTGGTAATGGCGATGAATTTCTTCATCCGGATCGACTGCTGTGTGGTCGCAAAACCCGTCCAATGTCATGTTAATCGTGGCAATTACCTTTCTCATAGCAGCAGATTCTCCCTTTCAATATACGAATTGCGAATGCCTATCATCGCCCACCTGTAACGTTTATGAAAATACCGGTGGAGTATGACGACCTGTCTGACGCCAGCCAGAGGATGGCCTCTGCAACCTCCTCCGCGAGCCCTCCCCGTTTCAACGGTATTGAATCTTTCAGCCGGTCAATCCTACCCGGCTCGCCTCCCGCGGCGTGTATGTCGGTATGAATAAATGCCGGTCGCACTGCATTCACTCGGATGCCTTCGTCGGCAACCTCCTTGGCCAATCCAACCGTCAATGAATCCAGGGCGCCCTTGGTAGCGGCATAATCGATATACTCAAACGGCGCACCCGACCGGGACGCGATTGAAGAAACGTTGACGATCGTTCCGCCCTTACCCCCATTTTTGGTTGACATGCGCCGGATGGCCTCGCGGCAACAAAGAATTTGTCCTACAATATTGGTGTTGAATATCCGCTGCAACCGCTCACTATCCATGTCGACCAGCTTCTTCTGTCGTTCCAGTATCCCGGCATTGTTGACGAGGCAATGAAGGGCGCCATAGATACGATCCACTTCTTTAAACAGCCGGAGTATGTCATCCTCTTTCGACACGTCGGCCTGCACCGCTACTGCCTGCCCGCCCCGGGCGACGATACTATCGACAACTTGTCGCGCTGCCGCCTCATCCTTACGGTAGTTTACCACTACCGCGTAGCCGCCCGCTGCTGCCAATGTTGCCGTGGCAGCGCCTATGCCCCGGCTCGCACCGGTGACCAGCATCGTTTTCTTGCTCATAGCAATCCCTAAAGTGTCTGTAAGAGATGCTTAAATATAACAGGCGCACGGGAAATCTTTTTGCTTCTCAACGAGAACCATTCATGCTACCGACATCCTGCCATGCAGAAGTATACCCCGCCCAGATGGTTGTCTCAATGCGCTCTTGCACCTCCGGACCGACTCATGAATCAAAAAATGGACACGGGCTGAAAATATGTATTTGGCAATCTCGTAAAGCAGCTCCACCATACCGTTCTTATACGCGATAGTTTTTTTTAGTCGTAACGGCAGCTTATGTCCGATGCGATCAAAAAACAACAATCCATCTCCCGGGATGATGGGCAGGATGGTCAATCGTAGCGATTGTTCATTGGCCCTGCCTGTTATGCTCCACCCATAAAAGGTCATCGGTTTCGTAGCCGATGTCTTCGGCTATTCTGAGATAGTTATCCCGTACGCCGGCCGGAATCTCGGTCTCGCGAGAAAGAATCCAAAGGTATTTCAGGTTCTTGCCGGCAACAAGAGCATATCGGTAGTCGTCATCAAGTGCGATGACGTTATACCCGGAATAAAAAGGACCAAAGAAAGACACCTTGAGCTTGGCAACATCCTCGTCGTCCACAAATTTGGCCTTGCCAATCGCCTGCTGCCATTTGTCTTTTTTCGTGTGGTATCCCCGATTGTCGACTCTAATCGTTCCATCGTCATTCAGGGTATACTCGGCGGTGACATTGTTCAGGTTCTTTTCATGTTTAAAATCCAGACGGGCAATCTCGTACCATTTTCCCAGATACCGATCCTTATCGAAAGGCGTAACGGCTACAGCGCCCCTGGGGATTGTAGAACAAGAGAATATCCCACCCACAATCACAAACGTGAACAGAAGCGCTATCAAGTTTCCAATGCTCATCATCTAAAGATTATCCGTGTAATCCCGTTGATGACAAATGAAATGCCAACCGAAGGTATCTGAAACGGAACGGCCACGCTACGGCGATACTCGCGTTGCGCTTGCGGGAAAACGAAAGACTTCAGAATTAATCCGTGTAGGGCGCTATTCGTAGTCGGGGATGTTTTTGCCCAGGATGATGTCTTGCGTTCCAACCCAAAGGTCACCCTCCTGTTGCAAAGCCAGGAGTCCGACACTACCGGCCCTGGGATTGCTGGGGTTGAGTTCCCGTTTCGTCAGAAGGCTGTCTCCCTTAAAGTGAAATGCGCCAAGCCAATAGTACTTGCCGTTTGGTTCCAACACGATTGGATGAATGTGCGCCGGCGCTGATCGGTTTGGATATACCCCGGGCCGTAGCGTATAAAAGGTATACCGTCCGCTGTCGTCTGTCTTCATCCATCCCCGGATGTATCCATGGGTTCTTGCCCATCCTGTTTCATCTCCGCGCTTGGCATATACTCCGCCCTGGTCGGTATGGTATACGTAAAGAATGACACCCGGTGCCGGCGTTTTTCCATCGCTCTGATAGATCGTGCCCGTCACTTTGATCTTGACGCCCTGATCGTGGAAGTCAGGCAGCGTGTCCACAGGTGTCAATTCTTCATCTCCATACTCGAATATCGCTTCACATCCCTCACAGGGACCGCCAACTAGTTTGTAATCGCCTTGCCGTTGGCTTTGAGAATGGGCGCAGGATGTTAACACCACGACAAGGAGCAAGGGGGCGTATAGCCGTACGATCGGTTTCATGGGGGTTAAGGTTTGATGGACTTTAAGGTTCAATTATCTGTTACGTTATTTGTCGCCAGATTGTTTTGCAAGTCCGATGAGCAATAGGCGCGGTCACCGTGTCTGCGGATACGTGATAGCCCGTTCCCTGGTTCCGCGTAGCAGTAGTCCTAAAATTCCACCCATTAGCAAGGAGGGCGCATGCCCATCCTCAAAAAACAGCAACGCAGTTGCCCCGACCAAACCCGCCACGGGTATCAGAATATATGCTCTTGGGAAAATCCTTCGATTCATCATGATATACATGAACAATGCACCCATCACAGCATACAATGCGGTGGATGAACCACCGCCCGCGCTACCCAAACCACCTGGCGTCGTTTCCCAATAGAGGATTACCATTTGTCCGATGAGGCTACCAACAAAATAGATGAGTATCAGACCGCGACCGTACAAGTGCTCAGCAAGGGGTACAAATGAGATAAAGAACAATGCATTGAAGATGCATTGCCAAATACCCGCCGGTTGGATGAAAAGAGACGTTATTATTCGCCACCATTCACCTGAGGAAAGCGCCTGAGGGTCGCGGTTCAGTGCAGGAATTATCTCGGGGTATGGAAACTGAAGTCCCGTCACAACTACCGTTATAAGCAATAGGATCATGCTTATCCACAGTCGCCCAAATCGTATCTGCTTTCCATTGTACCTGTAATAGTTCCACGCGAAGTACATGGCAGGAGGCATCACCAGCGCGTTGGCCAAATAAAATAGCGGGCCCATTTTAATTTTTGATTATCGATTTTTGATCAGTGATTTGAGATTTGGGTAAGACCAAACGGATCGAGGGTTAACGTGTATGATCGGTAACTTGGGACAGATGGAATTTTTGATTATCGATTGTTGATCGGTGATTTGAGACTTAGGTGCAACGAAATAAATCCAAGGTCAACAGTTCGTTCTTCTCCCGGTACATTGCTACCTACTTATCATTCCCATCAATGCAAAACAAAGCTGGTCGATCTTACCTGAATCGTTGTGGAATGCTGAGACATTAGACAGAATGATTACGCCGTTACTGCGATTTACGTCAATAGCCATGCACGAACGAAAGCCCCCGGTTCCGCCGTTGTGCCAGTGCCACATGTCACCCGCATCGGTATAGTTGATATGCCATCCTAAACCTATATCGGTGCGTTCGTTGACGGCAAAGGTCTTCTGCCGTGTCAGCGCAAGCGCGCCGTTGTTATCATCAAATTGCCGCAATGCAAATCTGGTCAGATCTTCGGTCGTCGACAGTATGCCACCGGCACCGACAAGGGATGCCAGGTCCCAGTGCGACGTGGGCTCGCCACGTCCATCAAGGCCATTGACCAGCCGGTCAGCAACATCTTGACGTCGCGTAGTGGAGCTGGCCATCCCATACTTCGAAAAGATGTAACGTTCCAGCAATTCCTGATAGGGCTCACCTGACACCCTCTCCAGCGTATAGCCCAGCAATCCAGCCCCCAGGTTCGAATACTCACTCTTAGAACCCGCATTGTCAGACAACGTCAAGCTCTCCCTGAGATAGTCTTCGAGCTTCTGCGTATCGTAATCCTTATACGGATTATCAGGATTAGACAAAGCAAAAAGGTTGGAAGGCAGGCGCGGCAAGCCTGCCGTGTGGTTCGCGAGCGACTTGAATGTAATCCGAGGACTGCCCTTTATTGGGACGTCAAAGTAATCGCCAATGTCGTCGTCTAGCTTAACTTTACCTTCAAGGACCAAATTAGCCAGAAGTGTTGCGGTAAACACCTTGGATATGGATCCGATCTCGAAGACCGCTTGCCGGTTGTCGACGAGATGAAGGCTGTCGTGAACCCGAACCACCCCGAAAAACCGGATGTCGCCATTCTCGATAATAGCCAGCGACGCATTCGTGCCATCAGGGAATCCTCTCAAATACTGGCAGGCTACGTCCTGCAGGGAGTCTGGAACGGGCTTGTAAGTCGCTTCGGGGGTTTGACTCCTTCCGCAACCGGTGGCGATCAGGAAAGAGAAAAGTAATATTGCGTTCAGGCGCATATCACGCAAGATAAAAAAATGTGAACGCGCTGCGTAAGTCCGGGCGGAGATAGTCTCTTTTTTTCAACGGCGGCCAGCGTTACGATAATCCTGAAGGCAGACCGGTTGTCAGGCATATCAAAATCGCTTCCTTGAGGGTCCAGTCAAGGCAATTGTTTGGGTTTACGACTTATGCTTCACGATAAAGGTCTTGATCGAATGTATTGCGCTCGAACCCGCGCTCTTGAACCGGAATACATCGCAATACGAATACCTTGAATTATCCTTGGTGACGAACTGCCCGTTTGCGGATGCCTCGCGACCGTGGGTGATGATGGCGTCGATAATCAACTCCTTCGACTTCCACAGCGGGTGCCGGGTCAGGGCTTTCAGCACATTCTCCTTGCCCGCGATGTTGGACTGTCCCACGATCTCCCACGTCAACTCGTCCGGGAGAATGCTTTGAAAAAATTTCAAGTCGCCCTTCACGGATGCGACATTCAAATCCTTCAGAAATTTCTTCTTGGGTGCGTTTCCACAATCTGATGGGACAATGATCTTTGCCATGACGCAAAGTTATAACATGACTGCCAAATAGTCCATACGCGATGTTGTCACATACCGCGCCTGCACCGTTCGAACTCCAGGCTCCAGTCATTCCATGATCAGAACTTAAACAGTAACGGCGGCTCATATCCCCAACGTCACCAGGTGCTTCACCTGGTGATAGGTCAGGCATGCTTTGATGCATTTTTTCAACTCCTGGGTTGGAATTCTTTCATCAAGGCGAAATATAATCGCCCGGTTTCCTTCGTATTGAAAGGTACGGTCGAAAACGGCTCTGAAAGTACTGACAAGCCGGGTTGTACACTGAAAATACATTGCATACTGGTCAGGCGACCTTTCCTTCCAGTCCATTCTCAAAGTACTTCCCTTCCTGGCTACAAAGCTCGGCTCACCCCACTTCAAAGTTTCCTCCAACTCGTCAATGCCTTCTTCCCTGGCCGTTTCTATGACCAACGCTCGAAGGTATTGCATCTTCTCGCGGACGCCTTCAGGATAATTGGCGAATACTTCCTTTACCTGGGGACTGGTTTTCAGCTTCAGTTTAGACACGGACTTTTGGTTTATTGGTTTGATCGCCTCCGGTCAACAGTTTACTATGCTTGTCCCACGTCTTTGAAGGTTATCTAAAAGAATTCGAACTGAATATCCTTAGGCATAAAATGGACGCCTCTGAAATCGGTTATGGCTTTGAACTGGTGCGGGACGTTCGGCGGCACAATGATGGCATCGCCTGGTTTAAGATGATTGTCCTGACCACCAAGGTTCAGGATGCATTCCCCTTCGTGGATAAACATGATCGACTCGATATTCGCAGAATGCTTTGGCAGCAACTCTCCTTCATTTGCTGCCATTTGCTTGGCAACAAAATTCGTTCCCGCTGCCAGCGTTTTGACCTTTGGTTTTGATACTTTTTCCATGGCGCTCAACTTTCTTTCGTCTTAAACGTGCTTGTGTCATGTTCAACTTACCACAATCCGGTTCTGTAAGCAACTCCCAGCCGATAAAGTTTCTTTTGTTGGTGAATCCTACCAAAACCACAGCGCATTCATCCACACTTCAAGTGTTATTGTATTAACCTTCGTAGTGATGCAGTTCCGTTACCGTTATAAAGTATCCGTCCGGATCTCTGAATGAAAACTCCTGTTTAAGCGAATTTGGGTTTTGGTGCACGTCCTCTTCGATCTTCCACTCCATCTCCTCAAGATTCTGTCTTATTGCCTTCCAATCCACCATTCTGAAATAAAGCAACAGCCCATTTCCCGCCGGTATATTCGGATCTTGCATGGTCGGATGACCATGCACTTCCCATGCATGAAGGCAAAGCACAACTTCATTCTCACTATTGGTCAGGACGGCAAAATGGCTTCCCCCGTGAGCGTTGTCGAATCCAAATACCCTGCAATACCAATCGGCACTGCTTTCGACATCCCTGACGGCAAGTATTGGGTCGAGTCTGGTGATACCGCGCACGTCCATATTTTCAATTTTGAGATAGTCCT
>DATGQD010000023.1:0-12020 GCA_035304385.1 Cyclobacteriaceae bacterium
ACACCGGATGGGTGATTCGGATTTGTTACGATAAAGTCGGTCTTGATCCGTTCCCTTTGGAATTGCTGCAAGGCCTGACGCCCGAAGATGTCGTTGCCGACACAGGCGACGAACGTTACGCTCCCTCCCAGTCGCGAAGCCGCTACCGCCTGGTTCGCACCCTTTCCACCGGGATTCATGAGAAACGATCCTCCGATCACCGTCTCTCCGGGTGCAGGCAACTTCTCGGCCTTCACCACCATGTCGGTATTGGAACTGCCAACAACGTAGATGGGTACACTCATAGATTCTGTTTTCTAAACGATTGCCAAAATATCGTATGACGGTTGCAAAACGCGACACTTTCACGGTTGCTGGCTATTTCTATCCTTTATCCACAGTCCGCCTAACGTCCCGCCACCAGGAAAATGACAAGAAATAGCGAGGATTCCCAAAATCGGGAGATACAACTTACTTTGCAATCACAGACAATCCTATGTACTCTATCGAGCACCTCTTTTCTCTGGTGAAGTCTATGACGAAATCCGAAAAACGTCACTTTCGACTCACGTCTGACTTGCAGCGGGGCGAAAAAAGCTACATGGCGCTGTATGATATCCTGGAGTCGTCAGACGCATTCGACGCCGCCCTGGAAACTACATTGAAACAGCGCTTTCGTGGTTCATCCATCGAGCCAGCCCGCAAACATCTCTACCAGGTGCTGATCAAAAGTCTTCGCCAGTTCAACAATCATCAGGACGTCGAATTAAAACTGATGACCTGGCTGCAGGACAGCCGCATCCTGTACTATAAAGGCCTCCACTCGCTGAGCCTTGAACAATTGATCAAAGTGAAGCGCGTAGCATTGGCGCACGAAAAGTACATGTACTTTATCCTGGCAGCCCGTCAGGAACTCCAATACCTCGTACGATCCCAGTTCGGGGGTGTATCGGAAGACGAACTCATCGAGAAACAGGAAGCGTTGAAAACGATCGTGGCCCAGGAGAGCAGTTCGATCCGTCATGCCATGCTTTACGAAATACTACTGTTCCGATACTGGAAAAATGGCATGGTGCGCAGCCAGGAAGACGTAACGCTGTTAAACGATTTGCTGCTTGAAGAATACCAGGTATTAAATACCCAAACCATCCAATCATTCCACTCTCAACAACTACATCTTCATTTTCAGTCGATCTACTTTACGATGATCAACAATCCCGAAGGCGGACTTACCGTCTTTCGGGAACTCGACGAACTCTTCCAGCGACACCCTCATTTGTGGGAAGCGTCACCCCTCTACTACGTTCATTTGCTTGGTGGTATCCTGGAGAACCTCCGGATGATGGAACGTTATGATGAATTGCCCTATTACCTCGACCGGCTGCGTTCCGTCAATCAGAATTCGTCGGGTCTCTCTTTGATCATCAAATACATGATCTTCGAATACGAGTTGCAATCGCTCGTTGACCAGCGAAAATATAAAGAGGCCTCCGCCCTTATCAATCAATACCAACCTGACGTCGACCGCGAGATCGGACAACTCACCCTCCAGGCCCGGTTGCAAGTTCAGTTTGTGCTCACGCGCGCACGATTTGTAATGGGCGACTACTCAAAGGCGCTGCGGATCATTAATGAAATTCTGAATCAACCGTCGGGTTATATCTACCGACCCTTGCATGTGTTGTGTCGATTGATGAACCTCCAGATCAACGCCATGCTTGAGAATACGGAATACCTGGTACACGCCATCCGTTCGGTGGAAAGAAAGCTAAAGGCGGAGCCGAAGCTCTTCGAAGTAGAAAAGCTTGTGCTGACATTCCTGAAGCGCTGGCTTAAACTGAAGCCCACACCGAATCTACCAGAAAAGCTGCAAGAACTTGAAGGTAATCCGTTTGAAAGAAGAGTAATTCACGAGCTGAACTTGCCGGAATGGGTCAGATTGCTCGGCGCCAGGAGTGCCTGACGGCGTTCTTTTGATAGGAATAGCCACTTCCTTCCAGTAAATACCGTCTATTTGATATGAATCGCATCCTATCCGGGATATACCCTGAATCAGGATTGTCTTGTTTTGCTTTTTTTGGCTGGTATCGGTGGCCGCAATAGGCCAACATTGTATTACCGAAATCGATTGCTGAGGCCACCATGAAAGCGCTCCAAAATCTTTCCCCCGGAATTGTTACGTGTGCCATCGCATTGCTGTTGAACGGCCCGATCGCTCACGCCCAGGGAACGAAAATATCCCGCGACGAACTCCGTGATAAACTATACGCGTTCTGGCTGGGACAGATGGTGGGCAATATTTACGGTCTCCCCCACGAGAATCAATACATCGACAAACCGGGTCCCGCCACATTTCCTTACGGATATTCCGGCAACCTGGAACGCCTGAAAGAGACCGACGGTGCATTTTCTGATGATGACACCGATATAGAATACATCTATCTCCTGCAGATGGAAAAACACGGGGCGGAGCCGACGTATCGTCAGCTGACCGATGCCTGGCTCCATCACATTCGCGAGCGTGTATGGCTCGCCAACCGGGCAGCCCTCGGTTTGATGCACTTTGGCTATACGCCGCCGTACACCGGCAGAAAGGATCTGAACCCACACTGGTTTCAGATCGATCCGCAACTTATCAATGAAATATGGGGTGCTACGGCACCCGGGATGGTGACCTATGCCGCCCAAAAATCGGCGTGGGCAGCACGCATTACGAACGACGACTGGGGCATCGAACCTACGATCCACTACGGCGCTATGTTCGCCGCCGCGTTCTTTGAATCTGATGTGAAAAAGCTCATCGATGCCGGACTTGCTGCGCTTCCGCCCAACAGCAGGTTTGCCACAACCATTAATGATGTAAAGCGGCTGTACGAAGAGTATCCTGACGATTGGCAGCGTGCGCGCCAGGAAATCGCGAAAAAATATTATCACGAGGAACCCCTCGAAACACGAACGATCTGGAACGCGAACCTCAACGCGGCGTGCGGCATCCTCGCACTCCTTTACGGTGACGGCGATTTTCAACGAACCCTGGACCTCGCGTGTGCGATGGGCTTCGACGCCGACAACCAGGCAGCCACGATGTCTGGCTTGCTCGCCGTAGCGGGTGGAACGAAAGTCATACCCCGCAATCTGCTCTATCCTATCGCTGAATGGGAAAAGCCTTTCAACGACATCTACCGGAACGTCAGCCGTTACGATCTGCCCGATATGCGCATCACTGATATGACCGACAAGACGCTTGATCAGGCAAGGGAGATTATTGTCAGGAACGGCGGGTCAGTCGTAACTGAAAATGGTCTCGAATACTTCTTAATCAACGCAGGCGCATCGTTTAATCCACCCCTGGAGGCGGGTTCCGGTCCCCTACCGCTATTAACGGTTGACACACACGTTAACGAATCACTCGGCCTTCCCCACCACGCGAAATGGAGGTTGTCGCGCGGTACACTTCCTCCCGGGATAATGTTCGTAAACGGAATGCTACGCGGCACGCCGACAAAGACTGGAGTCTATTCCATTACCCTTGAAGGTAAATCTGGTAGTCAGACTACTCATGTCGACTACCATCTCCTCGTACGTGGCCGCAACCTGGCGTCACAAGCGAACGAAGTAATCAGTAATGTGCGCCGCACCCATATACCGACCCGCGATTCGATGTGGTTAAGTGTCAGCGCGGAGTTGTACGCGACCGACGTAGAGGTGATTCGGGACGGCGTGCGAAAAGGTAAGGGCTCCGTATTCTATAGTATCGACGGCACACATCACCCAAAACGCGATTTCTATGGATACACCTGGAACGACACGGTGACGGTCGGGTTGATTGGTTTTGCAATCGGATCCATGGAAGAGAATGGTGGGTGGTTTACGAATCTCAACGTTGAATTTCTCGATGCAGATGGCAGCTGGAGGCCGGTTCAGAAACTTTCGATAACACCCGACATGCCCGACGGGGATCAACCGTACAACAAGCCACATTTTGTCGAGTACCTTCTATCGTTCGAGCCGGTATCCACTAAAGGCATTCGCATTATCGGCGACGCCGGCGCGGCCGACCATTGGTACAGCAAAAAAAGCTGGTTCACATCAATCACTGAATTGAGCGTGTATAAACCTGTACCAGGCATAGATACAATTATCCGGCAAACGAGATAATTCAGACGTCCCAAATTTATTATTCAAACAACTCCCGAGTATATGCAACATTCATTACAGTACTTCTTCCGGCGGCCTCCATCGTATCGGTTCGCCACAATCCTTGTGATGATCTGCTTCGGTTCCGCTGCTCTTGGTGCGGATGTACACAGTCCGGATTTTACCGTTCAGGGCGTGGTGTCGGATGACGCCGGCAACCCACTCCCTGGGGTTAACATCCTCGTGAAAGGGACGCTGACTGGAACGACTAGTGACACGAATGGAAGGTACTCCATCAGCGTTCCTTCCGGGGACGCCGTCCTCGTCTTCTCTTTTATTGGCTACACCACCCAGGAAATTCCCGTTGGAAATCAATCGGCCATCGATGTTACGATGGTCGCCGACGTTCAAACGCTCGGTGAGATCACCGTGGTGGGATATGGCACACAACGAAAGGAAACGGTAACGGGCGCCGTGTCGTCCATAAAGTCCGCCGACATTGTAAAGAACGATGTGGCAGACGTTTCCAATGCCATCGCCGGCCGCATTCCGGGTGTGATCGCCGTGCAAAGTACTGCTCAGCCCGGCAACGACGCCGCGCAACTTTTCATCCGGGGACAGTCAACCCTTAATGACAACTCCCCGCTGGTTATGGTGGACGGTGTGCAGCGCGACTTTAACCGTATCGATCCCAACAACATCGAGTCCATAACCATACTGAAAGATGCGTCCGCCACGGCTGTGTACGGCGTACGCGGTGCTAACGGCGTCATCCTGATCACAACAAAGCGCGGTTCGGAATCGAAACCCACGCTCTCGTATTCCGGATTCTATGGCATACAAAATCCAGTCCGCGTACCCAACTACCTCAACGCGCATGACTACGCCGTACTATATAACGAAGCGCAATGGAATGATAATCCTGACCTCACCCCAGAGCAACTCACGTATTCGGCCGAGGACATTCAAAAATACAGGGATCACTCCAGCCCGTATACTCACCCCGATGTAGACTGGAACGACGAAGTACTGCGCTATAACGCACCCATGCAACGACATTCCTTTTCGGTATCCGGGGGCTCCAAAAACGTTAGCTATTACACCTCCTTTGGAATCCTGGACCAGGATGGCAGCATTCCCAACCTGAATTACACTACCTACACGTACCGCGCAAACATCGACGCCAACCTTACGGAAAACACCCGGCTTTCCATCAATCTTTCGGGCATCAAGGAAAACCGCACCTACCCCGGCGTGACGGCACAGGGTACGGACCAGGCAGGCATTTTCTCTTCGGTAGCGCCCAACGCCTTTCCTGTGAAGTGGGAAAACGGTGCCTGGGCATCGGACGTCGGGTTGAACCCCGTCGCGGAAGTTACGGAATCCGGCTATCGCAGGTGGGCGAACAACACGCTTCAGAATTCAATCACGCTGGAACAAAAACTTCCGTTTGTCACCGAAGGGCTGGCATTGAAAGTAATGGCTGCCTATGACCCCGGGTTCTTCAAGAACAAAACGTGGCTTACCCCTTACAAGGCGTATCAAAAAACCGGAACCGACTACAGCGAAGTGGGCGCCGGCAAGAAACCCAGCTTGCAACAAGGATATGAAGAAAGCTATGCCACCACCTTCGAAGCGCATTTAACGTACAGTAAATCATTTGGGAAGCACGACGTATCCGGGCTGTTCCTCTACACCCAATACGCGTGGTACGACGAAAATTTTTCGGCAGGACGGACACAATACAACTCGGCTGAGATCGATCAGCTGTTTGCAGGCCCAACGCTCAACCCGACCAATAATGGTTCCGCCGCTGAAGGTGGACGGGAAGGTTATGTGGGCAGGATTACCTACACCTTCGATTCCCGATATCTTTTCGAGGCCAACTTTGGCTACAATGGTTCGGAAAATTTTCCTTCAAACAAACGATTCGGCTTTTTCCCGTCGGCATCCATCGGTTGGGTGATTTCCGGGGAGCCGTTCTTTGATGTGAGCTTTGTCGATTTCCTCAAGATCCGTGCTTCATACGGCGAAGTAGGTAACGATCAGATCGGTGGCCGGCGCTTTCTGTACAAGCAACCCTTCTACTATGGCGCGGGCCATGTATTCGGCGGAAATTCGCCCGTGCCTGTCCAATCTATTTTCGACGGCGGACTTCCGAACACAGATGTGACCTGGGAACGCGCCCGGAAAGCTAACGTGGGTTTTGAAGCAGAGCTTCTTTCAGACCGCCTGACTGTCGTAGCCGATGTATTCTACGAACGGCGGAATAACATTCTGGCAACAAGAAACCAATCAGTGCCCGAATCGTTCGGCGCCGAACTCCCGGTAGAAAATATCGGCGAGGTCGAGAACAAAGGTTTTGAACTGGAGTTGCATTACCGTCAATCGATCGGCGACTTCACCTACTCCATCGGTGGCAATATGACCTTTGCGAGGAACAAAATACGCTTCATCGATGAGCCGGCGAACGTACCCGAGTGGCAACGCAGAACGGGAAAACCTATGGGCCAGTTCTTCGGATATGTCTCCGACGGCCTTTACCTCACGCAGGAACAGCTGGATACCAATCCCAAATTTGAATGGTCAGAGCCGCGCCTCGGTGATATACGATACCGCGACATCAATGGCGATGGTGTGCTGACTCCCGACGACCAAACGGCCATCGGGCGATCCCGACTTCCCGAGATCATGTACGGCATAACCCTGAGCGCCAGTTACAAAGGTTTCGACTTCAGCGCCCTCATCCAGGGTGCCGGCAGAAGCAACGTGTACTTTTCTGATGAAGCTGCCTGGGAATTTCTCTACGGCGCTAATCCTCTCGAAACCATCAAAGGGCGTTGGACACCCGATGGATCGAATCCGAACCCCACCTACCCGCGCCTTTCTCTATATCGCAATGAATACAAGAAAGAGGCGTCGACATACTGGCTAAAGGACGCAGCCTACTGGCGGCTCAAGAATATCCAGATCGGCTACACCATACCGGCCTCCGCTTTTGAAAAGATCGGCCTTGGCATACAAACCTTTAGAGTATATGCTTCGGGCACAAACCTTTTCACACGCGCCAGATTCGAACAATGGGATCCGGAAGCACCCAGCGGAGCAGGCGGATATTATCCTCAGATGAAGGTCACCTCAATCGGACTTAATATAACCTTTTAAACGAACAGGTAATGAAAACCAGGATACTCCTCTCAATATGGACGATCGCCGTCGCCCTCACTGCCTGTGAGCATGATGTGCTCGACAAGGGCCCGCTCGACGTGATCGATGAAAACATCGTGTGGTCGGATCCTCAAACTGCTGAACTCTATCTCAACGATCTGTATAACTATCTGTCCAGCTACAATATCTGGGACAATATGGACAACATGTCCGACCTCACAGAAGGTGGCCACTCCTGGCTCGCGTGCTATACCTATAACTATGGTGAAGTTTCGGCGTCCTACGACCCTTACGGGAAATGGTCATACTACCGCCAGATCCGGCGGGTGAACAATCTGCTAGATCATGCTGATATGCTGACGGGGGATCAGGATATGATTGACCGCGTCATGGGCCAGGCCATCTATCTGCGCGCCTACTTTTACTTCTATTTGGTTCGTGCCTATGGCGGTGTGCCGCTCATTACGCACGCCCAGACACTGGACGAAGATCTGGCCGTCACCAGAAACTCCTACGAAGAATGTGTCGCCTTTATCGCTGACGAGATGGATCGGGCGGCAGACTTGCTTCCCTTGCAGTGGGATGGCCCCAACCTGGGTCGCCCAACAAAGGGCACGGCACTGGCGGTCAAGGCAAGGATGTTGCTCTATGCTGCGAGTCCGCTCAACAATCCTGAAAACGACCTCACAAAATGGCAAGCCGCGGCTGATGCAGCAAAAGCTGTAATTGATCTTGACGTGTATGAACTGTATCCGGAGTATGACAAACTCTTTCTCGATGACAATAACCAGGAAGTAATTTTCGATGTACAGTGGGCTTACCCCTATCGCGTCACCTCAGACCCGGCAGAAATTGTCAGCGCCGAGTTTATCATAAACCCTCAGGGCCTCAACGGAGCGTTCGGCATGAATCGGCCTACTCAGGAATATGTCGACATGTTTGAAATGGCTAATGGAAAACCCATCACCGATCCAACGTCCGGTTATGATCCCAACAATCCGTACGAAGGCCGCGACCCCCGCTTCTACGCCTCCATCTTCTACAACGGGGTGCCCTGGCGCGAAGATACCGTCGAAACTTTTATCAATGGTAAACACGGTCCCGGCGCCGCTGACCTGTACGAAACGGGATCGACTATGACCGGATACTACTGTAGAAAGTTTACAGACCCATCGATTCCCTGCGTATACCTTGTCGATGAAATTAAGGCCAACTGGATTCTGATCCGTTACGCCGAAGTGCTGCTTAACTATGCGGAAGCACAAATCGCGCTGGGCCACGAAGAAGAAGCCCGAACTTATATCAACATGGTTCGCCAACGCGCCGGCATGCCGGATACCGATGCATCCGGAGACGACCTTGTAGCTGTTTACCGCAATGAGCGAACCGTTGAACTTGGCATGGAGGAACATCGGTACTTCGATATCAGGCGTTGGAAAATTGCAGAAGACGTTCTGAACGGATACGTCCACAAAATGACGGTGGAAAAGAATAACGACGGAACGTTCGCGTATACGGTAGAGCCCATGTCGCCACGATCATTTCCGGAAAGAATGTACCGACAACCTATTCCGATCGACGAAATACGAAAGAACCCGAATCTTCAACAAAACCCGGGATATGAGTAGCAGGATAGATTCGTAACCGCAAAATAGCGCTTGTTTGAGCGGTCTTTCCTGTACATCTTTGACTGGTATGAAAACAATAAAACATCCCGAAGGCACAGCGACTGTCGTTGTTCCGTACGAAGGATTGAAGTTTCAGTTCTTCCCATAAAGAATAGTCTATTGAACCTACACCAAATCATATGATGAGAAAAGTCCTAACACCGCTCCTACTCGTCGGCCTTTGCGCCTGCCAGCAGCCCGCGCAGGAAAACAGCGCCACATTACCTGACGAGGTGAATATGACCAGGGCTGCGCTCCAGGATAAGATCAAAGGTGGCTGGGCGGGCCAGGTTATCGGCGTCACCTTCGGCGGTCCTACAGAATTCCGTTTCGAAGGGACAATGATCAACGACTACCAACCTATTGTCTGGTATGACGGTTATATCCGAAAGACGATGGAGGAGTCGCCGGGGTTGTACGACGACCTGTATATGGACCTGACGTTTGTCGAGGTCTTTGAACGTGAGGGCCTGGATGCGCCTATCGAATCGCATGCCCATGCATACGCCAATGCAGAGTACGCGCTATGGCATGCGAATCAGGCGGGACGCTATAACATCCTAAACGGCATTATGCCTCCTGAATCCGGTCACTGGCTTAATAATCCGCACGCCGACGATATCGACTTTCAGATCGAGGCCGACTTTTCCGGTCTGATGTCGCCCGGCATGCCGAACACGGCTGCTGAAATCGGTGACGGTATTGGGCACATTATGAATTACGGCGACGGCTGGTATGGTGGCGTTTACGTAGGGGCGATGTATGCACTGGCATTCGTCTCGGACGACATACACTTCGTCGTCAAAGAGGCGTTGAAGACCGTCCCCGAACAAAGTACGTTTTATCAATGCATCAATGATGTTATCCAGTGGCATCAACAATATCCTGACGATTGGAAGCAGACCTGGTTCGAGATCCAGAAAAAATGGACAGACGATGTCGGCTGTCCCGACGGTGTATTTACTGCATTCAACATCGACGCAAAAGTAAATGCCGCGTACATCGTACTGGGATTGTTGTATGGAAATGGTGATTTCACTCAGACCATGGAGATCTCCACCAGGGCGGGACAGGATTCGGACTGCAACCCTTCATCAGCCGGTGGAATACTGGGAACACTGCTCGGATACGATGGGATACCCGAGTACTGGAAGATGGGACTTGCTGATGCGGAAGACATCGATTTCAAGTACACGACCATGTCGCTCAACGATGTGTATGCAATGGGCTTTAAACACGCTCTACAGGTCATTGAACGCAACGGAGGAACGGTATCGGATGATGCTGTCACCATTAAGGTGCAGCAACCGCGAGCTGTTCGGCTTGAGCAAAGTTTCGAAGGACATTACCCGGTAGAAAAGCGCCAAATTCATCAAGAGCTGAAAGACGAATACACGCTCGAGTTCGAAGGCATTGGATTCGCCCTCTTAGGCTCATCAGCACCGGTTAATGGATCAAGCTGGGATTACACAGGCGACTACGCCGCTACCGCCGAGTTATATATCGACGACCAAAAGGTCGAAACGGTCAGGCTGCCCGCAAGTTTTGTTACACGACGTCACGAGCTGTTCTGGAAGTATCAGCTTTCACCCGGAAAGCATACGATAAGAATACGGAATGTAGAACCGAAGCCCGACTTCACGGTATGGTTGTCGCAGTTGGTAGTGTATCAGGACAAACCCGCAAAGCCCCGCTAATATGTTTATCGTAGAAAGCTACTTTGTCGCCGTACTCTTCTGCATTGTCACTATGCTATGCTGGGGGTCATGGGCAAACACACAAAAGCTCGTCGCCGATCAGTGGCGGTTTGAGTTGTTTTATTGGGATTATGTCATCGGAATAATCCTGTTCTCTCTCCTGTTTGCGCTCACGCTGGGCAGCTTCGGAACGGAGGGCCGTTCCTTCATGGAAGACTTACAGCAGGCAAGTGCACCCAACCTTTGGTCTGCGCTAATGGGAGGCATCGTCTTTAACCTGGCCAACATCCTGCTGGTGGCCGCGATCGCCATTGCCGGTATGGCGGTTGCTTTTCCCGTCGGTATTGGGCTGGCGCTTGCCATCGGTGTCGTAGTCAACTACATCCAGTCGCCCCTCGGAAACCAGGTGCTCCTGTTTGGCGGTGTTGTACTGGTTCTCCTGGCCATCTTGCTGAATGCAAACGCCTACCGCAAGATGATGAAGGAGACGAAGGGTGTATCGACAAAAGGCCTTGTCCTTTCTATTGTGGCGGGGTCGCTGATGGGGCTATTCTATAAATATGTGGCCGCATCGATGTATCCCGACTTTACCGTTCCTGAACCGGGTAAACTCGGACCATATACCGCCGTGTTTATCTTTTCAGTCGGTATTTTGGCGAGCAATTTCGTGTTCAATTCGATACTCATGGCGCGACCTTTTGCAGGAGAACCCGTAACCTACGGACAGTATTTCAAGGGGTCCTTCAAGACACACCTTGCCGGTATTCTCGGCGGCGCCATCTGGTGTCTGGGTATGTCGTTCAGCATTATTGCGTCAGACAAAGCCGGCCCGGCCATATCGTACGGGCTGGGACAAGGAGCCACGATCGTCGCTGCCTTGTGGGGCATCTACATATGGAAGGAATTCAAGCAGGCACCTAAAGGTGTGGATACGCTGCTCAGACTCATGCTGGCATGCTATGTAATAGGTTTGGCACTGATCATTGCGGCGCGATAGGCTCAGAGGTTGAGTTTTAGCCCTCCGTTGATGACAAAGCCGTCGACAGGCGCATAGATGTCGCGGAAAACCGGGTTCGTAACGGTGCCGGTGTAGATCGTGTCGAAACGCGTTTGTCGCGCATCGAGGAAATTTTCGAAGTTGATGAACAGCGAAAACTTTTCCCAGATACGTTCGACCATGAAGCCGCAAATCCAGTAGTCTTTGCCGTAGGTGAGGTCGTTCAATCGCTGCCGGCCAAAATAGTACGCCTCCAGTCCAACTTTCCAGCGTTCTTCCACCTCGTACATCAGAACATTGTTGAGTCGGTGTTTCGGGGTCAGCGGGTTCTGGTTCGTCTCCATACCGTTGTGTAATCGGGTGTCGGTATAGGTA
>DATGQD010000024.1:0-8561 GCA_035304385.1 Cyclobacteriaceae bacterium
GCAATATCGGATTTGACACCGCACCGCCGCCGTTGCCGCCACCGTTGCCGCTTTTAGGGGGGTCGTTGATATCCATTCCGAATGGACCGTTGTCGTTGTCACAGGCGATCATTCCCATCGACAAGAAAACGGCAAGAAACAAATACATCCGATTTCCGCCTTTGGATCGTTTTATTTTTTCAATCTGCTCTCTTCGCTTCATTTTGCATCTTGGTTTTTAAGTAATACAATGCCTGGTCCGTCGACATAACGCACCTCCCTGGTCCCAGCGGGACCAAATGTTTGTAGCAAGGATGTTGAACGTGAACGCCCGTCCCGTAGGGACGGAATGTTTGTAGCACACGCGTTGAATGCGTCCACCGCGTCCCGTAGGGACGCAATGTTTGTAGAATCGATGTGAACGATTTCCCCGCGTTAAATCCAGCTGACGTGAAGGGAACTCTATGGCCAACGCCCTTCCCTTCACGTCAACCGACTCCCCTACTGTGCGAGATATCCGCCGTCTATTGGATAATACGCGCCTGTCACAAATGACGCCTTATCTGAATTCAGCCATACCGCTAATTCGGCGACTTCATTCGGTTCGCCAAGACGACCTATGGGGTGCAGACCGACAAGCGCATTAAGGGTTGCTTCGTCGAGTGAATTCACAACCAATGGTGTACGAACGTAACCGGGTCCGATCGCGTTGATGCGCACACCGCGGCTCGCATACGACAACGCTGCGGCCTTGGTAAGACCAATGACGCCATGTTTAGCGGCCACATAGGCCGGGGACATCGCCGTACCCACCTGACCCAGGATGGACGCCATATTGATGATGCTACCACCGCCCGAATCGAGAATGGCGGGTATCTGGTAACGCAGACCGTAAAAGACACCGGAAAGATTGATGGCAATCACTTTGTCCCATCCGTCGACAGGATATTCTCCTGTATCGGCAAGCGGTCCGCCAATACCGGCATTGTTGACTGCCAGATGCAGACCACCATATTTCTTAACGGCCTCCTCCACTACCTTCTGGTTGTCTTCAGGACTGGAAGAGTCCGCTTTAACGAAAATGGCTTTTCCGCCTGCACGCGTGATCTCATCGACGGTCTCTTTACCGCCTTTTTCGTCCAGGTCGGATACGACTACTTGTGCGCCCTCTTTTCCATAGAGGACGGCAATCGCCCTGCCAATGCCCGAACCGGCACCTGTGACGATCGCTGTTTTGTTATTCAATAGGCTCATAATTTTGTTGTTAAGGGTTGCCAGGATCGTTTTGAAGAGGGTCTGGCTTGTGCCGCCTGCCAAAGCAGACGACACGTACCGACCGCGTGGAAATTGGTAACTATCAGACTTGCTTCACCAACTGAACCTCAGCGCTGATCTTTACTTCTTCCCCTACCAACACGCCACCAGTCTCCAGGGCCGCGTTCCAGTTGAGCTTATAGTCCGTCCTCTTGATCTTTCCTGTCAGAGAGAATCCTGCCTTGGTATTACCCCAGGGATCCTTGCCAATGCCACCCATTTCTACATCAAGGGCTATCGGTAAGGTGACGTCACGGATCGTCAGGTCACCATGCAAGATAAAGTTTTCGTCGTCCTTCTTTTCGATGCGGGTCGACTTGAATTTAATCTGTGGATATTTATCCGCGGCAAAAAAGTCGTCGGATTTCAAGTGTTTGTCCCGATCTTCGTTATGGGTGGTAATCGTATCTACGTCGGCGGTAAACTCGATCGAGGCGGTTGAAAAGTCGTCGCCTTCTGTTTCGACGCTAGCGTCGAATTTACCGAATGTACCGGATACCGACGTTATCATCATGTGTTTCACACGGAAGCCGATTTCACTGTGTCCAGGATCAAGGCTCCATTTCGTTTTTACTGCTGTTTTTTCTGCCATGGTATTTTTGTTTTTGTTTATGTAACAAAGATAAAACAGCGGGTAGGCCGATTTCGTTGAACCAGGTTAAGAAATGCGGCGGTTTACAAGAGTTTTCTTAAACTAGATTAACGATCCACGGGGGTAACCCGGTCGTAACTTTGCCAACACACATTTCGCGCCAGGAGGGCGTACTATTATGAACCACAATGTCAAGGGATTTCACCACATCACGGCCATCGCAAGCGAAGCAAAACGGAACCTGACCTTCTACACAGAGGTACTCGGATTGCGACTGGTTAAAAAGACAGTCAATTTTGACGATCCCGGCACTTACCACTTTTACTTCGGCAACGAAACCGGCACACCGGGGACGATCCTCACCTTTTTTCCCTGGCAGGGCGTTCCCAAAGGAAGGCAGGGAACAGGCATGTCAACAGAGGTAGGGTACGCGGTACCGGCCGGTAGCCTGCCCTTTTGGAAAGAACGACTCGCGCGGTTTGGCTTCAGCGTCAGCCAATCCGGGACGCGCTTTGGAGAGGCTTTCATAACTTTTGAGGATCCCGACGGCATGCCCTTGTCGCTCATCGAACCCGTCACTGCCGATGATCGCGAACCCTGGGTAACCGAAGAAATCAATAAAGACGTAGCCATCCGCGGCTTTCATAGCACGACGCTCATGCTGAGAACCGTTGAAAACACAGCTGCCGTTCTTACAGAAGTGCTGGGATATGAACTGGCAGGAAAAGAGGGCTACCGCCACCGTTATATCACGCGGGCCGTCCCCACCGCAGCAACGGTAGATCTTCTCGAGGCCCCGCAACAGTCTCCCGGCGTAGGAGCAGCGGGGACAATTCACCACATTGCGTTCAGGGTTGAGAACGAAGAAGCACAGGAAGAAATAAGGAAACAGGTGGATGAGAGGGGATTGAACGTAACGCCAAAGATCGACCGCAACTACTTCTTCTCGATCTACTTCCGTGAGCCTGGTGGCGTGTTATTCGAGGTCGCTACCGATAATCCCGGGTTTACCGTCGACGAATCCATCGAGGAACTCGGTACTCACCTTATGCTGCCTCCACGCTACGAACCCCGGCGTGCGGAGATCGAAAAGGTACTTCCGGCCTTGGCGTAAATCGCGTTGTCTATGCACGACATCCGACTCAAACTGAACGAAGCAGGCCGCGGCGCCTTCTATCTTGACGAAGGCCAGGAACGGCTCGCGGAAATGGAAGTGAGCGTCAGCAAGGGCGTACTAACCGTATACCATACGGAGGTGGCTGAGCGGCTTAAGGGAAAGGGTGTTGCCGGCGACCTGATGAAGACTATGGTTTCTTACGCTCGTGAAAAGAAACTTAAGGTAGTCCCGCTTTGTCCCTACGTGCATTCGCGATTTAAGAAAGATCCGGATGCCTATGCCGACCTCTGGAAACCCGGTAATTCATGACCTCATGCATACGAAGCAAATAACAACACAGGGACCCAAACCTGAAGCAGCTGAAAGCGCATTGATCCTCCTTCACGGTAGAGGCGCCAATGCCCGGGATATTCTCAACCTGGCAGACTACCTCGCGGTTAAGGGCTATGCGCTCCTCGCCCCCCAGGCCACAAATCACACCTGGTATCCATATTCGTTCCTGGCGCCACCCGAGCAAAACGAGCCCTGGCTTACTTCCGCGCTGGATGTGATAGGCGATATTGTGAACGACCTGAACGCCGCAGGACTGAGCCATGACCGCATCTTCTTCGTGGGCTTTTCACAGGGCGCCTGTCTTACCCTCGAGTATGTCGCGCGCAACGCGCGGCGTTGGGGCGGTGTTGTGGCTTTCACCGGAGGGCTGATCGGCGACCGCATTTACCGAAACCGGTATAAAGGCAACTTCTCATCGACACCGGTATATATCGGTACCAGCGATCCTGACCCCCATGTGCCGGTGACGCGGGTGGACGAGACCGCACAGGTACTCAGGGAGATGGGTGCTGAGGTGACGGTAGACGTATTCCCCGGCATGGGTCATACGATCAACGACAAAGAAATAGAAAAGGCGAACGCGATTATTTTCGGAACTGATCCGAAACCGTAGGTCGACGATATCGTGATTTCGTCATACTTTTGTCCCGTCATACTGACTTGAACAAATCATGGGGTTTCAATACGCACTCGAAATGCTCGGCACATTCTTCTTTGCGATCTCGGGCGCGTTGGCAGTACAAGACCATCACGATGATTTGTTCGGCGCCAGCTTCACGGGGTTCGTCACGGCCATCGGTGGCGGTACGCTCCGCGATATAATGCTCGGCAGTTATCCCCTGGTATGGATTGGCGATAGTGGATACCTGTATGCGATCCTGGCCGGTATTATAGTCGCGTTCATTTTCGTTGAGTCGCTGCAACGCCTTAAACGCACCTTCCTGATATTCGATGCTCTCGGAATTTCGTTCTTTACGATACTGGGTGTTGAGAAGGCGTTGGGGCTGGGTGTGAGACCCGAGATAGCCGCCATCATGGGCATGTTCACCGCGATAATGGGAGGCGTGTTGCGCGATGTGCTGACCAATGAGACGCCGGTCCTTTTCCGCAAAGAGATCTACGCTACGGCCTGCCTCTCCGGCGCTGTCCTTTATCTCGTTCTGTTCAACCTGGAGGTGGGACGCAATATCAATATGGCAGCGTCGATCATCCTGATTTTCCTGGTTCGGCTGATGGCCGTAAAGTACCGGCTTGCCCTTCCCAACTTTCGCAACCGCTAGCCAACCCGCTCCCTGCGCGCGAGTCGCGACCGTATCTTGCTCAGGAATTCCGGCGTGATGCCCAGGTACGATGCGATGCTGCGTTGAGGAACGCTGGCGGGTATGTCGGGGTACTTCTTTATGAAGTTGAGATACCGCTCCTCGGCGGCAACACTCATATTGTCGATCAA
The DNA here is from genome assembly GCA_035304385.1 of Cyclobacteriaceae bacterium. Lineage (GTDB taxonomy): Bacteria > Bacteroidota > Bacteroidia > Cytophagales > Cyclobacteriaceae > ZC4RG29. Next base: position 4,786 of record DATGQD010000024.1, read on the forward strand.
CCGTTGCTGACTCGCGACGAGCGCGTTCTCGACGATTATTCTGAAAAACCGCTCAAACTTGGGTACCTTCTGGTAAAGGAGTTGTTGATTGCTCCGCGACAAGAGCAGTACATCCGTATCTTCGATGGCCTCGATGTTCAGCACCGCCGGTTTCCTTGACAACAGGCTGTACAAGTCTGCTATCCACCAGTCGCGCGTGGCAAAACTCAGGATATGCTCTTTTCCCTGCGCGTCAACGGTATAACTTTTCAGCGCTCCGTTCACGACGAAAGCAGAGTAGTTGCAAACCCCTCCCGCCCTCAGGTAGACCTTCTTTCGTTCGAGAAGCCTTGGTTCCAGTAGCGATGTAAAAAACTCGCTCTCCTCCTGCGTCAGGTCGATGTATCGCGCGACGTTCTTCAATATCAAGCTGAAGGCCATGTGGTGATGTTTATTGCTCTTCTACTACTTCGCCCTGTCCGCTTGCCGCCTCCTGCTTTCCGGGTTCCGCCTTCCCTGTAGGCCGTGCAATTTCACTGATCTTCTTTCGGTCGCCAACGATCCACACAATGTCATCCCATTCGAAGACGGTGGTGGACTCGGGATTGAGTATCCGTTCTCCTCCCCGCTCTATCCCGATGACGAGACCGTTGGTGCGTTCGCGGAGCCCCGAGCTCCGGATATCCTTCCCCTTTAATTTGGTAAACTCATTGACAACGATCTTCTGCAATGCGATGTCTTCGACATCCACGGTTGACGCCGTCTCGTCCTTGGCGTCAAACACAGGCTTGAAAGTCTCAATCTGTTCGTCGGTAGCAATGATACCCACCAGGTCTTTCGGTAGCAGTTTATTGTAGCGCCCGGGTGCGTGAATTACCTTCTCCCCCCTCCTAATGAAAACGATGTTGATGCCATATAGCTCTCGCCATTGTAACTCCATGAGTGTCTTCCCAACGTATTCAGCTTCGGGCGCCACTTCGAGTTCGACTATGTGAGCATCCCACGGCTCGAGCTCTGTCTTGAAGTGATCACTGCGGTCGGGACGCTGGGCACGCGCGGCCTGTATTTCTCTTTCATTGAGATTGGCCAGGAAGCGTACCTCTATGCGCTGATAGAAATTCTGTATCCTTCGGGCCAGTACCAGGAGCACAAGAAGGGCCACAGGCACAACCACCAGGATTGCGGTCTGCGTAGAGAAAAGCCGGAATACAAAGAACCCGACCATAATAACGCCGACGATTACGCGTGATATTTCAATCACAAGCAGAGGGCCGCGGTTATATCTCTTCTCCATCCACAGTTCGCGATACGCCAGGTTGTTGGGACGTTTCGCCATGAAGGCCCACAGGAACGGCGACGCAACACCGAGGGTGAAAATCAAACCCACGAAATTGCGCACTGTAGGGTTAGCAATATTTTCGTTGAGGAAGGGTACCAGGAAGTTAAGTGAGAACACAAATATCGCCAGCACCAGGATGCCGTTCGTCGCGGTGATGGTGCCGTAAGATTTTAATACCACCTTCCACGTGCTTTCCGCCTGAATGTTGGACGTGCCTGACGAGTATGAGTTGAGGGCATTGATCCACTTCTTCGGTAAGCGCCGTTCCAGGAAGTTGTAGAACGGTTCAGAATACTTGATCAGGTACGGTGTGGTGAAGGTGGTGATGGCCGACGCGCCGACAGCCACGGGGAAAAGGAAGTTGGAGATCACACCCAGCGACAATCCGAGGGTGGCGACGATAAAGGCAAATTCACCAATCTGCGCCATGCTCATGCCTACCTGTACCGATTGCTTTAAGGGTTGTCCGGAAAGAATAGCGCCCAGGGTGGTGCTGAAGAGTTTACCGAACAGCGTGATGGCCGTGACGACAACCACAGGCCAGCCGTAGTCGACAATGGCATTCGGGTCGATCATCATCCCCACGGAGACAAAGAACACGGCTCCAAATAAATCCTTGACAGGTTTTATAACGTGCTCCACCGCTTCGGCCTTTGTCGTCTCCGCAATGATGGAACCCATAATAAAGGCGCCGAGCTCAGCGGAAAATCCGGCCTGAGTGGCCAGCACCACCATGCCCAAACAAAGGCCGATCACGAAAATGAGCAGCGTCTCTTCATCGAACAGCGCGCGGGCCGCTTTGAGCAGGGTCGGGAGCAGGAAAATCCCGCTGAGAAACCAGAACGCCAGGAAGAAAGTAAGTTTGATGATCGTGTATACGATCTCCATACCCTCGAACTCCTGCGCTACCGCGATGGTAGACAGCAAGACCATCAGAAGGATCACGACGATGTCTTCCACGACAAGCACGCCGAAGACAATCCTTGCGTATTGTTTTGTCTTTACGCCCAACTCGTCGAACGCCCGGATGATAATGGTAGTGGAAGAACTGGCCAGCATACCGCCGAGGAAGAGGCTATCCATGGTCGACCAACCCATAAACATCCCGGCGTAATAACCCGCGATGGTAATGAATATAATTTCGACCAGCGCCGTTATGGAGGCCGCACCGCCAACGCGCATCAGCTTTTTAAAACTGAACTCAAGACCCAGGCTGAACAGGAGGAAGATAACGCCGATCTCGGCAAGCGTCTCTATATTATCATTGTCCGTAACACTGGGCAGATAGGTGAAGTGAGGGCCTACCAGAAAGCCCGCAATGATATAGCCCAGGACCAGCGGTTGTCGGATCTTCCTGAAAAGAAGCGTAACAATCGCACCGGCCATCAATATCAACGCCAGGTCCTGGATCAATGCTGGCAAATGTCCCATATGTCAACTCGTCAACGTATAAAGGCGTCCCTCCTCTGAAGTTACGGAATACCAGACAGCCGACAGACTGCCCGAATCGGTAAATTACGGGTAATGAAATAGAAATCAAACCGCGAAATGGAAAGGCAACGCGTAAACTGCGTCATTCCAACTCGATCATCATCGCTCCACGGGCGAAGTGCATGCGCAATACCTCCTCTGCCCGCGCAAGATTTTTCTCGGCGAGCGCCTGCACAATGGCGCGATGTTCCTTGTCGGTAAGTTCGTAGTCGTCTTCTGAACTGTTGCTCCGCGTGAGTTGACGATGGAATAGCGGGATGTGGCTGTTCGTATAGGCACGGAGGAGTTTCTCATTGCCCGCCGATTCCATCAACGTCTCATGGAACCGGAGGTCGGCCTCGCAGGCCCCGGCATAATATCCCTGGCCGACCATCGTACTGAAATCCTCGCAAATCTTTTCCAGTCGCGCCAGCTGCTCCTTAGTGATCTTTCCACAGGCCAGGCGAAGCGCCCCGATCTCAAGAACCTCGCGCAGTTCTCTGATCTGAGCGACATCTTCAGGGGTCATTGAGTTGACAAAGTAGCCCCCTTTTGGTCCCAACGATACCAAATTTTCTCCCAACAGGCGGGTGAGGGTCTCCCGTATCGCCATACGGCTGACTGCCAACTTTTTAGCCCAATAATCTTCCTTCAGGCGGGTATTTGGGGGAATCTGGGCACTGAGGATTTTCCTTCTTAATTCTGTGTACGCCTTATGGGCGAGGGATTCACTTTTCATTTATGTAAACAAATGGCGTGAAAATTGGTAAACAGATTATAAATTACGAAGTCTTAAAAATAAGAAACAAACCAATGAACCTCAATGAAAACGTCAACATAAGCGCAGAGACAATCATCCGAAAGGCCGAACAATACATTGCCGGCGGCGTGGTTTCCCTGAATCGCAAGGTTGACCCGGCGATCGTATTTTCCACCGGAAAGGGCAGTAAGATCTATGATATCGATGGCAATGAATATATAGATTACC
>DATGQD010000025.1:0-5705 GCA_035304385.1 Cyclobacteriaceae bacterium
CGATTCCTCCCCTCTCAAATTGCCTTTCAGCAGTTTGAAATCAAACACGTCGAATATCTCCTTGTCTGTTACCTGCGCGTGGCGGGGGACAAATAACCCTCACCCACGGGAACGTATTTATGGGCCTGGTTCCGGAAGCGAACAAATTTCTCAACAGCAGGGATGTCAGAAATGGGGCTCAGATTGCGCCCCTCTTCCTAGATCAGCTTCTCCAGATTGGCCTTCGCAATGGCTTCCGACTTGCTATTCACCTGCAGCTTGGAGTAAATATTCTTGATGTGGGTCTTGGCTGTCTCCTTGCTGATGAAAAGCTCCTCAGAGATCTGCGTATAGGTCTTGCCTTCCGATATGAGTTGAAGAATCTCCGTTTCCCGCTTGGTCAGGGGTGAGTTGGGGTTGACATGGAAGTTGTCGATGACCATTCTGGCAATACGGCTGCTCATAGGCGCGCCACCCTTCGTAATCTCTTCCAGCGCTGTCAGAAGTTCAAGGTAGTTGGCGCTTTTTGTAATGTACCCGGATGCACCGGCCTTGAGGGCCTCAAATACGAGTTCACTGTCTTCATACACGGTGACCATGATCACCTCCGTGTGCGGGTGCTTTTCCTTGATGAGTCTCGCACCCTGGATTCCATTCATCCCGGGCAGCTCAATGTCCATCAGGACAATTTCCGGTTTATCGCGATTCAGCGACGCGATGGCCTCTTCGCAATTGCCATAGGCGTTCACCACCATGAATTTCTGGGAGCTGTTCACGATGAGCGAAAAGCTGTTGCGGATCTCCTGGTCATCTTCGACTATCAGAACACGCTTCTTAAAGGGCAGTGCCATACTTCTTGGTTTTGGTTAACTTAAATTCCAGGGTAATCTTCGAGCCCCGGTCCTCTTCACTGTGTATACGTAAATGGGCGCCAATTCTTTCTGCGCGCTCGCGAATATTTCTTAATCCGTTGGAAGATTTTTGCTCTTCTATCTGAAAACCGACCCCGTCGTCCTCGAACTCTATCCGGTAAAATTCACCTTCCTGCTTCAGGGTTAAGGCCACATTATGGGCCTTACTGTATTTGAAGGCGTTGGTCATGGCCTCTTTAAAGATAAGATTGGCCTCCCGGCTGTACCCGTTGGGAAGCTTCACACTTTCTTTCACGAGGTCATGCGCGCGGAAACAGATGTTTTTCTCTTCAAATAGTTTCTCGCCAAAATCGCGGATATGAATGAATAACTTTGACAATTCGTCGTTCACAGGATCGATGGACCAGATGAAATCACGCGTACCGGTATACAGGAACTTGGCCGACTCCTCCACTTTACGGTACAAGTCATGATGCTGCCCGTTCCCATTCGAGGCCGCGCCGTTCAGCTTAAGCAGGCTCACGTAATTGATGATCCGAGTCAGCTGGTTGCCCATCTCATCGTGAAAGTCGCGGGCAATCTCCTTCCTCAGGTTTTCCAGCTCGCGCATGCGGATGCGTTCGATGTCCAGCATTTTTCGTACTCTCTGTCGCACACGGAGGTATAAGAGAAGGGTAATGCTCCCCGCAACGAAAATGACCATACCCGCAATGAAGGAGGGCATACGGTAAAACGGCGCCCGCACCGTGAAGGCGTAGGCAATCCGGTCATTCGACCATCCCCCCTGGTGGTCGGTGGCCATCACGCGGAAGACGTAGCGTCCCGGCGGAAGGTTGCTGTACGTAACCTGTGTGGCCGATGAAGCCTGCGACCAGGTCTTGTCGAAATTCTGCAGGTAGTACACGAACTTAACAGCCTTGGGGTATCGCTTGTCTACCCGGTTAAAATGGAAGGTGATATGGTTCCTGTCGGGGGGTAATACCGGCAGGACGGGGATCTTGAAAAAGCCCACAAGGCTGTCGGTATAGTCGCGCGCCGAGTATTCGCCATACAGGATCTCGACGTCCGTCATGTGCAGTGTGAACGACTGGGCCGACTTCGTATTCACTTTGTTGTACTTGTACAGACCGTCGATCAGGCCGAAGTACTTTACGTTGTCTCCTATATAAAAGGCATTCTGGTTTGTCTCTATTCCTGTGAGGCCGTTCTCATGGTCGAACGATAAGCTTTCGACGATCTCGAGTCTATCATTCAGACGAACCCGCGATATCCCTTTTTCGGTACCAATCCAGATGTTGTCGTCGTCGGACGTTACGAAGTATACAAAATCTGAGATCAGGCCATCGCGGGTGGTAAACGACTTTCTTTCCCCTGTACCGGGATGATACACGATAACTCCAGCACCACCTGATCCGATCAGCACCAACGAATCGCGGTAAGTGTTGATGTTGAAGATCATTGTATTCTTGACCTCGGGAATGGTTAATGTCGACACCCGCCCCTCCTTGATGACGTCGACACCGTACTCGTTTCCCACGAACGTCGTCTTCCAGGCGGGCACATGGCAAAGCGACCATACCCGGGCGCCGGTAAGGCCGTTATCACGACCATAATGGGTGAAGGCGTTTCCGTCAAAGTAGTCGACTCCGCCGGGCGTAGCGATCCACAGGCCGTTATTTTCATCAAAGGAAAGGCACCGAAGGTTGTTGGACGAAAGACCGTCCTGGCGCGTGTACCACGTAAAGCTGTCTGAGGACCGGTTATATCGAGCCAGACCATTAGCCGTAGTCATCCATAGCTCACCCGAGGGCGATGCTTTGATCGCGTGGACGATGTTGCGCATGGGGTCTTCCGAAATTGAGACCGGAACGAACCTCCCGTTTCGGGATCGCCAAACCCCACGGTTCATGGTGCCAAGCCAGGTGTCACCCGCATCATCGTATATGGCCATGACACCCTTCAGTTCGCTCGGTCCGACGCGCTCGAAATCTTCGAAGTAGTACTTCCAGAGTCCGGCACCGTCGGTAGCCAGCCAAACGTTCTGATCGGAGTCGGGAAGAACTTTTACGACCCCAACATCGTGCGCAATCGTGTCGAGACGATATCCAGTTTCCGTTTCACTGTATCGGAAGAGATTGTATTCGTCACGTGTCCAGTACGTGCTGTCGCGCTCGTCGTAGTACAAGACAAAATTGGGTATGTGATGTGGCAGGGCCTCAAGCCGTTTTGCAGCCAGGTCAAGACGGTACGTTGTGCCGTTCATGCGCACGCGGACCTCGTCGCCTACGTTGAAGAAATTGGGACGTACTTTCTCCGGCGCGGGAATGGAATATCGTTCCTTGCCGTCGAGCACGTGGATCGCTCCCGTCGTAAGATAAAAGATGATCTTACCTCCTGGACCGGCATGCGTGCCGGCAATTAATGCCTGGCTCAGCACAGGCCGACTCCAGTAATAGACGGAGTCCCCCGAAATTCTCCCCAGGGTTCCTTCGGCGTTGACGATGTAGACGTCGTCACCGGAAATAGTCATCCTCCAAAGCGCTTTGGTCGAGTAGCCGATTGACGGTGCACTGAACCGCGTAAAGGTCAGGCCATCATATCGTGTAACGCCGTTGGGGTGCAGAAGCCAGAGATTTTGATCGTTGTCGAAAGCCAGATCGTTGATAAAATTGGAAAGCAGGCCATCCAATGTGGTGTACACCTTGAATTCACGGCCATCAAATCGCGCGAGCCCGCCACCCTGCGTTCCGATCCACAGATAGCCGTTGGCGTCTTCGGCAAGGCCCATCACCTGCGATTGAGGAAGTCCGTCAATGGCGGTATAGCTCCGGATCGAGTACGGCACATCCTGCGCGACGCCTGCCGAAGACATCGCCAATACCGCCATTATCGCCAAAATGCCACGCATAGAATTAGTACAAAGTTACCAGTACAGCGAACGCGCGCTATCCCCCACGTTAGGGTATAGGCGTTTTCCTCACCTCAGGCGACTGTGTTTAGGTCAAACTCTATAATAAGGTACGGGAAAATGGCGATCGGGTGATGGGAATCCCCGCTGAAATGGCCGCCGGAGGGCGAAATTGCCCTACCTTTGAAGACACGGACGTGACTTTCCGGCTGTTCGGCATTATGAATGAGAAACGGGAAACGCGATGACGGACGACGAGATTCGTCAGGAATATGCCATTCTGAAGCGTTCGGTACGCCATCCGGAAGCCTTCGGGGAATTGTATGAGAAATACTTCGATCGTATTTTCAACTACATCTACCGACAAACGGACGACGAACAGCTGACCGCAGACCTAACCTCGCAAACCTTTCTGAATGCGTTGCGGAATGCGGCGTCGTTTGAATACCGCGGCATCCCGGTATCGGCATGGATATACCGCATCGCCAGCAACGAGGTGAACAAACACTACCGGCGGCTCAAACGCGAGCGGGTGTTCAGCCTGGAGGAAGAGAAAGTCCGTGAGCTGATGGAAGCCAGCGACGAGGGGTGGGACGAAGAGTTGGTGAACAGGCTGCTGGATTACATGAAGGACCTGCCCACGGAGATGCTGGAAGTCCTCGAACTCAGATTCTTCGAAGGCAAGGACTTCCGCGAGATTGCGTATATTCTTGATATCACAGAGAGCGGCGCCAAGATGAGGACGTACCGCGCACTGGACCGGTTACGAAAAAAATTCAATCTCAGTATAAAATACGATGGGAAGAAATGAAATCCGATTGAGAAGGCAGAGGATGAGTTCCGGTCGGATTGCGCAACACCGGAATTACGGATGGGTGATGGCTGCACACGAACGGCAGCAAAAACTCCGACGGATTTTCAGGGTGGTGATTTACCTGATCATCATCCTGTTTCTTGTCATGCTCTTCCTCATGGTAACCCGGTGGCAAAAGGGAAGCGTACCTGTAACAGACGAACCGGTGAAGACCTCTTATACATATTTGGATGGAAGCACAATCGATAATCCCGGAGGATTTTCGATTAGCGATTAGGGATTTTTGATTTTTTGATTTGGTACTAACAACGTGTGGGATGAAACTGAGGGATCTATCTCTTGTCAAACATTGCGTCCCTACGGGACGCGTTATCACTTTCACCGTTCTGCTACAAACATTTGGTCCCTCTGGGACCGGGTCTGTGCGTTGATCACGATTGGAGTGAATAAGATCGATAGCAGATATTCACACGCGACCCACATACTTAGATCGTGGGACCAGCGTCCTGTAGGGACGCCATGTTTGTAGACAGTGTGCGGGGGGATGACCGCGTCCTGTAGGGACGCCATGTTTGTAGAAAAAAAGTGATCCGAGGAGCAGCGTCCCGTAGGGACGCAATGTTTGTAGAATCCCGCGTGATCGTTGGGGGAGCGTCCCGTAGGGACGCAATGTTACTCTGGGTACACGTTATGATGTTTCCCCAATCCGTGGGCCATGTCCTGTCAAACATTTGGTCCCTCTGGGACCGGGTCTGTGCGTTGATCACGATTGGAGTGAATAAGATCCCTACGGGACGCGTTATCACTTTCACCGTTCTGCTACAAACATTTGGTTCCTCTGGGACCGGGTCTGTTCGTTGATCACCAATTGGAGTGAATAAGATCGATAGCAGATATTGACACGCGACCCACATACTTAGATCGTGGGACCAGCGTCCCGTAGGGACGCCATGTTTGTAGAATCCTGCGTGATCGTTGGGGGAGCGTCCCGTAGGGACGCAATGTTACTCTGGATACAAACGCGGATGGCCGCTACCGGCCCGCCTGACTACTGATTGCCTTTATAATACGTCACCTCAACCCTAAACCTCGGGTCGATGGCCCCGAGCCGGTCATAGGCCGACCGTGAAAT
>DATGQD010000026.1:0-88953 GCA_035304385.1 Cyclobacteriaceae bacterium
TCTCGTTTCGTGCGCAAACCAATCAGAACTTCAAGATCATCGTAACCGACGATGGATCGACTGACGGAACCGGAGAAATGCTCCGGACGGAGTTTCCGGAGGTTACCGTAGTCAACGGCGATGGCAATTTGTGGTGGACAGGCGGGATCAATAAGGCTGTCAGCCATGCGCTCAGCATATGCAATGACGACGATCACATCCTCGTCATCAATGATGACCTGGAAGTTCCTGCCGACTATATCGCGAACTACTATGCATTGGCTGAACGCTATCCCGATGCGCTGATCGGATCGGTGGTTACCGACTTCCACAACCGTAACCTCATCGTCGGCGGGGGTGTGATTATGAATTGGTTCACCGGAAAATGGAAACCTTTGAACAAAGGGAAAAGTCTGGCGTCATTTGGAAAGGGGCATGTGGAAAAGCATGTCTCCTATCTGACGGGTAGGGGTACACTGATCCCTGTTGAGGTGTTTAAAATACTGGGTATCTATAATAACAAACATTACACGCAGTGCGGCGACACGGAGCTCCCGATCCGAGCCCGGAAGGCCGGCTATCGTCTGTTGGTAAGCTACGACGTCCCGGTGTTCAGCCACAAAGGCCACAGCGTTCATAAAGAGGAGTACACGCTGGCTTCACTGAAGAGCTACTACTTCGACATACGCTCGCATGTCAACCTCCGGGAAAGGTTCTGGTTTGCTATCGACTCGACCGCCAATGTGGTCCACGGACTCTGGTTCTTCGCAATGGACTTCACACGCATAACCATCCATTTCTTCCGAAAGCTGAGGATGCCCTGGGCTTAACACGGGGAAGGCTTTCTACACCTGCTGCTAATCTTACATGCCCTAGCCAGGCATCAAAACCTTCCCTGGAGGTAGTCAACCGCATTTTGGCCCGTTTTTCTTCGTTTTGCAGAATAAATCTTACATGAGAACCACCATGCGCGATATTTGCCAGTCAACCAAAAGACGTCCCCCTATGAAAGTTGTCCTGTTTTGTGGTGGCAACGGTATCCGGCTCCAGGAATTCTCGGAACGAATTCCCAAGCCGCTCGTGCCTATTGGTAATCGGCCGATGATCTGGCATGTGATGAAGTACTATGCTCATTTCGGGCATACCGATTTCATATTGTGCCTGGGTTATAAGGGAGACGAGATCAAGAACTACTTCATGAAGTATAAGGAGTACCTGTCAAACGACTTCATGCTTAAGGCAGGCTCTACCATCGACTTGTTTGAACGCGACATACAGGACTGGAACATCACGTTTGCTGACACCGGCCTGTATGCAAACATCGCTGAGCGGCTGCTGGCTGTTCGAAAATACCTTGAAGGCGAGGAGACCTTCCTCGTAAATTACTCCGATGGCCTCACCGATTTGCACCTGCCGGATATGATCCAGGCTTTTGAAGAATCAAAGAAGCTCGGTATGCTGATGGTCACGCGCCCCAGAAAAAATCTCCGGGTAACATCGATTGAGCCTACCGACTCGGGTGCAGCCAGGGTGACCTCCGTGAACAAGTTGGATGGTGTTTGGCTCAATGCCGGATACTATATCTTCCGAAAGGAAATCTTCAGACACATCGACCCCGATGGGGATCTTCCCGAGTTCACCTTTCCCCGCCTCGTCGGACTCAACCAACTGGCCGCCTTCCCTTATGACGGTATGTTCATCGCCATCGACACGTTCAAGGAGAAACAAGCCCTGGACGATATGTACGACAGGGGCGATACGCCGTGGCAGGTATGGAAGCGGGGGCTGGGAATTCCCGAAGAGGTGGACCGTTCCGATACGTTAGATCAATTGGACTACTCTGCCCGATAGGGTACAAGTCACGCGCTCTTGCCGGCCACCGATTTCAAGGAGTGGACTACCTTACCGCCAAGTTGCTGAAAGGCCAGCCACAGAAATAGGGTGTTGGTGACGAGATAGCGTTTCCACAGCCGCTTCGGCTCCAGCATCAACCGGTAGGCCCATTCGAGCGCAAGAGAACGCATCCACTTGGGCAAACGCTTTTCTTTTCCCGCGTATACGTGGAAGGCCTGGCCCAGCCCCAGCATGCATGCGTTGATCTTTCCCTTATGCTCAGCCATCCATTTCTCCTGCTTCGGACACCCCAGGGCCACGAAGAGGAAATCAGGAGCTGCGGCATTAATGCGTGTGATAATCTCATCCTTTTCCTCCGGCGAGAGCGTGCGGAAGGGTGGGGAATAGGTGCCCTTTACGACAAGCCGCGGAAACTGGGTTCGTATGCGCTCGCGAATGGCGGCCAGTATGTCGTCCGTTGTACCGTAGAAGTACACTGATTTGCCTTCTTGTTCGGCCCGCGCCAGTATGTCGGGCAACACGTCCATGCCACAGACACGATCCTGGCGGATGCCATGAAAGAGCCGGAGAAAAACGGAGACCGGCTTTCCGTCGGCGGTGGCGATGTCGGCGCCGTTCACCACGCTTTGAAACCCGGGATCGCGGTACGCCTCTACAACCATGTGGACGTTGGCGAAACAGACATAGGACGAATTCTTCCCTGTTGCCAGCCGGAACAATTCGTCCATGATTTCGTCGTACGATCCTATGGAAATTCGCGAGTGTAGAACTTCTTTTCGTTGCATGCCGGACTCAGCGCGCGACCACCTCAGAACAACAGTTTGTCTGCGCCGTCAGTTCTCAAAAAGTAAATCCGATCTTAATAAGCCCTCTTCTCGCCTCTGATCATATTCCATACCGTGAGGAAGATGATCTTAATATCGAGGCTGAGGCTCCAGTTCTCCATGTACATCACGTCGTACTCCACGCGCTTCTCCATGAGACCGGGCTCGCGGGTTTCACCGCGGTAACCGTTAACCTGGGCATAGCCGGTGATACCGGGCGTCACGAAGTGCCGTACGCGATAGCGTTCAATCTTCTTGGAGTATTCTTCCAGCTGGCTGACCATGTTGGGCCGGGGGCCGACGACGGACATGTTGCCCAGGAGTACGTTCACAAACTGAGGCAGCTCGTCCAGGTTGGTCTTCCTCAGGAACTTTCCAACGCGCGTAACGCGGGGGTCGTCCTTGGTAGCCTGAAATTCCGTGTTGGTGTTGACCGTCATAGTCCGGAACTTATAGCATTCGAACAACTTGTTCTTCTTTCCGGGCCGCAGCTGCTTAAAGATGATCGGACCCCTGGAGTCGAGCCGTATCGCAAGCGCGATCAGCGGGACAACGATAGGGAACACCGTAAGGATCACGGCAAGCGAGAAGACGATATCGAAAGCCCGCTTCAGCGCTGCGTTGATGGAGATGCCCAGCGGCTCCTTGCGTGTGGTGAGTACCGGCATGGAGTCGTACAACAGTACATTGTAATTTTCGGCTACCACGTTGCTGAAGTCGGGAGCAATGCGGAAGTAGATGCAGTTGTCATCCGAAAATTGGGATATTTCCTGTATCAGTGCCTTTTCCGTGAGGGGCAAGGCGAAATAGATCTCGTCAATATTTTCCCGCACGCAGAATTCTTTAACATCGGCCAGGGTACCTTTGATCAGTGCGGGATCGATCAGCGCGGAATCCTTCTTGTCGTCGAAGAATCCGCGGAACTGGTAACGCGTGAGGTCGTGCGATTCAAAGAAATTCTGAATCGACTTGCCCGCTTGCGTCGCTCCTATAATAATGAACCTCCGTTGGTCGAACCCGGAGAACTCCAGGTATTTGGACAGGAGCTTGTACGCTACCCGCGAGCCGACGACCATTATAGCCGTAAAGAGATACACGGCTAGCAGGTAGTTGATCGCGACCCTGTAGGGTTCAAATGCGAACATGATCGCGCCGATCAGGGCGGCATGCACTACCAGGATGCCCAGCATGTGCGTGCTGATCGTCTTGATCAGGCTGAACTTGTTCAGGTGATAAATTTTGTTGAATCCCGCAATGACCCAGCACAGGCTGAAGATCAGCAGGAAGGAAGTTGACTGGTCCGGCGTGAGCCCGGGGTTGAGCCCGACCTTCTTGGCCAGCGTGAAGGCGATGCTGATCAAGTAAAAGTCGACGACAAAGACCATTACTTTGATCAGCCTGGAGTAATACCTATCTTCCATACGACATGTAAGGTTAAAGCCAAATGACAGTTTAAAAGTAGACTCCCGGGTCAGTTTTTCACATGATGGCGGTCATCGCCCTCAAAAACTTTTCTCATTGGGCATTACCCTCCAACCGGGTAAAATTGTAGTCAGAAAAGCGCAAAACAAGCGAAAAAATGGATAATAAGGACAGAAAGGTTGCCCTAATTACGGGGATTACGGGTCAGGATGGAGCCTATTTGGCGGAATTCCTGCTCAACAAGGGATACACGGTGCATGGTATCAAGCGCCGCAGCTCATCCCTTAATACGGAGCGTATTGACCATCTTTATCAGGATCCCCACGAAGAAGACATCCGATTCCGGCTGCATTATGGAGATTTGACAGATTCTACGAATCTGATCCGGATAATTCAGGAAGTTCAGCCCGACGAAATCTACAATCTGGGGGCTATGTCGCACGTGAAGGTGAGCTTCGACGTGCCCGAATACGCGGCCAACACCGATGCAATCGGGACGTTGCGCATCCTGGAAGCTGTCAGATTGCTCAATTTGACCGAAAAAACGCGAATTTACCAGGCTTCAACTTCGGAGTTGTACGGTCTCGTACAAGAAATTCCCCAGTCGGAACGGACACCTTTCTACCCCCGTTCTCCCTATGCCGTAGCCAAGCTTTACGGGTACTGGATCACGGTCAACTACCGTGAGGCCTATAATATGTTCGCCTGTAACGGAATCTTGTTTAACCACGAATCTCCCCTGCGCGGTGAGACGTTCGTAACCCGGAAAATTACCCGTGCGGTGGCTCGGATTGCCCTGGGGCTTCAGGATAAACTCTACCTGGGTAACCTGAACGCCAAGCGCGACTGGGGGCATGCCCAGGATTATGTCGAGGCCATGTGGCTCATTCTCCAGCAGGAAAAACCTGAGGACTTTGTCATCGCCACAGGCGTGACGACGACTGTCCGTGATTTTGTCCGGATGGCGTTCCAGGAAATCGGCGTGGAACTGGAATTCTCAGGCGAAGGGGCCAGCGAGGTAGCCCGTGTGGCGTCCAGCTCCCATAAGGATTACTTGCTCAAACCCGGTACGGAGGTGGTAGCGGTCGATCCAAACTATTTCCGCCCGACAGAGGTTGACTTACTGATAGGCGATCCTACCAAGGCCAAAACTAAACTTGGCTGGCAACCCAGGAGAACGGTACAGGACATGGTCCGCGAGATGGTGGAATCAGACCTGAAGCTGTTTCAGCGCGACAAGATTCTCTTGTCGAATGGTATGGAAATCCTCAAGAACGACGAATAGACGAAGAATGGAGAAGAATGCAAAAATCTACATCGCCGGCCACCGGGGAATGGTAGGCTCGGCCATCCAACGCCGCCTGGAAAAAGAGGGGTATGACAACATTGTTGTGCGGACCTCGAAGGAGCTTGACCTTCGAGACCAGGCCGCGGTGAAGGCGTTCTTTGAAAAGGAAAAGCCGGAGTACGTGTTCCTTGCCGCCGCCAAGGTCGGGGGCATCTACGCTAACAACACCTACAAGGCTGAGTTTATTCACGACAACATCGTTATACAATCGAATATTATTCACCAGGCGTACCTGAACGATGTCAAGAAGCTGGCCTTCTTCGGGTCATCTTGTATCTATCCGAAGTTTGCGCCGCAGCCCATGAACGAAGATGCGCTGCTTACCGGCGCGCTTGAGCCCACTAATGAGCCGTACGCTATCGCAAAAATCGCGGGCATAAAGATGTGCCAGGCTTATCACGACCAGTACGGGTGCAACTTCATTAGCCTGATGCCGACCAACCTGTACGGCCCCAATGACAACTATGACCTGCAGAACGCGCATGTGCTGCCTGCGCTCATCCGGAAATTCTATGAGGCTAAGGTTGAGGGCAAACCCTATGTGGAAATCTGGGGCACCGGCAGCCCGAAACGCGAATTCCTGCACGTTGATGACCTCGCAGACGCCGCCTTGTTCCTGATGTTGAACTACGACAGCCCCGAAATCGTCAACGTGGGCACGGGCGAAGATCTTACGATACGCGACCTCGCGCTCCTCATCAAGGATGCGGTTGGCTATGCCGGTGAACTCAAATTCAACACCGACAAGCCCGACGGTACACCCAGAAAACTGCTGGATGTGTCGCGGATCAATAACCTGGGATGGAAAGCACGCATCGGACTGGAAGAAGGAGTCCGGACTGTCTCACGCGAATACGCGGAGCAGCGGAAGCTTTCCGATGTTGAGGCGGGTTAACGCGCTGATATCACTTGGGACGGACGTCTTTCTTCGTGAAAGACGTCTTCACCATCGACTCCAGCTTGTCCATTCGTAGTATGCGAATTCCCTCGCCGAGTATTTCGATGAGTCCTTCATCTTTGAAGTCGGCAAGCGTTCGGTTGAGCGATTCGGTAGCAGTCCCGATCATGTTGGAGATGTCTCTCCGCGCAATCGTGATAAGGTTTTTCTCCGGCGACTCATGTTGCGCATTGATCTTTAGCAATGCGCCGGCCACGCGCTGACGTACCGATTGATAAGCCAGATCGAGTAAACGATTCTCTGCTTCGATCAGGTTGTTCGAAAGCATCTTAATGAATTTCCTGGCGATGTCCTTGCTTGAATATACCAGAGTAAGGAAGTCGTTCTTCGGGATGATGGAAATTTCAGCCTCTTCCAATACCTCGGCGCTCTCGCTGTGTGGCGTCTCTTCGAGAAGAGAAACATAACCCAGAAAGTCACCTTTGCGATGGATGCCGGTGATCAGCTCTTTTCCATCATAGTTGACCTTGTACGTTTTTACCTCGCCGCTGATGACGAAGTAAAGGTCGGAAGGCATCTGACCTTCCATATAGATGAAGTCCTTTTTCCGGTAGGTTCGTGTGGGCCGGTTCTCTGAGAGTTTTTGAAACTCTTTCATTTCCCTGGCCTTGTTGAAGAGGCTGTTGACATCGTACAGATCGTTCCTGTAATTCGCCTTGAGCAGTTCACTTTTCTTAAGGCGAATCTCGATGACCTTAAGCAAGTCGAAGCCGTCAAAAGGTTTGGTGATGTAGTCGTCAGCGCCGAGGTTCATACCCGCCCGTAAGTCCGCCTTCTCGGCCTTGGCCGTGAGGAAAATGAATGGGATGTTTGCGGTTTCAGGGTCGCCGTTGAGGATGTGCAACACCCCATAACCGTCGAGCTCCGGCATCATCACATCGCAGAGAATAAGATCCGGATGTTCCTTTTGCGCCAGGGCAACACCGTCTTTTCCGTTCGAAGCGGTTATGACATTGTAATGGGCGAGCTTAAGGATACTGGTGATATTTTCGGACATCTCTTCGTTGTCCTCAATCAGCAGGATGGTATGACTCATGGGAATTTACCTGTAAAAAAGGTAAATTTAGTTAACCCACCTGTTTTTCCAATGCCCGTGACAGGGGAATCCGCACGGTGAACACAGACCCTTTGTCTACTTCACTGGTGAATTGTATGGTGCCTTTCAGGAGCCGGACGTACTTTTTGACGAGGTTGAGGCCCAGGCCGGTGCCGTCGATATTATTGGCGTTCTGGCCACGGAAGAAGCGTTTGAAGATCTGACCCTGTTCATGTTCAGGGATACCTGTGCCCTTGTCTTCAACCCGGATCAAAAGGGTGTCAGCTGCCACCTGCACGTCGAGACGTATCTCCTCGTGAGGGGGTGAATATTTAATGGCGTTGGTCAGGAGGTTGACAACGATGTGTCTCAGCAGTTGTTTGTCGGTCTGTATCTCGTCAAGCTCGGACTCGAATTTGAACATGATATCCTGCCGTACTTTCTTGATGGAAACAACCTCCTGTAAGATTCCTTCAAGAAAGGGTTTTATTTCCAGGCTCGTGAGTTCCACCTTGATCTTTCCTTCTTCGAGTTTGCCAATAGCCAGGAAGTTATTGAGCAGGTCGGTAAGGGCGTGAACAGCCCGTTTTATCTTGTCGATATAGGAGAGCTTTTCCTGCTCGTAATCTTCACCCGAATAATTCTCCAGGAGAAACACCGACGTCAGGATCGTACTCAACGGAGTACGAAACTCGTGCGAAGCGAGCGTCACAAAACGCGATCGAAGGATGTTGAACTCCTTCTCTTTTTGCTGTGCCCGTTTCAAATTATTCTCGAGGCGGATCGTTGACGTGATGTTGCGTACGATGACGAGGATCTCCTCCGGTTCCTTTCGTCCCGTCGCGATCGGCGTTGCCGTCACCTGGTAGGATTGGTTAGCGCTTACCACCTCGTATTCAGCGGCTCCTGCTTCGAAAACCTTCTTCAGTTGGGCGATCCCATTGGCGTTAATGGAAGGGTGAAAGTTCTCCGTGATACCCCGGCCAAGCCAGTATTTGATGGACTTCTTCAGGTCGGAGACCTCTGTCCCGCCAATGAACAGGAACTTCAATTTCCGGTCGAGTGCCAGTACAAGCCCGTCGGGGAAGTTGGTGGCTATGGACTCCAGTATCCTTTCACTTCGTTCAGCGGCTGCCTTCGCCGGCGTGGTTGTCGTCCTGCTCTTGGAAGGTTTGCGACTTCCTGACGAGGCACGCACCACTGCGATGATGCCCGCTACGAACGGTGCCGCCAGCAGCAACGTGTCAAAAAAGGTTTCGCTTTCCAACGAAATGCCGGCCATTGACGATATATTCAGAACGGGTGATAACATGCGTATCATAGAAAGTATGCCGGGTAACGGGTTTCCAGCGGAATGTACAAATTAATGCCATTCCGCTATCCTAATCATTCACTTCACCTTCTTTCATCGAAGAAGAAAAACAAAAGCGGGCGAGCAACCCGCTTTCGGACCAAATAGTTTAGTGCCTTTTACAGCAGTTATTCTATTTGTCTACATGGCCCAGGGATACCTCCTTGATTCGGTCACAGTTTTTGGTTCCGCCTTGCAGATGACTAGTTTCATACCTGTTACGGTACTTATCTCTACCCATCCTGACCAAATCGGACATGCACCATGAACCATGCTTTCGAAAAGGTACTAGTTGCAGCGGTTCGCTTTCCATGATGGACATCATCCGTCCCTCAGATTTTCGTCGGAGCAGGCAAAAAACACGCATTTCCCGGTCGAAATGACACTTTCCGACTGGCTTGCTGCCATTCAGACATCTGTTCGAAACGCCTGTTGATGGCCTTGATCACCCACTTCGGCTAAGGTTTGTATTGTCCATCACGACCCCATTTTGTTTCAAAAGCCTTTTATTTGTTACGACATGACAACTGAAACGTTACGCATCGCACCCACTACCATGAAGGATCAGTTCGACAAGATCCTTCGTTCCCTGGAATTCCCTGATGAAAAGGCAAATACGCTGGCGCGTATCTTTATGGAGAACAGCCTTGATGGCGTTTATACGCACGGTGTAAACCGGTTTCCTGAATTCGTCGAATATGTCAGGAAAGGCTTTATACGAATCGACGGCGAGCCTGAGTGCGTGCACGTTGCGGGTGGTGTAGAGCAATGGAACGGCAATGCAGGGCCCGGAATTCTTAATGCATTGCGCTGCGCCGACCGGGCGATGGAAATTGCACGGAAGGGCGGGATCGGCTGCGTGGCACTCGCCAACACCAACCACTGGATGCGTGGAGGAACCTATGCCTGGAGGGTTGCAAAGGCGGGGTTCGTCTACATCGGCTGGACAAACACAATAGCGAATATGCCACCGTGGGGCGCAACTGAGCCCCGGCTTGGTAATAACCCCCTTGTTATCGGGGTGCCGTATCAGGACGAAGCAATTGTACTGGATATGGCGTTGTCGCAATATTCCGTCGGGGCGCTCAAACAAAAGAAGATGACGGGCGAATTGCTCGCCGTACCGGGAGGATATGACCGGGAGGGCAAACCCACGCACGACCCCGCCGCGATCCTGGAAACACAGCGCATACTTCCTGCCGGCTATTGGAAAGGTGCCGGCCTTTCACTGCTCCTGGATATCCTTGCCACAGCCTTGTCGAACGGCCAATCGGTGGCGCGCATCAGTGCGGAATCTCATGAGCATGGGCTATCACAGGTGTTCATGGCAATTTCGCTGGATCAACTCAGTAACTACTCTACTATTAATAAGGAGATCGGGGAAATACTTGCACACTACAAAGCTGCAGCGACAGACGACGGGCAGGGACCGGTTCTCTATCCCGGCGAAAGAGTGCTGAGAGTCCGACAGGAAAATCAGGAGGGTATACCCGTTCTGGCTTCTGTGTGGGAGCGCATTATCGCGTTGTAACACCTTTCCGTGATCATTGTTTCGCCTCCCCATGACAGCCATCATTGGCCTGCTTTCCCACGTGGGATACCTTTGCCCGCGGTTGGAGCCTTGTGCCATTGAGGTACAGTTTTTTTGGCGCTATCAGTTGCTACACTTATGACGGTAGAGGATAAGGAGTTTGACACGGCCCTTTCGAAGGGGGAACAAATCCATCGGCTGATCGCTGAAATGTATCCGTTCTTCCGAAGCATTACCGGCGACGGCGTTCGATCAACACTCAATGCCGTACGCCAACACGTACCCCTGGAGATTCACGAGGTGCCTACCGGCACTAAGGTGTTCGACTGGGAGGTGCCGCGGGAATGGAATATTCGCGAAGCGTATATCAAGGATCCCGAAGGGAACACGATCGTCGACGTAAAGAATTCCAACCTCCACGTGGTCAGCTATAGTGTACCCGTCAACGCGAAGCTTGATCTTGAAGAGCTGAAGCGCCATCTGCACTATCTTCCGGAGTACCCCGACTGGATACCTTATCGTACGTGTTACTTCAAAGAAGATTGGGGCTTCTGTTTGACCTATAACCAGTTCCAATCGCTTAAGGAGGGAACGTATGAGGTGGTGATCGACGCTTCTCTTGAACCAGGACATCTGACGTACGGCGAAGTTTTTATTCCTGGTGAAATAACGGATGAGGTGCTTGTCTCCACACATGTTTGCCACCCCTCACTCTGCAACGACAATTTGTCGGGTATTGCCGTTTCGACGTTCCTCATCAAGGAACTCATGGCGCGGAAACTCCGGTACTCGTATCGGTTTCTGTTCATACCCGCAACCATCGGCTCAATCACCTGGCTCGCTCTGAACAAGGATCTCACCCGCAACATAAAGCATGGACTGGTAGCGACGTTGTTAGGTGATACCGGTCCGTTTCATTACAAAAAGTCGCGACGCGGCGATGCTGAGATTGATGCTGTCGTGGAATACGTATTGAAGAAGCACGACGCCAGGAATAAGATACTCGAATACTTTCCCTATGGTTATGACGAACGGCAGTACTGTTCGCCGGGATTCAATCTTGCGGTCGGGCGTCTGACCAGGGCTTTGTATGCTGAATTCCCCGAATATCATACGTCGGGCGACAACCTGGAGTTTGTCAAGCCGGCTGCACTTGACGAGTCCTGGCACATTTATTTGCAGGTGTTCGAAATGCTCGAAGCCAATAAAACCTATGTTAGTCTGAATCCATACTGCGAACCGCAGCTGGGTAGGCGGGGCTTGTACAGCCTCACAGGAGGTAGTGTGCAGGGGAAAGATTTTCAGCTGGCGCTGCTGTGGGTGTTGTCTTTGGCCGACGGCTCCAATACCGTGCTGGACATGGCAAAGAAATCCAATCTCGACTTCGCGACAATCCAGCTCGCGGCCGAAAAGCTATTGGACGCAAAGCTGTTGGACGAAAAAGGATGATGAACGAGCGTGTTTTGTTTCTCGCGGCCGGTAACCCGCTTGTATCGTTGGCCTTTTATCTGATCTTTGCGCTCCAGTGGAGACGGGACGCAACCGCGGGCCCCGGTGCAGCGAACGATTTATGGTGTAACATTAAATATTGACTTAATGAAAGTTGTTATTCTGGCCGGAGGGTATGGTACCCGCATCAGCGAAGAGAGCGGCATTCGTCCCAAACCCATGGTGGAAGTCGGTGGTAAGCCGATCCTCTGGCACGTAATGAAGATATATTCACATTACGGGCTGAACGATTTTATAATATGCTGTGGCTACAAGGGCTACATCATCAAAGAATACTTTTCCAATTACTTTCTGCACACGGCGGATGTGACACTGGACATGCGGTCCAACCAGATGGAAGTCCATAATGCATTCGCCGAACCCTGGCGCATTACCCTGATCGATACAGGTGAAACGACCATGACGGGCGGCCGCATCAAAAGGATACGTCAGTACCTGAATGAGCAAACATTCTGCCTTACTTACGGAGACGGAGTAGGTAACGTGAACATTAAGGAACTGATTGAGTTCCACAAGTCCAACGGCGTCAAGGCCACCCTCACCGGGGTGCATACGCCGGGTAGGTTTGGCGCGTTTACCTTAAAGAACGATGACCCGACGATCCGACACTTCGAAGAAAAGCCGCTGAACAATCAGTCGCCCTGGATCAACGGTGGATTCTTTGTGCTCGAGCCCAGTGTCATCGACTACATCGATGGTGACGACACCGTATGGGAACGCGGACCGCTGGCCAAGCTGGCGCAGGACGGCGAACTCTGCGCTTACCGACACAACGGCTTTTGGCAACCCATGGACACCCTACGCGACAAGATGGTGCTGGAAGACCTGTGGCGTACCGGAGCACCGTGGAAGGTGTGGGAGTGATACGCTGAACTCAAACCTCTAGTTTATATAATCTGCAATATGAAAATCGTTATCTTTGGAAATATGGGCTATGTAGGCCCATGCGTCGTCGAACAGTTGAGGGCGACACACCCCAACGCAACGCTGGTGGGATTTGACGCCGGGTACTTTGCAAGCTGTCTGACGAACGCCGACTATTTGCCCGAACGCAAACTCGACCAGCAATACTTTGGTGATATCCGCAACGTGCCCGACCATATCCTGGAAGGTGCCGATGTTGTGATCAACCTCGCGGCTATCTCCAACGACCCGATGGGGAACAAGTTCGAAGAAGTCACGCTGGACATCAACCACGCATCCGGAATTAAGCTCGCCAAGCGTGCTCGTGAACTGGGCGTGAAGAGTTTCATTTTCGCCTCAAGCTGCAGCATGTACGGCGCTGCGAGCGACGCCCCCAAGAGTGAAGACTCCCAGTTAAATCCGCTCACGGCCTATGCGCGTTCCAAGGTGTTCACCGAGCGCGATCTTCAGCCACTGGCAAATGAAAATTTCATTGTCACTTGTCTACGCTTTGCCACGGCTTGTGGCATGAGCCCAAGGCTGCGCCTGGACCTCGTGCTTAACGACTTTGTCGCCTGCGCGCTCACCTCGGGTACCATCTCGATCCTGAGCGACGGCACACCCTGGAGACCACTGATTAACGTCCGCGACATGGCCCTGGCGATCGATTGGGCGGTGACAAGGCCGGCATCCAACGGCGGCACGTTCCTGGCTGTAAATACCGGAAGCACAGAGTGGAACTACCAGGTGAAAGATCTGGCGGAGGCTGTTGCACGCGCTGTGCCGGGCGCCACGGTGTCGATCAACAAAGACGCGCCGCCGGATAAGCGTTCATACCGCGTCGATTTCAGCCTCTATGAAAAGCTCGCTCCGGATCACCAGCCGCGGTACGACCTCGCTGCCACCATCGAAGACCTCAAGCAGGGCCTCGAGTCGATGAACTTCAAAGATGCCAACTTCCGTTCCTCGAAACTCATGCGCCTGAAAGTGCTGACGTCGCTTCAGGACGGCAAGCATATGGACTTGAGTTTGGCGTGGACGTAGAGAGTCGGTAGTTAGATACGCAGAGACGCACAGTGTGCGTCTTTTTTTTTACCGCGAAGAGGCGGAGACGCGGAGGGCGGGTTCTTAAAGTCTTGTCTAGAAAGGATTGTCGAACCCCTCCAGGCGCACCAGGTTCTGATCGCGATCTGAGATGATGGGGTTGGGGTCAGGCCATTCTATACCGGCGGAGTTCCAATGTATGCCTGAATCGTGTTCCGGGGAAAAGACGCCGGAGGTCATGTAAAGGATTGTCGAATTGTCTTCATAAGCGTAAAAGCCATGGGCCAATCCTTCCGGAATATAGATCATCGTGTCTTTATCGCCCGACAACCGGGTTGAGAAGGTCTTCAGATAGGTCGGCGACTTCGGCCGCAGATCGACAACAGCATCAAAGATATCGCCGGAAAGGCAGGCGACGAGCTTTGCGGTACTCTTAGGACTCGCCTGAAAATGTAAACCCCGCAATACGCCTTTATTCGAACTTGAAAAAAGTACCTCGTGAATACGAAGGTCGACACCAATCTTCTCTATGAAAGTATTGGAATGAAACAATTTGCTGAAAGTGCCGCGATGGTCTGACATAACACGTGGCCGTATCTCATAGCAGCCGTCGATGGTAGTAGGGATGAACTCAAACAAGGGACGCTTAATTTGATCTGAAGTATATCCGGGATTTACAAAAACATTGCAGAACCCACTTTGCGTGGCGCAAGGTACCGCTTTCCGCATACTCGTCGCAAGCGCTTCCGAACGAACGCCCACAGAAAACATATAAATATGTCGCTGCCAGGCGACATCATCCCCTGGTTTGTTCAGCGGTTTGGCGATGCGGGTAAGGGTGGGCTATATTTGAATGGAAACAAGTCTCTTGTGAAAATGCTTTGTCGTGAAAGGTATAAGTGCATGCTTCCCGTAAACCCGGGCGTATTCCTGCGCGCTGTACCGATCATGGCCGTAGCAGTCGTTTTTCTTGCAACCGGATGTCTTGCCCAGATCCGCTACAACCAGTTCTACAACATTGAAAACGTTTTGTCCCGCGAGCTGATTAAAAGCGTCGCTAAGGACGGAGAAGGTTATGTTTGGATTGCCACCGACGATGGGTTGTTGCGCTATGACGGATTTCAGACCAGCGCATACTACCGGGGGCTTCCGAGTGTTTACACCAAGGCCTTTCTCCGAAGGAATAACGGACAATTCTGCGTGCTCACCGACTTCGGTCTTAGTGAGATCATCCAACGAAACGACAGCATATATTTCAGACCGCTGCAAATCGGGGAGTTTGTATTCGATCAGGCGCTCAACTACCCGAAGTCGATCTATGAAGATCGCGAAGGGAATGTATGGATCGGTGAACACAACGCGGTCGTAAGAATGAACGCCGACGGATTCCGAAGGTTTGAGCTCGGCGAAGACTATCGTTCCATTGATTACCACCGTTCGTTCTCGTTTGCTGAAGACGCCTTTGGCAACCTATGGATCGCTCCATTCAAAGGTCCTATGCTGTGGTTCGATCGTCAGCGCGAGGTTCTGGTCCCCATCGATGTTGAGGTTCCCGCGCAGCAATTTCGGGCGATTGCCGCGGTAAAGGGTGACCATCTGCTGGTGGGCGCCGCAAACGGATTGCTCACCTTGAAGATCGACTCGGATCAGCGCATACTGGAGTCGACGTTCGATGAAAGGATCACCGGCATCTCCTCGATCGTCGTGCTTAACGACAAAGACGTCTTTGTGGGAACCCGCACGTCCGGGCTGTATTATTTTGATCTGGATCGGCCGGCGTCTTCGTTTGAACGCCTCCGGAATGTACCTATCGTCAACATCGTCGATCTGTTCGATGATTCGCAAAGAGAAGAACTGTGGATTACAGGAGATGAGAATCTGGGTCTTCTCAAACCTTCAGTGGTCTCAACGCTGCAATCGGTGGGGCAAACCCGTGTCGAGTCGCTTACCCTGGACGACCGCGATGGGCTCTATTTCAGTACCGGAGAGAAGCTGCTGCGGGTAGACGAGAAGGGGGGGGCGGCAGTTGTGTTGCTGGAGGTAGCCGACAACTATTTCGAACGTCTGCACCTGGAAGGAACGCGCCTTTGGATCGGCGACGCCTTTGGCGGAATTTCAACCATGGACATCACCACCAGGCGGCGCCATCAGATTCTGAAGGGCGATAACGTGGCCATCCGGGATCTCTATTGCGATCGTGAGGGCAACAAGTGGTTCACAGGGCATTCGCGGGGACTAATCCGCGTTGACGTGCGGGATTCTCTGACCTTCTTTCCCGACTTGAACCAGTCGGTGCTCGTCCGCGAGTCGCCCGACGGCGAACTATACTGCGGAAGTAACGGCAAGAGGAAGCTCATTAGCCGATGGGATTCTGCAAGAGAGGAATTCCTGCCGCTGGAACTGACGTTCACATTTCCGACTCCCGATAGCCTTACCGTTCGGGATATGCAGTTTGATTCCCTCGGAGTGCTGTGGGTCGGAACAGACGAGGGTTTGTTGAAAATAGTCAGGGACAATGAGGGCAAGTACAACGCTGACCGCGTGGTGTTCGAGGGCCTGGACCCCAACGAGCCCGTAAGGTCGCTGGCCATCGATAGGCAATATCTCTACGTGGCGCATGGGCAGGGTCTGCTGGTGTCACGGGGAGACGACTATATCCTCTTCGATCAGAGCTCCGGACTTCCATCGAGGATCTTTGAGGAACGCGGCCTGGTTTTCGACAAGAAGGGCAATTTATTGGTGGCCACGGCGAAAGGGATGGCCAAAGTATGGGTCGGTGAGATAGCATTTCGCGCCACCGAAAAACCGCTGGTGAGAACGCTTCGCATTAACGGGACGGCCATGGCTATGGCGTCGGTTGCTGAAAGTCATTTTCCGTATAATTCGTCCGTGGAGGCTTCTTTTATATCGCTGGCGTACCCGGCTTCAAACATCGTCTACCAAACCCGGGTCGCCGGGGGTGGCCAGCCCTGGTCCGAGTCCTCCACAAACCGAAATCTGAATGTGTTCGGGTTCCGGGAGGGGTCACATGCGGTGGAGGTGCGCGCCCGCGAACAAGGTAAGCTATGGAGTGCGCCGCTGGTTATCCCCGTTTCTGTCTCGAAGCCGTGGTACCGCACCTGGTGGGCTTTACTCTCGTTTGCTGCGCTGGGAGTGGCAACGGTGGTTGCGGCCACCCGGATCCACAACCTGAACCTCATACGCCAAAAGCGAAACCTGCAGCGCATTGTAGAAGAGCGTACGGCGGAGATAAACCGGCAAAAGAACGAGATCATAGAGCAGCAGCTCAAGATTATCCAGCAGAAGGAGGAGCTTATTGCCAAGAACGAGGCTGTTTATAAGTCGCAGCAAGCCCTGGCGGACGCCGATCTCAACTATATGCAGTTGAAGGAGAAGCAGTTGCACGAGCAGATCGAATTCAAGAATAAGCAGATTGCCACGCATGCGTTAAACATTATCCAGAAGAATGAAAGCCTTCGCAAGCTTAAGGGACATCTGGAATCGATGGTCAAGCACAACGGGCGCATCGCGCTCACGGACATCCGGCGGACCCTCCGCGTAATCGATGACAGTTTCCGGCTGGACAAGGACTGGGAGGACTTTTCACTCTATTTTGAGCAAATCCATACCGGGTTTTATTCGAAACTCAAGCTCAGCTACCCGGATCTGACACCCCACGAGCTGCGCCATTGTGCCCTGATCCGGCTGAACCTCACCCTCGCAGAATGCGCTTCCATCATGGGAATTTCCAACGACAGCATCAAGGTGGCCCGAAGCCGCCTCCGCAAAAAGCTGAAGCTATCCCCCGAACAGAGTCTGACCCGGTTCATTTTGGCGATGTGATTCCGGAGCCGTAGTTCCGTTTTTAAAAAGCCGCTGTTAACCTTTTGTTAACCGCAGTTTACCTGAAAATCCCTCCGGATTACGCCTTTTCCAAGTGTGTGTTGTGTGTTTTTTGGGGTGGTACGCTAACGAAATGTACCCAAAGACATTTGACTTTCGTGCCAGGGCGGGCCAGATTGTAAACGTTCCTGCAAAGGATTTCGGGGGGTATTATCTCCGGAATTTCCCGCGCGGAACGAGCTTTTCCAAAACAACTAACCTGATCTTCTATGATGCAAAATTACCGCTACCTGACCGCGATTCTGATGCTGTCATCGGTCCTTGGGGCCTTCGCGCAGCATACCGTGGTGGGAAGAGTGACTGATGGGTCGGACGGTTCCGGCCTCCCCGGGGTAAACATCCTCGAAAGGGGTACATCAAACGGAGCGCTGACCGATGCCAACGGTAACTATTCTATTGCCGTGTCGTCGGACGCCATTTTGGTGTTCTCTTTCGTGGGATTCCAGCCGCAGGAAGTGGCCGTTGAAGGCCGCACTACTATTAATGTAACCCTGCAAGTCGACGCCACCCAACTCGACGAAGTGATTGTCGTGGGCTACGGTGAGGTAAGAAAGGAAGACCTCACCGGGTCTGTCACGGCTATCAGTTCCCGCGATTTTAACAAGGGTGTGCTCACCTCGCCGCAGGACCTCCTGGTGGGGAAGGTCGCCGGTGTCTCGGTGACTACCAACAGCGGGGCGCCGGGCAGTGGCGCCACCATCCGCATACGGGGTGGATCGTCGCTGAGCGCATCCAACGATCCGCTCATTGTAATTGACGGATTTCCGATCGACAACAAGACCATCGGAGGGAGCGCCAACTCGCTTGCTTCCATTAATCCCAACGACATCGAGTCGTTCACTGTGCTTAAGGATGCTTCCGCGACCGCCATTTACGGATCACGGGCATCCAACGGTGTGATCATCATCACCACCAAGAAAGGCAAGGAGGGTAAGCCCCAGCTAAGCTATAATGGCAATGTTTCAATCAGTTCGCCCATCGACTTTTTCGATGTGTTCTCCGGCGAGGAATATCGCGAACTTATAGCGGAACTGGTAGAGAGCGGCACGGTGAGCGGACTCAATGAATCGGCCCTCGACCGCCTGGGCGACGCGGATACGGACTGGCAAAAGGAAGTCTACCGCGATGCCGTTTCTCACGACCATAACGTTGCGGTATCCGGGTCGGCCAACTCAATTCCGTACCGTGTCTCCTACGGTTACACCGACCAGCAAGGGATATTGAAGACGACCAGCTCGAAAAGGCATTCGCTCAACCTGAACCTCTCACCGTCGTTTTTCGATGATCACCTTAAAGTGAATTTCTCAGCAAAGGCGTCGAATACGAAGAACAACTTTGGCAACACCGGCGCTGTCGGGGGTGCTGTATTTTTCGATCCAACACAACCGGTTTATAATGACAACACCCGCTGGGGTGGCTACTTCACGTGGGTGACAGACCCCGAGGATCCGGATTCCGACCCTATCGGGCTGTCGCCAAGCAATCCCGTGGCCTTGCTCAACCTCACGAACAATACATCCACCGTCAACCGGATATTGGGTAACATCCAACTCGACTATCGTTTTCCCTTTCTTCCCGACCTGCGGGCCAATGTGAACGCGGGCCTGGATTATACAAAAAGCGATGGTGTGAACAACACTGATATCCTCGCTCCCTGGGTGACCGATATAGGAGAGGGGCAGCGTATCGATTACACCGGCGAAAACAGGGCGAAGCTCTTCGATCTTTACCTGAACTATGTGAAGGAAATCGGCACGAGCCGAATCGACGCTACGGCTGGCTATTCCTATCAAAGCTTTGAAAACTACGGTTCCAACTTTAGCAGGAACTGGACCGAGACGAAATTCTATGACAACGATCTCGACAGCGAAGAACGACCCATACCGCGCAAATATGTGCCGGACCTGACGTACCTGCTTTCATTCTTCGGAAGGATTAACTACAGCTTCAAGGACCGTTATCTCCTTACGCTCACGTACCGGACTGACGGTTCAAGTCGGTTCTCAGAAGACAATCGCTGGGGAGCATTCCCGGCAGCGGCACTCGCGTGGAATATCGCAAACGAGAGCTTCATGGCACCGGCGACCGACGTACTCTCTCAGTTGAAGTTGAGACTGGGTTATGGTGTTACCGGTCAGCAAAACATCAGCATTCCGGGAAGCCCCAACAGCTCATACCCGTATTTGCCGGTTTACCAGATCAGTACGAACACCGCACGCTACCAGTTTGGTGATACGTTTTATTACACACTTCGTCCAAACGCGTACGATGGCAACATTAAGTGGGAGGAAACGACAACTTATAACATTGGTCTCGACTTCGGTTTTCTCAATGACCGGATTACGGGTACGATCGATGTTTACAAGCGCGAGACTGAAGATCTGCTGAACAACATTCAGGTGGCGGCGGGAAGCAACTTCTCAAACTTCCTGTGGACGAACGTGGGCTCACTCGAGAACAAAGGTGTTGAGGTTACCCTTAACGCACGTGTTATTGAGAGTACCGATCTCTCCTGGAATGTCGGGTTCAATTTCACGCACAACCAGAACGAGATCACCGGTCTGCTTCGTACAGAGGACCCCAACTATGAAGGTGTAGCGGTCGGCGGCATCTCAGGTGGTGTGGGCAACACGGTACAGATCCACACCGTTGGACAGCCCGCTAATTCCTTTTACGTCTTTGAACAGGTCTACAACCAGCAGGGAATGCCCATTGAAGGCCTTTACGTTGATCGTAGTGGGATGGGTGGCTCGGTAGCCAGCAGTGGCCGAAACAAATACCACAAGTACTCTCCGTATCCGGATTACCTGATGGGTATCAATACGAACCTGCGCTACAAGAACTTCGACCTCTTTCTCGCAGGACGCGTGAGTCTTGGCAACTACGTTTACAATAACCGGGCTTCCGGCACTACGTATTCTGCGCTGTACATCAACACAGGATTCTTTAACAACATCTCACCCTCGATCCGGAATAGCGAGTTTATCAACCCGCAGTATTGGTCTGACATGTACGTAGAGGATGCATCGTTTTTCAAGATGGATAACATCAGCCTCGGCTACAGCTTGAACGACCTGGGCGAGCGGCTTAAGATGAGGGTCAGCCTGACGGTACAGAATGCTTTCGTAATCACCGACTACAGTGGTATCGATCCGGAAGTCAACAACGGTTTTGATCCCGGCATTGACAATAACATCTATCCGCGGTCACGCAATTTCATCCTGGGTGTTAACCTGACCTACTAAACTGCAAATGACAATGTCTATGAAATCAAGAATATATGTAATGGTCGTTGCCCTGAGCTTCACTGCAACGTCCTGCTTTAATGACCTTGATCCGCAGTCGTTGGGAGCATCGATCAAGACGGCTGCCGACGTCTACGATTCACCGGAAGCTTACAAGGAAGGTCTGGCAAAATTATATGCCACCTTCGCGCTTAGCGGACAACAGGGGCCGGCCGGACAGCCCGACATCGCCGGTATTGATGAAGGCTTTTCGAACTACCTCCGGCAGTATTGGAACTGCCAGGAACTCACAACAGACGAGGCTGTCATCGGTTGGAACGACGCCACCATCAAAGACTTCCATTGGCACACCTGGACACAAACCGATGTATTCATCGGTGCGGTCTACTCCAGGATTATGTATACCGCTGCCCTGTGCAATGAATTTATCCGCGCGACGGTCGATAGCGACGATGCCACCATCAAAACCTACCATGCGGAGGCACGGTACCTGCGGGCATTGGCATACTATCACGCACTCGACCTGTTTGGAAATCCTCCGTTTGTGACGGAAGCCGACCTGGCGGGATCGTTCTTTCCGCAACAGATAAACCGCAGTGATCTCTTTGCTTATATAGAGACTGAACTGGCGGACATAGAAGATGATCTCGGCGAACCGCGATTTGAATATGGCCGCGCCGACAAAGCGGCTGCGTGGATGCTGCAGGCAAAGTTGTATCTGAATGCCGAAGTGTATATCGGTACGGCTAAGTATACGGAAGCACTTACCGCGCTTAACAAGGTAATAAGCGCTGGCTATATGCTGGCACCAGACTATCTGATGAACTTCGTTGCCGACAATGACGCCAGTCCTGAAATGATCTTCCCGATCACCTACGACGGCCAGAACACGCAGTCGTATGGTGGGATGGTCTATCTCGTACACGCTCCGATCGGTGGGTCAATGATCCCGCTGGCTGAATCGATGTTTGGCGTAAACAATGGATGGGGCGGTATTCGCGTGACATCGGCATTTGTAGAAAAGTTTGACGACATCAGTGGTGACACCGATTCGCGCGCGCTGTTCTGGACGGATGGACAATCCCTCGAGATCAACGACATCGGGCAGTTTACCGAGGGCTATGCGATGACCAAATTCAGAAACCGGAAATTCGACGGATCTCTCGCTGATGAAGCCCATCCTGAATTCGTCGACACCGACTGGCCCATGTTCCGCCTTGCCGATGCTTACCTGATGTACGCCGAGGCCGTCCTGAGAGGTGGACAAGGGGGTAGCGCCGCTGAAGCGCTCAACTACGTCAATGCCCTCCGGGAGAGAGCATACGGCGATGCGTCCGGTAACATTACCAGTGGCGAACTCACCCTGGACTTTATCCTGGATGAACGCGCACGAGAACTTTACTGGGAAGGACACCGCAGAACCGACCTGATCCGGTTCGGGAAATTCACAGGCGACAGCTATGTGTGGCCCTGGAAAGGGAATGTAAAGGAGGGGACAGGAACCGCGGCCTTCCGCGATCTTTTCCCGATCCCTTCGGCCGACCTGGGCGCGAATCCGACGCTGGTACAGAATCCGGGATACCAATAAATCATGGGACGTATGAAAACACTGATAAGCAAAACATATAGCCGCCTGGCGGCACTTTGTATGATCATCATCGCCGCCAGTTGCGCCGATGAAAATCCCCGGCCAACGCTGGGCGACGTCAGCACCTTTGTTCCGCCCGTGCTGAAGAACGCCGCCACGGGTGGGCCCGTCGAGCTGTTGCCCGACAACGCGACTCAAATATTTGAAAAGTTTGAATGGCAGCGCACCGACTATGGTATTCAACTGTCGACCATCTATACATTGCAAGCCGATATCGATCCGGATTTCCCGGCGCCGCGCACCGTGGCCGAGAGTTCGCAGGACGCGGTTGACGTTACCGTTGGGCAATTCAACAATGCCATGCTTGCACTGGGTTTACCGGGTTTCGAAGAAGGAACCGTATACCTGCGGCTCCGTTCGACGATAAACGGATACGATGCAGAACCTGTTTATTCGCAGACGATCACCCGCAGCGCGGTTACCTATCAGGACAGCGAATGCGGCAACCACTGCACCATCGGAATCATCGGAACTGCTACCGCAGGCGGGTGGGATACCGACACCGATATGCGCCTTTCCGACCCCACAGGTGCCGACAAGTTCACCTGGACGATCACCACGTATCTGACGGCTGGCGAACTTAAGTTCAGAGCGGCCGACGACTGGGCGGTGAACTGGGGTCATGATGCCTATCCGTCAGGAACCGGCATTCAGGATGGCCCTAATATTCCGATCGCCGATCCCGGATACTATAAGATTGTCTTTGAAGATGCCTCCGGAAACTACACCCTCACCAAGCTGGACGACGCGCCATTGGCAACCGTGGGTATTATCGGAAGTGGTACGCCCGGTGGTTGGGACAATGATACAGACCTCGTCCAGGATCCCAACGATCCGCACATCTGGACGGGAACGGTGACGCTTGTCGACGGGGAGGCCAAATTCCGCGCTGACGACGACTGGGGCAAGAACTGGGGAGGCGATACGTATCCTTCCGGTTACGGTACACAGGATGGACCCAACATTCCCGTCAAGGCGGGAACGTACGCAGTTTGGTTTAACGACATGAGTGGGCAGTACTTCTTTATGCCGACCACCGCGTCGGCGCCGTACGACGCCGTGGGCATTATTGGTGACGCCACGTCCGGGCAATGGGATGAGGACACCGACCTCATCCAAAACCCGGCTAATCCGTTCCTGTGGTCGAAGGCAGTCACCCTGACGAACGGCGAGGCGAAATTCAGAGCCGACGACGACTGGGCGGTGAACTGGGGCGGCTCGGACTTCCCCGGTGGCATAGGAGGACAGGATGGTCCGAACATCCCCGTGAAAGAAGGAACCTACTTTGTGACCTTCAACACGGGAACCGGCGAGTATTACTTCCTGAAGTGATGCACTGAAGCACACAACCCATCAAAAAGAAAAGGTTAGTTGATTTAATCAGGGTTTGAGCCCGCAGGCAGACCAGCCCCTCCGGAATCACGGAGGGCGCTGGCTGTCATCGCGTAATGTGTCCCCATGAAAAAATTATACTTGGTAGTCATACTCGTATTGACAGTGGGCACGGTGTGGTCGAAGGAAGCAATCGACCCGACCATAACGCCTGCCTTGTTTCGATCTACCGACGAGATCACGGTCGTCTACGACGTAACAGGAACGCCCCTGGCCAATCTAACGACGGCATGGGTGTGGGTGTGGATTCCCGGGATGAACGTTGACGCCGCGTCGAACGTAAATCCGGCAAGTAGCAACCCGACACAAGCGGATCCTGCAAAGTGCAGCAAGTCGGTTGTCGGGGGTCGAACGTTGTTCACCATTGTTTTTACACCTTCCGACTTTTTTGATGGCGACATCAGCAGCGCGGCCCAGCTGGGCATCCTGCTGAAGGGGAATGACTGGTCCGACGGACAAACGACAGACTATCTGGCGTCGTTTTGGGACGGGGGCTTCGAAGTAAAGCTGACCGCTCCCGGTAAGCGGCACCTTTTTGTAGATCCGGGCAACAGCATCGACATTGCCGCAGAGACCCCCGCTACGGCCGACTTCTCCCTGTACGTAGACGATAACCTCATCGACCAGGCACAGGGAACTACCTACAATTTCGAGTATGTAGTGCCGGCTTCGCCAGACGCCGCCGTGGTGAAACTCGTGGCAGATGCCAATGGTGATACCGACGAGCAATCCTTCCAATATATCGTAAGGCAGCCGAGTCCGACAGTGCCGCGCCCCGCCGGCATTATCCCGGGCATCAACTATGCGCCCGGTGACGACACGCGCGTGACCCTTTGCCTGTGGGCGCCGGGAAAGTCGGATGTGTACCTCCTGGGAGACTTCACAGACTGGCAACTACTGCCTGATTATCTGATGAATCGCGACGGCGAATATTTTTGGATCGAAGTGGATGGACTCACAGCCGGCGTAGAGTACGGCTTTCAATACCTGATCGATGAATCTATTTACGTGGCGGACCCGTACGCAGACAAGATCCTCGACCCGGAAGATGTATACATCCCCGCGTCGGTGTACCCGGGTCTCAAACCGTATCCCGCCGCCGCGTTGCATTCGGAATGGTATTTCAATCGGGTCGCGGTGTTGGAAACCGGAACGGCACCATATGAATGGCAAGCTGACGATTACGTTAAGCCGGCGAAGGAAGAGGTTGTAATCTATGAGTTGCTCATCCGCGATTTTTTTGAAGCTGGCGAGCGCTCCTATCAGAATCTCGTCGACACAATATCCTATTTCAAACGCCTCGGCGTTACGGCGATCGAGCTCATGCCGGTCATGGAATTCAACGGCAATGAGGGATGGGGCTACAACCCGACCTTTATGTTCGCGCCGGACAAGTATTATGGTACACGGCAAAAGCTAAAAGAATTCATAGACCGTTGCCACCAGGAAGGAATAGCCGTAATCCTCGACATCGTAATGAATCATCAGGACTTGCCTAATCCCTACGTGATGATGGATTTCGATTTCGGCACTATGAAGCCACTGGCTGACAACAAGTGGTTCAATACGGATGCAAGGCACCCTTTCAACGTGTTCTACGACATGGATCACGAAAGTGCGTATACCCAGGCCTACCTGGATACTGTAGCGCATTACTGGTTGAACGAATACAAGGTCGACGGCTTTCGATTCGACTTGTCGAAGGGCTTCACGCAGACGAACAATCCGACGAACGTCGGCGCCTGGTCCGCTTATGATGCAAGCCGCATCGCACTACTGAAACGCATGGCCGATGTGATCTGGGAACACACTCCGGACGCATGGATCATACTCGAGCATTTTGCGGCGAACGAAGAAGAAAAGGAGTTGGCGGAATATCGGGCAGACGAGGGGAAAGGCATGCTGGTTTGGGGAAACCTGAATCACGCTTTCAACCAGAATACGATGGGTTACCCCGAGGAGTCGGACATCAGCTGGATAGATTACCAGGAGCGGGGCTGGAGCGTTCCGCACGTTATCGGATACATGGAAAGTCATGACGAAGAACGCCTCATGTACAAGAACCAGGCATTCGGTAATGTATCGGGTAGCTATTCGGTTAAGGACCCGGCCATCGGACTGCAACGTACGGAAGCGGCGGCCTTGCTGTTTTACCTGACGCCCGGACCGAGAATGTTGTGGCAGTTCGGTGAACTGGGCTACGATCAAAGTATTAACCGGTGCGAAGACGGAATGATCAGCGACAACTGCAGACTATCGCCCAAACCAACAGGGTGGAGTCTTCGTGATGAAAGTCCGCGCAGGCGATTGTTCAATCGTACCGCCGACCTGATCCGGCTGCGTGGCGAATACCCGGTCTTCACCGACGGCACCGCCGAATTCGGTGGGGGCGCCACGCTGTTGAAGCAAGTCACGCTCCGGAACAACCCGTACACGGCCAGTCCGGCAAACACCGACGAAATGAATGTCAAGCTGGTGGTAAACTTCGGCCTTACGGCACAGGGAATTGTCGTGGAGTTCCCGCATACCGGCACGTGGTACGACTACTACGCGCACGGTGCACCGCTTGACGTTACTTCAACGGCTACGGCAGTAAACCTTCAGCCGGGAGAGTATAGGCTGTACACCGATGTGCCCATAGAAAATCCGTTGGTAACCGCGGTCGCTGACGAAAGAAAGCCTTACCTCCAGGTGTTTCCCAACCCCGTACGATCTCATATCCACATAGCTTCGGACAGTGAAGTCGTCACCGAAATTACAGTCAGGAATATGCTCGGTCAATCCGTTGCATTGCAACGGCAGGAGGACAACCAATGGAGCATGGAGGGGCTGACGCCGGGTCTGTACATCGCTGAAATCCAAACCTTGCGTCACCGATATGTCGTCAAACTAGTAAAGGAACCATAACCATGAAAAGACTGCGCCTTGTGCTCGTGATGTTCGCCGTGGCAGCGACGTCCTTCGCACAAAAGAATACCTTGACCATCGATCGTGTCGAGCCGCCGTTTTGGTGGACCGGTATGGAGAACGAACATCTGCAGATTCTTGTGAAGGGGTCAGATCTTTCGGCCACGTCCGTAGCGGTCGACTATCCCGGTGTGGAGGTTACGTCCGTCACACCTGCGGCCCATTCCGGATTTCTTTTTGTCGACTTGAAGATCTCCCCTGAGGCCAAATCCGGCGAAGTGCTGATCTCGTTTACAAAGGGAAAGCGGACGCGCAAGTACACCTATGAGTTAAAGGATCGTGCGCCGCGCGACGGTCGCCATGCCGGACTGACCGAGCGCGACGTCATCTATCTCATTACACCCGATCGCTTTGTCAATGGGGATCCGGACAACGACGTCGTAAAGGGCATGAAGGAAGGCATCAACCGTTCCTTTCCAGGGGGAAGGCATGGTGGCGATCTGGCGGGAATACTCTCGAAGCTTGACTATATCGAAGACCTCGGCGTTACCACGCTGTGGCTTAACCCGGTCCAGGAAAACAATATGCCGGAGTATTCCTACCACGGGTACGCGATCACTGATTATTACAAAATAGATCCCCGCTATGGCACGAAAGAAATGTACGTCAACCTGGCGTCGGAACTGCATCGTCGCGGGATGAAACTCGTAATGGATGTGATTTTCAATCACTGTGGACTTGAGCATTGGTGGATGAAGGACATGCCCTTCCCGGATTGGGTGCATGACTATCCCAACTATGAAGTGACCAATTACGCCATCGCTGCGTTGTCAGATCCGCATGCTGCGGAACGCGACCGGCGGCAAATGGAAAAGGGATGGTTTGTTCCGACAATGCCTGACCTGAATCACGACAACCCTTTCATGGCGACATACCTTATCCAGAACACGATCTGGTGGATCGAGTATGCCGGACTTGACGGGCTGCGTGTCGACACCTACCCGTACAACAATAAAGATTTTATGGCCCGCTGGGCGCAAGCCATAGCCCGTGAGTATCCCGATCTGTATGTGGTCGGTGAAACGTGGATTGGCAGCGCAGCGCAGGTTGCCTGGTGGACAGACCGCGGGCCGGACCATAAGGGGTACAACTCACACACGCGCGCGATGGCCGACTACCCGCTTTACTTTGCGATGCTCAACGCCTTTCGCGAAGGAGGAAACGTCTATGCGTTGTATGAAGCGCTAAGCCACGATTTTCTTTATCTCTATCCTGAAGCACATAAGGTATTTGCGGATAACCATGACGTAGACCGAGTCTTTCACAGCGTGGGAGGGGATATGACCCGCTTCCGTCAGATCATGACGTTCCTCCTGACGACACGCGGAATACCGCAGATCTACTATGGCACGGAAATTCTGCTGAAGGGGTCTGGCGACCATGGCGTAATACGCGAAGATTTTCCGGGCGGCTGGGCCGGCGACAGCCGCGATGCATTTACGGAGAAGGGCAGGACGGAAGCCGAACAACAGGCATATGCATACCTGCGCAACTTGCTGAACTGGCGCAAGCAGAGTGAAGCGATTGCCGAAGGTACCCTTAAGCACTTTATCCCTCATGATAATTTATACGTCTATAATCGTAAATCTGCCAATGAGTCTGTGCTGGTTATGATTAACAACAGCGATGCAACGGCCACCCCGGACATGACGCGCTTTGCCGAGGTGCTGACAGGCTACGCGTCGGCAAAGGATGTGCTTTCGGGGAAGACATTTAATCTGAATTCGATTTCAATAGCGCCACACACTTCCGTGGTGCTTGAATTGAGGGGAGGCGACGGCGCCACGGAGTAACCGTATTATTTTAACCTGAACGTGAGAGGCGGGTCGTTGTACCCGCCTTCTTTTTGTGGCCTTGGGAAATTGCTGCATTAGTGTGTTAGAACACACCCACCATTCGCAGGGAATTTTACCTAACTTACCCGCCTCAGCGACTTAACGAAGAGGTTCATGGGTAAATTCGAAAGCAGAAGACGATTCATCCGTAAGGCCGGACTGGCTGCCGTTGCAGCGGTATCAGGTCACTCACTGGCTGCAAAGACGCAGACAGCGCATTACCTATCGCGTACAGCCAGGCCTCCGGCTCCGGCGCAAATCAACATTGCATTGATCGGTGCCGGATGGATGGGAACGGAAGATACTGTTACCGCACTTTCTCATGATGGTATCAAGCTCGTCGCGGTTTGTGATCTCTACAAAGGACGCCTGGCGCAAGCGCAGGCAAAGTGGGGGAGTCATCTCTTCCTGACGGACGACTACAAAGATGTGCTCAAGCGTTCGGACGTGCATGCCGTAATAATCGGAACACCTGATCACTGGCATAAGCAGATTTCGGTTGATGCATTGAACGCGGGCAAGCACGTGTATTGCGAAAAGCCTATGGTGAAGTCGGTAGACGAAGGCCACGAAGTGATTGATGCCTGGCGGAAGTCGGGCAAGGTGTTCATGGTGGGAAGTCAGGGACTTTCATCGCTTGGCAATGAAAAGGCAAAGGAACTGTTGGCGGCAGGAGCGATCGGAGATCTTAACTATGCCGAAGGTTTCTGGGCACGCTTTTCTCCTGAGGGTGCCTGGCAATATCCGATTCCCGGCGATGCATCGGAGAAGACGGTGAACTGGAGTCGGTTTACGGCCAACACGTCGAAGCGTCCCTTTGATCCGCTTCGTTTTTTCAGGTGGAGGAACTACACGGACTACGGCACAGGGATGTCGGGCGACCTTTTTGTTCACCTCTTTTCAAGCCTTCACTTTATCGCCAACTCGAATGGCCCGGACCAGGTCAGCGCCATGGGGGGCCTTCGTTACTGGAAGGATGGCCGTGAAGTGCCGGACGTGTTGTTAGGCATGTTCCAGTATCCTGAAACGTCGGAGCACCCTGGATTTAACTTGTCGTTGCGATGTAATTTTGTAGACGGCACCAGTGGCTCGACCTATCTGAAGTTGGTGGGCAGCAAGGGCGCAATGGACGTCAAGTGGGATGAGGTGGTGGTCCGGCGGTCGCGCTACGTAGGGTCAGAAGGGCCCGCGCCGGTAGCGGGTGCAGAGATTGCCCCGGAAGGAAGAAAACGCATGCTGGAGCCGGAAGAATTGGTGTATAAAGTAGAGGAGGGATACAAAGGCGCACACTACGATCACTTCGGAAACTTTTTTGATGCGATAAGGAATGGTGGTTCGGTTGTCGAGGATCCGGTCTTCGGATTCCGCGCCGCAGCTCCTGCATTGCTCTGCAATGAAAGCTACAGCCGCAATACTTTTGTGCGGTGGGATCCGATTAACATGAAAAAACTTTGACATGAGAACCCTGATAATTGCAATTCTGGTTGCGGCTGCCGCGTGCGCTAACGGGCAGAAGACAAAGCTGTTCAATGGGAAGGACCTCTCCGGCTGGAAGGTCTACGGTACCGAGAAATGGTATGTTGAGGATGGGCTGTTGATATCTGAGAGCGGTCCGGACAAAGAATACGGATACCTCGCGACCGACAAACAGTTTCGCGATTTTGAACTTACCGCTGAATTCAAACAAGAAGCCGATGGCAACAGCGGCATTTTCTTCCGTTCGAGCATCGAGGGAACGAAGATAACCGGCTGGCAGGCGGAAGTAGCGCCGCCGGGTCATAATACCGGCGGGATCTACGAATCGTATGGACGCGGATGGTTGATTCAACCCGAGCCTGAGAAAGACAAAGCGCTGAAATATGGCGACTGGAACACGATGAAAATCCGGGTTGTCGGCGGGGTGGTCGAGACCTGGTTGAACGGGGAACCCATGATCCGTCTTGAAGACGATAAGA
This sequence comes from Cyclobacteriaceae bacterium, assembly GCA_035304385.1. Lineage (GTDB taxonomy): Bacteria > Bacteroidota > Bacteroidia > Cytophagales > Cyclobacteriaceae > ZC4RG29. The sequence goes on from DATGQD010000026.1 coordinate 30,705, forward strand.
TCGCTCAGGCTACCGGCAGCATTGCGTTGCAGATCCACGATGGTGGCGGGATCAAGATCTACTGGAGGAACATTGAGATCAAGGAGCTGTAAATAGGCGCCTACAAAGTCTCCACCTTTCCGGTATGTTGGCGGAAGGCATCCAGAAACTGGGCGAACCGATGATCCCAGGTGTTGGAATGGGCGAAGTCGATGCGGGCCCTGACGCGTTCCGGCGTACTTTCCGCATACGCCTTCTCGATCTGTTCGATTAAGTCGTCGTTGCCCTGGGTTACGTACACGGTGTGGTCAGGGAATTTCATGTACTTCAGGTTAGGCAATGCACTGATTACGGTGGGTTTTCCCACGGCCATATATTGCCATACCTTGTTGGGTGTGCCTCCCGGGTTAACGAAGTCGAGGTTGTAGAGCGCGAGCCCGACGTCAAGTTGTGCCAGGGCATCGTAAAGTTCTTTTCCCTTCAACATGCCTTTTACTGCCGATGGATCCAGGCCCCGCAGTTGGTTGAGATACTCCTGCGTGACCGGCCCGATAATGACCACCTTGAAGCGATCGTGACCTAATAAGATGTTCACTGCCTCCGGTGAGTACTGCCGTTCGTTGATCACCCCCATAAGGCCTACGACGATCTTGTCGCCGGGCGTGCGGGGTTGCAAGTGGGAGGCATCCACACCATCCAGAGAGACGCCCAGAGGAATTTCGTAAACGTGAGAATTGTACTGGATAAGTTTTTCCCTCAGGAAATGAGACGTGGCCACACAGAACAGCGCATCGCCCGCCATTTTCCTTTCTGAGCGCGAGAGGTATTTGTCGACGAGTGCACTCTTATACTTGCTGTTTCCGGCAAATTCGTCGTTGCAGTAGTATATCGTCGGAAAATATTGTTTCAGGCGCGTGGCGGTGCAATCGAAATTTACCGCGCTGGCCTCCGGAAACATCTTCTTCAGGCGGCTGTACAGCCACCGCTGGTACGTTTCATTGATGCCGGGCAGACGGTATCGGAAACGGTAGTCGACCGGGTATGTGGGTTCTACCACCAGCGTGTTCGGTCCCCCTTCGTAGGTCTTGATTCCCGGCAGGCCCGTCTTGTTACGCGTTACGAATGCTACGCGGAATTTTTTTGCCGCAGCGGCCGTGAACTGGTGTCTCGCGCGCGGCGCCTCATCCCACGCGGTGATAGTATTGACGATTAAGTCGACTTTCATAACTCTCAAACCGCTAATATAATCAATGAGCAAACGACTGACACAAAGCGCGCCAGGGCAAAGCTTATACTCGCGGTGAAGAAATGAGCATTGGGCTATTGGCGCTGCAATGGTGACGAATGTCAGGATAACTTTTTGGGGTAACAGTATGAGATATGATGCGGATCATATGGATTTCTCACCGCCAGGGCGAAATTTAGGCTTTTGAAGGGGCGTATCCGCTTTCGCCAGTTCTTTACTATTGAAGTGAAAACATACCAGAGAGCTCTCTTTGCTGCATTTGCGTTTGTTAACCTCGTCCTGGGCGTTCTGGCGGGTTTTGGAAGGCTTGGTGTCAGCTTCCCGCTGTCGCATGCGGTTGTCAACCACGGAGCCGTGATGGTCGGTGGTTTCCTCGGAACCTTGATAACGCTTGAGAAGGTCATTCCGCTAAAGAAGAGGGCATATCTGGTCGTCCCGGTTATCAGCGGGCTTTCGATCCTGCCGTTCATTAAAGGGATGTTCATTACCGGTACCAGTTTACTGGTGGCTGCCAGCATAGGTTTTGTGATTATTTACCTCGTGTACCTGTCACGACAGCGTGCGCTGTTTCTTTATATAATGCTCGGTGGCGCTGTCTGTTGGCTTATCGGCAACATCTTGTTACTGCACGGCCGCTTTTTTCCTGCGGCGTTCCCGTGGTGGATGGGATTCCTTTTGCTGACCATTGTAGGGGAGCGGATAGAACTGTCGAAGTTTCTACCGGTGACCGACCGTACAAGAGGCTTTTTACTCGGATTTCTGGGTCTGGTGGTGGTTGGGTTCATTATCCCATTTCATCAGTATGGGTCTTATATTGCGGCCGTCGGGATGATCGGGGTCGCCGTATGGCTCATGCGTTATGATATGGTCAGCGTAAGCCTGCGGAAGACGGGCCTGACGCGCTTTATCGGATATGCGCTCATGTGTGGATATTGCGCCCTTTTGCTTGAAGGTGTGTTTCTCCTGACATTGCCCAACGTGGCCTTTTCATACGATATCATCGTTCACACCTTTTTCCTCGGGTTTGTGTTTTCGATGATATTTGCTCATGGACCCATTATCCTTCCCGGCGTGTTGGGCCTCGCTGTAAAACCGTATCATCCCTTTCTTTATGTGCCGCTTGTGCTGCTCATTTCTTCCCTGCTGATCCGCATCGTTTCGGGTATGGGCCTACTGCCATATGAATTCCGGACGACGAGCGCGTGGATGACGGCCGCGGCCATGTTGTTTTATTTCGTTACGCTCATTACCACCTTAATCAATGCACGTCGCAAAAGGGCTGTATAGGATTCCGCTGATGTTCTTTGCCCTGGCGGCGTGTTTTGGCCTATTGCTTCGGTGGCACGTTGTCCATCCGTTAGATTGGGTGCACTATCCTTATATGTTGCATGCACATTCCCATCTTATGTTCCTGGGATGGGTGACCAATGCGCTTGTGATTTTTGGAATTGAAGCCTATGTCGCCGATACGAAAGCACGGTGGTATCGGCGGGTATTCTACTGGCTGCAGGCTTTGCTTGTAGGAATGGCAGTGAGTTTCCCACTCCAGGGCTACGGCGTGGCATCCATTGTGTTGTCGACGCTCCATACAGGTTTGATTGTAGTGCTGTCGATCCGATTTTTTCGCGACACGAAATCGTCGGCAAGTACTGCCTCCCTGTGGTACATGCGCATCGCGCTCGTCTACTTCCTAGTGTCGGCTGTCGGTCCGATTGCCATCGGCGGTACAAGCGCAACGGGTTTGGGCCAGACCAAATGGTACTACCTGTCTGTCTACTACTATCTGCACTTTCAGTATAATGGCTTCTTCACCTTCGGCGGAATCGCGGTGTTGCTCCATCTCCTGGAGAAAAGGGGCATTTTGTTTAACATCGTGGAAGCACGCCGGGCAGGAAGATACCTCGCAATCGCCTGCGTACCGGCGTACCTCTTGTCGACGCTCTGGACGGATCCGGGCATCGTCTTCAACGCTATAGGGTTTTTTGCAGCCGTACTGCAGATTATATCGCTGTGGCTGCTGGTGAAATGCCTGCGTCCCGCCACCCGCGAGATCGCGTCCAAGGCCGATCGTCTAACTATCTACCTGCTTGTAATTGGATTGATATCCTACGGAATTAAGCTTTTCGCGCAATGGCTATCAGCGTTTCCATCTGTGGCGCATCTCGCTTTTGCCAACCGGCCCTACGTGATGGCCTATCTTCACCTTGTTCTCATCGGCACGATCACCCTGCCCTTATTGGTGTGGTACCACGAGCGCTTGCTGTTTGGGCGGCTGGGGCGTACCGCGGTTGCCGTTTTTGTTGTCGGCTTCCTGTCCACTGAGGTCATATTGATGCTCATGCCGTCGGCGCCCTATCTGGGTCCAGGCCTTGGTGGCACTATGGGGATGGCGATATTGGTTGCATCCGTAATCCTGGTGGCCGGTGTAATCCTTTTGCTGGCGTCAACCCGGAAAACCTGACAAATCGTAACAACTTCTATGACGTGTATCATGTTTTTTCACTTTGCGTCGACGATACCTTTGTCGTATGCAAGTGCCCACCTTCGAGCAGTTGATCCGGAAGTATGATGTTCCGGTACCCCGATACACCAGCTATCCGACAGTCCCGCATTGGAATACGAAAGATTTTGATCTCACCTCGTGGCATCGGGCTGTAAAGCGGGCATTCGATGAATCGAACGACGAAAAAGGCATCAGTCTCTATATTCACCTTCCCTTCTGCGAAAGTCTGTGTACATACTGCGCCTGCAACACGCGGATAACCCGCAATCATGCTGTCGAAGAACGTTACATCGCTGCGGTGATCGGAGAATGGAAAGCGTACCTGAAGTTGTTCGGGAGACGGCCGAAGGTGCGTGAGCTGCATCTCGGGGGAGGCACGCCTACGTTCTTTAGTCCCGAAAACCTCGACCGACTGTTGACCCTGTTATTGGAACAAGCCGATATCCATCCGGCGCCGGAGTTCGGGTTTGAAGGCCATCCAAACAACACGACCAGGGCGCACCTGGAGGCGCTGCGGTCGTTCGGCTTTCGTCGCGTAAGCTTTGGTGTCCAGGATTTGGACGAGCGGGTACAACGGGCCATCAACCGGATACAACCGTTTGAGAATGTCGAGCTTGTAACGAATCAAAGTCGGGATCTTGGATATAAGTCAATTTCTTTTGACCTGATCTACGGACTGCCGTACCAGACGCTGGAGTCCGTAACGAAAACACTCGAAAGCGTCATCTCACTCAGGCCCGACCGGATTGCGTTTTACAGCTATGCCCATGTGCCGTGGATGCGGCCCGGGCAGCGTGGCTACGAAGATGCGGACTTGCCTTCCGATGTTACGAAACGCGCGCTCTATGAGCAGGGGCGTAAGATGTTCGACGCGGCGGGTTATAAAGAGATCGGGATGGACCACTTTGCGCTGCCTCACGATGCGCTGTCTCACGCGAAGACGCAGGGGACACTGCATCGCAACTTTATGGGATACACGACCTCCCATACGGACTTGCTGATTGGCCTGGGTACTTCGGCCATCAGCGATGCACGGTATGCGTATGCTCAGAATGAGAAAGTCGTGGAGAAGTATACACAGTGTGTCTTGGAAGGAGGCTTTGCGATAGCGCGCGGACACATCCAATCTCCTGAGGACCTGCGCTTACGGCGCGCAATTATAGACATAGCCTGCAATGGAGTGGTGTCATGCGAACAACTGGCCCGAACTGCTGGCCAGGAAGCATTCCGCCAATTAAAAGAGATGGAACAGGAAGGATTGGTAGAGTTTGCGCCAGAAGGGCTTGTCGTTACCGACCGGGGGAGGGCGTTCATCCGGAACATTTGCAGCGTCCTTGACCCTCATATGAAAAAGTCATTGTCGCGAGATGTATTCAGCAAGGCGATATAAAATGCAGCAAGCAGCAGGGTTCCCGCGCACGAAATCGTTGTCAGATAATTTTTTCGGGCTGGCATCAAACAGCCTCAACGTGACGTTGGTTGAACCAAAACTTTGCCTTAATTTAGGTAGGCAGCATGTGATCTCAGTCATAAATCAAACGTCTCTCCGGAAGTAGTTTCGTACCTGAAAACACGTCAACAACTATGAACAAATCAGCAATCTCATCTGGCACAATCATGATCAAGGCTAGTGTACTCGTCTTTGTGATGGCCCTGGTATTCTCCGGCTGTAAGCCTGACCGCCCTGGGTCGCAATCCGCAACTTCGGCCGGCGAGGATGAATCCTCCGCAGTGGCGGAAAATGCGGACCCTGCCAAGGGCATCGGCCCCGTGCAGCATGTGACGCTCCATACTCCGCTCGAGCAAGAACGTATTGTGCGGGGGGAAGCGATCTACGAAATGAAATGTCAGGCTTGCCACAGACTGGATGAAACGCGCATTGTTGGACCGGGATGGGCCGGCGTGACGAAGCGCAGGACACCTGAATGGATCATGAACATGATCACCAATGTGGACGTAATGCTGGACAATGATCCGGAAGCCCAGAAGTTGTTGGAGCTCTGTCTTACGCGTATGCCAAATCAAAATGTTTCTGTCGGCGACGCCCGCGACCTCCTGGAATTTATGCGGAAGAACGACGGAGAAGAATAGGACCAAACTGACAATCAAAAATATATGAAGACAACATTTAAGCTCGCAGCAACGCTCATAGTGTGCGGACTGCTTGCTGTCGCCTCCGGGTGCCGGCCAAAAGGCCCTGGTGAAATGGCGATGGGTGACGCAGCAAGTAAAGTGTACGTGCCGCCCGGACAATATGACGAATTCTACAACATCGTGTCCGGGGGATTCAACGGCCAGATCGGAGTGTATGGCATTCCATCGGGCCGACTGCTAAAGATTCTGCCTGTATTCTCCGTCGCACCGGAAAACGGCTACGGCTACAGCGAGGAGACCAAACCTATGCTGAATACTACGCATGGCTTTGTGCCCTGGGATGACTTGCACCACATCGCGCTGTCGACTACCGACGGCGTGCATGACGGACGCTGGGCGTTTGCCAATGCCAACAACACGCCGCGCGTTGCCCGGGTTAATCTGCGGACGTTTAAGACCGACGAGATCCTGGAAATTCCAAACAGCGGCGGTAACCACTCTTCACCTTTCATTACAGAGAACACAGAGTACGTGATCGCGGGTACGCGTTTCAGTATTCCGATGGACAACAAGGACGTGCCCATCAGCTCCTACAAAGACAATTTCAAGGGATCGATTTCCTTTATCAAGGTTGACTCCGTGTCGGGAGAGATGAGCATCGCATTTCAACTCAGAACACCGGGCTTTAATTTCGACCTGAGCCGCGGTGGAAAGGGACCTTCGCACGATTGGTTCTTTTTCTCGTGCTACAATACTGAAATGGCGTATACACTCCTTGAAGTTAACGCGTCGCAAAACGACAAGGACTTTATCATGGCCGTTAACTGGAAGAAGGCCGAAGAACTGGCCGCACAGGGAGAGGGGACCATGGAAAACGTAGAGTATGTCCATAACGTCTTTGACGAACGGACGCACACGGCCTCTTCAACCGTAAAACGCGGTGTGCGCGTGTTGGATATTACGGAATACCCGGAGCTGGTGTACTTCATCCCGTGTCCGAAGTCTCCGCACGGTTGTGATGTCGACCCAACGGGTGAATATATAGTGGGAAGTGGCAAACTCGCAGCAACGATGCCGGTGTTCTCTTTCACGAAGTTCCAGAATGCGATAGCCAATCAGGACTTTGAAGGCGACTTCTCAGGTGTGCCTGTGCTTCGCTATGAGTCCGTTCTCCACGGAGAAGTTGAGAAGCCCGGCCTCGGTCCGTTGCACACCGAGTTCGACGGCAACGGCAATGCCTATACTTCCATGTTCGTATCGTCCGAGATCGTAAAATGGAATCTGGAGACACTTGAGGTCCTGGACCGTGTGCCTACCTACTATTCGATCGGACACTTGAGCATTCCGGGTGGTCCTACCGCCAAACCTTACGGCAAATATGTTATCGCTTACAATAAGATCACGAAAGACCGCTATCTGCCGACGGGGCCTGAGCTGGCACACTCCGCTCAGCTGTACGACATCTCCGGAGACAAGATGCAGCTGCTGCTCGACTTCCCCACGACAGGAGAGCCGCACTATGCTGAGGCTATCCCCGCGAGTTTGATACAAGAGAACGTGGCCAAATTTTATCGTCTCGAAGACAACGAGCACCCTTACGCTGCGAAGGGTGAGGGGCAAACCCGCGTTGAACGCAACGGTAAGGAAGTCCACGTGTATATGACTGCGATCCGGTCTCACCTTACCCCTGACAATATCGAAGGGGTGCGCGTTGGCGACGAGGTGTACTTTCACGTCACAAACCTCGAGCAGGATTGGGACGTTCCCCACGGCTTTGCCATCAAGGGCGCCCTGAATGCGGAAATACTCGTTATGCCAGGCGAAACACAGACGTTGAAATGGATACCCCAGGAGACCGGTGTTTATCCGTTCTACTGCACCGACTTTTGCTCGGCGCTGCACCAGGAAATGTCCGGGTACATCAGGATATCTGCAGCAAACAGCAATACACCACTTAAGTTCTCGACCGGTGTGATCGAGGACGAGGGTGGGGCCGGACAATGATGCGGCACACAGCAAAAAATGGATGAATGACTTCACCCCTGGGGCAACAGCGCCCCGGGGTGAAGATTTCTCCTACGTTAGCCGAACAGATTCCGCGAACAAAAGTTATACAATGCAAAAGCTCAGACCAGTGACTCGTATTACGATAGCCATATCGGCGCTCCTGCTAACCTCCGCATACTTCGTCCCCCTCTGGCAAATCCTGATGTGGGCGCCGCAATATCCGGAAGGATTGGAGATGAAGATATGGATAAGCGATATCACGGGCGACGTCAAGATCATCAGCGCCCTCAATCACTACATCGGCATGAGGCATATCGACGTCAGCATGTTTCCTGAGTTCAAGTATATGATCTACATCGTGGCGTTCCTGATCGGTGTTGGATTGCTGGCAGCGATCGTCAACAGAAGGGCTGCGCTGGTCACTTATGCGGCGCTGCTTGTGGTGGGAGGCATTGCGGCGCTGGTCGACTTTTATCTCTGGGGTTACGACTACGGTCACAACCTGGACCCCAATGCGCCCATTGTAGTACCGGGGATGGCGTATCAACCCCCCGTAATCGGAACGAAGCAGTTGCTGAATTTTACCGCATTCTCCGGCCCGGACATCGGCGGCTGGATTTTTCTCGTCGCTGGTCTGCTTGCAATCGGCGCCCTTGTATATGAAATAGTTTTGTCACGAAGAAAAGCATGAGAGCATTTGTCCTGATCCTATCGTCAACCGCGCTGTTGTATTCCTGCAGTGTCAAACCCGAACCGCTGAACTATGGTGTTGATGCATGTCATACCTGTAAGATGACGCTGGTCGATACCAAATTCGGAGGGGAAGTGGTGACGACTAAAGGGAAGATCTTTACGTTCGACGACATGAATTGTATGGTGAACTTTCTCAATTCTGGGGAGGTGAATGAACGAGACGTGGCGTTTAAGCTGGTGGTGGACTATGCCACGCCCGAAAAGCTTATCCCGGCCGGCGATGCCTTCTATGTGAAGTCTGAGCAGATTCGTTCGCCGATGGCAAGCGAGGTCGCTGCCTTCGAAACCCGGGATATCATGCAGCAACATTTGCGCGAATGGAAAGGCATATATTTAACGTGGGGAGAATTGGTTACTGAGTTCAAGTGAGACAGCGAATTGACGAATGGTTTGGGCGGAGAAGGTGGTTGAACCGACTTGTAAGTGTGGTGGTGGTGATGGCGGTGCTGTATACGAATACGTATGCCGGAACCATCCGTGTCGGACCAGCGGAAGCCATCAAATCCATTCGTGACGCCATCAGCAGTGCACGGCCCGGTGATACCGTACTCGTTTTTGGGGGGCTGTACCAGGAAGGCAATTTACGCGTTGAAAAGCCCCTGGTGTTGCTCGGAAAAGATGAGCCCATACTCGACGGCGAACGCCAGTATGAGATATTGACGATAGCGTCGCCCGATGTAACCGTTGCCGGATTTGTCTTTAAGAATACAGGCCGTGCCAGCATGCACGATCTGGCAGCGGTAAAGCTGCTCAACGTCTCCCGTGTTACCGTCCGGGACAACCGGTTTGAGGACGTCTTCTTCGGGATCTACCTTTCTAATTCGTCTCATTCGCGTGTGAGCAACAACACACTGCAGGCCACGCCCGGTAACGAACAGAATACCGGCAACGGAATCCACGCCTGGAAATCCAATCATATCACCATCGATAGTAACGTGGTCAGGGGCCACCGTGATGGTATTTATTTCGAGTTCGTGACGTCGTCGACGATACAGGACAACCTGACCGAAAATAACATCCGGTATGGGCTTCACTTTATGTTCTCCCATGACAATGAATATCTCCACAACCAGTTCCTTCGCAACGGTGCGGGCGTCGCGGTGATGTACACCCGGAATGTGCGTATGGTGAATAACACGTTCGGCGACAACTGGGGACCTGCGTCGTACGGACTTCTGCTGAAAGACATCAGGGATAGTGAGGTGAAGGGCAATACCTTTGTGCGGAACTCGGCAGGCATATTTATGGAAGGCAGCAGCCGGATCACATTCCAGGAGAACGCCTTCACGTCGAATGGCTATGCCGTACGGTTACAGGCAAGCTGCGACAACAATACGTTTGAGCGAAACAATTTCTCATCAAATACCTTTGATATCGTCACCAACGGATCGCTGGTATTGAATACGATCAGCAATAATTACTGGGACCGGTATGAAGGGTATGATCTCGACCGTGACAACACCGGCGACGTACCCTATCGACCTGTCAGCATGTATAGCATGATTGTAGAGCGAATGCCGGTTGCCGTCTTGTTATGGCGCAGCTTCCTGGTGTTCTTACTCGACCGCGCCGAGCGGGCCATGCCCGCGATGACGCCGGTGAACCTTGAAGACAGTGCCCCATCAATGAAGCCTCATGATCTCGGTTGATAACATAACAAAAGTATTCGGGCGGCTTAAAGCCCTGGACGACGTATCCCTGGACTTGACCCGGGGAAGGAGCTATGCACTCATTGGCCCCAACGGATCGGGCAAGACCACGCTGATCAAGTGCATTCTGGGGCTGGTCGTTCCCACATCAGGTGATATCCTTTTCGAAGGCAAGAGCACCCGGGGAGACTGGCGGTACAGAGAAAAGGTGGGCTATATGCCGCAGATCGGACGGTACCCGGAGAATATGCGGATCGGTCAGCTCATCGATATGATGAAGAACATCAGAAAGCCCACGCAAGATACCGACGATGAACTCATCGAAGCGTTTGCCCTGCACAAGATGATGGACAAGCGCATGCACGCGTTATCAGGAGGTACACGTCAGAAGGTGAGTGCCGCGTTGGCGTTTCTGTTTCATGCTCCGGTGTTGATCCTGGACGAACCCACGGCAGGGCTTGACCCGGTGTCGGTGGAGATTCTGAAGGAGAAAGTGCTCCGGGAGAAGCGGCTGGGCAAATTGATCGTCATTAGCTCGCATATTCTCAGTGATCTGGAGGACCTGACAAGCGAGGTGATATACATGTATGAGGGAAGCGTGCAGTTCAACGATACGATCGATGCGCTGAAACGTGATACCAATGAAACGAAACTGTCGAAGGCTATTGCCACGCTTATTCGTCAGCGCGACTTGATCCATTCTGTAGCAGATTGAGCCATGACACGGATTGTACGATATATCTTCATTGACATTTTGCGGACGCGGTTTACCATGCTGTATACCCTGTTCCTGCTGATCAGCACTATGGCCCTGTACCATCTCGACAGCGACCCGGGCAAGGTGGTGCTCAGCCTTCTGAACGTGGTGTTGATGGTAGTGCCGCTGGTGAGCATCGTCTTTACGACCATCCATTTCTTCAACTCCTACGAATTCATTGAGTTGATGCTCGCCCAGCCGGTTGCCCGGAGGGTGGTGTTTCTGGGTGAATATATGGCGGTGGCGTGTTCGCTTTGCGCCGCATTTCTCGTAGGGCTGGGCGCGCCGATCCTGATCTTCGGGGGTGGGCCCGGCGCGTGGACGCTTCTGTTTTCCGGACTAATGCTCACGCTGGTGTTCGTGTCGCTTGCATTTCTTTCATCGGTGATGACCCGCGACAAAGCCAAAGCCATCGGCATAGCGTTGCTCTTCTGGTTTTACTTTTCCCTGATCTATGACGGCCTGCTGTTGTGGATCATTTATAGTTTTGCCGATTATCCGTTGGAAAAGGTGACATTGGCGCTTATCGCATTCAACCCGGTGGACCTGGCGAGAATTGTGATGCTGTTACAACTCGACATTTCCGCGCTGATGGGGTATACCGGGGCGTTTTATAAGAACTTTTTCGGAAGCAACACCGGCATTTTCTTTTCCGCCGGAATCCTGGTGATATGGGTGCTAACCCCGTTGTGGATCGCATTGCGAATTTTTATCCGAAAGGATTTGTAAGTATTGTAAGATTATTGTGTTTTCCGATTATGGATGAAGTAAAGAACGATTTAGAGAGTAGGGCAGATATTGAACGGCTCGTGGACATGTTTTACGATAAGGTGCGCAAGGATGAACTGATTGGTCCCGTGTTTTCGCATGTCGACTGGCCGGCGCATCTCCCCACGATGTATAAGTTTTGGTCGTCGATGATGTTAGGGGAAATGAGTTACCGTGGAAACCCTTTTCAAAAGCATATCAACCTGGCCATTGAGACGCAGCATTTTGCACGATGGCTGGAACATTTTGAAGCTACCGTAGACGAGAATTTCAGCGGGCCCCGGGCTACCGAGATCAAGCAACGCGCCCAGAGTATTGCGGGCATTTTTCAGCACAGGCTTGGGTTGATCGGATAAGGGTATAAGATCAGTTTTCGTCTTGACGTTTGTCATGCTCCCGCCGCGGGGCGTAGCGTACCTTGCAGAGGAAATCAAAAAGATACGACTATGAGCCCGCATTATTATAGCGTCGACGTGACGTGGAATGAAAAGCGACAAGGCATTATGTGTTCTCCCGAATTGTCTTCGGGACAATTAGAAGGAGAGGGCGGATGCATACAAGTCGCCACCCCGCCCCAGTTCCCGGGCGGGATCGCCGGAATCTGGTCGCCGGAGCACCTGTTTACGGCGTCCGCGGCGAGCTGCCTTATGACCACCTTCCTGGCCGTGGCGGAAAACTCGAACCTGGAGTTTTCGGCATTTACGTGTAAGGCGCGGGGGAAGCTGGATTTGCAGGATCGTCAGTACCGTATGACGGAGATCGTGCTGGAACCGCACATAACAATCTTGCGTGAAGAGGATCGCCGTAAGGCGGAGCGTGTGATCCGCAAGGCAGAGGCCAGTTGTTTAATTACCCATTCGGTCCGGTCGGATGTTATGGTTAATCCCGTGATTGTCGTCGACAGTATGCCAGCAGCAGTAAATGACGTGGAAGTCGAGGTCGTCGACGGTTGAGTGTGACATCGTCGAATAACCATGTCGTCCGTCCGGGGCGCTGGTTTTGCCGAGCGTATTCATGTTATCTACAAACATTGCGTCCCTACGGGACGCAGGTGCCACGATCAAGTGTTGATAAAATCGTCAACGAATACCATCGATTAAAATCCCCACCCACCGTGAAGATTTGGCGGTAATACCTCCGTTCACCCCAACGGTGTTAGCACCAAATCAAAAATCATCCGGCCCCACACAAACATTGCGTCCCTACGGGACGCCGTACCCCCACCAACACGGTTTTCTACAAACATTGCGTCCCTACGGGACGCAGGTCCTCCGATTACCAGATCGGTACCATTCATGAACGTATACCATCGATTCTGATTCTCACCCACCGTGAAGGTCAGCGGTGATATTTCGGTTTCACCCCCAAACGTTGTTAGTACCAAATCAAAAATCAAAAATCGATAATCACTAATCGAAAATCATCCGGTCCCAGAGGGACCAAATGTTTGTAGCAGCATCGGTCAAAAGTGAAAACGCGTCCCGTAGGGACGCAATGTTTGACAGGACATGGGTACCTTCGTTTCACCCCAAACGATGTTAGCACCAAATCAAAAATCGCCAATCACCAATCAAAAATCATTTATCCTACGCGTTCTTTTTCCAACCCTATGGCTTTCGGGAAGAGGATGTTGTTTTCCAGGTGCACATGGGTATGAAGATCTTCTTCAAAGTCCTTGAGCATTTGGTACAACATGCTGTACGATACGCAGGCGTCGGCGGGAGGGGTGTAATCGCTGCTCAGTGAGCGAATTTCCTCCAGGATGCTTCCGGCTTCGTCGTGTTCATCTTCCATCATCGCGATGGGGGTTTCCACCGTACTGAACTGTGTTGACGTTTCGCCCAGCACAAGTTGCTTGATGTAGGGGAACAACACCTTTTCTTCCTTTGCGAGGTGGCTCAGCAGCTCATAGTCGAGTTCCTGGACGAGTTCGCTTATGCGTTTCAATTCCGGGTGGCTCGCTCCGTGCGCATTCAACACTTTTGCCATAAGTTCGCCCAGTTCAGGCAATGCCTTTTTCACGTACGCGTGATGCGTGTTTACGATGTAGTCGGAGAGGAATGCTGGCGACCACTCCTGGAAGGGCAGCGGTGCAGGCCCGGTTGTCGCGTTAAGCTCCTTTTCAATTTCGACCGGGTTCAGTCCTTTCGACTCGCACACTTCCCTTAGCGTTCTTTTACCGCCGCAGCAGAAGTCGATACCATATTTCTTAAACACTTGCGCCTTGCGGAGGTCGCTTGCCGCGATTTCGCCGACGGTCTTTCCGCCTTCAGACGATTCGTCGAGCCGGGTAATCTTGATTCTCCACCATTCAGGCCCTTCTTCCAGGTATTCCCATCCGACGACGTTGCCGAGTTCACCGATCATTTGATAATATAGCGGCTTCGGGTCATGGTCGTTTCGCAGAATAAAAGACTGACCTGGTTCCAGGCGTTCGAAGAACTGGAAGATGACGGGATGTTTTACCCGCGGTTCCAGGAGCGTTGCATCGAGAATTTGAGTTTCGGTTTTCATTTTTTCGTGTATTAGTCCCACTTCCGAAACCAAAACTAGCATACACTGCAGCAGAGGTTTATGACCCGGATCATACTAACGCAGGTTCTTCGCGGATGCGCCGTAATTCGTGACGTGTTAGTATTTGATCTTGCGCCCTTCCAGCATGAGTTTGCCTTCTTTTTCCATCTTCTTGATGGTACGGATGACGGTTTCAACCCGAAGGCCGGTCATATCTGCCAGCTGCTGGCGTGTGAAGGGTACAATAACCTGTTCGCGGGAGGGATGCTTTGCGATCTTGGACTTGAAATAGCGGATAATGGTAAGGAGCCGGTGTTCCGGATCGTACGAAGAAACTTCCGTGAGGATCATCGACTTGTATTGAAGCCGGCGACACAATACCTGATCGAGCTTCATGTGGATGTCGAAGTTGTCGCGTAACAACTGCACGAAATCCGATTTCGACATGCGCCAGATCTTGCCTGCCTCAAGGGTTATGGCGCTGCTGGGATAGGGAAAATCGCCCAGCAGGGGCGGTTCTCCAAAGCTTTCGCCGGGAGCAAATATGCCCTGGGTGAATTCCTGTCCTTCCGGGTTGAGGACGTACATCTTCACTTTTCCCTCTTCAACCTGAAAATAATCCACCGCCCTGCGCCCCTCCTCGAACAGAATCTGATCCTTGTCAACTTTAACAAGGCGGGCATTGTACGTTTGCAGGAGCGTGGCTGGTATCACCCGTTTTCGTTTTTCCGGAAAGATAGGAAAATATTGTATTACGGGTGAGTAACGCATGGCCAGTCGCTCGAATCATACAATCGTGCAGCTTCCTCCCGCGCACGCCGCCTCAGCTGTGTGCTCGGTTTCGTCGTCGCTTTCGAACACCTGAGTGAGATCGATCGCTCTCAGGCTTTGCTCGAGTTCCTTGAACTGCGCTTCGGTGATGTCTTCGAAGGGCGCCTGGTTGTAGTTTCCATTGTCGAAGGGCAATACGCTCAAGCCGTTGTAGGAGGCCTTGTTTTCCCACATCCAATCGCCTACGCGTTTCCAGTCGCCCTTATGTATCGACACAGTGGCGGAGACGTTATTGGCGTTGCTGCCGCGACGGAAGCCGTTGCGAACCCAATTCAGGTTGAAATGCCTGATACGCTCCAGAAGATCCATTACATCCTCGTTGCGCAGAATGCTTCCTTCCGGCGCCTTTTGTGGAATGCGAATAATGGCCTGCCGGCTGTTCAAAAGATCGTCCTCCAGTAGTTCGGGATGGTTTATGCTCAGATAGGTGTACAGCGCCTCGTTCTTGCCTATGCGGATACGCCGGAGATAGTAGTCATTATGCCACGCGTGGATTCCGGACGAAGTGCCGAGGACGAGTGACGTCGTGCCCGACGGTTTGATGGTTGTACAGCGCGCTGCAAACTGAATTCCGATCAAGGCTGACGCCCGCAGGTTCATCTGCTTGACGACGTCGGCGGCCTCCCGCAGGTCAAATGCCATAATCCTGCCGCTGGCTATGCCGGTCATACCCACGCCGATTAGTGCATCATGCTCGGTGGTCGTTTTCCACTCTTCTCTCAGGTAGTGGAAGTTTGTGAACCCCGCCTGCAGCGTTCCGAAGAACGAGGCCGCCCTGCACCGGTTGTTGAGGTCTTCCTGTGTTTCGATGTCGGACACGTTTACCTCGCACAGGTTGCAGAATTGAAAAGGACGTAGTGCGATCTCACAGCAAGGGTTGGTACCCCAGTCCGGATCATTGGTAAAATAGAATCCCGGCTCACCCGATCCTGATGCTTCGATCTTCCTCCATAGCCTGTCGAATTCTTCCCGTGTTGTATCCTCGCGGTGCAACACCGCCGAGTTGTTAGCGCGTCCGCGTTGTTCGTTAAGCTCCCACCACTTACCAAACTTGCACGTCAGCATTTCTTCATCGTCAGCCGAGAAGAGCGAGATCATAGCGGAGCGACGGATACCGCCTGCGAGCACGGCATTAGCGAGGTGACACATGATGTCATGGCATTCCAGCGGTGTGAGTCGTTCGCCATTCTTCTTCCGATCGAGTATCGCCTGAATATGAGCTATACAGATCTTCAGCGGCTCGGGTCCCGGCGCTTTTCCGCCTGCCGTGACGAGGCGGACGCCCTTTGGACGTATGTCTGAGAAGTCGAAATCGGGCATGTAGTTACTCTTGCCGAAATACGCCTTCATGAGCACCTTGATGGCATCTGCCCACCCTTCGAGGCTGTCGCCCACCAGAAACCGCCGGCTCTTTTCCGCTTTACGTATGGGCGGAAGTTTTTCAACGTGGTGGTATTGTACAGAATACCCTACGCCGGTGCCGCCCAGCAACAGGAACAGGGTTTCGGGAAAGGCACGGATGTCGTCAACAGGTAAGTAAGCGCAGTTGTAGATGCGGCTGTTGTTGCGTGCGATGGCCGGGCCGGCAAACTGCATGGCCCGCATCGACGGCAGCACCTTGCGGTCGCGTACATATTGCATCCAGTGATCGATCTTCTGTTCCAGCGCAGGGTACTTTTCGGTCATCATATCCTGGTACCGCTGGCAGATCTCGTCCCACGTTTCCCGGCGTTGGAGATCGGGAAGGTAGCGGGCGTATTTCATGTGTACTACAATGTCACTGAGGATGTGCTGATTCAGTTCCACGTTGCTCTCGGGTTTAATTCAAAAAAGTTTTCTAATGCTTGGAAACAATATGTTGTTTTCGATGTGTATGTGCTGGACCAGGTCGTAGTCGAACTCCCGCAACAGCTTGTAGCCGAGCCGGAAGGTAGGACACGCGTGGTCTGGGGGCGTGTAGTTTACCGACATGGTCCGCAACGATCGCACCAGTTCGCCTGCTGCACGGTGTTCCCGCTCGAGCGATTCCATCATGGTTTGGAGCGCTGCGGCTTCCTCCGGCGAATCGTGGTACGCACGCTTTGAAAAACCCCTGACTGCAGGAAAAAATTCCTCTTCCTCGCGCCGAAGATGGTCGGTGAGATCGTCTACCAGGTCTTCGAAATCGTCGCGGATGGCCAGCACAGTGATATTGCTTTCTCCGTGCACAGAGCAGATCGTATCCAACAGGGCCTTTATCTCGGGGATATTTTTGCGGATGTGAGGATGGTAATGTTGCTGGATGAAATCCAGAAGCTGGACGGGAGCCCACGACGAAAAATTTACGGTTGCTCGTTGGCTGGCTGTCCGGCCGACGATTTCGTCCCAGACGTTTTCCGCAATGACATTGCGTTGCGCGCATGCCTCGGTGAAGAGGATGTTGCCATTACAGCAATAGTCGAGGTTATACCGGTCAAGTATCTCGACAGCATGCGGATACTGCAGGGCTACGTCCGCCACGGACGCCTCCAGCAGGGTCAGAGGCTCTTGTTGCGATTTCATGGTCATGGGTGTTTGCCTGGTCAAATCTAATAACCACGTACGCGTTCGCTTATGATTTCGGTCATACGAACCCTTACGCCAGTGTCGTCTTGTTGAAGGTCAGCAGTGGTACGCTTCCGTGGAAAGCAAGTCGCCGTGTCACACTACGCCCGAGAAGTTTTTCGTAGAAGTCGAGGTGATGTGTAAACATGGCAAGCATATCGGCGCCGTTTTGCGTCACGAATTGGTCGACACCGGTCGCGACATCGTCATGGTGAACGACTTCGAACGAGATTTTATCGTAGCCGGTGAGATTCTTCAAGTCGGCTTCAATCGCCTTCGTGTCGCGGTCGTCCTTGCGATGGCGCGGAAGTACGTGCAGCAGGTGCACATGGGCGTCGAACAGGCGTGCGAATGCCACCACTGTGCGTGTCTCGTCGCGATAGCTAAAAAGGTCAGTGGCGTATACGATGTGCTTCGGATCTTTGTAGGACACCCCTTCGGGAATGATCATCACAGGGACCGTGCTGTTGTTCATGACCGTAACGGCGTTGCTTCCAATGAGGAGCCTTCTCAGCCCGGATGCGCCCCGGCTTCCCATTACCACCAGGTCGGCCTTGACGCGGTTGACGAGCACCTCAACCTGCTCGTCGATCGGAAAGCCCGTTGTCGTTTCAAACGAAATGTCAAGGGGTTCAGGTGTCTTCTCGCGAACTTCCGCGATCAGCTTTGTGGCCTCCTCCTGTACGGAGGTAAGCAGTTCCTGTTCCAGTCGTTTCGAGCGAAGAACGGTTTCGGTGCTTGGATTCACGTTCACTACCGCGGCAATGACGAGGTTAGCCTGAAGGGGCCGGGCAAGGCCGGCAGCATAGAACACCGCTATCCTGGACAGCGGTGAGAAGTCGGTAGGAACAAGTATAGTCATAGAGTGGAATTAGGCGTAGTTATGTGATGGCCGGATTTGAATGTCACGGCGAGGCGCTTGCCCTCGGCGGCCCTCTTTCTCAGGTCCGAAGTAATATTGTGGAAGGCTGACTTCGTCGTCTTCCACCAGGTAGATCACCTCATCGGCAAGTTCGCGTAGCTCGGGCACGGCATGTGGCGAAACCACAGCTGTGGCGATGACAATGCGTGCGGGCAGTTCCTCACGGATGTGGTCGAGGCACGCGTGAATCCGGTCGGCTGTCTTCAGCCAGTCGCTGACCACGATGAGGGTTTTTCCCCGGTAGCTTTCAGTTGCGCCGGCGTTGCTTCCCTCTTTCATGTCGCGTTGTATCTTGGCGCGGAGGCGTGCTATTGCGTGCTGAATGTATTCCTGGGGAATGTCGCGCCCCGCGTCATGCAGGACGACGTTTCTGAGGCATACGGATCCGATACTCAGATTGCGGTTGGCCGGGTGTCGTATTTCCAGGCAGGGCATGGGGCGGGAGCGGAGCCCGAGGGTAGCGGCCACTTGCTTGCCCATGTATACGTTGGGCGGAACAGTGAGAACGAGCGCGTCGGTGTTGCGGTAGCCGTCGAGTTTCGCGGCCAGCATCATGGCGGCCTCGTCGCGATTTGCGAAGGGCGCTATTCTATCCGGTTGTGGTAGTGGTCTCATCTTACCCAAATGTACCATCTAATCGTGCCAATCGGACTGATGATATTCACGGGCATGGCTGATTATTGTCAGGTTACCCGGGATTGGATGAGGCAAAAAAAAAGTGCCCCGATGAACCACCCAGATCATACGGGGCACAGCTGCGCGCCCTACTAACCCCCTCTTGCAGTCTTAGGCAACGCAGCAAGCTTATTGCGGATCGCTACAGGTGAAAATCACCCGCCGCTTCCGGCTGATAAATCAGTTTTTCAATGCGGAATTTTCCCATGCCACCGGGGACCTTCCAGGATACAACATCGCCTACCTGTCTGCCCAACAAGGCATGACCGATCGGCGTGAAGACGGAAATCTTCCGGTTGCGGCTATCCGCATCTTGCGGATAGGTTATCGTAATATCGACGCTCTTGCCGCTTGACATATCCCTAAGCAAAATCTTAGAGTTCATCGTTACGACGTCCCGTGATATATTCTCCTGCGACAGCATCCTCGCTACCTTCAAATCATGCATCAGCTGGTTCACCGTATCCGGCGTCTTATTTTTCAAAGACGCGAATTCAATCAGCCCCAGTATACGCTGGTAATCATTGAACGTGACGAACATCTGTCTTTGTGCTGTAGTATCCATAGTCATTTCCTTAATTGCAGTATCCGTGCCAACAAAAATAGGCCTCAGAACCCATCCCTGACGGGTTTGCGATTGGCCTTATATGAGTATAAACGCTCCAGTGGGTAAAAAATTCCCACTTTGGACGAACTTTTCCTTACGCCGGGTTCTTTATGTTACACGGCTTATTTACTTTTGATCCGCTATACCCCCTATGTCATCACAAGATCACGCTTTGCGAGAACGCATTAAGGAACTTAAGTGCATCTACGAGCTCTCGCGGATAGGGGCTTCATCACCTGACCTGGCCACGGTCTTGCAGAAGACGCTGAAAATTCTGCCAGCGTCAATGCAGTTCCCACGACGAGCGGTAGCACGCATTCGTGCGGGCGGCCAGGAATACGGAACGCCGGAATTCAATCGTACCGAGGTGCGCATTTCGTCGCCCATCCTGGTGGGACGGAAGAAATTCGGCAGCGTGTCCGTAGGCTACTTAAGACAAAACAATAAAACGTCGCCAACGTTCCTTCCCGAGGAACGAAAACTCCTTTTGGTCGTTTCCCGTGAACTCTCGTTCATCGTGCAGCGCTACCAGGCCGAAGAGGAAAAGCAACGATTAAAATTACAGCTGCAGCACGTTGAGCGGCTTGCGTTTGTAGGCGAGCTTACTGCGGGGATAGCCCACGAGCTTAACGAGCCGCTAGGCCGGATTCTGGGATTTGCGCAATTGATCCGGAAAGGAGGGCCGTTGAACGCACAACAAGAGGCCGACATGGAGCGCATCCTGAAGGCATCCCTGTACACGCGTGAGATCATCAAAAAGCTGATGATCTTCTCGCGGCAAATGCCCCCCCAGATATCAGAGGTGAACCTGAACGAGACCGTTTCCAATATCCTTTACTTTATGGATGCGCCTTACTTCTCCGGAAACATCAGGATCACAAAAAAACTGTATCCCGACCTGCCGGTTATTCGCGCCGATGCGGTCCAGATCAGCCAGGTGCTTGTAAACCTACTTACGAACGCGATCCACGCTATGCCTGACGGAGGAGATGTGATGATCTCAACCGGTTGCCGCGATGGGTTTGTAACGCTCACCGTAAAAGACAATGGCGTGGGCATGCCACCGGAGATAAGAGAAAAGATTTTTGAGCCCTTCTACACGACCAAACCGGTCGGACAAGGAACAGGCCTGGGCCTGTCGGTAGTGGATGGCATCGTCTCGGCCCACGGAGGCCGCATCAACGTGACCAGCGCACCCGGCAAGGGTTCGCGCTTTGAAGTATTGATCCCGGTGCGACTGCGCACCAGGAAATTGAAAGCACTATGAGCAAGAAACCGGAAGAACATAGCGTACTCGTTGTCGACGACTCCGAAGAGACGGTTGAATTGATCAAACGTAACCTCGAAGGCGTTGGCTACCAGGTTTATGCCGCCCATAACGTACCCGACGGTGTGGCGATACTGGAGTCCGTTGAAATCGACCTGGTCATTACAGATCTCAAGATGCCGGGGCAAAGCGGCATCCACCTGATCCGGCACGTTTCTGATAACTACCACGGCGTAGGCGTGCTGGTAATTACTGGTTTCCCGTCGATACAAGGTGCGGTTGAATCCATCAAGATTGGCGCTGAAGAGTATCTTGTAAAACCCTTCACCGACGACGAATTGTTTAAGGCGGTCGACCGCGTCGTGGTGCGCTCCCGCGTTCACAAACGTAAGGATGGCGGGCGACTAAGGCCGCAAAATTTTGGAATCATCGGTGAGTCGGAAGGCATGCTCAAAGTATTCCGAACTATCGAAAAAATACGCTCGACGAACGCCACAGTATTGATCTCCGGAGAAAGCGGTACCGGCAAAGAACTTGTGGCACGCGCAGTCCACTACGGCGGAAAGGGATCCAAGGCGCCGTTTGTTCCTGTCAACTGCGGCGGCATACCGGACACCCTGCTGGAGAGTGAATTGTTTGGCCATGTGAAAGGTGCATTTACTGGCGCTACCGAAACACGTACAGGCTTTTTTCAGACAGCAGAGGGCGGCACTATCTTCCTGGATGAGATCAGCAACACCAGCCTGGCTATGCAGGCCAAGCTGCTCCGCGTGCTGCAGGAGAAGGAGTTCTATATGGTCGGATCGAAGAAGCCTCTCAAAGCCAACGTGCGGGTTATTGCGGCGACGAACGTAGACTTGATGCAATTGGTGAAGAAGGGACTATTTCGCGAGGACCTATACTACCGGTTGTACATTCTATATATAGAGTTACCGCCGCTACGCGACCGGGGTAACGACATCGACCTGCTGATCGACTTTTTTAAGACGAAATATTCCGGTGAATTAAACCGCGGCGACATCTCCTTTACGCCCAGGGCGTTGAAAGCACTCCGCAACTACTCATGGCCGGGCAACGTCAGAGAATTGCAAAATCTCGTGCACCGGCTCGTCATCCTCGCGGAAGAGGATGTGATCGACGTGCCCGATCTTCCTGAATCGTTCCGGTACTCTGCCTCACGGTCCAAAGGACTCGACCGCACCTTACAGGAAGTTGAACAGGAATACATCCAGGCGGTGCTGGCTGCGAATAAGAATAACATTTCCCGGACCGCCGGGATTCTTGGCATCGACAGAAAAACGCTGCGCGAAAAGATCAAGCGTTATCAGCCACTGCGATAGTAAGCCGCTTCAACTGAAAAAGGCGACATTCCGCGGCACGATTGAGGCATGATTTGTGTTTTCAGGTTAACGCCCAACGATCTCGAATATTGAAACGCGGGCGTGTGTAATGATTGAAGAAACTTTCCTTAAATTCACCCCTCAAAAAAAGGGGATGGCGTCGGACATTTTAGAGGAAGCGACCGCCGGCCTTGAACGAAAGGGGTATCTTGACATCCCCATCGAACAGGACGTCGATCTTGTGGCCGCAATCAATCGAATGCGGAAAGAAAAAAATGCCGTTATTCTCGCGCACTATTACCAGGAGCCTGCAATCCAGGACATCGCCGATTACGTTGGCGACAGCCTGGGGCTCTCACAACAAGCGGAGAAGACGACAGCCGACATGATCGTGTTTGCCGGCGTACACTTCATGGGCGAAACGGCGAAGATCATTAACC
Source organism: Cyclobacteriaceae bacterium (assembly GCA_035304385.1). Lineage (GTDB taxonomy): Bacteria > Bacteroidota > Bacteroidia > Cytophagales > Cyclobacteriaceae > ZC4RG29. The sequence continues at coordinate 53,640 of DATGQD010000026.1, forward strand.
CGGGCAAGAAAGTGGTTCTGCCCGACCTCAAAGCGGGCTGCTCGCTTGCCGACTCGGCCGAGCCCGAAGCCTTCCGCCGGTTCCGCGAAGCGCATCCCGATCACGTGGTGGTCACCTACATTAACTGCTCCGCGGCCATCAAAGCCTTAAGCGATATCATCTGTACCTCCGCCAACGCGGAAAAGATCATTCGCTCCATTCCCCAGGACAAGCCCATCATCTTTGCGCCGGATAAAAATCTCGGACGATACCTGATTCGCAAGACCGGCCGCGACATGCTGCTGTGGGAGGGAGCCTGCATCGTCCATGAGGCGTTTGCTATCGACAAGCTGTTGGCGCTGCAACAAGAACATCCCCAGGCTAAGATCATCGCACACCCCGAATCCGAGTCGCATATACTTGACGTAGCCCACTACGTGGGCTCCACTACCGGGATGGTTAACTTCGTGAAGAACGATAGCGCCAGCACCTATATCATCGCCACCGAGGCCGGTATCCTTCATAAGATGGCGCAGGAGGTTCCTGGCAAGACGCTCATTCCCGCGCCAAGTCATGAGGACAACACCTGCGCGTGTAGTGAATGCCCCTTTATGAGGCTCAACACTATGGAAAAACTTTACCTCTGCCTCAAGTACGAAAAGCCTGAAATCACGGTGCCCGAAGACGTCCGACTGAAGGCGCTTATTCCCATACAACGGATGCTTGAGATCTCCAAAAGCTGATACATGCCCGTTACGGATGTGCTCATTATCGGGTCGGGTATTGCCGGCCTTTCCTTTGCCATAAAAGTTGCGCGACGATTCCCCGACCACACGGTCACGGTCATCACCAAATCGGACGACAGTGAATCGAACACCAAGTACGCGCAAGGTGGTATCGCGGTCGTCCTCGATGAGATTACAGACTCCTTTGAAAAGCATATAGCCGATACGTTACGCGCCGGGGACGGTCTCTGTGATCCGGACATCGTTGAGCTCGTTGTTCGCGAGGGACCGGAACGACTCGATGAGATTATTACCTGGGGCATCGAGTTCGACCAGGACGCCTCAGGCAAGTTTGCCCTCGGCAGGGAAGGCGGCCATACGGCGCGCCGCATTATTCACTACAAGGACGTGACCGGACTACAGGTGGAAAAAGGGCTGCTAAAACAAATCGAGCTGCTGCCCAACGTTACCTTGTTGTCTCATCATTTTTCGATCGACCTGATCACAGAACACCACTTTCAACGGCGGATTTCCCGACCAGAACCCGGGATTACGTGCTATGGTGCGTATGTTCTGGACGAGCAGAGTTGCCGCATCGAAAAGTATGTCGCGCGGGTGACGCTGCTGGCCACGGGCGGCTCGGGCCAGGTATATCGTACGACGACCAATCCCGTTATTGCTACCGGCGACGGCGTGGCCATGGCCTACCGCGCTATGGCCCGCGTTCGTGACATGGCCTACATCCAGTTTCATCCGACCGCGTTTTATTCGCAGGATGACAACCCGGCGTTTCTCATCACGGAAGCGATCCGGGGTCATGGCGCCTATCTCCGCACGCGCGACGGGGAACGGTTCATGCTGCGGTATGACGACCGCGGCGAACTGGCGTCGCGCGATATCGTTGCACAGGCAATCGACCACGAATTGATCACGCGCGGTGATGAATGTGTGTATCTCGACTGCACCCATTTCGACAAAGACGTGATCGATTCCCACTTTCCCAACATCTACAGCAAATGCCTCAGCAAGGGTATTGATATTACCCGGGAGTGGATACCGGTGGTGCCGGCAGCACACTATCAATGCGGCGGCATCGAAGTCAACGAATACGGGGCGACGTCCATCAACAACCTGTACGCGTGTGGCGAATGTTCGCGTACGGGCCTTCATGGCGCCAACCGCCTCGCATCAAACTCTTTGCTTGAGGCGATCGTCTTTGCACACCGATGCTTTCTGGACCTGGAGGGACGCCTCGAGGATATCCGTATCCCTGACAACATTCCCGACTGGAATGCCGAAGGGACTATTGTCCCCAAAGAACAAATACTCATCACGCACAACCGCAAAGAGCTTCGCGATCTGATGAGCGACTACGTTGCCATCGTACGCTCCAACGATCGCCTGACACGGGCACTGAAACGTACGCGTATTTTGTTCGAAGAGACCGAACGTCTGTATCAAAGCGCTGTCCTTTCTCCGCAGCTCTGCGAACTCCGTAACCTCATTACCGTAGCGTACCTCATCACCACCGATTCCCTGGAGAAAAAGGAAAATAAGGGGACCTTTTTTAACATGGACCTTACAGCGAAAAAGGTCTGAACCGGCGTCCTTCCCGGTACCAATTCTGGAAATTTTTTTTCGATTCGGGAGCCAAAGGCATTGATATGCTGGTTATTACATTATATTCGATGCGATTTTTCTCTGGTATGTCCTTTGAACACTTATCAGAAAACCCTCCTTTCATTACATCAGTAAGCTATCGATTCATGAGACGCCGTCTCCTAAAGATGAACGTCTGGGCTGTGCTGGGAGCTGTCCTGGCGACCTTCGTACCTGGCGTGGGTTTCGGACAAACCGGTCCGGGAGGCGTTGGAAATTCCTCCAACAATGTGCTCTGGCTTAGCGCCGATTATGGAGTATACAGTGATGCGGGCGTTACACCGGCCACGAACGGAGCCAACGTACGCCAATGGAACGACAGGTCCGGAAACAACAAACACGCCGTGGAAACCGACGCCAGCCACCGACCCAACTACCAGGTCAATCAGATGAACGGATTGCCTGTGCTGCGCTTTTCGGGGAGCGCTGATGACCGAATTCTTTCGAGTGGTGTGACTACCAATAATCGTGCTACGGTATGGGTGGTGGCACGGTATTTTTCGTTACCTAGAGATAACCCCGGACTGTTGCAGGGCTCTAGCACTCCATTTACCACTGATGCGGCTGAAAAAAGCATTGGGATGTGGATCAGTTCCACGAGCTCCCGTGTGTGGGGCCGTGGTGTGGAGTCGGGGGGTCTTCAGCGGAATCTACCGCAAAATACGTCTACCAGCGCCAATGCGACGTACGCCATATGCAACATCTACGGGACGACGACGATAAACCAATACGTCAATGGTGTGACTGCAGGGAGTGTTTCGTATAACGGCACCCTGCGGGATTGGTCGGAGGTGGGCATCGGTCGGCAAGGATCGGAGTCGTGGGATGGCGACATTGCGGAAGTCATCGTTTTCAATACGGCGTTGAATGAGGCACAACGCATTATTATCGACAACTACCTTGCGGCCAAGTACAACTTCGCCATCACGAATGATTTATACACTCGTGACGGTGCAGGCTTTGACCATGAGGTGGCGGGCATCGGCCAGGTGAGTGGCGCAAATCATACGGATGCACAAAGTGGAATTGTCAGGATAAACAATCCAAACGGTCTCGGGAATAGTGAATTCTACCTGTGGGGTCACGACAATGGTCCGTTGCAACCCACCACATCGAACACGCCTGCCGAGGTTGTTGAACGGGTTCAACGGGTATGGAGCGGCAATAGGATCGGAACGTTTACTTTTAACCTTCATGTCGACTTCGATGGCATTGGAGACCCGGCGTTGGAGAACATGCGATTGATCGTAGACACCGACGGTGACGGTTTTTTCAACGACGAGAGTACGGCGACGGGTGGACTGATACCCGCGACGGCCGTCAACGGCACGGTATATAGCTTTCAGGGTATCACCCTACCGAATAATAGAAACTTTACGTTTGGCACGGTGGTGACGCCGCTTCCCGTTGACCTCCTGCACTTCGACGCCGGGGAGGATAACGGTGCGGTAGTCCTTACCTGGTCGACAGCCTCGGAGAAGGACAACAGCCATTTCACTATTGAAAGATCGCCCGACGGCGAGAACTTTCAGTTTGTAGGCATGGTGGACGGGATGGGTACGATCAGCACACGCACGGATTATTCGTTCACGGATAAGTCGCCATACAAGGGCCGTTCGTATTATCGCTTGTCGCAAACCGACTACAATGGAACGCAAAAATACATTTCGACAGTGAAGGTAGACGTGGGTGAGGCGGACCCGAAGCTGCGCATGTATCCCAATCCCTCTAATGGCGTATTTGAAATCACCTTTAAAGATGCTGGCGAGCCGACGCTCATATCCGTTACGGTTCTCGACCTGCGAGGGCACCAGGTGTATGCCGGCGAGTTGCCGGCGAATAAAAACGCCGCATCAAGAACCTTTGAAGTAGACTTACAGGGCATCGTGTCGCCCGGAATCTACCTGGTAAGTGTTGCGCATGGCAGCGCCAGGGTTGTCGAGCGGATGGTAGTAGAGTAGGTGGAGGTGTCCTTCAACTCTTCAATCTTCCTCAATAGTACCTCCCCATCATCGGGTGCTCCACTATAGCGCGGCGAAGGGCGAGCTGGTCGACAACGCCTTGATAGGCGAAGACCTTTTTGCCGCCTGGCTCGACCAGCAGGGTATAGGGCAGGGCGCCGTTCCAGTCGGGGTCGATGGCTTCGATTAGTTCGTAGCTGTCTTTTCCATCGAACAGATAGTTCTTAATAGGTGAGGGGACCCCTTTCAGGAAGGACAGCGCCTTCTCTTCGTGCTCGGGCCGGTCGGCAGAGACGGAGACAAACTCGAAGTCGCGCGCGCCATACATGCGCTGGAGCACCACCAGGTCGGGGTATTCGGCAACACACGGTGCGCACCAGGTAGCCCAAACGTTGATGAGTCTGAGTTTGTCGGAGGGATTCTTTACCAGGTCGCGGATGCCTGCCGCGTCGAGTTTGGTCAGTGTTACAGGCTTGGCTTTCCAGTCGGCCTCGACCTTCTTATTCCATTCGTCCTTCCATCCCCATTTTACGGAACATCCGAACGCCTTGGTGACAGGTTCGGCAACAGGTGTGCCAGCGAGAACTGCGTCTACGGCATTGCGAAGGTCTTCTGCGTTCCCGGTGCCGGGCTTTTCGTTGGCATCGATTCGGCCTGCATAGCTAAGTTTTCGGTCACGATCAAATACGTATGCATGAGGCGTTGTTGAGGGGCCGTACTTGATGGAAACGGCCTGGTCGTCGCCGTCGTACAGATAGGGGAAGTTGTATTTCATGTCGCGCGCCCGGATCTGCATCTCCTCGTATGTATCGTTCAGGTCGGTATAGCCACACTCTTCCGGCAGGAGCGCCATCGTGCTGTTGGGCATGATGCCTACCACTGCCACACCCTTGTCGCGGTAGTCGTTCGTAAATTGAATCATCCGCTCTTCATAGGCCTGGGCAGTAGGGCAATGGTTACAGGTGAAGATGATCACCAAAGCTGAGGCGTCGGCAAAGTCGGCCAGACTGTAAAATCGGCCGCTAACATCGGGCAGATTGAAATCAGGTGCCTCGTTGCCCGGTTGAAGGGGGTGTACTTCCTGCTCCGGAACGTGTTGTGGATTCGGCGTAAAGCCCGTTTCTTCGGCTACAGATTCTGCTTCATTCGTGGAGCGTGTCTGACAGGAGGCCACAAGAATCGCCAGGCCGAGGGCGAAAAGATATGACAGGCGTACGTGTTTCATAGTTTGTTCGTCGTCATGTGTCGGCATACAGGAAATGCCTTATGCCAAAAATACAGGGCAAATCTGTTATATTTTGAAAAATTATATCTATGGCAAATCCCGAGTTTAATATCAGTCAGGTAAGAATAGAAAGGACGGCCGCCTGGCTGTTTATTATTGCGCTCGTCGTGGTTTGCCTTATCTATTTCGCGACATTTTTTCAGCCGCTGGTCCTGGCGGGAATGATCTGGTACTTCATTTATGCCTTGAGGAACTACGGGCGTAAGGTGCGCATCGGCAAGCGACGGCTTCCCGAGTGGTTGCTGACTACCCTGGCGTTTGTCGTCATTGTTCTGATCATCTATGTGGTGATTGAAATTGTAATGCGCAACCTTGAGCTGATTATCGTCCGCCTGCCCGAGTACCTCGCCAACTACACCGGGCTGCTGGAAAGCCTGAGGACCTACGAACCATTTGCGGAGATTCAGGAAAGGTTAATTCACCGGCTGGAGGATTTCGATTTCCGTCCGCTGCTCACCGGGTTGTTAAATGGATTGTCCTCTCTGGCCGGCAACATCGTAATGATCATCATCTATGCCGGATTTCTCATTGCTGAGCAGCGTACCTTTCGCAAGAAGCTGACGATCATTACCCAGGGCTCGGAACGGGCTTCCGCCTTCTTCGGTATTTTGTCAAAGGTGAATAGCGCGGTTCGGACGTACGTTATCATTAAGTCGCAGATGTCATTGCTCACGGGCCTGGTGTCATACGGTATCCTCCTTGCATTTGGTGTCGACTTCCCGATATTGTGGGCATTCCTGATTTTCTTACTCAATTTTATTCCTTATGTAGGGTCGGTCGCCGCGACGCTGTTGCCCGCTGTCTTTTCTGTTTTGCAATTCCAATCTTTCGTTATTCCAATCTGGATACTCATAATTATTGGCACGGTACAGATTGTGGTCGGAAACGTTGTGGAGCCACGCGTTATGGGCCGAACGCTGAATCTTAGTCCCCTGGGTACCCTTCTGGCGCTGGCCTTCTGGGGTTTGATCTGGGGCATTCTTGGTATGATCATCTCGGTACCCGTTACCTCAATCCTCGTGATCATCGCTTCCCATATCCCGACAATGCGGTTTCTGGCAGTGTGGCTTTCCGAGACGGGCAACCTGGATGTAATTGGAGAAATAGGAACGACGGAGTGAGCGTCCCTGAAGCACGGCAGATGGTATGCTGAAGGATGTTGAGGTGTTTCTTACGTTTACTTCGCTATATTACTTCGCAAACAAAACCTTGTCCCTATGAAACCCATAATAACATTGCTTATAGTAGCGGGTTCGCTTTCTGCGTGGGCGCAGGAGACGATTACCGATGAAGAGATCCTTTCGCTGTATGACGGACTGCGTGTTGCGGACGTGTCGGACGGCATGGACATGGTCGGGTTGCGCGATGCGGGACTCATGGACACGCGCATCGAGGCGCTTTGGAAAAACACCGACGATATGAGTCACATCTTTTGTGGCATCGCTGTCACCGCGCGTTACGTTCCCACAAACCGGATTCTGAAAAATCCCATGCCAAAGGAAGAATTTCAGAAGTGGGAAGGCGAGTGGTATTCCACACTATCAACCGAACCCTTTGTTGAATTTCTCAAGCCAGGCTCGGTTGTCGTGCTCGATGTCCAGGGCGATGGCGACACTGGCTCAGTCGGCTCCTTTAACGGATTGGCATGGGTGAGTAAGGGCGCGCGTGGCATTGTCTCCAACGGCGGCATACGCGATACAGACGAGATTATCAAACAAAAGATACCTGTGTATCTCGATCATTTGAACCGTGGGCGCGGCATACGGCCCGGACGCAACGAAATCGAGTCGGTCAACAAACCCGTAACCATCGGCGGTGTGCTGGTCCGTCCCGGTGACGTGATCGTGGCCGACGGCGATGGTGTCGTTGTTGTGCCCCGCGAGCATGCAAAGGCCGTCGCGACGTTCGCCCGCGAAATTCTGAACAAAGATAAGACGGGCCGCCGTGGACTGTACCAGCAGCTCGGCATGCCACTGGATAAGACCGTTGAGGAATAGGAGCAGATGCAGTTGCAAACTGCCTGCATCTGCTTCTGCCTCTGCATCTTTTATTATATTTCGGCGTACCAATCCTAAACTATGTCTAACTCCGCCGCGTCCAACAACTCCGGGGCAGGTAGCCGTGCGCGCTCATTCCTGATACCTTTTATCCTGGTGACAATGCTCTTCTTTCTTTGGGCATTCGTTCACAACCTCGAGCCGATCCTCATCCCTCACCTGAAGAAGGCCTGCCAGCTTACCGACCTGGAATCGGCGCTGATCGACTCGGCCGTATACATCGGCTATTTCCTCATGGCAATTCCCGCGGGCTTGTTCATGAAACGGTTTGGCTACAAGAAGGGTATCCTGTTGGGACTGGGCCTGTATGCCGCGGGCGCGTTGCTTTTTCTGCCGGCGGCCGACTTTCGGGTATACGGATTTTTCCTCGGCGCCCTATTCATAATCGCATCCGGATGTGCGTTTCTGGAGACAGCCGCCAATCCTTACGTTACCATCCTGGGACCTCCCGAAGGGGCGACAACACGCCTCAACTTTGCGCAGTCGTTCAACGGACTGGGTGCCTTTATCGCGCCGGTGCTGGGAGGACGCATCATCCTTAGTGGCATCGAACACACGGAAAGTGAACTGCAAAGCATGTCGCCCGACCAGCTTGAAGCCTATCTGCAGATGGAGGCTGATGCTGTGAAAATGCCGTACCTCATCATCGCGCTGGCCGTCATTGCCGTCGCGGTGCTGTTCATATTCACCTGGATGCCCGAGGTGCCGAAAGAAACGAAATCCCGGAAGTCGTCGCCGGCCAAGGCGTTACGACGAAAGCATCTGGCCTGGGGCGTGGTTGCCCAGTTCTTTTATGTGGGAGCACAAGTCTGTGTCACGAGTTTCTTTATTCGCTTTGCCCGGTTTACTAGCGACATCGCAGAAAAAGAGGCGGCGATGTGGTTGGGAGGCGCGATGTTTGGCTTTATGATCGGTCGCTTTGCCGGCACGTTCTTCACACGCTTCATTCCGGCGCACCGGCTGCTGGCCCTCTATTCGTTGATCTGCATCGTCCTGCTTACCATCGCCACACTCGTAAGGTCCGAGTTCGCCGTGTGGGCCGTGCTCGCCGTGCCGTTCTTTGAGTCGATTATGTTCCCGACCATCTTTGCGCTGGCGATCAAGGATCTCAAGGAAGACACAGAAATCGGGTCGTCACTTCTCGTCATGGCGATCGCGGGGGGCGCCCTGTTCCCGCTGTTCATGGGACTCATCTCCGACAACATCAACATCCAGGTAGCCTATGTCGTCCCGCTCATTTGCTTCCTGTTCGTGTGGTATTTCGGATGGCGCGGCTACCGCGTTGAGCCGGTCGCCAACCAGAGCCAATCAACAACGTAGGTACTGAAAGGGTATCTATAGGGTAAATTCCTGAGAGTCTATTGATATAATTGATAAACAGTCGATTATGTGAGTTCAGATGAAGCGGAATATGATGTTATTATCGTAGGTGGCGGCCCGGCCGGAGCGTCGTGCGCACTGGCGCTGTCGCGTTCCGGATTAAAGGTGTGCGTTGTGGACAAAGCGACTTTCCCGCGGGACAAGGTATGCGGTGATGCGCTGAGCGCTGACGTCGTCAAACAACTTCCCATGCTCTCGGAGAACCTGGCGCGCGACTTTGCCGCGCGTGAAACACGCACACCATCACACGGCGTACGGCTCTATGCTCCGAACCGGACTTCAGTGGAGCTGTCGTTCATTACGAACTCGGGGGGCTCGAAAGGATACGTATGGCCGCGGCTGGATTTTGACAACCTGCTGTTCAGCCACATGAAAGAAGAAGCGGGTTGTGATGTCAGGGAAGGTGTGACCATCAACGACCTGTCGGCAACCCCCGATCAGGTGGAACTGACTACGAACATTGGCATACTTCGTGCCCGCATGGTGGTCGGTGCCGATGGCGCCAACTCGGTGGTTGCGCGACTTACCGGCAATAAGGCCATTGATCGCGGGCATCATAGCGCTGGGCTACGGGTTTACTACGAGGGTGTCACCGGATTCGACGAACGCAACCTCATCGAACTACACTTCTTTAAAAAAATACTGCCTGGATACCTTTGGGTATTCCCCATGCAGGGTGGACGCGCCAACGTGGGTATCGGGATGCTGTCGTCAGTAGTGGCGCGGAAACGGGTAAACCTCCGGCGTACACTGGACGATTTGCTGGCCAACGATCCGGTGCTTCGCGATCGGTTTGTTAACGCAAGGCCTCTGGAACAGGTCCGGGGGCATGGTTTGCCGTTGGGGTCGGTTTCGCGACAACTTTCGGGTGACCGGTTTCTTTTGATCGGTGACGCCGCATCACTGATCGATCCCTTTACTGGTGAAGGCGTAGGTAATGCCATACGCAGTGGGCGGGTAGCGGCCGAACATATTGTGGAGTGTTTTCGTGTCGGCAACTATTCAGCGCAATTCAACCGCGCGTATGATCGTGAAATTTACCGCCGCATGGGCAAAGAGTTCAGGATCAGCCACGGATTGCAACGCCTGTGTCGCATGCCGTGGCTGTTTAATCTTGTCGTGAGTAAAGCCCGCAACAATCCGTACTGGCATGAGTTTCTTTGCAACGCGTTGGCCGATATCAATGTGAAGATGCGGTTCATAAGCCCGACGTTCTACTACCGGCTGCTCTTCACCTGAGTAAAAGATTTTCTCGGGATAGAACAGGATACCCCCGGGCGCTGCACTGTTTAGTTTCCAAACGGAAATTCTCAGATTAAATGAAAAGGATTGCGTTTCGAATGAAATTGAAACCCGGCGCTGAAGCTGAGTACACAAGACGCCATCAAGCGATCTGGCCTGAGGTAAAGGCATTGCTTAAGGAGTCGGGGATATCCGACTACTCCATATTTCTCGACGAAGACACGGGAACCCTCTTCGCCGTGCAGAAGAACGAAGGGGATCGGGGATCTCAGGATCTGGGCCGCCTTGACATTGTTCAGCGTTGGTGGGCCTATATGGCTGACATCATGGAGACTAACCCGGACAACTCGCCCCGATCTGTACCGCTTAAGGAAGTATTTCATCTGGATTGAAATGGTTGGAAATTTTCTCAATCGTGCTGCATTGTGCCTCCTGGTCGCCGCCGCCATGTTTTCATGCAAGCCTACCGGCGCACCGGAATGGCCTGAAGTATCTATGGAATCCAGGCCCTGGACGCGCTGGTGGTGGCACGGCAGCGCCGTGACAAAGGAAGGCATCACAGCAGAACTGGAAGCATTAAAGCGCGCTGGTATTGGTGGCGTGGAGATCACCCCGATCTATGGCGTGTACGGTGAAGAGGACCAGTTCGTCGAATATTTGTCGCCTCAATGGGTGGACTTATTACGCCATACCCTCGATGAAGCGGCGCGGCTCGGAGTGGGTGTCGACATGGCTACGGGTACGGGCTGGCCCTTTGGCGGTCCCTGGGTGAGCGAGGAGGATGCCTGCAAGGATATGAACCACAGGGTGTACCAGTTGAAGGGAGGGGAACGTCTGCGTGAGCCCTTATTGTTCCACCAGGAGCCCTATGTGCGATCGGTAGGGACACAGATCTATGAGATGCACGGCATTTATCGTGTCCCCGGGCAAGAGGTAAAAGGTACAATTTCGGAACCCGCAACGCGTGCGCAGGCGACACGGGTCGACATTAGCCAACTCGTGGAGCCTGTCGAGAATAACCCGAATCTTCAGGCCCTTGCGCTCGACCAGGTCAAGTTCGACAGAATGCTCAAACCTGTAGTCGTCATGGCATATGGCGAAAATGGCGAGGCGCTCAACATAACTGACCGGCTGGATGCCGATGCGCGCCTCGACTGGACAGCGCCTGCCGGTTCCTGGGACTTGTATGCAATATTTCCCGGCTCGCACGGGAAGATGGTCGAGCGTGCGGCTCCGAGCGGCGAAGGGAACGTCATCGATCATTTTTCGGCTACCGCGTTGCGGAATTATCTCAGCCGGTTCGACAGCGCGTTGGAACCCACACACCTTAACGGTCTGCGTGCTTTTTTCAACGATTCTTATGAAGTCGACGATGCCCGCGGTGCGGCCGACTGGACGCCCGAATTGTTTGAAGAATTTCTTAAACGCCGGGGCTATGACCTTCGCGCTCACCTACCAGCCCTATTCGGACGCGCATCAGAGGAAGAGAATGCGCGCGTTTTGTGCGACTACCGTGAAACGATCTCCGAACTGATCCATGACAACTTTACTACAGTCTGGCGCGAATGGGCAGGCTCAAAAGGCACCATCGTCAGAAACCAGGCGCATGGGTCCCCGGCAAACATACTCGACCTTTACGCCGCGGTAGACATTCCCGAGATGGAAGGAAGCGATGCGCTTCGAATCAAGATGGCGTCGTCGGCGGGCCATGTCAGTGGCAAACGTCTGATCTCATCGGAGTCGGCCACCTGGCTCGACGAACATTTTCTGTCCAACCTTTGGGAGATCAAGGCCTCGGTCGACTTGTTTATGACCAGCGGGGTGAATCATGTCTTCTACCATGGCACCAGTTATTCACCGCAGGACGACCCGTGGCCGGGACGCCTGTTTTACGCGGCAGTGCATTTGAACGACCGCAATCCGCTATGGGACGATTTCGCTAAGCTGAATCATTACGTGGCGCGTTGTCAGTCCCTCTTGCAGGGGACGTCGCCCGCTAACGATGTGTTGCTGTACTTCCCGATCTACGACCGGTTCTCTGCACCCGGTCCGGAAATGATTGAACACTTCGATGGCGTAGGAGCTGTTTTTGACAGCACAGCCTTCAAGGAGGCAGCGCTGGAGATGCTTGAGCGGGGATATGCCTACGATTATGTTTCGGATCGTCAGATCCGGGGACTGCGGGTGAAAAACGGAAACCTCGTGTCCGTTGCGGGGACCACCTACAAGGCTATCGTTGTCCCTCATTGCAAGTATATGCCGGTTAGCACGCTGGAGGCGCTTGCCGCGCTCGCTCGCGATGGCGGCAAAGTTATCCAATATAAAGGAGTGCCGGCTTCACATTCAGGGTTTCAGGACCATTCCACAATGTTTGCTGCAGCTGCGAAACGTCTTACGGAAGCCACCACAACGTTTCAGGGGGAAAACCTGCAAAGCCTGCTGGAAGCTGCCGGTATCGCGCGGGAGGTTATGGCCGATGCAGGCCTTTCGTTCATCAGGAAGCGCGATGGAGATGGTTTTCTATATTTTATAACCAACTGGAGCGGTAGCGATTTCGAGGGGACGGTTAGTCTTGCCGCACCTGGTAAGTCGGCCGTCATATACGACCCCGCCCGGGGCGTCGCCGGGGCGGCAGAGACGGTAAAGGGAGCGGGCGATAAGTTGACCGTCCGGCTTCAGATGAGAAATGGTGACGGACTCCTGGTTCGAACTTCCGGCCGTGCTGAACGGCATGCGGCATTCCCTTACGTCCGCGTAACCGGCGACCGTGTGATGGTAGAGGGACCCTGGATCTTGACCTTTCTTAAGGGTGGACCTGCATTACCTGATCCGCAGACGATTCCCGTATTGCGCTCCTGGACAGCACTGGACGTAGAGGGCGGCACCGATTTTTCAGGCACAGCACGTTATACAAGGGTTTTGGAATTGCCCGACGATTGGGACGGAGACGTGTTGCTGGATTTGGGTACGGTGAAGGAAAGTGCACGCGTGCTGATCAATGGTGTAGCGATCGATACGCTGATCGGACCAAAGTATGTTACGGTGATTGACCGGCAACGGTTTACCGGCAGCGACACACTACAAGTGGAAGTCTCAAACCTGATGGCGAACCGGGTTGCCGACCTTGATCGGAGAGGCGTCTTCTGGAAGCGCTTTTACAATGTAAACTTTCCGGCTCGCCTGGCGGAGAACCGTCGTGACGGACTTTTCACCGCGGCGCATTGGGCGCCGTTGGAATCCGGTTTACTGGGGCCTGTCAGCATTACGCCGGTGGCACGTTTGTCGGATTAGCCCCTGTAGTGGTCTCACACGCAGGTCATCTGCACAAAAAGCCATTCCGTGCTTATAAATTCCCCGGGAATCAATATTTTGTGCATTCTTTCGCAAAATGAAAATCTCCACTACCGTTGTGTCACTGCTCGGTGCTGCGTTCTTCTTCACGCGGCCGGCTTTCTCTCAGTCGGTTGCGCCGGACAGCGCATTCGTGATTGAAGCGGTGGAAGTGGCGGTTGCCGGTTATGATCGTGTGATGCGCGGCCAGGAGGTTCTTTACAACGGAAGCGAGTTCATCCCTATTCCCGAACCGTACAATGGCTTTCCCTATTTCGGTTCGGAGTACCTGGAAGAAGGCAGCATCAAATACGCTGGCGAGGTGTTTCATAATGTACTTATGGAGTATGACCTGGTACAGGATCAGGTGGCTATTGAACACTACGATCAGAGAGGATACGTGACACAGGTGAAACTGCACAGTGACCTGGTCGAATATTTTGAAGTGCTCGGTCACCATTTCATCAACGTACGTGAGGATTCCGGATGGAGTGGACTCCGGCCTGGATACTACGACTTATTGTACGATGGTGATATGAAACTTCTTTGCAAGCGCAAAAAGTCGATTAACGAAAAGATAGAAAATGGCGTGGTGGATGTCAGCTTTATCGAACGCGCTACCTATCATCTGCTGCGCGACGGAGAGGCTATCAGCGTCAGGAAAAAGGCATCGATTTTGAAAGCGTTGGACGACAAGAAGAAAGCGTTGAAACAATTTGCGCGTGCTAATGGCCTCGGCAATCGAAATAAAGAAGAGATGCTAATATCGCTCATACGTCACTATGAGTCGTTGGACTGACCCTGGACTGAATGAAACAAATCTACCGGACCCTCCTCATCGTTGCCCTGATCTTTCCTGGCGTCACCGCGCTGGCGCAGGAATTCCATCGAATACGCGGTGAGTTCAGTCAGACACCCTTCTCCGATTTCGTCCGGCAGGTAGAAGCCCAGACACCACACTATATCTACTACGACGCGGAGGAGTTTGATTCACTTACGGTTACCGGAACATTCCATGACGTGGATCTGGCCGTCGTCTTTGATTCGCTGTTTCAGTATACCGACTATCACTATTTCGGAGATCCGTCCGGGAAAATCTTTCTGACGCGCGGTCGGGAAATACGAGCCGAGTTGCCGGTGGGCTTCTTTGACGTGCGGCCCATGCAGGGCGATTTTGACGTTGCGCTGCTCGATTACCTACACGATGCGGAGGAGAAGAAACGGCTTTCCGACGAGGATCGCATTTTCGAGATTGGAAAACGCACGCGGAGGGTGCGCAGCGGTACTGCAACACTTACCGGCAATATCCGCAACGTTGTCAATGGGGAACCTGTTGTGGGCGCGGTGATCTACAATGAGACCACAGGTAAGGGTGTAGCCACCGATCCCTTTGGCTATTACTCCATAGAGTTGCCTACGGGCCGCAATAACCTCCGCATATCCTGCTTAGGCATGCGGGAAACCATTCGACAGGTTATGGTGTACGACAACGGCAGGCTTGATGTCGAACTCGCTGAATTCATTACACCGCTTAAAGAAGTAGTCATTGAGTCGGAACGGGGCGCCAATGTGTCGGGAACCCGTATGGGCACCGAGCGAATCGATATCAAAATGATGAAGCAGGTTCCGGTAGCCTTTGGAGAGACAGATGTAATGAAGGTGGTTCTCACGCTACCCGGTGTACAGTCGGTAGGGGAAAGCTCCACAGGGCTAAACGTGCGGGGTGGTTCGGCAGATCAGAACCTCACGCTACTCGACGACGCTACGATTTTCAACCCATCGCATCTCTTTGGCTTTTTCTCGGCGTTTAACCCGGATGTAGTGAAAGATGTCGAGTTGTTTAAGAGTGGAATACCTGCGGAGCACGGTGGGCGGATATCGTCGGTCATGGAGGTAACATCCAGGGAAGGAAACAAGAAGAAGTTCAGCGGGGCAGGAGGGATAGGTCCTATCACGGGAAGACTTACATTGGAAGGTCCTCTTCAAAAGGATAAGTCGTCCATACTCATCGGGGGACGGTCGACGTATTCAGACTGGATCCTGGATCGTATTCCCAACGAAAGCCTGAAGAACAGCACGGGATCGTTTTACGATCTTAACTTTCACTTCAACCACGAGGCTGACAGAAAAAACACGGTAGACGTTACCGCGTACTACAGTGACGACCGCTTTAAACTAAACAGCGACACGCTTTATCATTACAATAACTTCAATGCGTCGGCACGCTGGAAGCATGCGTATGGTACAAAACTCTTCAGTGTACTTAGTGCCACCTACAACACATACAAGTTCAACGTCTCAAGCGACATCAACCCGGCCAATGCCGTTCGAATGGATTACGAGATCCAGCAACTATCGGGAAAGGCGGACTTCTCCTATCAACTGAACGACAAGAACCTTCTTTCCTTTGGCGCCTCCGCCATGCGGTACGATCTTTCGCCGGGAACTCTTACACCGATCGGTTCGGAATCTTTGATCTCTGCTGACCGGCTGGATGATGAACAGGCCCTCGAAAGTGCGGTCTACCTGGGAGATGAATTTGAATTGTCTCCGCGTCTGACGCTGTACGCCGGCTTGCGGTATTCGTTTTACAACTACCTGGGTCCCCGGAGTGTCTTCCAGTATGCACCCGGTCAGCCCCGTTCTGAAAGTTCAATGACGGATACATTGCAATATGAAAAGGGCCAGTCCATTGCCACGTACCATGGTCCGGAATTCAGGGCCTCGGCGCGGTACATGCTGGGTAAGGATGCATCCATTAAGGTGAGCTATCAGCGGATGCGACAATACATTCATATGCTCTCGAACACGACCGCCATATCGCCAACGGATACCTGGAAGTTGAGCGATGCCCATATCAAACCCCAAACTGGGGATCAGTATTCTATCGGGTACTACCGGAATTTTAAGGCGAACACTATTGAAACGTCGATCGAAGCATACTACAAAACGCTGGATAACTTTCTTGATTTCCGCGGCGGCGCGCTGTTGACCATGAATCATCATATCGAGACGGATGTCATCGGCACGCAAGGCCGGGCGTACGGTCTTGAACTTATGCTCAAAAAGGTAACAGGAAAACTTAACGGGTGGATCAGCTACACGTATTCACGCTCGTTCCTGAAGACAGCTGGCGTCGAATCCGGCGAGACCATCAACGACGGTATGGAATACCCCAGCAACTACGATAAGCCGCACGACGTCACGGTCATCAGCAACTATCGTTTCAGCAGGCGGTTTAGTCTTTCGCTGAACTTTACATACAGTACGGGCAGGCCGGTGACGGTGCCGCTTCAACGATACGTACTTGATGGAAGTCAACGACTCTTGTACACGAACAGGAATCAGGCGCGCATTCCCGACTACTACAGAGTTGACTTTGCCATGAACATTGAAGGCAATCACAAGATCCGCAAACTGGCGCACAGTTCCTGGTCGCTTTCCATATACAACGTGACCGGGAGGAAAAATGCATACTCCGTATTCTTCCGCACTGAGAACGGCGAGATTAAAGGGTACAAGCTGTCAATTTTCGCCCAGCCGATACCTACGATAACTTATAACTTCAGATTCTGAGCGAATGAAACGTACGCTGTTCGTTATTCTGGGTTTTGCATTGTACGTCGTGGCGAGCTGCGTGGACCCCTACAATCCGCCGGAAATTGAATCGTCCGCCAACTTCCTGGTCGTGGATGGCATCGTGGATTTGGCGGACGCGGAGACACGGATCAAGCTGACACACTCACAAGACCTTAGCGAACAGGGATTGCCGTTGCCGGAAACGGGGGCGCAGGTTTCCATAGAAGTAGAGAACGGGCCGGTGTTTGTCCTCCCAGAAATTGCGCCGGGCGAATACAGTGCAAGTGCCATTAGCGTTGACGACGGTCAAAAGTGCCTGCTTCGCATTCGTACGGCATCCGGATCGGAATATATATCCGAAACCGTCACAGCCAAATTTTCTCCGGCTATTGATAGCGTCACATGGACGCCCAGAGACAACAGCCTGGACTTTGAAGTCACCACCCATGACACGGAGGGGCGTTCCCGATACTATCGGTGGAAGACGGTCGAAACCGTAATGTACCATTCGGCGCATCATTCGGCGTTGATCTGGGATCCCGGAGTACAGGCCGTAAGGACCCGGACGCCTGACGAAGACATCTACTACTGCTGGAAAACCACGCCATTCGGATATATCGAGGTGTTCAGCACCAACGGCCTGGTCGAAGACGCTGTCGTTAAGCATCGTGTCTTCAGAATTCCCTCGAACAGCTGGAAGCTGACGCTGAAGTACAGCATCCTGGTGCGCCAGTTCGCAATTGACCAGAACGAATTCAACTTCTGGACGGAGCTGCGCAAGAATACAGAAAGTATCGGGACGATCTTCGATCCGCAGCCAACCCAGGTTACGGGCAACGTTCGTTCCGTCAATCCCTCCGGCCCGAAGGCGCTGGGGTATTTCAGCGTGGGCCGGTCGGTGGAAAAGAGGATCTATGTAACGAGGCCGGAGTTACCCTTTCCGGCAGATGGCTACGAAAGACCTTTCCCTTCCTGCAGCGCGTTTAGCATAGATACCATATTTGTTATGGAGTATTTGAACAGCAATAAATCAGCTTTGCTCCTGAACGCCGTCACCCAGGGACCCGCAGTCATCGGATATCGGACTGCCGACAAACATTGCATCGATTGCAGAATTGTTCACGGAGGTGTAAATGTCCGACCCGACTTTTGGGAATAGTCAACTAAACCATGATGCTCGTCCGATTCTTATTTTCACTTATTGCACTCGTTCCCGTCGGGATGGGATTGGCTCAGGACGCCGCAGACCCCGGCGCCTTGCTCCGCACCTATCGACAGCAAAACCTGCAGGAGAAAGTATTCATTCATACCGACCGGACCGTCTACATAACGGGTGATCACATCTGGCTGCGGGCATACGTCGTTGATGGCACGATGCACCAGCCCCTGGGCATGAGCAGGGTGGTTTACGTAGAAATCCTTGACGCAGCGCAGCAACCGGTGTTGCAGGCTAAAGTCCCGGTAAAGGATGGGGTGGGGCATACGTCTGTGTTCCTCCCGGCTAGCCTCAACTCCGGACATTACCTGCTCCGTGCCTACACCCGGTGGATGCGAAACTACAGTCCCGACTTCTTCTTCCACCGCGAAATTACCGTGGTGAATCCGTTCAAGCCCCTGGGATTGCAGGGGCAAGCTGCAACCGCCGCTCTGGATGTGCAGTTCTTTCCTGAAGGGGGCAACTTGGTTGCCGGGCTGGAAGGGAAGGTTGCGTTCCGCGTGGTGAATGCGTCGGGTCACGGGCTGTCTTCATTCAAAGGCTATGTGCTGGGTCCGGCGGGGGATACGGTTACTACGTTTTCACCCGTGCGGTTTGGGCTGGGGAATTTTTCGTTCACTCCCGCTGCCGACCATGAATACAGCGCAGTAATCACCGACCCTAACGGTCGCGAGATTGCGCGAAAAAACCTTCCGGCGGCCATGCCGACAGGATACGCCCTGTCGGTCGCCGAACGGGGTCGTGACCGGATAGCGATCACCGTGCGGTCGAACGATCCGGCGTCCGCCCTGGAACGTAATGTTGCAGTGGTCGTGCACAATCGCCTCGGCGCTTTGCACGTCCTGCGCGGACAGCTTTCAAACGGCGCGGCAGCTTTTGAAATAGATAGGGCAAACCTCCATGATGGTATAGCACACATCACTTTGTTTGATCACCAAAGTCGTCCCGTTTGTGAGCGTCTGTTCTTCAAACGCCCGGAGCATGTGCTGACCATTGACGCGGTGGCTGAAAGGAAAGTCGTACATACGCGTGAAAAGATAGAGGCAAGGTTGTCGACCATGCATGGTTCGCGGCGAGCCAAACCTGCGTCGCTGTCGGTATCTGTATTCAGGCTCGACTCCCTGCAATCCGAGGAAAGGTCGAACATCGCGGCTTATCTTTTGCTGACTTCTGAACTTCCCGGCACCGTTGAGTCGCCGGAGTACTACTTCAGTGACGCTAACGATGTGGCTGTATGTGCCGATAACCTGATGCTCACGCACGGATGGCGAAGGTTCACATGGCAAGCGATGGGCGACAGCAAAGATGCACATGCCTTTGAGCCGGAATACAGAGGGCATCTGATTACGGGAACACTGGTAAAAACGGAAGATGGAAGTCCAGCAGCCGGCATTCCGGTCTACATGTCCGTCCCGGGTAAGCGATTCCATTTCGCCGGCACCAAGAGCAGACTGGACGGAAGGGTGATTCATGAGATGCCCGACTTCTATGGTCCGGGGCATGTGATTGTACAAACCGACTGGAGTCGCGATTCAGTTTATCGATATACTCAGGACAGCCCATTCGACACCAGGGTTAGCGAGGCGTATTCATTGCCGCACTTTAAACTCGATGCGGCAAGTGAGTCCACGGTGCTGGCAAGGAGTATCAACATGCAACTTCACAATGCATATAAGGAGGCGGAGAAAAACAAGATCATAGCGCCGCATACTGATACACTCGTTTTCTACCGGACTCCCGATCAGCAATATTATCTCGACAATTTCACCCGCTTCGGAGTGATGGAAGAAGTGATGCGCGAATACGTGTCCGCCGTAATGGTTCGCAAGCGGAAGGACGACTTTTTCTATTATGTGCTGGACAAGAAGAACAATGAGATATTCAGGGAGGGTCCCCTCGTGCTCGTCGATGGTGTCCCGGTATTCGACGTCAATTCTATAATCAATTTCGATCCGCTCAAGGTTTGGCGGCTTGATGTTGTGGCGTCACGATATTTTTACGGCAAGCTTTCCTTTATGGGGATCGTAAGTTATGCCACCTACACCGGGGACCTGGCAGGATTTCCAGTAGACCAGCGGGCGTGGGTAACGGAATATGACGGACTCAACTGGCAACGCGAATTCTATTCACCTGTATATGAAACGGAGGAGCAGATCGGAAGTCGGATACCCGATCATCGGACGCTGTTGTATTGGGCACCGGAGGTAAGAACTGGCCCGGATGGAAAGGCCGAGATCAGCTTTTTTGCGAGCGATCTGCCCGGCACCTACTTAATGCATGTCCAGGGCCTGAGCGCCGATGGCATGCCCGGTGCAACCAGCCTTACCTTTGAGGTTGAAGAACGGGATGAAAATTAATCAGACGAATTTCAACCCTTCGTGCGACAGTTGTTCGTAACGTTTCCTGTCGAAGACGTATAAGTACGCGCCCTTTTTTGATCCGCCTTTCTCCTTTTCATCAAGCTTTTTGAGAATGCCCAGGGAAAGGATTTTCCTGCTGAAGTTCCGGCGGTCGAGTTTCGATTGGTAGATCGCCTCGTACAGGTTCTGCAGTTGAGGAAGCGTGAACTTTCGCGGGAGCAGTTCGAATCCTACGGGATGCGTGGCGACCTTTTGTTGAAGGCGTTCACGCGCGAGTTTCACCATGTGACCGTGGTCGAATATGAGATCGGGCAGGTCGTCAAGCGAACGCCAGTGGGGCTCGTGTTCCAGGTTGAGCTGTCGGCTGTAGTCCGCAATGTTTATCAACGCAAAATAGGCGATAGAAATAACACGGGCCGCGGGATCACGACCTACATCGCCGAAGCAGTGCAGTTGCTCCATGTAGATGTCGTCCAGGCCGGTTAGCCTTTGCAGGATGCGTGTCGCCGCGTCCTTTACACTTTCTTCCGCGTCGACGAAACCGCCCACCAGCGACCAGCGTCCGGACTCCGGTTCAAAACTTCGTTTGACGAGCAGCACCTTAAGTTGCCGCCCGTCAAATCCAAAGATGATACAATCCGCTGCCACCAGCAGCCGGTCAGCTTTTCGGTAATGCTGAGGTGTCATCGACGCGTGTTTTTGCTCCAACCCGGATGAAATCGTACTCAATTCCAGTCTTTATCCGGTGAAGTACAGGTACGCAATCAGGATCAACACGATGAGGAACGCGGAGGTTATCACATCTTTGGTCGTCCAGGAAGCGCGGGTTCTCTGCCGATCTTCTTCCGTCATAGTTGAAAACGTAAGGCCTGATATTTTTTCGTAAGAAGGCGCGGGTGAGGCGTAGCTGACACCGATCATTACCGCGATGCACACAAGCGTGATAAGCAGGCTGTAGTACTGGAAGAACGTATTGTTAACAATCCACAGGAAGGAACCCGGTTCGTATGAAAAGTTTTGCATCAACTTGACGGGCGTGTCCACCGCAAGGCGGAAGAGCCCCATGCCGAAGCCTACAATAAGTGACGCCAGGCATCCCTTCGCGTTCAGTCGCTTCATGAAGATTCCGAAGAAAAAGACCACGAAGATAGGTGGCGCAAGATAGGCCTGAACACCCTGGAGATAGTCGTACAGGCCTTTACCACCCTGAATTACCGGTATCCACAACAAGCCGATCAATACCATGACTGCCGTGGCCACGCGGCCGATCCACACCAGGCGGTCCTGGCTGGCGTTGGGCCGCAGACGGGAGTAAAAGTCCATTGTGAACAGTGTCGAGGATGCGTTGAAGACACCCGCCAGAGAGCTCATCAAGGCTGCGAGCAGCCCGGCGACCACAACGCCACGAACGCCGACAGGCAAAATATGGACCACCATCATAGGGAATGCTTGTTGTGCATTATCCCGGATGAGTTCCCCGTTGGCGTCAAAAAGGGTCTCCTGGAATAAGGGCACCTGCCCGCTCTTGGCAAGCGCATAGCAGATCATGCCGGGAATGATAAAGATAAATACAGGCGATAGCTTAAGGTATGCGGCCCAGATGGAACCACGCCGTGCCTGGGTTTCGTCGCGTGCACCCAGCGTACGCTGTACGATGTACTGATCCGTACACCAGTACCACAGGCCGATAATGGGCGCGCAAAAGAGCATACCCAGCCAGGGATAATTATCGTTGAAGTACCACGCCATCCGCCCCGACTCTTTCACCGGCGCCCAGGTGGCTTCGAAACCGGCGGGAACCATCGGCTTCCACAGGTTAAACATCTCAGGTCCGGCGATCTCACGTAGCTTGGCCCATCCGCCCAGGGCGTCCAGTCCATAAATTGTCACCATCAGCGATCCCAGGATCAGGATGACCGTTTGAAGTGCCTCGGTGTATGCCACGGCACGGAAGCCGCCCACCACAGTGTACAGACCTGTGAGCACAATGACCAGGATCGACCCGAACCAAAAACTATCAAGGCCCAGGAAGTGGACATCAGGAAGCAGTACAGCGAAAACCACACCGCCCGCGAATATGCCTACCGCGATTTTCGTCAATACGTAAGCGACGAGCGAAATGACCGACAGGAACGTGCGCGCCTGAGGTGAAAAACGGCGCTCCAGAAACTCTGGCATGGTGTACACGCCGGAGCGCATATAGAAGGGAACCATCACCCAGCCTAACACCAGCAGACACCAGGCGTGCAATTCATAGTGCGCCAGCGCAACACCGTCGGTCGCTCCCGATCCGGCAAGCCCCACAAGGTGCTCCGATCCGATGTTGGAAGCGAATATCGATGCGCCGACAATGAACCAGCCGAGGTGCCTCCCCGCCAGGAAGTAGTCTTCGGCAGAGTCTTTTCTGCGTGACATCGCCCAGATCGATACGCCTGCGACGATCGCGAAATAAAGGAATACAATAATCCAATCGAGGGTGCCGAGTAGCATAGTATTAGGTTTACGTGGTGGTTGGTTGCGTAGAAAGTTGTGTTGCTAATAAAATCGGTGGCGAATATGTTCAAATATATAGAAAATTCAGAATACGTGTAAAAGTGACAATTAATTTCAATTGGTTTCTCCCTACGGCACAGGGGATGCCGCTTTTATTTGACGGGAGGTACTGGTATTATTGTCCGCATTAATGAGCGGTCAAAGCATCGGAAAAAAATTTGAACAGCGCTTCGGCATGAAGCCGATGCTCTTCCGGGCGCCGGGCAGAATTAACCTGATCGGCGAACACACGGACTATAACGATGGATTTGTCATGCCCGCCGCCATTGACCGGGAGATCGTTTTTGCGTTGGCGCCTGCTGCCGACGCCAGGACAATAATATACGCCGACGACCTCGGCGAGAGTATGGAGGTCGACCTCGGTGAAATCAGGCGCGATGAAAGGGGAGGATGGATCAATTATCTGTTAGGAATCATTGATCGCTTCAAATCCCGACAGATTGAAGTCAAGCCGTTCCGATGCCTGTTTGGCGGTAACATTCCCGCCGGGGCGGGGTTGTCTTCATCGGCGGCCCTGGAGTGCGGCTTTGCGTACGGTCTTCGTGCGCTAACCGGCGCGGACATATCAGACGAGGACCTGATCCGGATGGCGCAATGGGCGGAACACAACTATGCAGGCGTAAAGTGCGGAATCATGGATCAGTTTGCGAGTGTGATGGGAAAGAAAGACCAGGTGCTGATGCTCGACTGCCGTGACCTGTCCTACAGGTATCTTCCCTTTACGCCCCGCGATTACAAGGTGGTGTTGTTTGACAGCAACGTCAAGCATGCGCTGGCCTCGTCGGCATATAACACCCGTCGAAGCGAATGCGAAGAAGGGCTGCGTATTCTTCAACAGGCAAATCCCGCCATCAGCAGCTTGCGCGATGTGACAAATAAGGACGTGCTCGACCGCAAAAGTATGTTTCCGGAAGAGGTGTTCAGGCGACTGGCATACGTAACGGGAGAAATAGCGCGTGTGCAGGCTGCGGCTGTCGACCTGGAGCGAAACGACCTCCGAGCCTTCGGCAGCAAGATGACGGAGACGCATTGGGGCCTTTCAGCATGGTACGAGGTCAGCTGCGAAGAACTCGATTTCCTGGTCAGGCAGATCATAGCAAATCCTGACGTCGCCGGTGCCCGGATGATGGGTGGTGGCTTCGGTGGCTGTGTCATCGCGCTGGTGCGCCCCGGAGCTGTCGATGCGATGGTGGAGCCCCTCGCAAACGCCTATCGCAGCATGTTCGACCTTGACCTCGCCGTGTATAATGTGAATCTGGCCGATGGTGCAGGCAGGGTTGACACTTCGGAAAAACAGACACTCTCTTAAAACATATTCATGAGCAAGATCATCGTCACCGGAGGTTTGGGCTATATCGGATCGCACACCGTGGTGAACCTGCTGGAAGACGGCTTCGACGTGGTGATTGTCGATGACCTCTCCAATTCGCAGCCGGATATTCTTCAGCGCATCGAGAAGATCACGGGTAAGCGGTCGGAGTTTATGCAACTCGATGTCAGTATCCGGGAAAATGTTTTTTCAGTTCTGCGCCGTCATTCAGACGCAGATGCTATCATACATTTCGCGGCAAGCAAGGCTGTGGGTGAGTCGGTGCAAAAGCCTTTGCTGTATTACCGCAATAACCTTAACTCCATGATCTTTCTGTTGGAAGGGATGGAGGAAGCCGGTATTCCTCACATGGTGTTTTCTTCTTCGTGCACCGTGTACGGGCAACCCGATGCGCTGCCCGTTACGGAGGCGTCGCCGTTCAGGCCCGCCGAATCACCTTATGGGAACACCAAGCAGATATGCGAAGAAATCCTCAGGGACGTCTGCGCTGCAAACCAGAACATCCATGGGGTAGCGCTCCGCTACTTCAACCCGGTGGGCGCGCACGACAGCCATCTTATCGGTGAGCTGCCACGCGGTGTCCCCAACAACCTCGTACCCTATATCACGCAAACTGCGGTAGGAATCCTGCCCGAGCTAAGGATTTTTGGAGACGACTACAATACGCCGGATGGGACCCCGGTACGCGACTATATTCACGTGGTCGACCTCGCCAACGCACACCGGGTAGCATTACGCCGGCTGCTGGAAGGTAAACAAAAGGCAAATTACGAATACTTCAATCTCGGCACCGGTAAAGGCTATACGGTGCTTGAAGTGGTCAAAGCTTTCGAAAAGGCTACGGGTGTGCCACTTCGTTATCGCATTGCGCCACGGAGATCAGGGGATGTGGAGAAGATTTGGGCTGACACGACAATGGCCAACCGTGAACTCGGCTGGAAAGCCGAACGATCCCTCGATGAAATGATGCAATCTGCCTGGAGCTGGCAACTCCATCTTCGCGATCATCCCGAACTTAGGGATCCTCATTCCTGAAAAGAGGCCCTATATTTCCTGATTCCTTTCTGCCGGTTGCCATTTCGATTTGTTATCTTTATCGATATCTCATACCATGACCCTTCTGTTCGCCCTTATGTTTATTACTACCCTCCAGCAGGAGGTGAAGTTTAAGCCCTCCGAGGAGTTTGACCTGAAGGTGGATTACAATTTTCGCACACGCCCCGTTCCGGCAAATTATTCGATCAATTTCGAGAAGGGCAGGCAATACGCCGGACCACTCCCGTTTGTCAGCATTACACTGAAGGTGCTGAAAGCACATCCGGAGGAAGAACGCCTTCGCGTGGTTGACAATTATGGGGAAGTCGTGCTCAACAAAAGGATCAGGGAAGGAATGGAGCTGACCTTTGACCTGGGTTTTACAGCAGACATGAAAGACCGCGTGGGGCCTCATGAATATGCGATATACTTCCAGGGGGCAAATCGAAAAGATGTCGTCAGCCAAATTCTGATCCATGTTGCGGAGGACGGCACCTTCCTTGTCAATGAAGAGGTAAGGGGAAAATTCTAACCCAGCAGCCATTCATACCCGAATAGAACAGGTCATAAAAGCGCGAGGCTTATCGACTTTGATTCAGGGAATTATGTGTTAATTCGCGTAATATGGATCATCGTGTGAAACGCATTTTTTTGCTTTTTCTGCTCATTCCGGCTCTCGGTTTCGGCCAGCCTTCTACACAACCGGATGCGGCGCGCATCAGGCTCAATATGCTAAAACTCAACTTTCTGGGGTCAGTATTGTACGTGGCGGCACACCCTGACGACGAGAACACCCGGGTAATTACCCATATGGCCAACGATCAGCTCGCCGCCACGGCGTATCTGTCGATGACGCGCGGTGACGGGGGACAAAACCTTATCGGCCCGGAGATCCGCGAAAAGTTAGGCCTCATCCGCACGCACGAATTGTTGGCAGCCCGCCGCATCGACGGAGGCCGGCAATTCTTCACACGTGCCGTTGATTTTGGTTATTCAAAGTCGGCTGAGGAAACCTTCAGCATATGGGGCAAGGACGAAATTCTTTCGGATGTTGTGAGGGTATACCGCATGTTTAAACCCGATGTAGTCCTAACCCGTTTTCCGGCCGATGAACGCGCCGGTCATGGTCATCATACGGCCTCCGCCGTCCTTGCGGCTGCGGCATTCGATATGGCATCACGTGCTGACTTCATGCCCGATCAGGTTCGTGCATTCGGGCTGGCAAACCCTGTACGGCTATACACCAATACCGGACGCTGGTGGAACAATACGATCACCGATGAGACACCCGGCGTAGTGACGCTCGATGTGGGCAAATACAATCCCTTGCTGGGAGCTTCGTATTCTGAGATTGCCGCGATAAGTCGCAGTCAGCACAAGAGCCAGGGCTTTGGTGCGGGTGGTTCTCGTGGAGAGGCGTTGGAATTCTTCGAATACGTTAAAGGCGACCGCGCTGAAGACGATCTTTTCGAAGGCATCAATACAACCTGGAGCAGAGTAGAAGGGGGCGGTCATATTCAGCGACTTGTCGAGGAGATGATCGCTGCATACGATATGGAGAATCCGGCGGCTTCGGTTCCGGCCTTGCTGAACATCAGAAAGGAGATCGCTTCCCTGAAACCCGGCATCTGGAAAGAACGCAAGCTTTCGGAAGTAAACCAATTGATACAGGACTGCCTCGGGCTGTATTGTAGCGCGACGGCACGTCGTTATTACGCAGTTCCCGGCGAACCCCTCACGGTGAACTTTGAGTTTGTGAACCGTTCAGAAGGCGCGGTGATCATCGAGTCGGTACGTTCCGAGGTGCTGCGCCTCGACACGCTGGTGAATGTCAAGCTGGAGGAAAATGTCGTCGTCGAACTGGAGGCGTCTCACCGCCTTGACGAGAACGTCAGCTACTCAGATCCCTATTGGCTACAGGAACCCCACGGAATCGGAAGGTTTACCGTCAAAGATCCTGAGATGGTCGGCATGCCCGAAAATCCCCCGCCGATTCCCATCACGGTTTCGCTACGGGTGCATGGGGAACCCCTCACCTTAGACTTGCCGCTTCATTACCGTTGGGTCGATCCGGTGAAGGGAGAACAGACCCGGCCCGTTGAAGTGGTGCCTGCAGTTGACATCAAGCTTCCTCAGGAGGTGGTGATCTTCGAAAGTCAGGATGCACGCGACATACAGGTAACGGTGCATTCCAATAGTAGCGATAAGATTTCAGGGACGCTCCAGCTCGAACTGCCGGAAGGGTGGAAGTCCACACCCCCGACACTTGCTTTTACGTTGGCAGAACCTAATGCAACGGCCGCAGGGACTTTCACGGTGGTGCCTCCGCGCGGCGAGTCGGTGGGACAGCTACGCGCCGTGGCCCGCATAGGTGATCGCACAGTGTCGCGATCGCTGGAGACGATTGCCTATGATCACTTTCCCATACAAACGTTGCTTCCTGACGCTTCCGCACGCGTGGTGCGATTGGACATCGCACGCGAAGGACAGCTCATCGGCTACATAGAAGGCGCCGGCGACGAGATTCCCGGTGCGCTGAGAAGCATCGGGTATGACGTGTTGATATTGAAGGACGAGGATATCACGCCGGAAGCGCTGGCGCGTTTGGATGCTGTTGTTCTTGGTGTACGCGCATTGAGTACCCGTGATGGCATTGAGCGCATTATGGCGCATGTGCTGAAGTATGTAGAAGAAGGCGGAACGGCCATACTTCAATACAACAACGACACCAGATTGGACTACCGGATGTTCGCGCCGTATCCCCTAAAGCTTTCGCGCGACCGGGTGTCGGAAGAAGATGCGGAAGTTCGTATCCTGATGCCGGATCATCCTGCCCTCAATACGCCGAATAAAATTACCGCTCGTGATTTTGAAGGATGGGTACAGGAGCGGGGGTTGTATTTTCCGTCGTCGTGGGACTCGCGGTATTCGGCTTTGTTGTCGATGAACGACAGCGACGAGCCACCACGTGATGGGGGCCTCCTTGTGGCCTCGTATGGAAGGGGTTATTATGTATACACCGGCCTGTCCTTTTTCCGTGAACTTCCGGCGGGGGTCCCCGGAGCCTACAGGTTGTTTGCAAACCTGGTCTCGCTGGGTAAAGGCAACCGGTCGGGAACATCGTCAAGAAGAAACCGATAGCCACCAAACAAGCAGGACATGCATGAATCGGAAGAGGGTAGACCCCCTGTTTTCAAATCCTGGAACACCTGGTACTGGCTGGTGCTGGGATTGTTCGTCTTGCAGGTCATAATCTATTACTTTATCACGTCAGCGTTTCTATGAGCAGTATCGACTGGATCATTCTGTTCGGGACGCTGCTGACTATTGTCGCCTACGGAGCGTGGAAGACGCGGGGCAGCAAGACCATTGAAGGCTACCTCAAGGGCGACAATACCATGAAGTGGTGGATGATCGGCGTCTCCATCATGGCAACGCAGGCCAGTGCGATAACTTTCCTGTCGACACCCGGCCAGGCCATCGAAGACGGCATGCGTTTCATTCAGATCTATTTCGGGCTGCCGGTGGCGATGGTCATCCTTTCCGTAACGCTTGTGCCGATCTACTATCGCCTCAAGGTATACACGGCGTACGAATATCTGGAAAGCCGGTTCGATTTAAAGACGCGCACACTTGCTGCCTTTTACTTTCTGATCCTGCGCGGGCTTTCAGCAGGTATCACGCTGTTTGCGCCTGCAATCATCCTTTCGGCGATCCTGGACTGGAGCTTGTATTTCACGACCGTATTAATTGGAGTGCTTGTAATCATCTACGTGACCACCGGCGGTACGCGGGCAGTCAGCCTCACCCAGCGCTATCAGATGACCGTCATCATGACGGGTATGCTTGCGGCAGGGTTTATAGCGTACAGCCTGATACCGGATCATGTATCCTTCGGCGATACGGTGGCACTGGCTGGCGAGCTGGGCAAATTCAACCTGGTAAATGTGGAGTTCAATCTGAACGACCGGTATAACATCTGGTCAGGTTTGATTGGAGGTACATTTCTTTCGCTCGCTTATTTCGGCACGGACCAGTCGCAGGTGGCCCGCTATCTGGGCGGCAGGTCACTTGCTGAATCGAGAATGGGATTGATGTTTAACGGGCTCCTTAAGATCCCGATGCAATTCATAATCCTCTTCATCGGTGTAATGGTCTTTGTATTCTTCCAGTTTCATAAGCCGCCGGTATACTATAATCACAATCTCATAGAGCGTGCGCGTGATGTCGCGCCTGAAGCCATTGCGGAGTTGGAAGCCTCTTATGATGTCCTGTACGAAGAAAAGGCGGCGACGGTGGAAAAGCTCGTTCAGGGCATACAGCAGGAAGACGTCGGGACGGTCAGCGCGGCGAAGTCGGGATATTTCGAGATCGCAGAAAAGGAACGGAACATTCGCAATGGGGTGAAAGAGGTGATCGCTGACGCTATCCCGGGCGCCAAGACACAGGACCAGGATTTCATTTTTCTGAACTTCGTGGTCAACAACTTGCCCCGTGGTGTTGTGGGTTTGCTGCTTGCGGTCATGTTTTCTGCGGCTATGTCGTCAATGGCTTCGGAACTGAACGCGCTGGCGTCAACGACTACGGTGGACCTGTATAAACGTTCTATTCGCAAGGAGGCGAGCCCGGGACACTATGTGCTTGCATCGCGGTTGTTTACGGTGATGTGGGCCTTGTTCGCTATGTTGTTCGCTATCCTGGCCAGCTTTGCAGAGAACCTGATCCAGTTCGTCAATATTGTCGGGTCGCTCTTCTATGGCACACTCCTGGGCATATTTGTAACCGCCTTTTACCTGAAGTGGGTGCGTGGCACAGCGGTGTTCATCGCCGCCATCATCGCCGAGGTCCTCGTGTTCTATTGCCACTACTTCACCGACATCGCCTTCCTTTGGTACATCTTCGTGGGTTGTTTTTCAGTGATCGTAGGAAGCATTGTGATACAGGCGCTGAAAATTAAGAATTGAAGAACCCGCCTGCCCGCGAAGTCCTCACAAAGCATCATGGCTTTAATAGGCAGTCGGGCAGGTTGAAGAGCCCGCCTGCCTACGAAGTCCTCGCAAGCATCATGGCGTCAATAGGCAGTCGGGCAGGTTGAAGGGCCCGCCTGCCTACGAAGTTCTCACAAAGCATCATGGCCTCAATAGGCAGTCGGGCAGGTTGAAAGAAACCGCCGGGGTTGGATTGTTGGATAACTGAGTTCACTATATCGCAACGTGTCCGTGTACTTTATGTTGACGACCATTAAAAAGGTGACCGGGATAGGGCGAGCAAAAAAAATAGGGACGCTGTTCTCAACGTCCCTACCTTTTCTTTTGGGCGATGGCCAGTTGCCTGCAGCGAACTGATTACCACTTCTTCGGCACCTCTACCTTCATGTTCACGGCCGTGTTTTCCCAGGCGATGCTAAGGTTGGCGGTGGTGTTGTCCTCAGCGATGTCGCCGACACCGACGGTAAAGGTCTCGACCTTTTCTGTCAGCTTTTGCGGCTTAACCTTAAAATTGGCGACTTCATTGGCCTTGTCATAACGGTTGGTATACCCTCCGATCGATACATCCTTGTACAGGCTGACGGTCCACTCGTTAGCGCCGGGCCAGGTAAAGATCAGGTACTCACCCTTCGGAACGGCATGTCCTTCAACCTTTACATCATCGGAAAACGAAACCCGGGTTCCGGCGTTTGCGCCCGTACGCCAGATCTTGCCATAGGGAACCAGGAAATCGGAACCTTCGCCATAAATTTTCCTGTTTTTCATTTTCGGGCGAGAATAGTTAATTGAGATTTTCGTCAACCCGACATCGCAGGTGACGGTACTCGCCGGACTGGCAGCCGGACCGTTTTGCGCCAGAGTCGCATAGACTCCGGAGACCAGTAGTAAAAGGACACAGATCTTTTTCATGGTTGGGTATTTAGGTAGACGTTAAAGTTTTGCGTAAAATAAGCAACGGGATCTGATTCGGAAACGGGCTATTATGAAATTGGGATGGGATTTCTACCAGCGGGATGACGTGGTCGAAATCAGCAGAGAATTGCTGGGTAAAGTTCTGGTAACGCGTGTGGGAGGGGTTCTCACGAGCGGTATTATAGTGGAAACGGAAGCGTATTCGTGGAGGGAGCGGGGGAGTCACGCCTATGGCGCCAAGCTTACGCCCCGCACGTCGGTGATGTTTAAAGAAGGCGGTCGTGCCTATGTATACCTCTGTTATGGCATGCATAATTTGTTTAACGTCGTCACCAACCGGGAGGGCGTGGCGGAAGCGGTGCTCGTACGGGCGCTGGAACCGCTGGAAGGAATTCCCGCGATGATGGCACGACGCGGGGCAAAGGTAAAGTACCCTCATTTGACGTCGGGTCCCGGCAAATTGACCCGATCCCTGGGCATTGACCGAACTTTGAATGGAAAACTCCTCTCAGATCACGAAATTTGGATTGAAGACAGAGAGCAGCTGCCGGCGAGTCAGGTGGAGGTAAGCAGGAGGATTGGTATTGACTATGCCGGGGAGGACGCCCTGCTACCCTGGCGGTTCACTGTAAAGGGTAACCCCTGGGTGAGCAAGGCATAATATTTGAACCCATATTCCAAATAACCAATACAACCCATTTGTACAATGAGATTTTTTGTCCTGTGCTTTTGTCTGACTCTTTCTATTCTGGTCTTTGCACAGAATAGCCTACAGACGCTGAACAGTCCTTTTGATGAACAGAATGCTGTGCTGAGTCCTGACGGACGAACCCTGTACCTGACCATCGCCAACCACCCTCAGAACGTCGGTGGTAAGCGGGATCCTGGCGACATCTGGATTTCCACGTGGTCTAACGGGCAGTGGTCGTCACCGACGCATGGCGGAACAGTGATCAACGACCGGGGTTATAACGGTGTCGCCGGTTTCAGCACAGATGGCTCGCAACTTTTTCTGTTAAGCCACTATGCGGCGAAGACACAGGGGATCTCGGTGGCGCGGGCCGCTGGTGCGGGATGGTCACGACCGGAAAACATAACCATACCCTATTTCCAGAATAAGTCGAGCATGGTCGGCGGCTACCTTTCGTCTGACGGTAACGTGTTCGTCTTCTCCGCAGAGACTTATGGCTCGTATGGCGTGGAAGACATTTACGTTTCCCTGAAAGATGATGCCGGACGGTGGTCACCACCCAAAAACCTGGGCAGCGGCATCAACAGCCAGTTTCAGGAACTGTGCCCCTCACTCAGCGACGATGGCAGGACGCTGTACTTCTCCAGCAACGGCAGGGGCGGGTACGGAAGCTTTGACATTTTCAAGGCGACCCGCCTGGACGACTCCTGGACCAGCTGGAGTACGCCGGTAAACCTGGGACCTGAGGTGAACACCAGCGGCAGGGATCTATACTATCGCCTGTATGAAAGCAGCGGAACGGCGTTTTATACGAGTACGCTCAACAGCGACGGCTACGGCGACATACGGATGGTAGCACCCAGAGATTATACACCACCTGAGGAGGTTCCCGTCGTCGAAGATCAGGACGCAGTGGTTGCTGAGCCGCTTGTCGCTACGGAAAATGCAGTGCGTGTCTTCGGTACTGTTACTGATACACGTACGGGGCAGACGGTGCCCGCTACGTTAACCTTTACCAGCGAAGCTGGCGACCGCAAGATATCTGCGGGTGACAGCGGATACGAATTCCTGGCCACACCGCCTGAGCGCTATCGCGTGGTCATCACTGCGCCGGGCTATATCAGCACTATGGAAAAGCTTGACGTGACCGACTTCTCTCAGGGCGCTCTCGAAATGAACTTCCGCGTGCAGCCTGTGGAAAGAGGTACTACGGTGAACCTCAGGAATGTGCTGTTTGTGCAATCCAAGACAGACCTGCTGCCTGAGTCGTTTGCTGAACTGGATGTTGTTGTCGAGTTCCTCAAAAGTAATCCTTCCGTAGCGATCGAGCTGGCAGGACATACCGACAATCGTGGCGTACCCAAGGCCAATGTGGAGTTGTCGCGTGCCCGTGTGGAGAAAGTAAAGGCTTACCTGGTATCGAAGGGGATCAGTGAAAAACGTATCACCGGAAAGGGATACGGAGGAAGCCATCCGATAGCCAGTAACGACGACGAGGAAACGCGCAAGCTGAACCGCAGGGTGGAGTTCACGATCAAAAGATTCTGATTTGTTATATATATTGCGGCATTGCCCCAACCTACGAAGCCGCTATGAGTATCCGCAAGGAGAAGGCCGCCCGACTGAAAATTCAGATACTGGAGAACACGCTCAAACTCATCGGGAGGAAGTCGTTCGCCGACTTGTATGTCGATGAGATATGTGCGCGGGTGAAGATCTCGAAGGTGACCTTGTTCAAGTATTTTCCCAGGAAGGAAGACTTGCTGTTATACTATCACCGGCTCTGGTGTCTTGCGCGAACGGTGGAACTGCATGACAAGAAGAAAGAGGGATTGCAAGGCATCTATTTTGTGTTCGACCGGATCAGTGAGGAGTTCGAGCACCACCCGGGCATGTTGCTTGGACTAATCGGTTATCTTACCGATTCCCGCAGGCCACCTAAGCCATACCCGGTTAAGCGCGAGGAAAAGAAGCTGTTGTATCCGAATGTTCAGGATGTCCAGGCTTTGGAAATACTTTCCGTCAGTCAGATGCTGGAGCGGTTTACGCTTGAGGCGATCATGAAGCGGGAGATCACGCGCAGCAGCTCAACGGCAGACATCACCCATTCGCTGATCACGATGTTGTACGGGTCTGTCGTGGTAAGCCATATGAACCAGCAGGCCGGCAAGCCTTTCTTCCGCCGTAACCTCGACAGCGTGCTGCGTAGTCTGCTGTAATGGGGGGTGAAGTCAGTTCTTCATCCGGACGACTTTCGTTCTCTTTTTCTTTTTGTCCTTTTTCTTGTCGAACCAGGTGCGATGGTATTTGGGCTTGACGACGGCGGTGGTGCCGGCGGTTTTCTTACTACAGGAGGGAGATATCAGCAAGAGGAAGAGAATGTACAGGGCGAGTTTTCTCATGCTATGGTAACGGCAAAAATACTACTTTTTGCATAGCAGCGGTTTCCGAAGGATGGGAGGGAATGCCGGCGGTGGAAATTAAATAGGCCAATAATTTGCAGTTCCACGCGGGAGACCTAAATTTGCACACCTTTTTAAGGTACTTTTCGGTCCGGTAGTTCAGCTGGTTAGAATGCCTGCCTGTCACGCAGGAGGTCGCGGGTTCGAGTCCCGTCCGGACCGCTGAAATCTTGAGTTTTAGATATTGGTGGTGGGATTCTAAAGGCTGAGGTCAAGATTTCAATCACTCCGATAAAGACAGGCAGAAAAGGACGCATAGCCAGCATTTGCCCTCTATCCCTTCCAGGAATGCGCAATAATCTCTTAAGCTAATATTCCGAACCTGCAAAAGGTACGAGCTCTGCCCCGGAAATTAAACGCTCACAAATTGTTAGCATAACTGCTGAATAAAGCAGTGATATTGAGTGCGTTGAAGATTTTCTGTTCCCCACGAATTCTGACGCGGAATTACCGAAATTACCCATTCCTTATAACTTTGTGCGACTAAGAGGACGCTATGCTGCTGGATTTCGAAAAACCCATCGCCGAACTGGAGGCCAAGCTGGACGACATGAAACGCATCGCCCAAAA
>DATGQD010000027.1:0-71993 GCA_035304385.1 Cyclobacteriaceae bacterium
AATATCTGGGCCATTGGCGACATCAATGGGGGTCCTCAATTCACCTACATCTCACTTGATGATTTCAGGATCATCCGCGACCAGCTCTTTGGTGGCGACTACACCTCGACAACCAAAAGAAAAACGGTAGCCTCGTGCGTATTTCTCACACCACCCTATGCCCATATAGGCTTACGGGAAAAGGAAGCCATCACGGCCGGCTATCGGACAAAAGTTGCCAAACTTCCCGCAGCCGCAGTCCCGCGGGCCAGAATTCTGAATAACACCGTAGGTCTGTTGAAAAGCGTGATCGACGCCAACACCAACAGGATTCTGGGCTGTTCACTATTTTGTGTTGAATCAAGTGAGATGATCAATACGATCCAGATCGCGATCAATACGGGACTCGATTACCGGGTCGTTCGGGACACAATTTTCACCCACCCCTCCATGACCGAAGCATTTAATGATCTTTATGCTTCAGTTAAAGACAATGAGTGAATGCGTGGATGGGTAGGGTCGCTATCCGCCTACGACTTCTGAAGTCGCAAACTCCTCCATCCTTGTGATCAAACCATCCTCCACCGTATACACCTGCACCCACTGTTGCTTTAGCTCCCTACCCGATCGCTTCACTTTTTGGTGCTCGCGTCCCAACACCGCCACCATCTTGCCCTCGCAGATGTATTGCAGCGGCTCAAAGCTCAACATGTCGGTATTGTTGATAATATTACTCATGAATTTCCGTACGCCTTCCTTTCCCTCGAACGTGCCTTTGGGTATCACCTGGGTACCGTGGTAAATCCAGACGGTGTCGGGAGAAACGGTTTCCACAAACCCTTCTACGTCGCCCTTACCGAATGCCGAAAACATTCTTTCAACGACTGCCTTTGCCGTGTTATTCATAACCTTTCCTTTTGAATTCAATTTAATGCTCGAATGGGGATAAACTTTAACAAACGGAGGATTTTCATTTGCAGATTTACAATAGCTCCTATGTGTCCGATATGTCTATGTTGTTCAAAATATTCCCTACTCTCAGGTAAGCATACTTGACCAAACCATACTGAAACAATTCGATGGAAAGTCGCGTTATTTGCTTATCAGCTCTAAGTACAGAGTCTTGAATAATATTTGAATTCGCCACCCCTGTGAAGGTTCTCGATATCACACCGGCGCCCCTCCTGCAACCCTTCATTTCGGGCTACAAGATCGTTGAAACCGATGCGGCGCGGACCAATAAAATCCTGCCCAATACTTCCGTTACGATGGCATTTCGTATCCGCGGGAAAAATCTGAACGTCCGAAATGGAGAAAGTCACACGCTGCCGGGCATTGCTGTTTCCGGATTGCAGAAATCGCCACGGCTTATTGGCTACGAAGACAATACAGCAGCCTTGATCATCTTGTTCAAAGCTGCCGGGGCGGCAGCCTTCTTTAAGGAGCCACTCCACACACTGTTTACCCAAAGTGTTTCCCTTGACGAATTGATCCCTCCCTCAGAGGCAAGGACAATCGGCGATCAGCTATCCGAAGCTGAAAAGGATGAGGAAAGAATTGCCATTGTCGAACAGTTTCTCATTGGCATGATGCATAAGCCTGAGACGGACCCGCTGGTCTCCGCGGCGCTTCAACAAATCACCCGACAGAATGGATTTGTCAGAATAAGGGATCTCAGGGACCAGCTGTGCATCAGCAAGGATGCATTTGAAAAGCGGTTTCGCAAGGTCGTTGGTGCATCGCCGAAGCATTTTGCATCGATCGTCCGGATGTCGGCTATTATAAGCCAAAATAGGGGTCGCGACGAACTACTCAACGCTGCCTTTGAAGCGGGCTTTTTTGATGAGTCACATTTTATAAAAGCCTTCCGACAGTTTACAGGTCAGAGTCCCGCTGACTTTGCCAGATCCGGTCCGGCCTGGTGAGCTTGAACCACATATCACATAGCTCACATAGGAATTACTTAGGACGGTAAATCAATGCTTTTTTACAATCATTGACCTGCAGACTCGTGCAACTTTGAGATATCAAATCGGTTGCATGAAATCCAAATTAGCACAAGGCATTATACTTAGCGTCTTAAGCGCAAGTTTGTCATCATTTGGGCAGGGGACACCGGATCACTCAAACAAAAACAACAGTATCATGGAAACACTCACAAAAACGAATAAGGAAGCCGTACGCGACTTTTACGAGGTCATCCTCAATCAGAGAAAATTAGATCTACTCGATGACATCATTTCTGAAGATTACATCAATGTTCAGGGTGAGCAAGGCGCACAAGCCTTCAGGAAAACCGTCGAAGGCATCCTTGCGGCATTCCCGGACGCCCGTTGGAAAGTGGAGTCCATCGTCGCTGAAGAAAATTCCGTCGTGGTCCGGCATACGCTAACGGGAACACACCAGAATGCGTTTCAGAATATTCCCGGTACGGGCAAAAAATTTTCGAACGACGGCTGGGCATTGTACGAACTTATCAATGGTAAAATTATACGATCGCAAGTTCAAACAGACAGACTCAGTTTCCTCCAACAAATTAGCGTGTTGCCCGAGGATCCTCTGATTCACGCCAGGCGTTCTGATACGTATGTGTACTTCGTCGACAGGTTCCACGTGCCGAAGGACGCCGTCGATGCGTTTACCGAACGCATGAACCACAACAGAGCGTTTATCAAATCCATACCCGGTTTCGTCAGGGATGAGGTGATGGCGACCAAACTTGAAAACGGGGACTTGTCCATTATGACTGTCGCTGTCTGGGAAACTATCGAGCATCTGGACAATGCCAGGAAAGTCGTGCAAGAGGAATACAGAAAGATAAATTTTGACCCAGCGGAATTTACAAAGCGTCATGGCATAACCATGGAGCGGCAATTATATCATGTACATAACTGAAATTTAATATCGCGGGAATCGTCGGGTCGAGACGCGCGGCGGTGTGTCTCATTTACTTGAACCATATAAATCACATAGAACAGCCTTTCATTGTTCACCTACTCAAACCCCAACGCCCGAACTGGGTTTTCCTTTGCGGCGTAAACGACCGAACGCAAGAGACGAGTATGTTCCGCCCTTATGTTGCGAAAGGCAAAGGTTAGGTCTTTCAGGATCATAGGAAGGGGTACGGAGTGCCGGCACATAATTAGTATATGTGTTTCAGGGCGTCATCAAGATAATCCATTCGCGCACCCGCGACGCCTGTGGCCGGCCGAAAGTGAGATCGTTAATCGGACATTTTGCCCACAACGATCATTTTAATCGGATATTTTCCCAATAATAGGAACTTTAATCGGAAATTTTCCCACTTTTACTCAGAAAGCATCAATTAATGGGAAAAATTCCTCCTTCCAGGGTTCAGGAAATCCTATTCGCCTCATCGAACAAGGCCGAATCCAGGAAGATCTCGGCGCTGTTAAAAGAGGGGCAAATCCGAAAGATTGCGCCCCGGATTTACACTTCGAATCTCTCCGAGGAACCCGCGGCGATCATTAAGCGAAACTGGTTTCATATCCTCTCAGCACTGTATCCGGAGTCTTTGCTCAGCCATCGAAGCGCGCTCGAGTTTGTCCCCACGCCGGGTGGCCACATTTTTCTTACCTACACGTACACGGAGAATATAAAACTTCCAGGATTGACCATCCACCTTTTGAAAGGTCCCCCAAAAATTGAAGGTGACAACGCGTTCTTCGGAAGTCTCTATGCCTCCCAGGAAGCCAGGGCATTTCTCGAAAATCTCCAGCCGACCAGACGGACGACCTCGGCATCTAAGACATTACCGATTTCACAGATCGAGGACCGGCTTGAAGCCATCGTCAGGGCAAGAGGCGAAAAAGGATTGAATGAACTTCGAGACAAAGCAAAAAAAATTGCTCCACAGCTGGGCATGGAGAAGGAACTCAAAAAGCTGAACCAACTCATCAGCGATCTGTTAGCAACTGGAAAGTCAAACGGCCATCGGAACCTATCCTCCTCCGCTGCCATCGCCAGGTCCCTGGGTGAACCTTTCGACCCCGACAGGATCCGGCTCTTTGAAGGCCTTTACAAGGATCTCGCCGGAAAGGTATTCCCGCATTACCCTGATAAAAACACAACTACACAAGCCTACAAAACCTTTGCATTCTTCGAAGCCTATTTTTCCAATTTCATCGAAGGCACTCAGTTCAGCGTAGAGGAAGCCAGGACAATCGTCGAGACCGAAACACCGCTCCCCACCCGGGATGAGGATTCCCATGATATTCTCGGAACCTATCGAATAGTGTCGGACAGGAAGGAAATGTTAACCTGCCCCTCA
This sequence comes from Cyclobacteriaceae bacterium, assembly GCA_035304385.1. Lineage (GTDB taxonomy): Bacteria > Bacteroidota > Bacteroidia > Cytophagales > Cyclobacteriaceae > ZC4RG29. The sequence continues at coordinate 4,271 of DATGQD010000027.1, forward strand.
GATGCCGATGAATTCCTGGATATTCTGAGACGAAGGCATGCGATACTTCTTCAATCAAGACTTAGCAAAAGCCCCGGCTCCTTCAAAGACCGAAACAATCGGGCCGGCAATACCGAATTTGTAGACAAAGCACTTGTGGTCGGCACATTGAAAAAAGGCTTCGAATGGTATCGGTTATTACAAGAGCCGTTTGCCAAGGCAGCCTATATGATGTTCCTTGTGAGCGAAGTGCACCCCTTCCTTGATGGTAATGGAAGAATTGCACGTATAATGATGAACGCTGAATTGTCAGCAAGGGGACTTTCAAAAATCATTATTCCAACAGTCTATCGCGACGACTACATGGGAGCATTAAGAAAACTAACCCGGCAAAGGATTGCTGATCCCTATCCCCGAATGCTCTTGCGAGCTTATGAATTCAGTTCGACTTTAGCAGGTGATAGCATTGACGAACTGGAAGCGCATTTGGTTGAAAGCAATGCGTTCAAGGACCCGAGAGAAGGGAAGTTGAAGATCATTCAGAATTAGTCCGCCTTTATCTCCTCGACTACGCACAGACATTTCCTTAACCAAACTTTAGGAGCCAAGAAGGAATCCATATATATTTGATCAGTTAGCTTAACTCAACAAGAAAATAAACCAGTAAACGTGTCCATCGTATCCGTACTGAAAACCGGAAAGTTCCTGACACTTCCGGTCCTTTTGACATTCGTTCTGATAAGCTGTCAAAAAAAAGAGACGCCCGACAACGCGTCGATCCCCGTCGCCGACGATCCCGTCGAAACTGTGCTCACGTCACCTCCGCATGTACCTGAACCTGTGGGCGATCGAACGGCACGCAAGCTTGTCGTCAAAATGGAAATAATCGAACACGAAGCCGAAATTGCCGACGGCAGTAAATTCCTCTTCTGGACGTTCGGCAGCACAGTGCCGGGTCCGTTTATTCGGGCACGCCTGGGCGATGAAATCGAATTCCACCTTCAAAACCATCCGGATAACAAACTGCCACACAACATCGACCTGCACGCTGTCACCGGACCGGGTGGAGGGGCAGAGGCCTCGTTTGTGGCGCCCGGTCACGAAAAGGTCTTCTCATTTAAGCTAATAAACCCAGGGCTATTTGTCTACCACTGCGCGGCAGCACCCGTAGGGATGCATATTGGCGCAGGTATGTACGGCCTGATCATGGTTGAACCCCGTGGCGGACTGCCACCCGTCGATCGGGAGTACTATATCATGCAGGGCGATTTCTATACTACCGGTAAGACGGGCGAGCCCGGCACCCATGGCTTTAGCATGCAAAAGGCACTGGATGAAAAGCCCGACTACGTTCTTTTTAACGGTAGAGTCAATGCCCTTACCGGCGACAATGCGTTAACCGCAAACGTCGGGGAGACCGTCCGGCTATTCGTCGGTAATGGCGGACCTAACCTCGTTTCATCATTCCATGTGATCGGTGAAATCATGGATAGAGTGTATACAGAAGGCGGGGCGGCTGTAAATGAAAATGTGCAAACGACGCTGATTCCCGCCGGCGGAGCAGCGATCGTCGAATTCAAAGTGGAGGTCCCCGGTACCCTGGTATTGGTCGACCACTCCATCACCCGCGCTTTCAATAAAGGCGCACTGGCTAACCTCGTGGTAGCGGGCGATTACAATCCCCAGGTATTTTCCGGCGAGATCATGGAAGGCATCTACCTTCCCGAGGGTAGCGTGATCCAGGAACAGGCCGGCGCGGAACAACCGATCGAGCCGCCAGCCATCCGTACAAAGGAAGAGCGCATTGAGCTCGGTAAGAACCTGTATGCGCGTTCGTGTATCGCGTGCCACCAGGCAGACGGATCGGGCCTGGGCGAGGCCTTCCCACCGCTGGCTGAATCTGATTACCTTAACGCCGACGAAAGGCGGGCAATTGACATCGTCCTTAGGGGATTGACCGGGGAGATTACCGTCAATGGCAAAAAATATAATAGCGCCATGCCTGCACAGGTGCTCAATGACGATGAAATTGCCAGTGTCCTGACGTTCGTATATAACAGTTGGGGCAACAAAGGGGTTGAAATAACGCCCCAGATGGTACGTGAGGAAAGACAGAAGGAATGAAATTGATCCTATTGTGCTTCATGGTCGTCCTTTGCAGCATTGCAAATGCGCAGGAAGTGGCGATGGCACGTGTTGAGGGAGGCCAATACCTGCCCCTTTACGGAGACAAAGAATCGCCCGTACAAGTGGCCGGCTTTCTCCTGGACGTGACCCCGGTGACGCACGAACAATATCTGGCATTCGTCAAGGCCCACCCCCGATGGAAACGATCGCGCGTGTCGCGTTTATTCGCGGACGACCATTACCTTCAGACCTGGGCTAACGATACAACACCCGGCAAGGCTGTTCTTCAGTACCCGGTTACGAATGTGTCGTGGTTTGCCGCAAAGGCCTATTGCGAAAGCCAGGGAAAACGCCTTCCTACGGTTGACGAATGGGAATACGCGGCCATGGCCGACGAGCACAAGCGCGACGCGCGCCAGGACAGCCTCTTCAACCAGCGGGTAATCAGGGGATATGAAACCCCGCGATCCCATCTAAAACCGGTTGGAAATTCACCGGCGAACTATTGGGGGGTCAAGGATTTGCACGGACTGGTTTGGGAGTGGACCCTGGACTTCAATTCGGTGATCGTCACCAGCGACTCGCGGAACCACGATGACGCCAACAGTACCAATCTCTGGTGTGGCGGTGCGGCAATCAACGCCAATGACCTGATGAACTACGCTGCCTTCATGCGATATGCGATGCGGTCGAGCCTTAAGGCGCGCTATGCATTACAGAGCCAAGGTTTCCGATGTGCAAAAGACGCAGACAAAAATTCTGTAAACCCATGAGGCATCTCCTTTCTGTACTACTCATTACACTGCTGATGGCGAGCTGTAACCAGAAAAGCAACCAGGCCGACGAACCTGTCGCCGATGAGGCAATACAGTCAACCCCTGAGGAGATGAGCGATCTTTCTATCTACCAGCTCACGATGCCCTGGAAAACACAAGAAGGCGAAGAAATAACTTTCCGCGATCTCAAGGGCGAAGTGCTTGTCGTTACCATGATTTACACCTCATGTCAAAGCGCGTGCCCCCGCCTCGTTGATGCCGTTAAGTCCATAGAATCACAGGTATCGGCCTCTGCTCCATCAGGCGCACGGTACGTTTTTATCAGTATAGATCCTGAGTTTGACACGCCCGAACGGCTGAAAGAATACAGCATCAAGAAAGAGATGGAAGATTCGCGCTGGCTATTTCTCCAGGGTACCGAAGAATCGGTTCTCGAGTTCGCTAATGTTGTCGCCGTCCGCTACGACCGCATTTCGCCGATTGAATTTTCCCATTCCAATATCGTGACCGTCTTTGACCAGCAGGGCGTCATGCTCCACCAGGAAGAAGGCCTCAACTCAAACTATCAAGCTACGGCCGAGGCGGTTATCAACGCCTTGTCCGCGCCTACTGCATCCAGGCAGTGAGCCACTGGGGATGAATTGCCCCGTTCAAGAGCTCAAAAATAAGCAAAATCGATCTGTCTGTCCCCGAGGGGACTATTTGTGCGAATCTGTTGTTGTCTAAATAGGCGGATTGCCGACCGATACAAACAACAATAAAGCATTCACATATTATGACATCCACAGCACAAATAAACGACCAGTACCTTTCGCTCGGCGGGGAGGAGGACACCTCACTACATCACGAGATAAACGATCGTGAATCCGTTGTTACAGACCGGCTATCTCAAAACGCGCTATTCGACAGCGTCTCGGCATTCTACTATAACGACAGGGCAAAGGTAACATTCGACGTGGCCGGGGAATTCGAAACAGACTTTAGCCTGATACGTGGCTTGATTGACTTCAACCGACCCCGTGACCTTAGGTTCAGCTTCGACCGGGAATCGAAAACAGTCAGCACCAACATCGCCATGCACCAGCTTGGTCGCCTGGATGAATTCCTATCCTTTATTTACGATGAATTGATAAAGGAAAAGCGCTTCCGTAAGACGCTGCGTGCCGCAATTGAATTCGAAAAACGATACAATCGGGAACGCGACCGCATTTACGCGGAATTGAAAAGCGCCATCGCTCCTACAAACATGCGCTGACTATCCTTCAGGCACCCATCCTGGTTGCGCACCTCCTACCCGCCGCGCCGTTGCTCGCTCGCTTCAATCAGCGCGGTGAGGTCAACCGCCGGACGGATCTCCCAGCATCCCCTCTCGCGCAAGTGCCGGAGAGAAGGGTGACCCGATAACAATCGGATGGCGTGATTCAGGTCGGTAGCCTCCAGTACCATTATGCCGCCGATCTGTTCTTTGGTTTCCGCAAAAGGTCCGTCTGTCACAGCAACCTTACCATTCTGCCACCGCAAGGTGATAGCATTCTGAGAGGCCTGTAGCCCTTCACCCCCAACGAAGTGGCCGTTCCGCCTGAGCTCCTCATCGTAAGCGAAGCAATCGTCCATCATGGCCTGTTGCTCCTTCCCGGATGCAGACTCCCATTCCTTTTCGTTAATGTATCCGAAACAAATGTATTTCATGGCTGTGTGCTTTTCTTATGACTGTTCTATCGTCTTTTAAGGTTGTTCGTGATCTATCTCTTGCGTCACTATTCCTTCGCAAGTTTTAAGACAACGCCACCGGCGGAAAGGGGTTGTGCAGAAACCTGCCTCAAATTCCGTGAAGGCGTTCCCGTCTTGAATAACGGAGTTCCATTGCCCAGGATAACCGGCGCAATCCCGATGCGATATTCGTCAAAAAGGTCGTCGTTGATAAACGTCCGGGAAAGATCTGCGCTTCCAAATACATACATGTCCTTTCCATCCTGAGATTTCAGCCTGGCAATCTCTGCCGAAGCGTCGTCACTGACCAGCGTTGTATTATCCCAGTCTACTGTTTTCAAGGTGGTGGAAAAAACCAGTTTGGGAATGCTGTTCATCATTCGAGCGATCTCATTATTCTCGCTGTCTGCATTTTTCCAATAGGCCGCCATTCCCTCGTAAGTAACCCTTCCGAAAACCAGGTAGTCGGCCGACCGCAGCTGTTCTATGCTGAGTTTTTCCAACTCTGGTCCCCAAACCTTATCGTGAAAGGACAGATCCCATTTCTTTTCACCCTCGAAATAACCATCCAGGGTTATAATGTTCCACATAATTAGCTTTCTCATATCGTTTTTAGTTACGTGTCGTCCAGTAGTCGAACGACGGCAGGCGAAATCGACAATTCACCAAAAAATTTTTTGAATTCAGTCCAGTTCCCGAAGTTTTCGCTCGATAAATCGTCGTTCGGGTTCCTGCCGGGCCAGCGATAAGGCGTTTTTCCACGATGCACGAGCTTCTTCCGTCCGCCCCGCTTTGCGACACAACTCCGCACGCGCGGAATGAGCAAGATGATAGTCAGTCAATTGACCGCGCGCGAGAATCGCATCGATCTGCCGCAATCCCGCTTCGGCGCCCTCATGCATCGCCACGGCTACGGCCCTGTTCAACTCTATAACGGGTGAAGGATTAATTCGCAACAATAAAGTGTAAAGCGCCGCAATCTGTGGCCAGTCGGTGGTATCGAAGTGTTCTGCGCGAGCATGGAGTGCCGCGATTGCAGCCTGAAGGGCATACGGTCCGGGTTGTTTGGATGAGAATGCCCGATCGACCAACGCCAATCCCTCCTTGATCATGTGGCGGTCCCACTGCGCGCGATCCTGATCTTCCAGCAGAATCAGGTCTCCGTCCGGTGTGGAGCGGGCGGATCGTCGCGACTCATGCAGCAGCATGAGCGCCAACAATCCCATAACCTCAGGGTCTGGCAGTAGATCGTGAAGAATTCTGCCCAGCCGAATCGCCTCACTTGACAAATCGGACCGGGTAACTGTGTCACCGGACGAGGCATAATATCCTTCGTTGAATACCAGGTACACAACCTGCAACACGGTGGCGAGCCGGTCCGGCAGCTCATGGTGTTGCGGAACTTCGAAGGGTATCTTCGTCTCACGGATCTTAGCCTTGCCGCGAACGATCCGCTGTGCTATCGTGGGTGACGGAACCAGAAACGCGCGGGCGATCTCCTCGGTTGTAAGATTGCAAACTTCGCGCAGCGTCAGGGCCGTGCGTGTTTCAGGGGACAGTGCCGGATGACAACAGGTGAAGATCAGTCGGAGCACGTCATCCTCAATCTCTTTGTCGACGTGCTTCGAAGGATCGGCAGCTTCGGTCTCCATATATTGGAGTTGCTCAACCTGCAAGGGGTCAAATTTCGACTGGCGTCGCATTCGATCGATGGCCTTGAACCGTCCGGTGGATATCAGCCAGGCCCTGGGGTTGGCCGGAACACCTTTATCGCTCCACTGTTCAAGCGCTGCTTTGAAGGCGTCTTGTAGAGCATCCTCGGCCAGGTCAAAGTCGCCCAGGAGTCGTATCAGCGTGGCAAAAATCGCACGTGCCTCTTTCCGATACATGTCGTCCAGAAGCTCGGAAATATGTTCACCGGAGGTTTCCATGGTTGACTGTGGTACCATAATACACAAAGCACGTAAAAACCCGAAAGTGAGCGTCGATTTGTCCGGAAATCGAGGTTGGTGTGCGGTGAATAAGTAGGCAACGTAACCATTTGCGAATATCAACCGAACATCCCATTTTCCTTTCCGAAATCCTTTCCAATCCCCTACCTTAAATTCCAACAATCCCAATTGTATGCGCCGGAGACAATTCATCTTAACCTCCACGATGGCTATGGCCGCCGCCACAGCCGCTCCCATCAACACTATGTTTGCTGGCACCCCTGCAAAGAGAAAGTTTAAGATTGCACTAAATCCGGGCATCATTGGCGTCAAGGCAAACTTTGCGGAAACGCTGGACTATGCGATCAAATACGGGTATGAAGCTATTAGTCCGTACACGCAGGAGGTAATGAACGACTATTCAGACGCACGGCTCAATGAGATCAGAGCTAAGATGAAAGCGCACAATATTAGTTACGATTCAATCAACATACCCGTCGAGTATAGACGCGATGAAGCGACCTTCAAAGAAGGCCTGAAGGACTTGCCGAAGTTTTGTGAGACCATGCAGAGGCAGGGTGCCACCCGCATCAACACCTGGATCATTTCAACCCACAATGAATTAACCTACAATGAAAATATGCGTCAGCATGCCGGCCGGCTCGCTGAATGTGCCAAAATCATGAACGACTACGGCATACGCCTTGGCCTGGAGTACCTGGGCATGCGCACTTTGGTGATAAGCGGGCGCTATCCGTTCATCAGTTCCATCAAAGAAGGAAAAGAATTGATCGCTGCCATTGGCGCCAAAAACGTGGGTTTCGTCCTCGATAGCTTCCATTGGTATTGCGCCAACGACACCATCGAAGATATCCGGACCCTCTCTCCCTCCGACATTGTAACGGTAGACCTCAACGACGCTCGCGCCGGTCTTAAACGTGAAGAACAAGTTGACGGGAAACGCGAACTACCCCTAGCCACGGGCGTGATCAACATGAAAGACTTTTTGCAAGGCCTTATCGACATCGGCTACGATGGCCCTGTCCGCACAGAACCCTTCAACCAGGCCCTGAACGATCTAGAAAATGACGATGCCCTGAAAACGAATATGGACGCGATTAAGAAAGCCCTGAAGCTGGTCGATTTGCAATAGCCGGGCACCGTTTGACGTGCCGCGTTACTCCTTCCATTTTGTGGTGAATCCCTCCCTGAGTGTGCCCTTTTGCTTCAGCTCCTCCGGAAGTTCCACTTCCTCTGTTACTGTAGTGGCGAACCAGGCCATAACCCCACGCATGGGGTGACTGCGATCAGCGTTGATGAATGCAGTCTTGTCCGTCAACAATTCTCCGGAACCTTTCAATTGGTCATACAGCTCCCGATCCAGGTACATTTCTATCTGAACGGGTTTGGTACCGCTCACTTTTCCGGGATTTCTTTTGTCCCAAAAAAGATTGAACATCATTAGATTGTCTACGAAGTCCCAGGTTTCAGTATCTACCTCCACGGTAAGTTCGACGCTACTTCCGGTGTGGTTGAATTCCAGAAGTGTACCACAATAGGATGCGTACTCATTCAGGCTGAAACAGGCAACATCTGATGGATTAGACATACTCGTTAAGATCAGGTGGACAGCAATTGAAAGCGAAATCATCGCATATTTTGTAGTGTGTCGATGCGTTCTACGCTACAAAATAGCAGATCGCGATTTACTCATGTCGGCGCTGTACTTTTTTCGACAGAAAAGCAATTTTATTGCTGTCCCCCCTTCCAGGCATACGATATCCAATCGACCTCTACGTCGTATGGCTTCAGCGGTTTCTCAAGAGAATGGGGATTCGTAACGACCGACCAGTTATCCGTGTGCCAGAAGTTGAGCCGATACTTAGATGCATGCTGCGGTATGCCTCTTTGTGAACCGCGATAATCCCACAACACTACGGTATCTGCGGTTACAGGATGCAACATCCACCACTTGATCCGATCGGGATGCCAGTCGAAGCCATAAGTGTGGAACTGCGCTGATGCGTCGTAGCCTTCAATGGGCTTGATGGTATCCGGTTGGTTTTGTAGTCCGCTCAAAGGTTCACGTACGCCCTCGTGTCCAAGACGGTAAGTCGTCTCATAGATCGTACCGGTCGCGAGATTTATCGTACGCCCAATGCGTTCCAATGCACCGCGAGGTCCTGTCCAGGTACCCACGTAAATCACCGACGGATCGGCAATAAGCCATTCAAAGTCGATTTCGCTCAGTCCGAAAACACTGTCCATGTGATAGGTGAAGTAGCCCACCACCGCGCCGACGTTGGGTTGCTCCTCGCGGACGTCGGGTACTTTTAATCGCGCAGCATAAGTCCCGAAGTGTGTGAACTCATTCGAAATAATTTCCGGTCCCCTGCCCGCACCCGGCGGATCATCAGGATCTATCCTGAAGGACAGGACACGCGTGCCCGGCTCAATTGACGATTCCACACCGAACGCCCTTGTAAATTCTGCCTGATTCCCGCCGGACGCGTAGCTGAAGTGCGCCGAAGCGGTACCGTCAAAATCTTCGCGGAACGACTTGTACGGAGGGTCCGGCCTTGCGACAAACAGACCCAGGCAGACGAGTAGTCCCGCAATCAAAAGTGATTTCATCGTTTCAGGAAGTATTATCGTGAGGGCAATTCAATGTATGAGATTTACCCGAAAGATGCGAGCGGTTTATCGTCCGACGGCAATCGTAGTGATAAATCCGTGTATTATGCACAGCTGCCTTAGTGTTGTCTTAAAACGACTTTTCAGTAGATTGCGTGCATTAATCCTAAGTCTGCAACCCCCACACCATGACACGAAAGTTGCTTCTGTTACTCGTCCTGTGTTATACACAAATTTCTGCACAGACTAATCAAGAAACCTATCCCGTTGATCCGGCCTCAAGACCACAAGCCGGGGTCCCCAAAGGAGAGATACTGAAATTCACATTCGACAATTCAAAAATTTTCCCCGGTACTACACGCGAGATCAGCATCTACATACCGGCGCAATACAAAGGCGATAAGCCCGCTTGCGTGTATGTCAATCAAGACGGTATCCAGTGGAATGCACCTACAGTTTTCGACAATCTCATCGCCGGCAGTGAAATGCCGGTGACGATCGGCATCTTCATCACACCCGGAAAGGTTTTGGCACGCGACGGCGACGCCGCGCTTGACCGCTTCAACAGAAGTTTCGAGTACGACGGGCTCGGTGACCGATATGCGCGATTCTTACTGGACGAAGTGTTTCCCTTTGTAGAACAGCAAAAGGCATCGGATGGCCGACCAATCCGCCTTTCGACTAATGGAAATGACCGTGCCATCGGCGGATCAAGCAGTGGTGCGGTGTGTGCCTTTACAGCGGCCTGGGAACATCCCGAGGCATTTTCCAGGGTCTTCAGCGCCATCGGAACGTATACCGGCCTTCGCGGCGCGGATCGTTATGATATTCTGATCAGAAAGTATGAGCCGAAACCTATCCGAATATTCATGCAAGGAGGATCAAATGATCTTAACATCTATGCGGGCGACTGGTGGAAGGCGAACGAGTCGATGGAACGTGCGCTGACTTTTGCCGGCTATGATGTAAACCATGTTTGGGGTACGGGGGGACACAATGGCACACACGGGACGGCCGTGTTCCCCGAGGCTATGCGGTGGCTGTGGCGCGACTATCCCAAACCGATCGTAGCGGGCAAAAGCAAAAACGCGTTCCTCACGGACATTCTTATCGATAACGAGGAATGGGAGTTGGTGGGCGAAGGCTACGGTTTTACCGAAGGCATTGCCGTTAATGCCAACGGAGAAGTGTTTTTCCATGACATCCCCAATGCAAAAACCTACAAGATAGGACTCGATGGGAAGGTAGAACTATACATCGCCGACTCCAGGAAAGCCAGTGGCACCGCTTTTACTACCGATGGGGATATGCTCACGATTACCGGCGGGTGGTCGCAGCCACCGACAAAAGAAGTTCATCGATACAAATCTCCGGACGCATACACCGTCGTAGCAGCTGAAACGCCCGGCAATGATATTACCGTAGCCTTCAATGGCCACATTTACGTCACGTCTCCGGATGGAAGAGAACGGCCAAGCAAGTTGTATCTAATAAAGCCCGACGGTGAGCGGACGGTTGTTGATGAAGGACTCAGGTTTGCCAACGGCCTGTGCCTGTCGCCCGACCAAACCCAGCTATACGTTACCGAATCTACCAGCCATTGGGTGTGGGTCTACCAGGTTCAACCTGACGGTTCGCTGGCACACAAACAAAAGTACGGATGGCTTCACGTTCGCGACGTGGACGAAAATGCCTGGAGTGACGGTTTGAAATGCGACCGGGATGGACGGATCTATGTTACCTCCCTTAGCGGCATTCAGGTTCTGGATCAGCTCGGAAGAGTCAACGCCATTATCCCCGTTCCGAGAACCAAGGGCCAGGTGTCGAATCTCTGCTTTGGCGGACCGGAGTTCGATGTGCTGTACATCACCTGCCACGACCAAGTCTTTCGCAGAAAAGTAAAAGTAAAAGGCGCCAATAATTTTGAAAAACCCATCAAGCCGGGTACTCCCAGGCTTTAGAGGAAAAGAAGCGAGAATCCGAAACTCTTGCTGTACCTATTGCTGCTGCAGGATTCACGCGTGAAGCCCTTACCCTAAAATCCGACCAGCCAGGGTAAAGAGAATCAACTCCGCGCGAATCTTGCAGGAGTAGAATTTTTTTCATTCGCACGACTTCGGACGGAAAATATTCCCCAACACGATAAATGATCATGCCCGGATGGCGCCGTGAGCCCCTGGCGCTGTTTGGCACAAAAATTCTTTTTTGTCAGCAGTGTCTTACTTGAATAAAACACTGCTATGGAACACACGCAAGCCAAAAGCAAACCTGTCATACTGATCACCGGCGGAAGTGGGCTGATCGGGAAACGATTGATCGAGCGCTTTGCCGACCGTTACCAATGCATTGGCCTGGATAAAGCCGGAAACGAAAGGCCCAACCCTAAGGCAGAAAATATCAGCTTCGACATTACCGATCGGGCCAGCATCAGGGCCGCGCTCGAGCGGGTGCGACATGCCTATGGCGACCGGATTGCTTCAGTAATTCACCTGGCTGCCTACTATGACTTTGCCGGAGAGCCCAGCGATCTGTACGACAAGGTGACGGTGCGCGGTACCGAGAATTTTATTAAAGCCCTCCAGCCCTTCAACGTCGATCAATTTATATTCTCAAGTACCAACCTGGTGTATAAGCCAAGCGAACCCGGTGAAAAGATCGATGAGGATTGGCCGCTGGATGCATCCTGGGATTATCCCGAATCGAAGGTCAAAACAGAGAAGATACTTCGCGAGCAGCATGGCGACATCCCGATCGTTATCCTCCGACTGGCGGGTGTGTACGATGAAGAGGGTCATTCCATTCCTCTGACGCACCAAATCCAACGTATCTATGAGAATAACCTCACAGGGCACTTTTATCCCGGCGACCTATTGAATGGGAATGCATTTGTTCACCTCGAAGACCTGGATCAGGCGTTCATTCAAACTGTCGAGAAGCGGTACGAGCTACCACACGAACTGACACTGAATATCAGCGAATCCAAAACGTACAGCTACGAAGAGCTGCAAGACTTTATTGGAGAACGCATCCACCACAAGGAATGGAAGACATTTGAAATTCCTAAACCGCTGGCAAAGGTCGGCGCCTGGGCACAGGACCTGGTCAGCGATCCGTTCATAAAACCATGGATGATCGACCGCGCCGACGACAATTACGAAATGGATATTACCCGGGCAAAGGAATATCTGGACTGGGAACCCAAACACGATTTAATGTCGACCCTCCCGGAAATGATTGACAGGCTAAAGGCCGATCCGGACCGGTGGTATAAAGTCAATGAGTTGGATGCGTAATAGTACCCGCGATCGGTTATGAGAGAAAAAAACACGCCCCCCGGATGGACTTACAATCCGGCCGCGTGGAATCAGCGTGTGCCGATAATCGTGCTCGCCTTGGGTGGGTTCGGGATCGCAACCTACTTGTCCTTATACCAGCTGGAGGTCACCACCAACGTGTGGGAGCCCTTCTTCGGCGATGGCAGCGTAAGAATTCTTAACTCTTTCATTTCCAATGTTCTTCCTTTTCCGGATGCGGCACTGGGCGCCTTTGGTTACCTGTTGGACGCGGTGGGCGGTGTGGTTGGCGGGCCCAGAAGGTGGCGAACCATGCCCTGGATCGTGGTCCTGTTTGGGCTCGCTGTGGGTCCATTGGGCTTTATCAGTGTTATGCTGGTGATATTCCAACCTGTGCTATTCGACGCATGGTGCACGCTATGCCTTGCTTCTGCGGTTATATCCGTGACCATGATCGGCCCTGCTATGGATGAGGTTCTCGCCAGCCTTCAGTATCTCAAGAGCGTGAAACGCACTGACGCATCCCTGTGGAAAGCATTCTGGGGGTACAAGGGTGTAGAGGAAAAAGTAGAAGCGAATGTGGGCACAGATTCTTAATTCATTAATAGGCATCTGGCTGATGGCTGCGCCGAATGTTCTTGGCTATAACGGAGTGGCCGCTGATGTCGACCATATTGTCGGACCGATCGTGACCACCTTCGCCGTTGTCGCCTTATCAGGCTGCACACGAAAAGTAGGGCGCCTGAATATTATCGGCGGCGTCTGGCTGATCGCGGCTCCGTGGATACTGGGGTATGATCACAGCAGCAGCATTACGAACGCCATAATTACAGGTATTCTCATTACGGCATTTTCGCTTTTCAAACGCCAAACCCAACAAGAATATGGAGGCGGCTGGTCGCAACTCTTGAAGTAGAGGGGTCGTGTATCACTACAAAGGAGGTGTTCATGATCTCAGGTCTTGTGTGATGAGAGTCTATGATTCAAATTTTGCATCGCACCTCCGAAAACCATGACCGGTGGACACGCTGAAGGATGGCGAAGGTCCGCAATGGAACACACGGAGTCCATCGACAAACGGGAACAAAAATTGTGAAATGGGTACTGGATTAGGGATCTGTATATGATTCGAAAACTTAAATCAGGAGAGTACCGCATCTACTCGCGAAAGAAAAATCCCGCAACAGGAAAACGGCGGAACCTGGGCACTTTTAAGACACTGGAAGCAGCCAAAAAGCATGAATCGGAAATCCAGTATTTTAAACGGAAGAAGTCCTGACGCCCTTTTCAAGTGGGAGTAAACTTCGTGAGGAACGACTTGGGTATCTGCCTCCCCGATTGAATTCCAACGCTAAAAACCTCGTCGTGAAGGTATTCCGGACCGCTGTGTGGCTTCAGGGAATGTATATTCTCTTTACCGCACTATGGCCCATCCTTCACATCCAGAGTTTTATGGCCGTCACCGGCCCGAAGACCGACATCTGGCTTGTAAAGACCGTCGGTGCGTTGCTGATTCCCATCGCGCTGTGCTTGTTATCGTATACTGTGATTCAGACCAACCGCTTGCCTGGAATATTACTTGGCGCTACTACCTCGATAGCTTTTATCATCGTCGACTTTCATTATGCCCTCAATAACGTGATCTCGGAGATTTACATGCTCGATGGTCTTGTAGAAGCCGGGTTTCTTCTCCTCTGGGCCTACCTATGGTTCGGACGTCGCGGAGATTGGATCAACGCCTGAGACGTTGCTCCTCCGGATAATCCCATTGTCTGTATACGAACAACCCCGAATACCAGGCGGCTTGTTGACAGTCTTCCCCGGACCGTTTTGTCCGATACACATCAAACTAACCGACCGTCAAATCCAGCACCATTCACGCACCGCAAAGCCTATTGTGCTTTGCGGCACTCATTCACTCGGTGTCTCCCCTCTGGCATTCTTTTGGCGTCCAAAATTTCATTATCAAAACACCCACCCGTATGGAATACGATGTTAATAAGAAATACGCGCTTGTCACCGGCGGGACGAGCGGCATTGGATACGAGCTTGCCAAGCTGCTCGCAAAAGATGGTTATAATCTTATAATCGTGGCGCGAAGCAAAACCGACCTCGAACGGGTAGCGACAGAATTCAAGTCCGAATACGGGATCGACGTGCTAACCATTCCCAAGGATCTCTTCGTGCGTCAAAACGCATTTGAAGTTTTTGACCTGGTCAAGGCGCACAATATTCAATTAGACATCCTTGTCAATGATGCGGGGCACGGTCATTACGGGGAGTTTGTATCGACAGATCTGGACATGGAACTTCAGATCATTGATCTTAACATTGCGAGTCTGGTGATATTGACCAAGTTATTTCTTAAGGACATGATCACCCGTGGCAAAGGAAGGATACTGAACGTATCTTCGATCGCGAGCAAAATGCCCGGTCCGTGGCAGTCGGTTTATCACGGTACCAAGGCTTTCGTTCAGTCGTTCACCGAGGCCATACGCAGCGAGGTTAAAGATACGGGCGTGACGATAACCGCACTTTTGCCCGGACCGACGGACACTGATTTCTTCAGTAAAGCAGGTATGCTTTCATCAAAGATTGTTCAGGAGGGGAAACTTTACGACCCTGCCGAGGTTGCCCGCGACGGCTACGACAGTCTCCTTCGGGGCGACGACATGGTTGTTTCCGGCTTTAAGAACAAGGTTCAGGTTGCGATGAGCAACTTTACTTCTGACGAAAAACTGGCGGACAAGATGAAGAAGCAGCAGGAGCCAGCGGATCAATCAGAATAATGTACGGCTTACCGATCGGTCGCCGCGGGGGTATACTGCAAGACCGCGAGTACAGCGCAGTGGTCTGATGCCTCTTGCCGACACAAAACCCGGGTCTCTTTAACAGTCCACGCTGACGTTCGCGGGTACATGATGTAGTCTATTTTCTTTGTCGGGCCAGTGCGTGCGGAAAAGGTGTTTGCCCATGCGGTATCCGCTTCGGCAAATTCCGTAAGCAGCAATTTGATCTCGTCGTGGTGGGGTTCCGCGTTGAGATCGCCCGCCAGGATCATCGGCGCCGTGTTCTTCACATCGTCATAATAATTCATCAATTGACGTGCTTGCTCCTTTCGGTCATCATTGCGGGTGGTCAGATGTACACAGCCAAATACCAGGTCAGTGTCCGAGGCGATTTCGACTGTCGCAAACGCAAACGTAATAATGCTTGGAGTGCTGTGATAGCCCTCGAGTGTCTCCATGCCGGTCACAGGATACCGTGAAAGGATGGCATTGCCGTATTCCCCACCCTGGAAGTCGCGGTGCTTTACAAAATGCCCTTTCAGACCGGTACGTCTCGCAAGTTCCCGGGCCATGTCAATACCTCCGGTACGCTGGGTGTTTTTGTCCACCTCCTGAAGGGCTACCAGGTCGGGATTTACCTCGTTAATAATAGAAGCAAGTAAGTCCATGTTGACCTTGCCGTCTGCAGCTTCACCGTGGTAAATGTTGTATGTGAGGATGCGGATCGTGAAAGCAGGCTCCTGTGCCAATACAGAGACAGGCAGGAGACAAAAATAAATCCAAAGTACGCGCCAGGTCATGAGCCGGGGATTCAGCGTCTTTTACAATTTTTTGGTGTATTGTGACAAATTAGTGAAAGTATCCACAGCACACGCCGCCTGGCAAGCGATTGTTTGCAGTCTTCCTTCGACATCATGCTTTCCGTTACTAAATTGTTACTTTAAACGGGCAGGCGAACCTATGACTGAGAGAGAATTAAGAAAATTAGAAGGAACGATCCGCTCCAAAATGGAGGATCTAAGGAAACGGCGTGTAACGCTCAAGGATTCCGGCATCGGCTCCCTCATGAATTTGTTGAAGAAAGTCGACGAACCCCTTTACGAGAAGATACTTCCGGAGTATAAGCAATTGGTCTCCGGGGGGAATATTCTGAGATAACTTGGTGGTGTGTTGACGTTGCCTTTATCCGCCACTTGAGCAGAAGATTTGGATTAGAAGGATGCGACGTGTCACATTTTATGAAAGGTTATCGGCAAAACCATTCTCATCTTAACAGCCTGCCCTCTTTGCCGCGCCGGGATGAAAGGGTAGTTGAGCTTATAAAGAACACGTACGGCCTCAGTATCAGCCCATTCGTTGAAACCCTTAACCACTTTTATATGCGTCATCTTTCCCAGTGTGTCGATATCAAATTCAACGAAGACCTTCCCTCGTCCGCAAAATTGCTTCGGATAAGTCAACTCCGCGTTGATTGCCTCAAAAAATTTCTGCATGCCTCCCACCGGCGTGGCGGCAGACTCTAGGACTATTCCTAAGAACAGGGGTTCCTCAATTTCCCATTCACAAGAAGTTGCACGGATGTCGGTTTGCTGACCTTCCTGTGATTTTGCAGGTAAAGTCAATGATGCGGCCATGAAAGTTGCCGCTGCATACTTCATAAATTTCGCACTCACTTGAGTGCGATCAAAAAGTCCGCAAACAAGCCTGCCTGCTTGGCTCAACTCGGTTTTAAGATCGACATCGGTTTTGCCTCTGAAATCAACAATAGTGTGAGCGCACTTGTCGCAGGACAGATCGGGACCAAGCTTTTCCGGACATGGGAAGGCGAGATTGACATTTTTGATAGGAGCCATAGGTTTAGATTTCTTGTTACATAATCCGGACTGGGTCAATAAGTCACTTAAATGTCTGAATTAGATGGGTAGGATTTCATGATGAATAGGATGAGGATTGAAAGGATTGTTAGGATGGCTGGTCAACCATCCTAACAAACCGTTCATCCTACGAATCCTAATTCAGACATTCCTTCCATCCTCCCAAATCCTCATCCTATCCATCCTTCCCATCCTACGAATCCTAATCAGTTTCTACCTAAAATTCCTTCCCTCCCCAAATATCTTCATCTGCACTCCGTCCTTACGCTCCCTCCGCGCATCCGGCCTTGATGTAGTCTCGTCCGCACGCGACGGCGTACCTATTCCCCCAACGTCCTCTTCCTGTGGTACTAAGCGCTGTAATAACCCGGAAACATTGAAGCACCGCTCCGCCATCACGTGAATCACCTCCCCTTCCTTCTGCAGCTTGCCTTGCACCATTAGCAAACGTGATTGTATGATCTCCTTTCGGTATTGATCAAACTTATCGGGGAACACAACCAGGTTGGCCGAGCCCGTTTCATCCTCGATCGTTATGAAACATACACCCTTTGCGGTTCCGGGTCGCTGACGTACCAGGACCAACCCGGCCACACGAACCACCGTGCCGTGCCGTATGTCTTTCAGCCGGTTCGCAGGACAGACACGCAACGACTCCAGTGCATCTCGTAGAAACGACACGGGATGCGCCTTTACCGACAACGACAGCGCATGGTAATCGTGCACCACATGTTCCGACAAGGTCATCCGTGGAAGTTCGACGCTTTCCTCAATGTCACGCCTTACATCCTCAGCCACAAACATCGAATCCTTCTGATGATCTTTCGTCGACACTTTCCATAATGCCTCCCGCCGGTCAAAACCCATCGACCGAAATGCATCTGCATCCGCCAATCGCTCCAGTATCGCCTCCGTCATTCCCACATCGCGAAGCGCCTGCACCGACTTATACCCATTACCTATGCCCGTTACCAACCGCTCCATATCCTCCTTTCGTAGCCCTTTCACCTGGCGGAATCCCAATCGCAAGGCACAATACTTACCGACCTTTTCTTCCAGGGTATTATCCCAGTACGATTTATTGACATCTACCGACCGGACTTCCACACCGTGCTTTCTCGCGTCAATGACAATCTGTGCCGGCTGATAAAATCCCATCGGAAGGCTGTTCAGCAAGGCGCACGCAAACACATCGGGATAATAACACTTGAGCCAGGACGAAACATAAACCAAAAGTGCAAAGCTCACGGCATGACTTTCAGGAAATCCATAACTCCCAAATCCTTCCAGCTGCCGGAATACCCTTTCCGCATAGTCGCGACTGTACCCGTTAGCTGTCATTCCCTCGATCAGCTTATCCCTGAAGTGCGATACCTTTCCATTTACCTTAAAGGTTGCCATGCTCCTTCTCAGCTGGTCCGCTTCAGCCGGCGAAAAACCAGCGGCAACGATGGCAATCTTCATGGCCTGCTCCTGGAACAGAGGTACCCCCAGGGTGCGACCAAGAATATCCTCAAGTTCTTTGGAGGGATACTCCACGGGCTCCTCACCGTTACGTCGACGCAGGTATGGGTGCACCATATCGCCCTGGATGGGTCCCGGTCTGACGATCGCCACCTCGATCACCAGATCGTAAAAGGTCTTCGGTTTCAGCCGGGGCAGCATCGACATCTGCGCCCTGCTTTCGATTTGAAACACCCCGATAGTATCCGCCCGGCTTATCATTTCATACACTGCCGGGTCATCCTGAGGGATATTCGCCAGAGTAAGCTCGAGGCCGTAATGTTGCCTTGCGAGATCGAATGCCTTTCGTATGCACGTGAGCATCCCCAATGCAAGCACGTCGATCTTCATGAATCCCAGAACGTCAATGTCGTCTTTATTCCATTCAATGTTGGTTCGGTTTTCCATGCGTGCATTAAGAATCGGACACAGATCAGACAGTTTGCCGTCGGTGATGACAAATCCGCCAGTGTGCTGTCCAAGCTGGCGGGGAAATCCCATAAACTGCTCCGTCAGTTGAAGTACTTTATTGATAACAGGGTCATCCGGGTTGATACCCTGACTTAGAATACGTTCCCTGTCGAATCCTTCGTCTCGAAAATCCCAAATCAGGCCTGACAGGCGATTGATGGTGTCCACCGAGAGGCCCATCGCCTTACCTACATCGCGAATGGCACCCCGGTGATGCTGTTGGGTGACTGTGGCGACTACGGCGGCGCGATCCCGTCCATACTTTTCATATATGTACTGCATCACCTCTTCACGTCGCTCATGTTCAAAGTCGACGTCAATGTCGGGCGGCTCGTTGCGCGCCGAAGAAATAAAGCGCTCGAACAACAGATCGAATTTAGAAGGATCAACAGAGGTTATCCCCAGGCAATAACATACGGTGGAGTTTGCCGCCGATCCTCTCCCCTGACAAAGAATCTTGTTTTCGCGGGCATAGCGTACGATATCGTAGACAGTCAGAAAGTATTCTGCATAATTGACTTCAGCGATGAACTTGAGTTCGTATTCAATATTCGCCTTAACCTTCTCCGGTATGTTTTCTCCAAAAATCTGCTTTGCCCCCCGCCAGGTGAGATAGCTGAGCTCCTCGTGTGGAGTACGGCTCTCGGGCGTCACTTCCCTGGGATACCGATACTTCAGCTGGTCCAACGAAAAACCACAAGCCTCCGCAATAGCTTGTGTTGCAAGAATGGCATCCGGATAATGTCGGAACAAGCGAACCATCTCCTGCTCCGACTTCAGGTGGCGCTCCGCGTTCGCATCCAACCGATAACCTGCCGTATGGATCGTACATTTTTCCCGGACACAAGTAACGATGTCCTGCAACTCGCGGCGCTGAGGTTGATGGTAATGCACATCATTGGTAGCGACCATTCCGATCTTCAATTGCCGACACAATTGATGAATGCGAAAAAGTCGCTTGGCATCCAAACCATGATACAGCCGGGTGGCGGCTATAGCCAACTCATCACCAAAGGCATCACGGTACTCCTTCACAAGGTTTGTGAACACCGTATCAAATTCAAACTTCCGGTTCAGCTGAGGCGGAACTACAATGAACTTTGATCCTTCGGCATGAGCATATACATCTTCTCTGTACAATTCGCATTTTCCTTTTTCTGTGCGACGGTTCCCCGTGGTAAGCAGGTTGGTCAACCGGGAGTAGGCCGGCAGATTGGTGGGGTAGATCAGCAACGGGGGACCATCCACCAGTTCAAGGCGACATCCGGGAATCAGCTTGATGCCCCACTTCTTTGCAGCCGAATGCGCCCGAACTATTCCGGCCAGGGTATTGCGATCAGTAACCGCTACCGATGGATAGCCCAGGGTGGCTGCCTCACCGACTATCTCCTCCGGGTGCGAAGCCCCCCGAAGAAAACTGAAATTGGTGGTAACCTGAAGTTCAGTGTATCGCATGATCTGCTATAGCTTATCTAATTCGGATACCTCAGGCAAAAAAGCCGTGCATAAACCACGCACTCGATTCTTCATCGTCATAGTGTCCGAGCCGAAAAAGCCAGTAACGACGACCGGCGTCATCTTCCACACAGTAGTAATCCCGGTGCTGCCCTTGCTCTATCCACCATTCCCGTTCAATGCGTTCAGGACCGTCAGCGCGTGCTACATGGTGTAGCTTACCCTTGTAGCGAAAGAGCATGGGGGGATAGTCGGGTATGGGCGCTGTAACTTCAATGCGTTCGGGTGGATCCAGGATTTGCAGCGGCCTTAGCTTTTCAGCAGGCCAGCTTGTCAGGGGTTGTTCCTGCAGAGAAGACGCGGGCCTAACAGCGCGTTCCGGCCAATGATGTTCCGCCGGAAGGTAACGCCGGATTCCCCCAATGCGGTTTGCCAGTCGGTCGATGAGTTCCGACAGCCGAATGTCTTCAAGTCCCCCTGATGAATCCCACATGTTTTCCTGCTGTGACACACAGGTCTCAACCTTCGGAGCTTCAAGTACGAAGAGCTCGATGCCCAGCCCGGGTTCAAGGGTAGGAAGTTTTATCGCGAAGAGGCTAAACACATGCTCCCGATGGCTCGTCGGCCTGTTGGTTGCGATAGCGATTTGAATCCACTTGCCATCCACGCGATATCCTTTGAACACTGCCGCCCGCAGTCCCATTTGTTCTTTTTCCAGCCGGGCACACAGTCGGTCAAGCAGTTCGCTGAGAGCGATTTCAATTCCGGGCGCGGTAAGCACTGGCTCCAGGCATGGCAGTTGTTGGCGATACGGCTCGACGGGCATGACCGGCTTCAGTGGAACCGATGCGCGACCCAGGGCAAGATCCAGCTGCCGGATGAACTCTGCCCCGAATCTCCTCCTCAGGGAAGCGCGTGGCATGTTGATGAATTGCCTGACTTTGTGTAACCCCAGACGTCTCAACCGATCTCTTGTTTCATGTTCAAGGCGCAGGGCTTCGACCGGAAGTTCCAGGAGGGCTTCTGTATTCTTGCCGACCGCTACATGAAGGTTGACACCGTATCGGGCAACACCCCAGGCCACCTGAGGGGTTTCGGCCATACCCACCCGAACGTCATAGCCTCGCTTGCGAAGTCCTTGCTGAATTGCGGACAGATACTCCGCTTCTCCACCCCATAGATAAGGGCATCCGGTCGCATCAAGGAGTAATCCATCGGGAGGATCGACCGCGACGACGGGCGTGAACCTTATGCACCACTCGGCAAGCCGATGAAGAAGTTTGTCCCATACCACAGGCACGTCGTCAAGTACTTCCAGTCCGGGAACAACCGCCCGGGCGTCGGCTAACACATCACCGACTTGTATTCCTTTGGCACGTGCCGGTTCGTTTGCCGCAACAATGATCATTCGACCATGAGACGGCGCCCGAAGTACAAACGGAAGCATTCGCAGATGGGGCTTGTCGCGCGAGCACCAGTCCGTTTTCAGATATCGGAACCATATTGAAACAAACCGCGATGCCATCTCATACCGCCTTTCTTTCCTTCCTTTCAGTGTCTGTGGGTTGCAACTCCGCTTCCACAAACTCCTCATTCACCCAGCGTACCGCCCAGGAACCCGGGATCCCATTTCGCATCCTCAGGAGTTCAATATTCCATACCGGAAATCCCAACCCCGGCAATTCATCATCTGCAACGCTGGGCAGTGAGGTTATCCGCCATCGTGAAACACATGCGGTGGTGGTGATTGCCCGAGGACGCTGCCGGATGACAAACCCGGTGACGCGGCTTTGCTCCACCGCAAGCTGAAGACGCCGGGAAGATGTAAAGTCCAGATCCTGCAGCTCACCCACAACCGCAGCGACCGCCGGACATTTTAATGCCTCCTCCATGGCCCAGGCCACGTCACGTTCACAGGCGGCGTCGAGAAAGATGAAGCACTCAGGCCTGATGCCGAAGGCTGCAAGCCCTGGCGGAAACAACCTACGTGAGGCGCTAATCCAAAGTATCACGCCGTTCCTTCCGGTTAGGTGCGCCAGCAAGCCTGCAATAAATCCTGCCGTCGGTGATACGTCCTCACTACCGCGACACAGGAACTCATGCACCGCGCCCGTGGGAAAGGACCGCCAGGGAAACGTACGCGAAGAGGTTTTGGACCATCCATCCCCCTGCGATTTAAACCCTTCCATACGCATGATTTGCGCCTGGAGATCCCTAATCATATCGGTCTTTCGCACCTGCATCCAGCCTCTTTTTCTATAGCGGGTCTCAAAGGTACCCATATGCTAATATATTTAGCAAGCACATTACTAATTTTATTACCGTTTCCTTGCAGATGTAGTATAAACTGCACATATTGACGCAAAAAAGCCATTGGGCTAAAAAAGTTAGGTGAATCTCAAGGAAAAAGTACGGTCGTTGCGACGGGAACTGGGGCTGACCCAGGCTGCCTTAGCCGAAAGATTGGGGGTTACACGTGCCTCGATTGGAGCCTATGAGGAAGGGCGGGCCATGCCAAGTTACCAGTTCCTGCTTGGTCTCGCAGACCTGGCAGGCACCAGCGTCGATGATTTGCTTCGTGATGCACCCCGTATTAAGATAGCCAGAACCGACCTGCATATGCCGGGAAAGATTCCCCTGGTGCCCGTCAAGGCAGCAGCGGGTTATCAAAAGGGCTTTCCCGACGAGGAATACGTGAGCGAGCTGCCCCACATCACGCTACCACTGCTCGGAAAGGGAAATTTCCGGGCGTTCGAGATTACCGGCGACAGCATGCTTCCGCTGCTTCCAGGTACTATTGTAATCGGGGAAAAACTTGAACGACTCAGTGATCTCAGGGACGGCAAGACCTATGTGCTGATAACACACAATGAGGGCATCGTGTACAAGCGCGTGTTCAATAACATCCGAGAGGAAGGCGTATTGTCGCTGGTTTCCGACAATCCCAGATTCAAGTCCTACAACATCGATCCCATGGAGATCCACGAAGCCTGGGCGGCACGTGCGTATATCAGCCTCGAATTTCCGGAAGTCTTTGCCGGCAAGCAGGGCGACGCGGGGTAGCCTGAGCGAAATATAACGTATGGCCTATTGCCTTTTTCGGATGGCCATTGTACCTTGACCCCATGAGCCACGCAGGACGCGGGGGCCGCTACTCCCCCGGGTCGGCGTCATGTTGTATGCGATAGAAATCCTGCGGCGTTTGATTTGCACCCGGCATTTCACAAACTTGTAACGCTGCCAACTGAACCATCCGGGTAATGCCAGGACCAAGAAGACAAGTAAAAATAAAGACCCTGTGACCTCTGACGTGCTCCAAGAAAGCATTCCTGATGTTGCTGTCCGATTTATCAACAGCACATGTGCCCATATTTTCCTTACCGGAAAAGCAGGCACCGGTAAGACCACGTTCCTGCGCAATCTTGCCGAACGTACGCACAAACCTTTTGCCGTTGTCGCGCCGACAGGCATTGCCGCCCTCAACGCCGGCGGGGTTACTATACATTCACAATTTCTTCTCCCTCTCGGTTCCTTTATACCAGGTCGCAACCTGCCCTTCGGCGTCGGGGAAAACGGAAACTTTTACACCACGGAAACCCTCACGCGACGACATCCCCTCAACAGCGCACGCAAACAGGTGCTGCGCTCTATTGAATTGCTCGTAATCGATGAGGTGAGCATGCTCAGGGCAGACTTGCTGGACGCCGTCGACGCCCGGCTTAAGGCAGCACGCGGAAACTATCGACAGGCCTTTGGCGGAGTGCAGTTGCTGTTAATCGGCGATTTGTATCAATTGCCGCCCGTGGTGAAAGGCAGCGAAGCCGAGACTTTGAAGGAATTCTATAAGACGCCCTGGTTCTATGAGTCGCGTGCCCTGCAGCAAGCCGGCTTCGTATACATTGAACTTGACAAAATCTACAGGCAACAAGACGCCGACTTTATCCGACTCCTGAACAATCTGAGAAATAATGCACTGACGCAAGAAGACATCGACCTGTTGAATACGCGCGTGCAGGACCCCGGCGACGACACTGGGGAAGTGATTACATTGACCACGCACAACTTCAAGGCCGACAACATGAACCGCGAGGCGCTGCGGAAGCTGGAAGCCCAATCGCATATCTTCGAAGCCACTGTCGACGGTGAATTTCCGGAACATATCTACCCCGTGCAGTCCAGGCTCGAACTTAAGGAAGGCGCACAGATCATGTTTGTGCGCAATGACAGCGAGGGACACGCATACTACAATGGCAAGCTGGCAACCGTAAAGCGAATCAGTGGCGGCACCGTTGAAGTGGTAATGGCCGATTCCGGCGAGCCTTTTGAATTGAAAAAAGAAAGGTGGGAAAACAAGCGGTATGCCATAGACCAGGATTCAAAGGACCTTAACGAGGAGGTCATCGGAAGTTTTGAGCAGTTTCCTGTGCGACTCGCATGGGCGATCACGGTACATAAAAGCCAGGGACTTACATTCGATCGCGCCGTAATCGACGTCAGACAGGCTTTTGCCGATGGACAGGTGTATGTGGCCCTTTCCCGGCTTCGATCGATGGATGGTTTGATCCTGCGCGAACGCGTTCCTCCCTCCGTCATCAGCACCGATAAGTCGGTCATGTCTTTCCGGGAACAACATCACCGGCCCGCAGCGCTCCCGGCGATCATGAAGGAAAGCCAGCGGGCGTTTGTCGGACAGGTCATCGACCGTACTTTCGACTTCCACGATGTGACTAAACAAATTCAGTATGTAATCGGAAACCTGAGCGAGACCGTATTGAAGAATGTGGATGACGCCCGTCCGATACTGGAAGAACTGCGGACTACCCTTTTGAACGAGAAGGACAACACGCTCCGCTATCGCAACCAATTGCATGGCCTGTTGCAGGAGCTGAAATCGCCCGAACTGCTGGAACGGCTCCGCAAGGGAAGCGCGTATTACGCCGGCATACTCTGGAACGCCGTCGAACGGTTGTTAACCCATCGTTACGGTGTACTTGATCAGAAACGCATCAAGACCTATCACAACCACCTGGAAGAACTGGATCAACTTTTCACAAAAAAAATGGTGGAAGTAGCAAAGATCCCCTTGCTCGCGGAGGCCGTTCTTGAAAACCGATCGGAGTATAATTTCGATCAAACGCAGGATACATTCAATCAAAAACGCCTTGCCCTCATCACAGCCCTCCGTGAGCTGTCGTCCGCCATCAAAACATCTCCAAAAAAGCGCCGTGGAAAATCAAAAAAGGAGTCGTCCGTACCCACGGTAGATATCACCCTCGAATACTATCGCAAGGGGATGAGCATCCCCGACATCGCGCAGGAGCGCGGCCTCGTACCGTCCACTATCGAAGGACATCTCGGCAGAGCTATCATCGAAGGCAGGTTGGATATCCGGGACTGGATAACGGAAGAAGAATTAAAGGATATATCGACAGCAGCCGCTCGGCTACCAGAGGGCTTTGGCATCACCGATTTATTCAAGGCCATGAAAGGTAAGTACAGCTATGGCAAACTCCGCGCCGCGACACAGAAACAAGACGAGGATAGTACAGCGTGAGAGTGAGAGTGAGAGTGAGAGTGACGCAACCACCCATTTACCGCAAAGCCTATTGTGCTTTGCGGCATTCACTCATTCACTCATTCACTTATTCACTCATTCGCTCATTCACTCATTCACTCATTGTTCCGCGGCAGCCACGGAGACCTTTCGCCCGTTAGCGTCACCGTGAGCTTGTGCATGGCGCGGGTGCAAGCGATGTAGAGCAGGCGGCGATCGCCTTCGTTGCCATAGTTTTCGCGGGTGGCGAAAGGGACAATCACTTCGTCGAATTCAAGCCCTTTCGCGAGGGGTACAGTCGTGACCACGATTCCGTCTCTGAACACATCGCTGTCTTCGGTGAGCAGACTGACATCCGTTGCCTTGAGCAAATCATAAAGATACCGGGCCTGGGAAGGCTTCTTACACACAATAGCCATCATGCGGTATCCGGAAGCGCGGAACGTTGCCACCAACGCTTTAATCTCTGCCGCCTCGTCCTCCTTTCGCTGGAAGATCTTCACTTCGGGCTCCGCACCATGACGTTCGACAATTTGCAGGTCGGGGTCTGTCACAATACGTTGGGTGAACCGGGTGATCTCGAAGGTTGAACGATAGCTTCTGTTCAACTTCACCACATCCGCCTGCGGAAAGATCTGCCTTATATCGTCCGCTGTCGACGAACGATAAGGGTTAATGGCCTGGCTGGCGTCGCCGAGAATGGTCTTCCGCCCCTGAAACAGTCGCGCGAGCACGGAATACTGAACGGGAGTGTAGTCCTGCATTTCGTCGACGACCAGGTGCTTCACATGCTGAAACATGGAAATGCCTTCGAGCCTGATCTTGCAATATATTAGTGGAAATACGTCGGCATACTCCAATACATTGCCCTTCATGGTGAACAGGTCTTCCCGATCCAGCCACTGGTAAAATCCCCTGTACAATTCCATCAGAGACTGGCTGCCCGCCGCCTCGTTCAACCCCTGATGGATACGGGACCTTTCGCGACCGGAAGGGCGGCGCTTCACCTCAGCTCTGACATAGGCCTGCACTTCCTCCGCCAGCATAGGCATCCGTTGTAAGAGCGGTGTGCGCTGGAGAGAATCAAAACGTTCACGGATAAATGAAGCCGGAACCCGGACCGGTCCCACCTGAATGTCGCGGGGCCTGAGCCAATGGTTTTCCAGGTGGACGAAATAACGGTTGAGTTGGTTGACGAACTCGAGCGATGACTTAAACCTAACGCGCTCACCCAGATCGCCCGTGTCCTTCATGAGTGCAAACACCTGCTGAAGAAATGTCTGAAAGGTAAACTTGTGCTCCAGCAACTCGTGGGCAAGTTCCTCCATGCCCATCTCGGGAATTTGGGTCTCTCCCAGTTCTGGCAGCACGTTGGAAATATAATCAGAGAAGACACGGTTGGGTGAGATGATCAGGATGTCGCCAGAAGAAATCTCATCCCTGAAACGGTACAGCAGGAAGGCGATACGGTGAATGGCAATGGAGGTTTTGCCTGATCCGGCCACACCCTGGATGATCATGACCGTCGAGGTCTCGTTGCGAATGATGGCATTCTGATCGCGTTGAATTGTCGCGACGATGTTCTTCATCTTTTCGTCGGACGTCCGGCTCAGTTCAAGTTGCAGCACATCATCCTGGATGTTGACGTCGTTCTCAATCATGAACTCCATTTTGCCGCGACGGATGCGATATTGCCGCCGCAGCCGAATGGTGCCCTTCACCGTTCCGCCTGGCGTGTTGTACCAGGCGTCGCCCAGTTCAAAATCGTAAAACATCGAAGACACCGGCGCCCGCCAGTCGTATATAGGGTAAATGCCCGGTGTATTACCTACAAAAGAGTGAATGCCAATGTAAATAGGCATCCGTAATGGCTTGCTGTCCGGCGTAAAATCGATTCGCCCGAAGTATGGTGTTTGGCTCAGCTTTACGAGCTTTCGCCGCGTAGCCAGGCCCGCGCCGCTTTCCTGCGTCATACGGGTAAGCGACTGACCGGCCGAGACTTCGTCGGCCTCGTCCATACCGGAGCGCTGATCGAAAAGGTAGGCCTGGTTGCGTCGAAATTCCCGGGAGTACTCCCGCACAGCACGGTCGGCCTGCTCAATTGCCCAATCCAGCTCGTGTAGAATTTTATCCAGATACGCCCGTTCCTCTTCTTCCGTGGCGTTGATGATTTCTGTGGACACCTTTTTCTGATAATCGCGATTCATTGCCATGGTATGATCCAATATGAACCTGACTTTCTACCTTTTTGTTCACGGGTTTGATTTTACCCGAATGTATTTTTCGATATTGTATCGCTCCACGCCTGCCGCTTCAACGCTTTCGACACCCTGCTGAATCAATGTATCGCCATCGATGGCAATGGTAAATTCGAACGTGCTTCCCTCCCACTCTCTTGCGCTACAAAATTCCAGGTGTTCAGTATAGCGGTTATCCTCCAGTGTGTAGCGGCCACCCCCGGCAACAAATACTTTCAACGAATCCTGCCCCTTACTCAAGTCGTGCCTTAGAAAAGCAAAGTGATTGTCGTTGATGATCTTGATCATTTCCTCCGACCGGGTATAATCTGTCGCGACGGTATCGCCTGCTTCAATCAACGTTCCTGAGAGCAGTTTCCAGGTACCTTGTAGCGGAACTTTCGCCGTGTGGAGGCCGGAATCACTTGATGGACGGTTACAGGCCCCTGCTACGGAAAATAAGATAAACATCAGGGTAGTACGAATTTGCATGGGAAGGGGGTTAAAGATCAGATAGAATATTGGGCGGCAAGTATACAAGGAAATAAGGAACGAGGAAATACGACGGTACAAGATAAAAGTGAACGCCTGTTCTTTCGTAAATACCTGGGGTATAATGGAGACACAGGCGTCGGAATGTTGTTATATTAGCTGCATAACCTATCGCAATTATGTCCAGTGAATACCGGGTACCTGCACAGACACGCATCGGGCACGTTCACCTTAAGGTCGCTGATCTTGACCGCGCGCTCGGATTTTATTGCGACCTGCTCGGATTTGAACTTATCACTATGTACGGCGATCAGGCCGCCTTTGTATCCGCAGGGGGATATCATCACCACATCGGCCTGAACACCTGGCACAGTAAGGGTGCCCCTCCGGCTCCCCGTTCCGGCGTGGGCCTCTATCACACGGCTATTCTCTATCCTACGCGAAAGGACCTCGCCGTAATCTTCGACAGGCTGCGAAGTCACCGGTATCCGCTCACCGGTGCGTCAGACCACGGTGTCTCCGAAGCGCTCTATCTCGACGACCCCGACGGTAATGGGGTAGAATTGTATTGGGACCGGCCCCGTGAGCTGTGGCCTAAGAAGCCCGACGGGTCTATAGAAATGTATACGCGCCCCCTTCACCTGGAAGGCCTCCTCAGCGAGTTGAACGCCTAACCTCCTTCGACAGGCTCAGGAGTTAGTGTTTTGATCATAAGCCTCACAGTCGTAGTTTTGATTACCAGGCCTGGGATCTTTCTGTAATCTTAAAAACCACCACCATGAACGAGCGCCCCAAAGATCAAATCAATCAGGAAGTGTTTCAGCTGTACGATGACTACGCACATAACCGCATCGACAGGAGACAGTTCATGGACCGGCTTTCCGCATATGCCGTGGGCGGCGTTACGATAGCGACACTGACCAGCATGCTGATGCCGGACTACGTGAACCGGATACAGATACCGCAAGACGATTCGCGGCTAACGATCGAGACGGTTACGTATGATTCGCCCAAAGGCGGCGGGAAGATCCGCGCTCAACTATGCCGGCCAAAGAATGCAAGTGGAAAGTTGCCGGGCATTGTTGTCGTACATGAAAACCGCGGCCTGAATCCGCACATCGCTGACGTAGGTCGTCGCGCTGCGCTGGCTGGGTTTGTTTCCCTCTCGCCGGATGCACTTACCCCATTAGGAGGTTATCCCGGCAACGACGATGACGGCCGGACGTTGCAGGCTAAACGCGATCGCAACGAAATGCTCGAAGACTTCATCGCGGGATACGAATATCTGAAGAATCACGATTGGTGCACCGGCAAAGCGGGTGTGGTCGGCTTCTGCTTCGGCGGCTGGATTTCAAACATGATGGCCGCAAGGATTCCGGACCTGGGTGCAGCGGTCCCGTTTTATGGTGGTCAGGCACCCACAGAAATGGTCCCTCAGATCAAGGCGCCGTTGTTGTTGCACTACGCCGCGCTCGACACGCGCGTAAACGAAGGCTGGCCCGCCTATGAAGCGGCCCTGAAAGAACACGGCAAGGTTTACGAAGCCTACATTTATCCGGATACTCACCACGGATTTCACAACGACACTACGGGACGGTACGACAAAGCAGCCGCCGAACTCGCATGGCAGCGCACCATTGACTTTTTCAAGAAACACCTTGCTTAAAAGGCCATTGACCCTGTGCCTCTGTTAATACGCACGGAATTTATCCGGTGCGCCGTCGTACGCTACCGTGCCCTTGGCAAGAACGAGGATACGCTTTGATAACTTGAGTACTTCGGGATAGTCGTGTGTGACGAGGATCGTGGCGAGATTCATTCGCTGGTGGCACGTTATAATGTACTCTTGCAGGCGCGCTCTCATTTCGAAGTCGAGCGCGGAAAGCGGTTCATCCAATAATAGCAAGCGCGGCTTTCGTACCAGTGCACGCGCCAGTGCCACACGTTGTTTCTGGCCGCCAGACAAAAGCGCAGGGCGACGGTCCTGAAGCCCCCGTAATTCGATCACATCCAGCAATTCCTCTACCATGTTTGGATCTCCATGCTTTCCCAATGCGAATTCCAGGTTACCCCTCACAGTCATGTTGGGAAACAACGAATACTCCTGGAAGACCATACCGATATCCCGATGCTGAGGTGGTATGTCTAAGTTCTCTTCATGATTGAACCACAATTCGTCGCCTACTCTGATCACCCCTTCGTGTGGCCGCATCAGGCCGGCGAGCATTCGTAGTATGCTCGACTTGCCAGAGCCGGTCGGACCGTACAGGGCGACCAGTTCACCGGTGCCGATCGTAACATCGACATCAAGATTAAACGTCCCGTCAGCACCCTGAAGTCTTCGACGTACCTGCATTTCGATCATCGTACTTCTGCTTTTGCTCTTTGATTAAAATTGATCAGGTAGACGACCGTCAGTACAATAAAAGAAAACGCCAGGAGGATGGCCGAGTAGATGCCTGCCGACTCATAGTTCATCGCCTCCACCTCATCGTAAATGGCGATAGAAATGACTCTCGTTTCACCCGGGATATTTCCACCGACCATCAGGACCACACCAAACTCTCCGATCGTGTGGGCAAATGCCAATATACATCCCGTTACGATCGCCATCCGTGCGTTGGGTAGCAACACCCGTAAGAGTGTCGTCATCTTACCTTTTCCCAGGGTATAGGAAGCCTCCATCAGGGAGCGAGGGAGTTGCTGAAATCCGGACTGAATTGGCTGCACCATGAAGGGGAGACTATACAGTAGCGACGCTACAACCAGACCGGGGAATGTGAACACAAG
The DNA here is from genome assembly GCA_035304385.1 of Cyclobacteriaceae bacterium. GTDB lineage: Bacteria > Bacteroidota > Bacteroidia > Cytophagales > Cyclobacteriaceae > ZC4RG29. The sequence continues at coordinate 35,886 of DATGQD010000027.1, forward strand.
CCTGATGTCCATGTGCTTATCAAGCCATTCACCAAAAGCATTCTGGGGACTGAACGCCAGGAGAAGATAAAACCCCAGTACAGATGGAGGTAGCACGATCGGCAATGCCACCAGGGCTTCGACCAACACCTTTGCCCTGCTGCGACTATAAGCAAGCCAATACGCGATGGGCACGCCTATAATAAAGAGGAGCGCCGTGGTAATCAGCGAGAGCTTCAGCGTAAGTATAAAGGGTTCGAAATCCAGCATTAGTCCGGTTTAGAGAAACCATAATACGAAAGGATCGCAATGCCGGCAGGACTCTTTACGAATTCAAAGAACGCAGCCGCCAGTTTCTTTCCCGAACCGTGTCGGGTAATGACTGCTCCCTGAACCAGCGGCGCATGACTTTCTTCCGGTATCAGATAGTAAACGCCGTCATTTTTCAGGAACGCTGGCGACTGCACCACAGACAGCGCTACGATGGCAGCGTCTGCCGCACCTGAAAGGACGAACTGCGCCGCTTGGGCTACGTTCTGGCCGTATACCAACTTTGGCTTCACCCTTTCTATTAGTCCAAAATAACCCAGACATTCCATTGCCCGCTTTCCGTATGGCGCATGTTGGGGGTTGGCAATTGCTATCCGGCCAATCGATGGATCCGCGAGCGTTTCCATCTTCCTGATCTTTGGATTTACACGACGGCTCCACAACACCAGATGGCCTTTGGCATAGGGATAGATTTCGGATGACAACTGCTGGCGCGACTGGAGTAGTTCCGCATAGCTAATATCGGCAGAAAAGAAAAGGTCGAAGGGCGCGCCATTCAGTATTTGCTCGGTCAGTTTTCCAGAAGAGCCATAGGCGATCTCGACGACGCCCGGCGACTTCGACCGAAACGATTGTGCCAGTGAATCCATGGCGTACTTCATGTCCGAGGCCGCGGCAATCAGTATGCGCTCCTGACCCCAGGATCTGCCGGAAAAAATGATCAAGCCCCACAGTACAAGGTGAATCCTGGACTTCATTGAAATGCCGCCTTCGCTAGTTGTTTATGATCATATCGCGAATAAAGATAGGGATATCAGTTGGGCACCTCCTTCCGCTGGTCACCCTTTTTGACAATACAACACACCCGCAAGCCCCTGTAGTGGCATATTCGGCGATGTCTTTCCGAATTTCCCCCATGGTCGGGGCGGTCCGGGATATGGAGCACGCGACGTCCGATAGGCAAAGCGGGTTCGGCGTGGTCCGGCCCTAAACAGTGCCGACCGTCGACATTCAACCAGCAACGAACCCGGAATTCCTTTCTTTTTATAGTTCAAATGCATGCGTTTCTCACCTCCTGCAGGGGAATGATTCGTCGGTGCCAAAGACACTTCACAAAAAAGTGACTTTTAGTCACATTATTTATTGCCATAACCGCTACGATTTTATATACTTTCAACCGCAAAAATTGCTCTCTATGACCCACCATACTACTTCCGGCAACAATCCCGACAGTGCAGAACTGGCACTTACGCTTATTGGTGAAGAGCTGAAAAGCAGGAAGTTTTTCAATGCCCTTCATGAGCTAGGCTTCGAATATTCTTTCTTTCAGCCCCATTTGGATCGTCCCATTCTCAGCGCGATTGGCCTGGACCCCGGCGACGAGGACATCTTTGATTTCTATTCGGATCTGATGGACAGGCATAGCCAACTCATCAGCGCCGAGGCCAAATCCGTTAGCGTACAGGCTAAAGAGGTCTACGCCACCCTTTTGCAAAAAAAGCAGGCAAAGTAGGCAGGCCAGGGCCGTAATCCGGCGATCAATACCTCACGGTGATGCTACCCTTGTATTCCCGGTCTGTAAAGAACAGGGAGTAGTAGTACACGCCGTTCGGCTGATCTATTGCGTACCAGCGGAAATCACGACTGAAGCTTTCGAACACCAGATTGCCCCAACGGTTGTATATGCGAATAGCCTCGAATTGACGGATGCAATTGTCTTTCGGAAAGCGCACAACAGCATCGGGTTCTTCTACGGGGCAAAGCGACCCGCCAACGGCTTCATACCCTTCTACCGCAAAGTAGTCGTTACAGCCGTCACCATTCGGTGTTATAATATTGGGAGGGTTGAATGCATCCAGGTCGGATTCCACGTCACGCACGGTAATATTTATGACAACAGTATCGCCCTTGACGTTGAAGCACCGGCCGTCGTACACGCGAAAGGTGAATTGATACTGGTTTTCGAAGACGCCTTCCTGAAATATGGAACAGTCGGGCAGCCACGAAAACGTAGTCTCCACGCTACCCAGTCCCTCTGCGGGTGAAAAGATATACCCTTCGGGCTCGACAGTACCTTGCGCATCAATCAGTTCCAGTTTAAGCAGGTCAGGGGTCGGGACATTGTCGGGGTCGGTACCAGCAAGGATAAGGTCAATCTGCTCGCCTAAGTGGCTGGTCATGCTGCCGTCGACAAACGTGTGCACTTCATTGAGACTATTGTAGGTCAGGTTAGGCGCAGTATTAGGCGGCTGTTCTATGTGCACGAAAACATCCACCGTATCCGTGTTGACAAACTGGCACTTGTTGGCCTGATCCACAACCAAAAACCGGAAGTTAAAGACATCTTTGTCGTCAAGGTCAACATTGTCGCAGGTAAGATCCCATCTGAACTGCGATGTTACCTGGCCGTGACCGCTCGCCGGCTCAAAGGTTATGTTGTAGTCGGCGATATCAAAGCCCACACCCTCCACGCTCAGTGTAATCAAATCGTTGTCTGCGTCTGTGCCGGTCACGTCAAACACCAGGCTTTCAAACACCTTGCGTCTGACATCGGGAACAAACCGCTCGGCAGGATCGGGTGTGAGGTCCGTATCGATAATGGGAACCGCATTGGGTGGAAGCAATACCTTTAGGTCGAATTTCATTACCGCGGCATTGTTGAAGCTACAGTAGTCGTCGTCTTCGGCTACGACCAGCACCTCAAAATCGGTTTGTGCTGTGAAGTTGTATATGTCGCAGTAGGCATCCCATGTGAGTTTCGCGTTGACCAGCCCATCCTGCTGCTCTTCAATTACGAATTGCATTCCCGCCTCTTCCGCCGTAAAGCCTACGGGCACTATACGAAGGGACAGCGCATCACCGTCGTCGTCACGCGCCTGGATCGGCCACGACCGTGTATCGCCTTCCACCAGACTTTCAGAAACGTCGGGTGTCAGGAAATAGGGATCCTTGTTCGGCGGTGGCTCCACGTTGACGGTTATCTTAAGGGTATCGAAAAGCGGCAGACTGCACGCGTCGTCATAGGCCACGATGCCGACGGTGAACGGTTCATCCTGAAGGTACGGGCAATCCGGAAAGCAGATCTCGAAGGTACGTGTGTCACCGTTTGTGAGTGTCGCCGAAGTGATTTCAGGCAAAACGCCCGTCACGTCCTTTTTGAATCCCAGGGGTATTGCCTTGATATGTATCTTCTCCTCGAAATTTTCGTCTTCCTTTGACGCATCGGCATCGGAGACTTCTACTTGTATGCAGCGATCTTCATCCGCAACAGCATTGCTGAACGAGACGGTCATGTTTCCTTCGTGAATAAACCCCGGGTCCGAAGATTTTTTACCTCGGATCTTTGGTGCCTCCGCCTGCGGACATCGGTCGACGACCAGCATTTGAAAATCCCGGCGTACCTCGCCGATTTTGATGCCATCGCGGAACTCTTCACACTTTACCGCAAATACAAACAGGCCTTGTGAAGTGGGCGTGACCGTAAGGAAGCCATCATCTGAGATCCTCAGATCGGGCGTTCCATTCATAATATTGTGGAGGCCAAACGGCGCACGCCAGATAACGTCAGGATAGGGTCTCGGGCCGGGGCCTGGAAAAGGAATCGCCGCGCTCGTCTTTGTGTTCAGCGGCGTGACGATGGAGTATGCCAACGAGTCGCCGTCATCGTCCTCACCGGCGAAGTCGGCGTAATACGGTCGGTTAGGACACGCATAGTCGTTAAGCGGCGGAAACAACCGCGGACTGGAGTTGATAAAGGGTTGGCCGTCGCGGGCAACGGGTGGAAATTCCAGGTAAAACGTCTGGCCGGCATAAGTGCCCCAAAGTGGGTCGTCACTGAAAATGTTCGTGATCGAATAATTTCGGCAGCAACGTTCCCAGACGATGTAATACCCCTCCGGGTCGTCATATGTATCTTCCGGAAGGAAAAACACATCCGAATAAATAATCTTCGTGGTGATAATCTCCCCGTTGGAACACTCGGGCTGCGTGTAGCTCACCGGCGTCTGAGATACCATGGGGAGGAATACGTCGCGCATGAAAACGTCGCCACGCTTTCGATAGATCCGCGCGACAACATTCTGATCGCGCGCCCCGGGAGCGCCGTTTATTTCGTCGAAATAGAGGATCAGGTTGATCCGGTAGTTGTTATTCGACAAGTGGATCAGCTCGAATTCACCGCCGACGATATGCGAAGCAAAGGTCGGAATCACAAGAACCCACAACGCAACCAGTAGAATCCACTTCATACCACATCGTCAAGAGTTAAATATAACAATTTCGCAGTCGCCGGGGACACGGTTTTTGCCCCTGATTCATCCTTTTAGACACCCCGAAGCAGGTTTGCGTTGGAGGCTCAAAGCGCCAAAAACGGCCCAGTTTGTGTATTTTTGGGCCCTTATGCAGAAAGGAGACATTATCCGCGGAATACGAATTGAAACCATGGCGTCGGAGGGCAAATGCGTAGCCCATCACGAGGGCCGCGTGGTCTTTCTGACAGGCGGGGCGCCCGGCGATGTGGTTGATGCCGTTGTTTACAAGATAAAACCCCGGTTCCTGGAAGCGCGGGTGGTAGAAATCACGGCCCCTTCACCCGATAGGGCAGAACCTTTCTGCCGGCATTTCGGCACCTGCGGGGGATGTTCCTGGCAACACATTCGTTACGAAACCCAGCTTCTTTACAAACAGCAACAGGTTATCGACAACCTGGAGCGCATTGGTGGATTAACGCTGCCGTCCATCCGCCCAATCCTTCCCTCGCCGGCCTCACGATATTACAGAAACCGGCTCGACTTCTCCTTTTCAGCGGATGGATGGATTCCGCCAGAGCTGTTTACACCGGACAGGAAGGCCAGTGAACCCGCGTTAGGATACCACATCCCCAGAAAGTACGATCAGGTCTTCGATGTGAAGGAATGCCACCTTCAGCCCGACCCCTCAAATCAAATCCGGTTGGCCGCCCGCGACGAGGCGATACAGCGAAACATTCCTTTCTTCGATCTGAGGAAACAGGTGGGCTTCCTGCGGACGCTTACCATCCGATCAACGACCGGTGGCGAAGTAATGGTTATCCTCCAGGTTACGTACGACAAACCCGAATGGATCGAAGCTGTGCTGCAGCGACTGGAACGCGACTTCCCACAGATCACCTCATTTAATTATATCATAAACGGAAAGCGGAACGACACCTTCCATGACCTTGACGTCATCTGCTGGAAAGGCAATCCCTGGATCACAGAAACTATGACGGCACCGGAAAGCGATCTGCAACTGCGTTTTCGAATAGGACCAAAATCATTCTATCAAACCAACGCTGTACAGGCCGAACGCCTTTATCGCGTAGCCTGGGAGATGGCGGCACTACAGGGCAATGAAACCGTCTACGACCTTTACGCGGGTACGGGCACAATAGCTTGCTACGTCGCTCGCAGCGCCAGTAGGGTTGTTGGATTGGAGTATGTAGCGGATGCCGTTGAAGATGCACGGGCCAACGCAAAATTAAATGATCTGCAGAACGTGTCCTTCTTCGCCGGCGACATCAGAAACCTGCTCGACGAAAGTTTTCTAGCTGACCATGGCCGCCCGGACGTCGTCATCACCGACCCTCCACGTGCGGGTATGCATGAAGATGTATGCCGCATGCTACTGAAGGCGCGCCCGAAAAAAATTATCTATGTGAGTTGCAATCCGGCTACGCAGGCCCGCGATCTGAAAATTCTATCGGAACAATACAGGTTAACAGATATTCAGCCGGTCGATATGTTTCCGCACACTATGCACGTAGAAAACGTCGTAGCGCTACAAGCTGCCGACTAGCAGAATAATACTTACATTTGCCGCGACGATAGCACCATGGATAATAAGAAAATACCACTGCACCACATTCATGAATCGCTGGGCGCCAAAATGGTCCCCTTTGCAGGATTCTTGATGCCTGTTCGTTACTCATCCGATATCGAGGAACACATGACCGTCAGAAAGGGCGTGGGGGTCTTCGATGTATCGCACATGGGAGAATTTATTATTCGCGGTCCCCATGCACTTGACCTCATCCAGAAAGTGACAACCAACGATGCATCCAAACTGCAGGATGGTCAGGCGCAATACACCTGTCTTCCCAACGAGAATGGCGGGATCGTCGACGATCTTCTGGTATATCGGATGAAAGAGGATGAATACCTCCTCGTAGTGAATGCTTCCAATATTGAGAAAGATTGGAATTGGATTTCGCGATACAATTCCATGGGAGCAGAGATGAAGAATATTTCGGATGACACCTGCCTCTTCGCCGTTCAGGGCCCCAAGGCCACCGCTGTTGTGCAGAAGCTTACGTCAACAGATCTTTCATCGGTACCGAACTATCATTTTGTAACGGGTAACGTTGCAGGCGTCGAAGAGGTCATTATTTCGAATACAGGATATACGGGCGCCGGCGGCTTTGAACTTTACGTTGATCGCAGCCATGCAGAGACCGTGTGGCATAAGTTGTTCGAGGCTGGCAAGGATGAGGGTATTAAGCCGATTGGATTGGGCGCCCGCGATACACTTCGACTTGAAAAAGGATTCTGCCTGTACGGCAATGATATCGACGACTCGACGTCGCCGCTGGAAGCGGGGCTTGGTTGGATAACAAAATTTACCAAAGACTTTGTCAACCGATCCGGTCTGGAGCGTCAAAAGAAAGAAGGCGTCAAACGTAAGTTGGTGGGATTCGTGATGGTCGATCGCGGAATCCCTCGTCATGGTTATGATATACAGGACGCATCCGGTAACGTAATCGGGAAGGTTACCTCCGGCACCCAGTCACCCGTACTCGGAACGGGGATCGGCCTCGGCTATGTCGCGACCGAACATGCCTCCGTAGATACAGAGATCTTTATCAAAGTGCGTGAACGTAACCTTCGCGCTAAGATCTCCAAACTTCCATTTGTGTAATTGATGATCCGACACCGCTTCTGATAACCTTTCCGGATCCATGGCTTCCTCCCCGCCCAAGCGTATCGATGTCTGTTTAAGTCCCGCACTTATTGACCTTTACCCGTTACACGATCGTACCGTGGTAGTCATCGATATACTCAGGGCCACCTCTTGCATGACCACGGCCCTGGCGCATGGGGTAGCGGGCATCATTCCCGTAGCGGAGCTCGAAGCTTGCCGTGACTTGCGTGGTGACGGCTACTGTACGGCGGGAGAACGGAACGGTGAAAAAGTCGACGGTTTCGACCTGGGGAACTCGCCCTTCGAGTACATGAATCCTGACCTCAAGGGCAAGCGCATCGCCTTTACGACCACCAACGGCACCCTGGCAATAAGCAAATCGCTTAACGCCGCCGAGATCGTCGTCGGTTCATTTCTAAATCTCTATGCCGTCGTTGGCTATCTAAAGTCGGGCACCCGCAACATCCTGGCCGTCTGCGCGGGCTGGAAGGGAAAAGTAAATCTTGAAGACACGCTGTTCGCCGGCGCATTGGTAGATGAGCTTGCCGGGGCGGCCGAGCCGGAATGTGACGCGCCACTAATGGCCATGCACCTCTATCGTCAGGCCAAAAACGACCTTTCCGGTTTCCTTCGGAACTCCAGTCACGTTAAACGCTTGCGACGACTTAACATCGAAAAGGATATTGAATTCTGTCTCGAGGTAGGCCGCTATGATGTCGTACCCGTTGTCAGGGACGGCATGATCGTAAGTCACACGAGCAGTGCCTAACCGTTCGCCATGCACGCATGTACCGCAATGCCTAGTATGCTTTGCGGCACTCATTGTTTCGCGTGTGCATTTGGTGTGTTTTATAATTCTTGATACATTTCAACAACCCATTACAGCCCTTACCTATGGCGGGACAGGATCGCTTCGTTGCGCTCGATGTATTTCGTGGGATGACGATATGCTTCATGATTATCGTCAATTCGCCTGGAAGTTGGAGTCATCTTTACGCACCTTTGGCGCACGCGCCCTGGCACGGATTCACACCCACTGATCTTGTCTTTCCTTCTTTCCTTTTTGCTGTCGGTAACGCGATGGCGTTCGTTATGGGAAAATATGCCGCACAGGGCAGCGCAGCATTCTGGAAGAAAACGCTCAAACGCTCCTTTCTGATCTTTTTCATCGGGTTTATGATGTACTGGTTCCCCTTTGTCGAAAAGGCCGACACCGGGTGGATCATGAGCCCCCTGTCGGAGACGCGCATTCCCGGTGTGCTGCAACGCATCGCATTGTGTTATTTGATCGCCAGTGTTGTGCTGCATTACGGATCAAGGCGGTTCGTGTATGCATTCAGCGTATTGGCTTTAGTCGGGTACTGGTTGATTATGTATGCCTTTGGCGATGCCGGTGATCCGTATAGTTTAGAGGGTAACGCCGCGTTAAAACTCGACCTTCTCATCTTTGGCCCAAATCATCTTTACCATGGTGAAGGTATAGCGTTCGACCCGGAAGGATTGCTCAGCACACTACCGGCAACAGTAAATGTTATCATCGGGTATCTCGCCGGACAATTCATTCGTCGCCATGGTACAACATATGAGACTGTCGCACGACTGATGCTTGCCGCCGGGGCATTGATCTTCGTTGCCTTTGCGTGGGACATGGTATTTCCCTTCAACAAAAAAATCTGGACGAGCTCGTTCGTGCTGCTCACGAGTGGCATCAACCTGGCCATGATCGCCAGCCTGATCTACCTGATAGACATCGTCAACTATACACGGGGCGCCTATTTTTTTGTCGTGTTTGGCAGAAATCCGCTCTTCATCTATATCACGGCCTCCATCCTGTTGCAGATCATTTTCATGATCCGTGTAGGGGATACGTCATTCTATGGATGGATGTACCAGTCCGTCTTTGGCAGTTTTGCCGGGCCCAGGTTCGCATCGCTGCTCACCGCCTTGTGGTGGATGCTCATGAACTGGCTTATCGGCTACGGCCTGGACCGCAAACGGATTTATATACGGGTGTAGTAAGGGGCGAGTACGGTGCACAGGTTCTATCGCCGATGAAGGCTACTTCAGTTTGGGGTTCTCCCGATGCCGATTCTGATCTCGGTTGTTCTTCTTTTCAAGATTCCGGCGAAACGCTTCGGTAAGGTCAACGCCGGTCTGGTTAGCGAGACATATCAACACCCACAGCACGTCAGCGAGTTCATCACCCAGATCAAGTTCAGCATCTGAAGGTTTTTCCGACTGATCTCCGTAGCGTCGGGCCATAATACGCGCCACTTCACCCACCTCTTCGGCAAGTATCGCGGTGTTCGTAAGCTCGCTGAAATATCGCACACCGACCGTTTTAATCCATGTGTCCACCTGTTCCTGGGCCTCCTTTAATGTCATAGGAAGATGTTAAAGACTGAGTGTGTTTCGACGCGTCTCAACGAATCGTGTCAGCTTTGGTGAACGCATCAAGGCATTTGAGCATAGCGACTGCCAGCTCATATTCACTCGACTCAAGTATGAACGCGTCTTCAAATTTACACCATTCCATAAAACGTTTCGCTCCTGCCTCGTCGAGATTCGTCACCCTGCGGACAACCTCGACGTTGTACTTCGCATCCAACTCCCGAAAATTATAGGTACGTTCGCGCATTGCCTCCACTTTCCGCTTTTCTTTACCTTCCCGCGACAGCGCATTGAACAACGAACCGATTAGTCCGTTAACGGAAACAGTCGGGTTCATATTGACATCGTCCGGGCCTTCCGGCGGAAGTCGCGCCCCTTTTGGAATGTTTAACACGAAGGTCTCCTTTTCCTCCAATTCGAGTTTTAGAACATCCTGCTTGAACTGCTCGATGGTGGGATACGCCGTAACCTGGACTGGGTCCAGTTGATAAGTTCTGGAGCTCAATTCAACCCTGATCTCCCGAACGCCACCTTTTCCGTCGTCCGAAAAGGCAATGCTCTTAGACTCATACCCTACCGAAGAAAAGTTTAGCGTATCGGGAACCGCGAAGCTTAGTATAAACTCACCCGCGGCATCGGAAATAGTACCGTAGCGGTAGGAGGTGGTGTATACATGGACAAAAGGTACGGGAGCCCCGCTTTGGCGATCCACAATAGTCCCCACCACCTTTATGGTTTCCTGGGAATAGACCGTGTCCGGAAGCGAGAAAACCATCAGGCATGCCATTAAGCCCCTGAGGGCGCTGCCACGCCTCAATTGGAAAGCGCTGCGGCAGCAAGCAGGGAACAAGACAAAAGGGTGTAATGAGGCCATTAACCAGAGGATGCACGCAACGCGAAAATAGTCTTATGCGCGAGGGTGGATCCCTTCCTTTACACCCGGTTTTTTGTATCGATGAGGATCGTCACCGGTCCGTCGTTGAGCAGCTCCACCTTCATGTCGGCCCCAAAAATCCCCGTCTGCACAGCCTTCCCCAATTCTCGCGAAAGCGTCTCTGCAAATTGTTCATAGATGGGAACAGCGACGTCGGGTTTCGCCGCACGAAGGTACGACGGGCGATTTCCCTTGCGGGTACTGGCATGCAAGGTGAACTGACTGACGACGATAATATCGCCATTGACATCGCGGACACTAAGATTCATAACGCCGGCTTCATCGTTGAAGATGCGCAGGTTGACGATCTTCGACGCAAGCCATTGAATGTCGTCCGAACCGTCAGCGTTTTCAATCCCAACGAGCACCAGTAACCCGTTTCCTATGGAAGCCTTGATCTCACCTTCTATCGTTACGGATGATCGGCTTACACGTTGAATGACTGCAATCATAATCAAAAAAAACGCGCTAAAATTTCTGAAGGCTGGCCGACTCATGAACATGGACGCCCGTCATTCCGGAATTGGCGAAGTGCACCATCGCACGCGCTACTTTAATTGAGGCGATCGCCTTGTATTTGGATGGAACCAACACCCCAAATGTTCTGAAGAACCACTTTGCGGCGGCCTCGGCTTGCCGGTGTTCTTCCCGTGGCCCTACGAGAAGGGCGGGCCGCATAATGTGAATCGCCTGGTATTCCAGGCCCGCAATAGTCTCTTCAACCTTACCTTTGATACGGTTGTAATAGAACGTCGAGTTCTTATTGGCGCCAAGCGCCGACACGAGCAGGTACTGAGTGGCACCCAATGCCTTCGCCCGCTCGGCGAGCGCTACGGGGTAGTGATAGTCGACGCGCTCGAAAGCTTCCTTAGAGCCGGCGGCTTTCATCGTTGTACCGAGACAGCAAAAGATGTCGTCGGCCTTCAACTCATCGGTATACGTGTGGATGTTGTCGAAGTCGATGACCGCGTTTTCAAGACGTGGGTGGACGCGGGCGAGTGGCTTGCGCGAGATGGTCTTTACGAGGCTGTAGCGAGGGTCCTCCAGTAGGGCAGTGACCAGCTGGCTTCCCGTAAGTCCTGTTGCACCGGCTACCAGGGCGACTTTCACTCGACCTGGATTCTCCCCCGTTCCCATTCCAGGAATTTTTCGATCTCGTGACGGATATTGCCATATACCCAAAGAAGGATGGCAAAGTCATCGGCAAACCCGGTCAGGGGGATGACGTCTGGCATAAGATCGAGGGGATTGACAAAATAAAGGAGTGCGGCGACAGCCAGGAGAATAGTCTTGACCGATACGGCACGGTATTCGCCCACGGCATAAGCCCTGCAAAGTCGTACAAATGCGTACATACCGGAACGGGCGGCCGCGGCGTTTGTGCCTGTCCAGTTGACATTACCTCCCTTCTGGAAGGCCTGAAAGACAAGTCTCAAAAGCCGGCTTCGTCTTCCTGCAACGGAAGCTGCTGATTCAAATGCCCTGTCAAAAAATACATTCATGCGGTTAATCGGCTAAATTCCAAATAAAACCATCCGGACCTGCCGGAAAGTTCAGAACGTCTGCTGAATTTCCTTTTTTAGTTCCGAAATGGCATGTCCGATGGGATCTGCTTCTTTTTTGAGCATTACCTCAAATATACGGCGTGCCAGGTCGGTGCTGGTCGCTTCCGGTGCCATGGCAGCGGCGGCCTCGTTGATCACGACGATCAGGTCTTCCTTTGCGGTCTTGATTAGTTCCCACACGCGCTCACTCATATAAACCTGCTGCGACACATTGTGATTGTATTCGTTGCGGATTTCCTGCAGCAAAAGCTGATGGAATTCCCGCGATGGGACTGTAGCCGTATTGAGACGTATCAGGAGGTTCTGCGGCGAGATGCGTTCCAGGAAAAGGGTCATTCGTTCGTAGGCCTGAAGCCGACTGGGCAGAATGGTTTCAATGCTGCGGCCTCTCACTTCAAGCTTTCTGATTTCAAGGTCCCGATGGACGAACGATCGCACCAGCAGATAAGCGGCATAAAGCACAAGCGAGGCTGGTACCAGTATTTTAATGAATTCGATTAGGGGTTCCACGGATTAAATAAACAACAATTGCCTGAAATTTAAATAATTTTGAACCGACCTCACCTAATTTTTGCATATGGCAGCTCCCTTACAACCGGTGACCATCTCTCCACGCGCCGCGGATGAAATAAATCTCATTCGTGAGCGTAAGGGTATTCCTGCCGGATATGGCCTCCGTGTCGGAATACGAGGTGGAGGCTGCGGGGCAAAACTTGTGGTAGGATTCGACCAACAGCGCGACAACGATCTCACCTATATAATCTCAGGGATAACTGTACTTGTCGACAAGCACCACACGCTGTATGTCATCGGCAAGCACATCGATTTTTACGATGGCGCTGACGGTCGCGGTTTCTTTTTCAGGGATGACGGCACACCTGCGGAACGTGAACAAAAATTCGGATAATCCTGCCGGATCGATTCGTGGCGTGTCAACGGTTAGCGTTTCCGGACAATGCTTATCGAAGCGCGGGCACAGGCACCGCCGATTGGAGGATTGAGTTTAGCAATCGTGAGCTCCACCTGCATGACGGCTGGTAGTTGTTCCAGGACCTGGCTAATAATGCGTTCGGCCACCGTCTCGATCAAGCGCGATGGCTGCTCCATTTGTTCCTTTACGATCTCATAGAGCTTAACGTAGTCGACGGTTCCTTCCAGGTTATCCTGCCGGGCCCCCTGTGAGAAGTCTGTTTCAATCGCGATATCAACCTGGAAATTGTTTCCGGTGTCTCTTTCATGGGAGTAGACACCGTGATAGGCATGGAAGGCGAGACCCTCCAGGGCTACTCTACCTGTCATTCGATCGTATCAAAAAAAGATTTTGCGGTCTTGGCCGGCGGCGTTTCGGTCTCTACGGGCGTCTGCGCGGGGGGCGATTCGGGTTCGGCCGGTGTCTGGGCCTCACCTTCCGTAACGCCGCGTGCTGCGCGGACGTATTCGCCATTCGGATAGATTATGCTCCGTGTGTCGCGCCGTGCATCGCTGAGAAATTTGTCCGGATTGAAATCCGCCGTAAACGAACGCGCCCGTTCCACGCGATCGAGTGCATCGTTGGCCATGCGTCGGAGCTCCGCGATCAAATCTTCGCGCGACGTTTCCAGCCTCTTGTAGTCGTCGATGAGCGACTTGAGCCGTTCTTCCATATCCTCGACGATTTGCCGGGCACGCACGTCAGCCTCTTCGATCATATCCCGCGCTTTGTTTTTGGCTTCGTTGACGATGGCCTCTGCTTTGAGTTGCGACTCCTTCAGGTGCAGATCGGCCGCGGTGCGGGCCTGTTCGATCACGCTGGCTCCCGTATCTTCCGCCGTCTTTAGCGTCTTGTATAACGAGCCTTCAACCTCGCGCAGCTTGGATACTTCCCGCTCGGTAGCTTCGAGTTTTATCCGGAGTTCTTTGCATTCGTCGTTCAGACGCTCCCACTCTTGCGACAAGGTCATCAGGAAACCGTCCACCTCATCCCTGTCATAGCCTCGAAAATGTTTCTCGAAGCTTTTCTGACGTATTTCCAATGGCGTAATTCTCATATTGGTGCATCAAAGTTAATGTTCCAGGAAGTCACCGTCCGGTCGTCACTGGCGCTCAGCAACTGATCCTGGTGAGACGTCCACAACAGTTTGTTCACGGAAGTTCCATGCCCCGCATGCCTGGCTTTGTCGATCACCTTCAACAATTTCAACTCCTCCGCATTCCACACTTTGATAGACTTATCCATGCTACAAGTTACGAAATGTTTCGCATCCGGGCTAAAGTCGAGGTGATTTATGGCGTACATGTGCGCGACCACTTCGGCCACCGGAGCGTAGCCGGAGTTGACATCCCAGGCTTTGAGTCGCGCGTCCCTGGACCCGCTCAGCAGGTAGTATCCGTCCGGTGTATAGCGCACTGAGAATACCGACTTGGCATGTGCCTCCCACTCGTGTTTCATCCGGAGGCTCTTCAGGTCGTACACCCGGATATAATTGTCGCTGTAGCCTACGGCCATTTCACCGGTGCGCAAATTGATGTCGATCGTCCGGGCGTTTTTCTCACTTTTCTGGACACGGTCCACTATCGCAAGGCGTTTCAGGTCCACCACAATCACGCTTCCATCACCCGTACCGACGAAGAGAAGGTTATCGACAGACTGAAGATCGAAGATGGCCGCCTTTGTAAGTTGTAACGATCCGAGCTCCGATTTATTTTTCAAATCGATCACATGGATGCCTTCGTAGTTATGGCCGACGATCAGCGTGCTGCTCGGCGCATGGTAGTCCAAGGCGTAAATCGAATTCGGAAGTCGTGCGACGGGATATCCTTCATCGGGTTTCTCCAGATCCCACAACACAACCATACCGTCACCGGACCCGGTGCAAAAGAGATTCGGCTGGTCCGTGCCCTGAAGTGTGTAGACAGCATCGCGATGACCCGTAAAAGAATGCAGCTTGGTGACTTTGATAGCCATGATCCCGGGCGCCCCCGTGCGCCGGCAAAAGGTTGGCGGATGTTGATTTTTTTGTCAAAATTGGGCCACAATGAGGGACATACCAAATGCCGCTGCAAAAAATTGAGGATAATCATGGTAATCCCTGGGGGTTGTGGAAAATTGAAGAAGACGAAACTCAATTGGAGGCGGTCGCAGCGTCGGTCGAGCGGATTCCGGAGGCGATACGTCACCCCCACAAGCGACTTGAATGGTACGCCGCACGCGTTCTTGTAAAGAAGTTGATGCAGCGCTGCGGACTTACTTTCCAGGGCATCGTTAAAGATGCGTTTGGGAAACCGTTTCCGGCCGGGAGTTCATACCAGCTTTCACTCAGCCACTCTTATCCCCACGTAGCGGCCTATCTTCATGCCACGGAATCGGTGGGAATCGACATTGAACCTCCCCGATCCTCCCTGATCACCATAGCACCGCGCATTCTCCACCCCTCCGAACTCGCTTTTGCGGGGGATGACGTCAACACGCATTGTGTCATTTGGTGTGCCAAGGAGGTACTCGTCAAGGTACACGGCCGGAAAGACCTTATTTTTTCCAAAAACCTCAGAATCAGCCCGTTTTCAATCAATTCAAAGGGTTATTTTTCTGGCAGCATTATTGTCGGATCTAATGAGACCAGGGTACGCCTGTACTACGAAATGCAGCCGGCGTTCGCCCTGGTCCTGAATAAACCTTAACCTGCATGAAAGGAATTGCTGTGGTCATCCTGACGCTCGTCGCAGGTGCCGTTTCCGGTCAGACGATTACGAATTTCTCCGCCCGGGATGTCGTAAGCGGAGCGTCGTTCACCGTCAACAGCGGATCCCATCCCAAGGGTATCGTGGTAATCTTCACCAGCAACACCTGCCCTTTCGATGCCTACTATTATGACCGCCTCAACAAGATCGCGGCCGACTACAGCGGTCGCATCCCTGTGGTGTTCGTCAATCCCCATCCGGGGGAAGACGAGTCCGCCGACGCCATGAAAACACTCGCCGCTCGCCGCGGTTTCAAAGTGCCCTATCTTGCAGATAAAGATCAAGCGGTGATGCGCGCGCTAAAGGTGACGCGAACGCCCGAAGCCCTCGTGCTGAAACCTGAAGGTGGTGGGTACAGCGTATTTTATCGCGGCGCTATTGACGACAATGCGCAGGTCGCCACCGATGTGCATCGCCAATACCTCACCGACGCTATCGATGCTCTTCTCGCCGGCGGGAAGCCGTCGCGGCCTGTAGTGCGCCCGATGGGGTGTAATGTGAGAAGCAGTGGACAGTAGGTTCCCGTTAGCGCCTTCGCGGTAGAAAGGCAAGCCCGCAAAGCTACTCCCCCAAATCACCACCGTCGGCGATGATGAGCAACAGCTCTTTTACCTCCTCAGCTTTGGCGTGTTCTCCCATCTTGTCGAACGACATGATCAGGTTGCGGAGTACCCTGCGAATGATCTCCAGGTTGGAGCAGGGTTCGAAGAAGGAATCCTGGGGTGTAAGGTGCAGCTCGTTGATGTAGTTCTCTATGTCCTTACGTGAAAAGATCAACCCTTTGTTGAACGCGTTGATGTAAAACTGCGGGTTGCGGTCATCCTTGTACGTAAGGATGAAAAGATTGGGCAAGTTGACGCCGTAAACCGGGAGCTTCAGCTTTTGGGCTACCAAAAGGTAAATCACACATAGCGTTATCGGGTTTCCTTTCCTGGTTTCAAGGACTACGTTGATCATGGAATTTCCAGGCGAATGGAAATTCTTTGTGTTAGCTCCGAATTTTAGTTTGCTGAACAGGACGCTGTTGATGATCTTAATCTGGTCGAAGGGATACAGGTCGGGTTTGAACTCCAGCCACGTCTCGTAATAGATTTGTTCCAGATCCTGCTTCAGCCTTAACAACTCGATGTCGGGGTACTGGTACGTTGCAACCAGCCACATTCCTGTGAGCAGGTCGTGCTCTTCGCCTTCATACCATTCCCTCAGGCGTTCCTTAAGAATTTCAAACTGAAGTTCGTGGATCAGTTCCTCGATCCGCCGCTGCACATAAGGGTTAAAATTATTCTCCCACTCCTCTTCCAGAAAAGGAATGACCTCCTTACCCAGTGACCGGATCTTCTCCACCACATGAGACACCACCTGATCGTCATCGTCGTCAAGAAGTGAGATTAATGCCCGCAGCTCTTTGGACTCCATAAATCAATGAGTGAATGAGTGAATGAGTGAATGAGTGAATGGGTGAATGGGTGAATGGGGTGAATGGGTGAATGGATAAATGGGTAATTCAATAAACGATAAATGGGTGAACGGTGAAATAGTAAATGGGGTTCCGTAATCCATTGACAAAAGTACCACCAAACCGTGGACGAACCAACTGTGTTCTGAAGCCTGAAATCAGCGGGTCGCCCGCCTTGCCGTCGAAAGTATGGCCACCAGTTCCTGGCCTTCCGCCTCAAATTTTGCCGTTTTCGATTTGACGACAATACCGGAATCCACCAGTATCTCTAACCAAAAAAGGCTCTCGTCGAGTTCCTCAACCGTGACGCTCAGCTTGGCAAAAAACTCCGCCTTGGACCTCGCCCTACATACTGCCCTGTAGTTTGCGGCGGCGCTGAGAGAGGATCGTAAGAATTGATCGCCAATTATCCTTCCCTCCCCCGTCTGGGGAAGACCCCGAAATATCTCGATGCCCATCAAAGCAAAATCTTTCGTCCTCGCCCTCATCCGCGAAACAAACGCCTCTTTTGATATCTCAATATTTTGCTGCCTGTTCACGAGAAAAAAATCAAATTATGTCACCCAACGTAGTAGCGTACGAGCCACCAAGTAAAGTTCAGCTTTCAGGTAAAAACTGTCAAGAGTCTGTCAAGAAAATACTAAAAAAATTAACGCAGCCACCATTTGTCGCGACTGCCTTACTCTCTCATTCTTCCCTCGCTTGGCCACCCAGCCCAAACTTCATCCTCCCATGACCTTCCATGCACTCATTTCTCACTCCTCTCGTTATTCCAATTAATTAGCTTTTTTACCCAAACCACCTCGCCTGCCTACCACCCCATTCACTCATTCGCTCATTCACTCATTCACTCATTCACTCATTGTCTACACCTGAATAACCCCCACATTAAACCTCTCCACAGGCGCGTGATTCGCTGCGGCGATTCCGGTAGAGATTAGTTGGCGGGTTTCGGAAGGGGTGACGATGTCGTCGACCCAGAGGCGGGCTGCAGCATAGTAGGGACTTAGTTGTGCATTGTACCGGTCGGTAATTTCTTCGAGAAGTCGCGCTTCCTCTTCTTCGGATAATGTTTTGCCTTTTGCTTTTTCCGCATTCACACGAATCTGTAAAAGAGTGCGCGCCGCAGAGTTGCCGCTCATCACGGCGATCTGTGCAGTAGGCCAGGCAACAATTAGGCGGGGATCGTAGGCTTTGCCGCACATCGCATAGTTGCCCGCACCATACGAGTTACCCACGATGATGGTGAACTTCGGCACGGTAGAGTTAGCGACAGCGTTTACCATCTTGGCGCCGTCTTTAATGATGCCGCCCTGTTCTGCTTTGCTGCCCACCATAAAACCACTGACATCCTGCAGAAAGACGACAGGTATTTTGCGCTGGTTGCAGTTCATGATAAATCGTGCCGCTTTGTCTGCTGAATCAGAATAGATCACGCCGCCCATCTGCATTTCACCCTTTCGTGTCTTTACCACTTTGCGCTGATTGGCTACAATACCCACGGCCCATCCGTCGATACGTGCCCACCCGCAGATGATGGTCTTTCCGTAGAGCGCCTTATATTCATCAAAGGCCGAGTCGTCGACAAGGCGTTCGATGATTTCCTTCATGTCATAAGGCTTGGTCCGGTCGTAAGGAAGGAGTCCGGCGATTTCGTCGATGGATTTTTTTGGAGGTTGTGGTGTGATGCGGTTAAAGCCGGCAGCATCAGGCGCTCCGATCTTATCGACGACGGAGCGGATATAATCCAGGCATGACTTGTCGTCCGGAAACTTATTGTCGGTGACTCCGGATATCTCGCTATGGGTAGTAGCGCCGCCCAATGTCTCATTGTCGATTTCTTCTCCGATCGCGGCCTTCACCAGGTATGAGCCTGCCAGAAAGATAGTGCCGGTCTTGTCGACGATCACCGCCTCATCCGACATGATCGGGAGGTACGCGCCGCCTGCGACACAGTTTCCCATGATGGCTGCAATCTGCACGATACCCATAGACGATAGCTTCGCGTTGTTGCGAAATTGACGGCCGAAGTGGTCGCGGTCAGGGAAGATCTCATCCTGCATGGGAAGGAAGACCCCCGCGCTGTCGACCAGGTAAATGACCGGCAACCGGTTTTCCATGGCGATCTCCTGCGCGCGAAGATTCTTTTTCGCCGTCATAGGAAACCACGCTCCTGCCTTCACCGTGGCATCGTTGGCAACGATCACGCAGAGTCGTCCGCTGACCTGACCGATGCCTGTGACGACTCCGGCGGAAGGACAGCCGCCGTACTCTTCGTACATGTCGTCAGCAGCAAACAGTCCGATCTCCAGGAATTCGGTCGAAGGGTCGATCAGGTACGCAATGCGTTCGCGGGCTGTAAGTTTTCCGCGTGCATGTTGCTCTTCAATTTTCTTTTCGCCGCCGCCTGCAAAGATTTTCTTCCTGCGTGCCTGCAGTTTCGTCAGGAGTTGCCCAAACTGATCTTCATTTTTATTGAACTCCAGGTTATCGCTCATGAAGACAGGTTTCGTTACTCCTGGTTTTTCTTGAGATCCCGTTCAATTCTTTTCTTGCTTTTGCCGAGCGGCGCAAGAAAATGCTTGGGGTTAGTGTTGAAGTGAGTGGCGAGCGTGTCGAGGT
Organism: Cyclobacteriaceae bacterium; assembly: GCA_035304385.1. Classification (GTDB taxonomy): domain Bacteria; phylum Bacteroidota; class Bacteroidia; order Cytophagales; family Cyclobacteriaceae; genus ZC4RG29. The sequence continues at coordinate 55,756 of DATGQD010000027.1, forward strand.
TAAGGAGGAGGGTGTTCAGGTTCTGGTAGAGCTCGTCCTCAGTGAGCATCTTCCCAACGGTATTATCATCGCTGGTCATCTTACCCAGGGCGGCATTGAACGACTCCAGCGCCGCCTGAGTTTTGGTTATGGTAGCGCTCAATTCGAGTACCTTGAGGGAGTCGGAAAGAGACCGCAGGTTGCTCATAGTCGGACGCAGGTCTTCCAGTGCGGTGTTAAGATTTTGCGCGACCACACGGTAGTCGGTCGCCAGTTCCTGCACCGAATTACCGGCCGTAGACAAGGCGCGGTTAATATGATAAGGGGTTGTCACGAGCCGGCTGAATATGGTATCCAGTTGTTCTGTATTGCGCGTGAGGTTATCGACAAGGACATTGAATTTCCGCAAAGTGACCTGAAGGTTGTCTGCAACAGGCACGGCACTTTCGGCGAGGATATCCGTAATGCCCCGGTCCAGATTGGACCGCAAGGTGTCGCCTGGCTGCAGGATGTTCGAGCCGGTGACGTTCTGTAGCAAGATGGACTTGTTTCCTAAAAAGTCGCCTGTGAGTATGGCAGTGGTGGAGTCGGTGAGCATGATATCGGAATCAATCTCGAGCGTCACCAGCACCAGGTTTCCGTTGTCCTGGAGAATTTCAATGTCGCCTACCCTGCCGACAGCAAATCCATTTAAGAACACCTGGTTTGATTGCGTCAGCTTGTCGACATTGTTATAGACCGCGTAGTACTTGTTTGTTGAGCTAAAGAAATCGATGCCTTTCAGAAAGTTGAACCCGAAATACAACAACACCAGGGCGACGACCATGAACAGGCCCACTTTAAACTCTTTGGATACCTTCATGCATTACTGGTTAGTGATGCACGCTTACCCAGTTCCCGGGTTCATTACGATGCGTGCGCCTGAAAGTTACGCAGAATCCGGTTGTCAATTGACCGTTTCCACCTCTAATTTATACTCCTTGAAGGCTCGGTAGATTCCCGAAGCGATTAGATCCTGACCTCGTTCCGAACCCAGGTAGTCTTCTTCCTGAGGGTTTGTAATGAATCCGGTTTCCACCAACACGCTGGGCATAGCGGTCTTGTAGAGCACCACAAATCCCGCCTGCTTTACGCCCCGGCTGTGGCGGCCCACACGTGTCTTGAACTGATTCTCCACTTTCTGCGCCATCTTAAGACTGCTTTCGTAGTAGGCGTCCTGCGTCAGGGAAAAGAGTATATACGACTCCGGACTGTTCGGGTCAAAGCCTTCGTACCGCTCTTTGTAGTCCTCGTCAAGAAGGATCACCGAGTTTTCACGTTTCGCCACCTCAAGGTTCGACTCTGACCGGTGAAGACCCATCACCCACGTCTCGGTGCCATAGGTGGTACGGTTGGGGATGGAGTTGACATGTATTGAAATAAAAAGGTCGGCGTCTGCCTTGTTGGCGATGTCCGCCCGCTTGTCGAGCGGAACATACGTATCGTCCTTTCGCGTGTAGACTACCTGAACGCCAGGTACATTCTGTTCGATATACTTGCCGACCTTAAGTGCGATGGCAAGTGCAATGTCTTTCTCCTTATACTTGCGTCCATGGGTTCCCGGATCGTGGCCGCCATGGCCGGCATCGACAACAACCTTGCTGAGCTTGAATTCCTTGTGACGAATTGAACTGGCTGAATTTAGCAAGGTAATTGCTAGCAAAATGCAAGTAATTCCAATATTCCTCACGGTCAGTTCAATGTTCAGACAAATTGCGATAACTTTACGCAAATTTGTGAAATTTTCACTAAAACGTAAAAATCCCACGATTAGCCGAAGTGTGCTCCGATTTTTCGTTTTGTTTTTTTTGCTTACACTTGGCGCGCCGTCACTCCACGCACAGGTAGAGACCCCTATTAGCGATCCTGGCGAACTTCCGGTGCGCGCCGACACGCTGATCTCCAACGACACCATCCCGACAGATACCGCGGCCGTTCGGCCCGACACAACCGCGACGCAAGATCAAAGCGATATCGAAACTACTATCAAATACTCTGCCCGAGATTCCATTCGCGCCAGCATCGACGGAAAAAAAATATGGCTTTACGGCCAGGCGAGAATCGTCTACGGCCAAATTCAGCTGGAAGCAGAGGAAATCCTCATCGACTACGACAAAGGGACCCTCACCGCCCAGGGCAGGCGTGACTCCACCGGCCAGCGTATTGGCTTTCCCGTATTCCAGGATGGCGCAGACCTGTACGAGACTAAAGACATCGTCTACAATTACCGCACGGGGCGGGCCCGGATTTCGGAAGTGGTGACCAAACAGGGAGAAGGTATCGTGCACGTACAGCATGCGTTCAAAAATGAAAAGGACGAACTCTTCAGCGTCAACAACGCCTATACCACGTGTGACCTCGAGCACCCCCACTTTCTCATCCGTTCCACCAAAAGCAAATCCATACCCGGCGACAAGATCGTCTCCGGCCCGTTTTACCTCGAGTTCAACGACATTCCGTTGCCGGCAGGCTTTCTCTTCGGCATGTTCCCGATAGAACGCGAGAGCAAGTCCGGTATACTGTTTCCATCCTACGGCGAAGAAAGACGTAGGGGTTACAACCTCCGCGGGCTGGGATATTTCTTTGATATCAACGACTACATCAAGTTGGGGATTGAAACCGACCTGTACTCGAAAGGTGGTCATGCCATCAACGTGCGGTCTAACTACAACAAACGCTACCGGTATTCCGGCTCGTTGCTGTTCTCCTATTCCAACACCAAAATTACCGACCGTATCGAAGCGCCGACCTCAACAGTCGACTACCGTCTGGCGTGGTCGCATCAACCACAAACCCGGGGTAACAGCCGCTTTTCAGCTTCCGTAAATGCCGCCACGAGCACTTACAATCAAAACAATAATCTCAACTACGGCCTAAATACCGACATCAACAACAATACAGGCCTGAGCAACATCTCCGCCAAGTTGAGTTCTACCGTCTCCTATACCAAGAAGTTCGCCGGCACCCCGTTTTCACTTGGCGTCAACGGAAGTATCAATCAGGACCTCAGAACCCGGTTGGTGGACCTGCCCTTCCCAAACATCAGTGTCAACATGACAAACCTCTATCCGTTCCAGCGAAAGGACGGGAGGACGACGCCACTCGATAATTTCTCTATCGGATATAAGATGACGGCCACCAACCGCATCACCAATAATATTGGTCGTGTATCGCCCGAGGCTACGCGCGACAGCATTGCGCCGTTCACCATGGAGAACCTTTCGCTGTTCATGAAAAACGCCCGAAAGGGAGTCCGCCACACGATTCCCATTTCAACTTCCAACAAGTTGCTCCGCTACTTCACCCTCTCACCCAGCATCAGCTACGACGAACGATGGTACTTTGAACAACTCGATTGGCAATACAGATTCGGCGACGACACTGTACTCGTAGCCGACACGATCAGACGGTTCAACCGGATCGCGAACTACACCATGAGCGCCGGTCTCACCACACGTATCTACGGTATGTTCTTTTTCAAGCGGGGGAATGTGAAGGCCATACGCCACGTGATCAATCCGACGATTAGCTTCAGCTATGCGCCCGACTTTCAGAAAAATGACGACTACTTCCAGCTCCTTACCGACCCTAAGACCAATCGGCAATTCTACCGTTCGCGGCATGAGGGCTTTGTATATGGAGGGTCATCGCCGGGACACAGTGGATCGATCGGCTTCGGCATCGGGAACAACGTGGAGATGAAAGTGCAGAATGAAAGAGACTCGGTAGCCAGGAAGGTGATGCTCCTCAACAACCTGTCGTTTAGTTCAAGCTATAATATCTTTGCCGATTCCTTCAACCTGGCGCCCATCTCGATTTCCGCGAACACGAACATTCGCGACAACCTGATCAACATTAACCTGAGCGCCAGCCTCGACCCGTATGCCTATGTTGTCGACGGCGAGGGCGTCGAACGACGTGTCAATAGTTACGCGTTCAAGTCGGGCAAACTCGGCCGCATCACCTCGGCAAGCCTGGCCGCCAGCACAAATCTTAACCCCAAAGCCCGGGAGCGAGGGCAGCAGACGCGGGAAAAAGTGGCTCAATCCGACCTGCCCGCGGCCGAAAAGGAGTTCATCATTCGGAATCCGGAAATGTATGTCGACTTCGAAGTGCCGTGGGGTTTGCAGCTGAGTTACAACCTGTCATACAGCCATCCGGTGAATACGGATCCGAGGATCACACAAACGCTACAGTTTTCGGGTGAGCTGGCGTTATCCGAGAAGTGGAAAACGATTTTCTCCAGCGGCTATCACTTTGAATCGAAAGAATTTACGCAGACTACACTTACCATTTCACGGGACCTGCACTGCTGGGCGATGAGTTTATGGTGGGTACCCTTTGGAAGATTTCAGTCGTATAATTTCACCATCAGCGTCAAATCCGCCCTGCTAAGAGACCTCAAGCTGGAACGTCGGAAGCCTTTCTTCGACAACTTCTGATACTCACGCGGTAAACCACCGCTCCACCTCTTCCATCGTGGGGTTGGCTACACCTTCAAGCTTCATTTTCTTACGCATCCCGCACACGTCGTTGAAGAGTTTTGACGGCTTCATGCCCCTAAGTTGTTTCAGGTTGTTTATACCAAGACGCTGGAGCACGGGAAATAAATCCTTGCGTATACCTGCTTCCTCAAATTCTTTTTCGTTTAACCCCGCACTTGCCTTTTCGGGTTTCATTTGAGGGAAGAACAACACATCCTGAATTGAAGGTGAGTTGGTCATGATCATGGTCAGCCTGTCAATACCGACCCCGAGTCCGGCCGTGGGTGGCATTCCATACTCCAGCGCCCGGAGAAAGTCTTCATCCAGCGTCATGGCTTCTTCATCACCGCGCAATCCCAATTCAAGTTGTTCCTCGAAACGACGTCGTTGGTCGATGGGGTCGTTCAATTCGGAGAAGGCATTGCAGATTTCCTTGCCGTTGCAGATGGCTTCGAAACGTTCGACGAGGCCGGGCTTAGTGCGATGCTTCTTGGCAAGCGGAGACATCTCAACCGGATAATCCATGATAAACGTGGGCTGTATCAGGTGCGGTTCGCACAGTTCGCCAAAGATTTGGTCGATGAGTTTTCCCTTACCCATCGTATTGTCATAGGGAACCTTCAGCTTATCGCATGTATCGCGCAGGGCGGCTTCGTCCATATCAGAAATATCAACGCCGGCAAAGTGCTCGATGACGCCGAACATGGTGTATCGTTTCCATGGCCGCTTAAAATCGATCGTATGCTCTCCCACCGTCACCTGGGTTGTTCCATGCAGGTTGATGGCCACCTTTTCTATCATCTCTTCAACGAGGTCCATCATCCAGTAGTAATCCTGGTAGGCTACATACAACTCCACCTGAGTGAACTCGGGATTATGGAAGCGCGACATGCCTTCATTACGGAAGTCTTTCGAGAATTCGTACACACCTGTGAATCCTCCGACGATAAGACGCTTCAGGTAGAGTTCATTGGCGATGCGCAGGTACAGTGTCGTATCCAGGGCATTGTGATGTGTCTTGAACGGGCGGGCGGCAGCGCCACCGTACAAGGGCTGAAGTACCGGGGTTTCCACTTCCAGGTATCCCCTGCCGTTGAGGTAGTCGCGCATCGAGTTCACCAGTTGCGTCCGCTTGATGAATGTGTCGCGCACGTGCGGGTTAACGATCAGGTCGACATAGCGCATCCGGTATCGTTGCTCGGGGTCGGAAAACGCATCGTGCCGAACCACGTTTCCCGCCTCGTCGATCGTTTCTTTTACGATGGGAAGGGGCCGGAGCGATTTGGCCAGCACCTTGAGCGAGGTTACGTGGATGGATATTTCGCCGGTCTGCGTGGTGAATACGTATCCGGTTACGCCGATAATGTCGCCGATATCCAGCAGCTTCTTGAAGACTGTGTTGTAGAGGGTTTTGTCTTCCCCCGGACAAAGGTCATCGCGCCGGAGGTACAGCTGAATCCTCCCGGTGTCGTCCTGCAATTCCGCGAAGGCGGCCGATCCCATGATGCGCCGGCTCATAATGCGACCTGCGATGGAGATATCCTTGTAATCGGTTTTACTACGCTCGTAATGCTGGTGGATGTCGCGTGCCGATACATTTACCGGAAACGGCTCGGCAGGATATGGGTCAATACCCAGTTGTACAAGTTCCTCTAAACTCTTCCTGCGGATGATCTCCTGTTCGCTCAGTTGCATGATTTTCGATTTCCGGGCAAAAATAACGGAAATCGCGGTGGCGCGGAAAAATACCGCCGGATATCCGGAATGGCGGGACTGCTGATCGCGATAACGCCGGGCATCTGCTAGGCGGAAACGCCCCGACGGCGCGTGAGCTCGTTGCGGATGAGCGTCAGCTCACGACTGCTCTGACCGTAAACGGAAGTGTTCTCCTCGGCACGCCTGAACAAATAGGGCATTACAGCGCGGACCGGACCGTAGGGCACGTACTTGGCCACGTTGTAGCCCATACGTGCCAGGTTGAACGAGATGTTGTCGCTCATGCCGTAAAGCTGGGCAAACCAGACGCGCTCATCGTTGGGGCGCATGCCGTGTTTCGCCATCAGCACGGAGAGGTAGTAGTTGCTGTACTCGTTGTGCGAACCACACATGAGGGAAATCCGCTGTTTACGGTCAAGACAAAATGCGAGGGCTTTGTTGAACGCCTCGTCGGTGGCTTCGCGGGTAGGATGTATGGGACTACGCAGTCCGAGTTCGGCGGCGCGTTCCCGTTCTTTCTCCATGTAGGCGCCACGGACTAGTTTAATACCGAGATGCAGCTGGTGCATCGTGGCCATGTGGTAAACGTCCTTCAATCGCTTGGCCGCATCGAGAAGATACATCTGGATGGTGATGAACACGATCGGATTTTCCTTGTTGTATCGTTCCATCATTTCAAAGGCGAGCATGTTGATCGTGTCCTGTATCCACGACTCCTCAGCATCGATAAGGACCGGCACATCGTATTCGTATGCCTTGGCGCAAATCCTGTCCACCCGCTGCTTGACCCGTTCGAGCGCCTCGATCTCTTCATCGGTCACCGGCTTACCGCTCTGCACTTTTTCCAGGAGTCGCGCGTCGGCGATGCCCGTCATTTTAAAAACACAGAACGGAATTTGTTTTCGTCCCCGGGCTTTCTGAAACGTGCGCAGAATCTCTTCGGTGGTCCGATCGAAATCCTCTTCACTGTCTTCGCCCTCCACCGCATAGTCGAGAATGGTGTTGACGCCGTAGTTCGACAAATGCAGGATGGTGCTTTCTGCGGCCGTGATACTTTCTCCGCCGCAGAAGTGCTGAAACACGGTCCGGCGGATAATGCCAAGTATTGGGAGACGGATCGCCAGAGCGATGCGGACGAGGGCGACAGCGATCGCCGATACCCAGGGATGGCTTACGACGGAGAAAACGAAACGCGCCCTTCTCAGCTCCTGATCCGACTTGTATGCGAATGCAACTTTGGTGTCTTCGAATGTGACTTCCAGGGGTGAATCCATACTATAAACAATGGGGTAAATATAGAGATTGTCCCTATATTCGGCCCTTCCGGATACGAATATTGAAGCGTATCCCGGACAGTCCGTTACTCATGCTCGCTGACAATATCCGATTCACCCAGGACCCCTCGGCGGACCTGGCGCAATTCCTTTCCGGCGCCGGGTATTCCCGTGTGGTGGTCCTTGTCGACGAACACACCAAGGCCTTGTGTTACCCGCGCATTGCGGCGGGTCTGCCCGCACACGACGTCATTGTCATTCCACCGGGTGAAGAACAGAAGACCATCGACACCTGTGTCACCATCTGGGATCAGATGACGGCCCTGCACCTGGACCGCCACGCGGTGGTCATTGTCCTGGGCGGTGGCGTGTTGGGCGACATGGGCGGATTTTGCGCGGCAACCTACAAGCGGGGTATCGATTTTATCCTCGTGCCCACCACCCTGCTGTCGTTGGTCGATGCCAGCATAGGCGGCAAACTCGGTATCGACTTCAATGATTTCAAAAATCATATCGGTGTCTTTCAACAGCCCGCGCTCACGCTCTTGTTCAGCGGTTTTCTTGGAACACTCCCGGAAAGCGAATTGCGATCCGGCTACGCGGAAGTAGTAAAACATACGCTGATCTCAGATCGTGCCCTGTGGGAGGTGATTTCGGTGCGCGGGCTTCATGAACAGGACTGGGAGCAGCTGATCCAGCATTCCGTGAATTTCAAGGCCCGGGTTACGACTGAGGATCCGCGGGAAAAGGGGCTTCGAAAGATGCTCAACGCGGGGCATACGATAGGTCATGCGCTGGAAAGCCACTTTCTGTCGGAATCGAAGAGGATACTTCACGGCGAAGCCATAGCCGTCGGGCTGGTGGCGGAAGGCTGGATTGCGCGGCAAAAGAACATGTTGACGGAGGCGGAATTGCAATCGATCATGTCGCACATTCGCGCGGTGTTCGGAAAGGTCGAAATTAGCCGCGATCAGATCCAGCAGATATCAACGCTGGCGCGACAGGACAAAAAAAATAAGGCTAATAAAATCCTTTGCGTGCTGCTGGAGGGAATCGGCAGCGCCGTATGGGATGTGGAGATCACCGTCGATGACGTGTCTGATGCCCTGTCTTTTTACGAAGCTCAGATGTAATGGACTTCGGGTTCATCCACTACGGATGCTCGTATGGCGTCACCCTTTACCCGGTTTCTGAATGTCCGGGCGCTTCGTACAAAGTAGCTCCTGGTTCTCCTGCCTCTTCCGCCAGACATCAAAAGGGCGGTGAGCAGGGCCCCCGACGCAATTCCTAATCCAACTGCCAGTTTTTGGGCCGCGTTCATAATGATGTTAACCGGTTTCGGGGCAGAAATGTTGCGCGGAAACTGAGAAATCTGTACGCATAAACCTATTTTCGAGCGCTAATCAATTATGACTAAATCGAATATAAACGCGGCACCCGCCCTGCACATCAGGGCCAACGCGGAAGTGAGAACGGAGGTCAGAAATCTGCCGGCCTCCAAGAGTATTAGTAACAGGGCGTTGATTCTCAATGCGCTGGCCGGGGGTAAGTCGATCCTGCACCATCTCTCCGAGGCCAACGACACCCGCCTGATGCGGGAATTGATCGGGTCAAAATCGCCCCTCATCGATGTGCAGGACGCCGGTACCACAATGCGTTTCCTGACCGCCTATTTCGCGGTGACGGGGACGCGGAAAACCCTTACGGGAACCCCCCGCATGCAGGAACGACCGATAGGGATATTGGTGGATGCCCTGCGCACCCTGGGGGCCGTGATCCATTACCGCAACCGCGAAGGCTACCCTCCGATTGAAACTGCGGGCTTCGAGGGACAGAAGGTGGACCGGCTCAGCATTCGGGGCGATGTCAGCAGTCAGTTTATCTCCGCCATACTGATGGTCGCGCCGTCGCTGCCGAAAGGTCTCACACTGGAGTTGACAGGCAAGGTAGGGAGCCGTCCTTATATCGAAATGACAGTGGCCCTGATGGCGAAATTCGGGGTGAAGGTTGATGTATCGGACAATATCATCCGGGTTGCGCCGCAGCCCTACCATCCTACCGAGTTGACCGTCGAATCAGATTGGTCGGGCGCCGGATACTGGTTTGCCTTTGCGGCACTGGCCAAAGACGCCGACATACGATTGCCGCGCCTTTATGAAAATTCATGGCAGGGCGACCACGTTGTGCGTGAACTCATGGAGGCGCTGGGCGTTCGATCCGTGCCGGAAGGGGACATGTTAAGACTCGTTCCCCGCGAAAGCGTGAGCACCTTTAATTGGGATTTTACCCATTCGCCGGATCTCGCCCAGACGGTGGCCGTCGTCTGTGCAGCAAAAGGAATCGAGGCGACATTCAGCGGGTTGGAGAGCCTCCGGATTAAAGAGACCGACAGAATTTTCGCCTTGCAGCAGGAACTCCGCAAGATCGGAGCGGATCTCGAGGAACAGGGGGGCCGATGGCTGCTGCGGCCCGCCGCTCAGCTTCCCGACAGCGCCACTTTTGAAACCTACGAAGACCACCGGATGGCGATGGCGTTCTCGCCCCTTGCCACGCGCATGAATGTGACGATCATCGATCCCCTGGTCGTGCGGAAGTCGTATCCCGGATTCTGGCTAGACGTGGAGGATGCGGGGTTCGCTATCGCGCAATCCTGAAAAAGAAGAAAGGAAAAGAAATTAAACGTAGTTGGGATGTGTGTGTCGACACACACAGAAAAAAACAACGCACGGGAAACACAGAGAAAAGACCCTCTCAAATAAAAACTCTGTGCTCCCGCGCGTATATCTTATGCTCTAACCGGTACCGGCTCCAGCTGGGCCAATACGGGAGTGCTTCGCAGGTTGTCGACGAGGTCCAGAAGGACCTTCGTCAAGATAAGAAAATTGATTCTGATTTTGGGCTCAGTTTCAAAGACAAATGTAATCTCCCTAATGTAACTGGCAAGCATTTTAAGAAATAAATAATTTTTCACAGGGCGGCCCGAAAAAACAAATCAGATAAGGATTGCCATACTGCTCAACTGGCCGGAAACCTTGAGGTTCGATGTTGCCACGGTGTCCTGGTTCAATTCAAATTTCAGTCGGCCGTCCACAACTTTGAAGTTGATACAGCTGCCCTTTTGCGCCAGGCCATTTCCGTCCGTTACAGTGAGTACCGACTTTCCGGAAGTGGAGGCGACGACGTTGTCGAGTTCGCGGCTTTTAGCCCGTCCAATGTAAACGACGTGACAGGATCCGGCTTCGCTACCGGAGCTGAGTTTTCTGATCACGTATTTCTTGGAACCTTTCGGTTTCCCGTCATACCATGCCTTAAGGGTGTTGTAGACATTGTCTTCACCGATTACACCCACGATGAAATCTCCGCCCGATCCTTCATCCGGCCATTGCACATACTTAATAAAGTTGTACAACATCGCAGCATGAATTTCATGTGTTGGCCTCTCCTGCGCGAAAACCGACGCCAGCCCCAGCAGAGAGATCATGACAAGTAAGAAAATCCTTTTCATAGGTTAACGGGTTATACATTGAACTACACATGGGCAAAGAAAAAAGCCCCCAGCAACGAGGCCGGGGGATTTTCCAAACAACCCATTAAATCAAGATCGCCATTGAGGCCAACGCGCTCGCAACTTTAAGGTTTGCGCTTTCAAGCGCCTTCTGGTTTAGCTCGAACCTGAGTTTGCTATCCACTACCTTGAAGTTTATTGCGCTGCCGCGCTGTCCTAATCCATTCTTATCTGTTATCAGCAGAGTATTTTGTCCCTGAACTCTGCTTTGAATGTTGTCGAACTCTGAACTCTTTGACTTGTCGAGAAACACAACCTGGCAACCCTCGACATCAGCGGGTCTTTCAATCTTGCGGATCACGCACGTACGTGTTCCCATCTTTCTTCCACTGTACCAGGCGCTCATTGTTTCCAGCATCTCGTCGTTACCTGCTATCCCGATCACGAACTGACCCGAGCCTTCGCCCGGCCACTGTATATACTTCATGAAATTGTATACCATCATGGAGTATACTTCGTGCATCGGTTTCTCCTGGGCAAAAACGTTGCCACTCGATAACAACACTGCTAGAAAAAGCCCCTTATAGATCCGTTTCATTTTGTGGTGGTTATAATTGTTTCAATTGTACGGGAACAAAAATAGGCTCTCCTGTCCGGGCAGAAGAGCCTATTCGCGGGGCAACCTTTCCGATGTAAGATTTGCTTCTAAAACCTGAGGTCAGCGTATATAACGGAAGTCCTGACCCGGTTTAACCCTCAAAACAACCGCATATAACAACTTTATCACATTCTCGATGTCGTCCTTGTGCGCCATTTCTACCGTAGTGTGCATGTATTTTAACGGCAGTGAAACTAAAGCTGACGCGACGCCTTCAGCGGAGTATGCAAATGAATCTGTATCCGTTCCTGTCGATCTGCTGACGGCCTGTCGCTGAAAGGGAATTTTCTCTTTTTGGGCCACGTCGAGTACCATTTTGAGAACGTTCTGCTGCACTGCCGGACCATAACACAGCACGGGTCCCTTGCCGCATTTCTGGTAGCCGCTCTCCTTCTTATTATACATAGGTGAGGTCGTGTCGTGCGTGACGTCCGTACAAATAGCCACATCGGGTTTTAGTCGTCGCGAAATCATTTCGGCACCGCGCAGGCCGATCTCTTCCTGTACGGCGTTGACGACGTAAAGACAGAAGGGAAGTTTCTTCTTTTTCTCTTTCAACCTCCGGGCGACCTCGGCGATCATAAAACCGCCGATCCGGTTGTCGAGCGCGCGGCCCACCAGCCAGTCCTTGTTCAGCTCCATGAGTTCGTCGTCGAAGGTGATCACACAACCCACGTGTACCCCCAGGTCTTCAACCTCCTTGCGCGACTCACACCCCACATCTATAAAGATGTTCTTCAGCGAAGGAGCCTCCTCCTTGTTGGAATCGCGAACGTGTATTGCCGGCCATCCGAAAACACCCTTTACTACGCCCTTTTCACCCTGGATGTTAACCCGCTTCGAAGGTGCGATCTGATGATCGGAGCCGCCATTCCGGCGCACGTATATGTATCCATCATCCGTGATATAATTAACGAACCACGAGATTTCGTCAGCGTGTGCTTCGATAACCACCTTGTACTTGCCATTAGGATTGATCACACCCACCGCCGAACCGTAAACATCAATGATCTGGTCGTCTATATAAGGCTTCATGTAGTCGAGCCAGATCTGCTGACCCGGAGCTTCGAAACCGGTAGGTGATGCATTGTTGAGATAGTCAAAAAGAAACTGCCTGCTTTTCTTGTCCATAATATGGTGTGAATTATTTAATCGATTTTACAATGGAATGTTTCCATGCTTTTTGCGTGGCAAAGTAACAACTTTGTTGGCCAGCATGGCATAGGCCTTCAGCAACTTTATTCTTGTCTGATCCGGGTAGATCACTTCGTCTATGTAGCCCCTGTGCGCAGCCCGGTAAGGGTTGGCGAATTTCCTTGTGTATTCCTCCACCTTTTCATTGAGTTTCTTTTCCGGATCAGGCGCCTCGGCAATCTCGCGTTTGAAGATGATCTCAGCGGCGCCCCGCGCTCCCATCACGGCGATCTCCGCAGTCGGCCACGCAAAGTTCATGTCCGCACCGATGTGTTTGGAATTCATCACATCGTACGCACCGCCGTACGCCTTTCGGGTGATGACGGTTACCCGGGGCACCGTTGCTTCCGAAAACGCAAAAAGTAATTTGGCGCCGTTGGTGATGATGGCGTTCCATTCCTGATCGGTACCGGGCAGGAAGCCAGGCACATCTTCGAACACCAGGAGGGGAATATTGAAGCAGTCGCAAAACCTCACGAAGCGTGCCCCCTTGACGCTGGCATTGATGTCAAGAACGCCGGCAAGGGATGCCGGCTGGTTACCGACGATGCCGATGCTTCTTCCCCCCAGCCGGGCGAACCCTACTACAATGTTCTCTGCAAAGTTCTTGTGCACTTCCAGGAAACTGTCGGGGTCGACCACGCCGTTGATCACATCCCGCATATCGTACGGATGGTTCGGGTTGGCGGGGATGATTTCATTCAGTTGCGGCCGGGTTTCATCCGCGGGTGTGTAGGGCACTGACGGAGGATCCTCCTCGCAGTTCTGGGGAATGTAGCTGAGCAGCTTTCGGATCTGACTCAGACACTCTACTTCGTTGGCGCAGGCGAAGTGGGTTACGCCGCTCTTGGTACTGTGTGCCTCTGCCCCTCCGAGCGCCTCGGCCGTCACATCCTCGTGTGTAACCGTCCGAACTACGTTGGGTCCCGTCACAAACATAAACGACGTATCCTGCACCATGAAAATAAAATCGGTGATTGCCGGCGAGTACACGGCACCACCGGCACACGGTCCCATAATGGCGGATAGCTGCGGGATGACGCCGGAAGCAAGGGTGTTACGGTAAAAGATGTCTGCGTAGCCTCCGAGCGAGACCACGCCTTCCTGGATGCGCGCACCGCCGGAGTCGTTGAGACCAATGATGGGAGCGCCGTTGCGCAGGGCCAGGTCCATGATCTTTACAATTTTTTCGGCGTGTGTCTCCGACAGCGATCCACCGAATACTGTAAAGTCCTGGGAGAAAATATAAACCAGCCGCCCGTGGATGGTACCATACCCGGTTACCACGCCGTCGCCCAGGATGTACATTTTGTCGAGCCCGAAATCCTTGGAACGGTGCATGACGAATTTCCCGAGCTCCTCGAAGGTGCCGGGATCGAGGATTAACTCGATGCGCTCTCGCGCCGTGAGCTTACCCTTGGAATGTTGCTGCGCGATGCGCTCCGTGCCCCCGCCGAGGAGGGCCTCCTCATTCTTGCGATCGAGTTCGTCGAACTTCTGCTGAAGGGTGGGATCGTGCAACTTGCGTTTGGCCATGGGAATAATATAAGGTATTCCCTCGAAATATAGCCAAGAGCGGCTGTAACCGAAGCACGCCCCAGGAAAATGTGAGGATTGCAAAGCAAAGAGGGACGTCCGTGGCCGAACTGTCCCTCCTTACAGGTTTTGCTTGCTGAAAATTAAAGTTCTCCGAGCTCTCCCCGTTCTGCCATGCGTACCATCTTCTTGTTCGCATAGATGGCAACTTCTACCCGACGGTTTTGCTGGCGCCCCTCGGCTGTTTCGTTAGAGGCAATCGGTTGCGATTCGCCGTATCCTTGCATGGTTATCCGGCCGTTCTTGACGCCCTTTTCGTTGATAAACCTCGATACCGCTTCCGCCCGCCAGTCGGACAACTGCTGGTTATAGTCTTCCGCACCGGTGTTATCGGTATGACCTTCTATAAGGATGTTGGTATCGTCATATTTTTGAAGCGTCTCCGAAAGCGTCTCCAGGTTTTGTTCGGTTTCCGGTTTTAGCTGATACGAATCGTGATCGAACAGCAGTCCGGAGTCGAAGGTGATTCGAATTCCTTCACCCACGCGTTCGACGTGCGCACCTTCGAGATCGCGTCGCAGTTCTTCCGCCTGCTTATCCATGTGACGGCCGATCAACGCACCAGCCGCACCACCGACGGTCGCACCAATGATGGCGCCCACGGCAGTATTATCCGACTTGTTTCCGATTACCGCCCCCAACGCACCACCCACGCCGGCACCGATAGCGCCTCCTTTAGTAGTATTACTCGCCTTGCATCCCCAAAACAATGGCAACATCATAATGACGATTACCGGCACTACCAGTAAGCGCCAATTCCATATCGTATTCTTCATAACGTTCTGCATAAATTGAGAAGCTGCCAGAGTGAGGTCATTCAAACTTGCCGGATCAATAACCCCTCAATGGCAGCCTCATTTATATAAGATTAAAGCCCGATAATTTTTGGCTGTTAGTCCAGGCGATTCTCGATCGTGTCGCCCAGCTCCCGGAACCCATCCTGAACGTCTTCCAACGTATTGCTGGCGCCGTCCTTTATGTCATCCCACGTGTCGGCTGTCGCATTCTGTACTTCGTCGATTTGTTCCTCTACTTTAGAGCGGCGGTCGGTCAGATCCTTTCTCGTTTCTTCCAGATCCCTGCGGGTCTCATCAGTAGCGTTCTCCATTTCATTGGAAATCTCGTCCAACTCGCGGTCAATGTCGTCGCGGACCTCGCGGAGGTTCTGCGCCATCTCTTCGCGCTCACGGTCCATCATATCGTTGCGTTCCGTTTCGGTGTCGTAGTTGCCGCTGGATTCGTCCCTGGCATTGTCACGTGGTTGATTGCACTGGACGAAGAGCATGCTTCCAAGCAGCATAGTCAGCATTAAGAATTTTGGTTTCATAATCATGATGTTTTTTGCGTTCACAATCGGTTCGTTTTATAATCGTTGTTTGCTCTACCCCATTAACAGAACTATGCCAGCACCGCCGGACGCGCACCGAAAGTGCATCTATCGTATTGTTGTTCAGCACATTACATGGCCTTACGAAAGTCGCGGTGTGCCAACATCGATACCGTGCCAACGAGGCTCTATATCTACACACTGAAGGATTTGTCACCACAGATTCAGGGGCAGGGGCAGAGGCAGAGGCACGGGCAGATGCAGAGGCAGGGCAGGTGCTTCGATGCACGAAAAAGAGATGGGCTGTAAAAAGAGATAGGCCGCAAAATCTGTTAGCAGAATGGAAGGTCATGGGTCCTCCAAGGTTTTCTGATAGAGCAGATAATGCGGCCAGGTGTTACCCCGTCATACGAGCCAAACCCAACAGAAAGGATATATAGAAGACGGGAAACACGTAGGGGATCTT
>DATGQD010000028.1:0-68459 GCA_035304385.1 Cyclobacteriaceae bacterium
GGATACCGAAATGATGAAGGTATATACCGTGCTGGCCATTGGCGCGGGCGCTATCGCTATATCGCATGCGAACGACAGCTTCTTCTGGGTCATGACGCAGATGACGGGTATGACCATCAAGCAGGGTAACAAAGCGCATAGTGTGGGAACACTTGTTCTGGCGTTCTCTGCTATTACAGTGATCTACGTGCTTACGCTTATCGTACCTTAGCCCGACCTAACCGGCGCGCATGGACCACTATTCTATCTCGGCGGCTACTATACGCGAGCCGCCCACCACCGCCGCACAGCGTGTCCGTTTTCTCGGTCCCGGTTTTATTCTATCGGCCTCCATCGTGGGCTCCGGAGAGCTGATCGCGACGACCACACTTGGCGCACAGGCCGGATTTGTGGCGTTCTGGGTGATTATCGTGAGCTGTCTCGTAAAGGTGGCCGTCCAGCTTGAGTTTGGCCGTCATACCATCCTTTCGGGTGCCACAGCCATGCAGATCTTCAACGGACTACCAGGTCCCAGGTTCGGCAAAGGGCGCTGGAGCGTATGGATCGTATTGCTCATGATGCTTCTGAAGGTTGTTCAACTGGGCGGTATGCTGGGCAGCGCCGCCATTGTGTTGCACATGCTGTTCGGTGCGGTACCGGTCTGGGTTTGGATAACGGCCTCGGCTTTGACGATATCACTCCTTATATATCGTGGCTACTACCGCGTCGTTGAGAAGACATCCCTTTGGATGATCGGAATGTTTACCGCCATGACGCTCATCTCTGTCATCGCCCTGACCTTCACACCTTATGGATATACGTTCAGCGAGATTGCTTCAGGCCTCACATTTCATTTACCCCCGGAGGTTGTTGCCGTAGCGATCGGTGCTTTCGGTATCACGGGTGTAGGCAGCGACGAGATCCTGGCCTACAACTACTGGTGCATTGAGAAAGGATATGCAGCCTATGCCGGTCCCCGCGACGACTCCGAGGCGTGGCGCACCCGTGCTGCTGGCTGGGTACGCGTCATGCATCTCGATGCCTTTCTGGCCATGGTGATCTATACTGCCGTTACCGCTGCCTTTTATCTGCTTGGAGCCGCCGTGTTGCACGACCAGGGTGCGATCCCGTCAGGCAATCAGCTCATCGCCACGGTGTCGTTGATCTACACGGAGACGTTAGGATCAGGCGTGCGCAACGCCTACCTCATCGGCGCCTTCTTCGTACTGTTTTCAAGCGTGTTCGCCTCTCTGGCGGCATGGACCCGTCTGTATGGCGACATATTTGGCCAGTTGGGATGGATTGACTTTCGCAATCAACAACAACGAAAGAAAGTGGTGGGCGTCCTGGCCTGGGCGCTCCCGGTCGTTTGGGCTTCCGTATACCTGTTCATGGAGGTGCCCGTATTCATGATCCTCTTCGGAGGCGCCGTCGGCTCGCTGCTCCTTCTGCTACTGCTGTTCGCCGTTATCTATACCAGGTATTACACCTTGCAAGCGATTAAGACCGGCACGCTGGATAACATCACCTTCTGGATCAGCGCGGCGGCTATACTCGGCGTTGCGGTGTATGGAATCAGCGCATTGTGAGCATGGCCTACTTTGCCGTCCATCCGCCATCCACGGTTATCATCGACCCGATCATATAGCTGGCGGCGGGGCTGGCCAGGAAAATGGCGGCACCCTGGATTTCGCGCAGTTCACCCCAGCGCCCCAGGGCGGTGGCGCCGACGACAAATTTTTTAGCTTCTTCCGTGTCGGCAATGGGAACGTTCATTTCCGTGAGGAAGGGGCCGGGACAAATAGCGTTTACGTTCACGTTAAACGGTGCCATTTCAAGACCCAGCGCACGCGTCATCTGCACAACGGCACCCTTACTGGAGGTATACGGCGTCCGGTTCGAAAGCCCGACAAGTCCCAGTGTGCTGGCCATATTTATAATACTACCACTGCGGTTTTCCTTCATGTGCGGCACTACGGCACGGCAACAAAGCCACGTGCCGTTGACATTCACATTCATCACCTTGTTGAAGTCCTCAACTGTAACTTCGTCGATGGCGCCACGGATGTTAATTCCGGCGCTATTGATGAGGATGTCAACCTTTCCGAAATGGTCGATGGCGGCTTTGACCATGGCTTCGGTATCGGTCGGTGAAGTGATGTCTGCAACAAAAGCCTCTGCACGTATACCATAATCGGAAGCCAGTTGACGTGCCGCCGTTTTGCCGTCTTGCTCGGTGCGGTTTACTATCATTACATCGGCGCCTGCTGAAGCCAACCCTTCAGCCATCGCCAGTCCGAGACCCTTCGACCCACCCGTAATGATGGCAGACTTTCCTGTTAAGTCAAATTGTTTAATTCCTGGAAGCATCTTTGGTGTTTAATAAGTAATTAATAACTATCGCCAGCTATTTACATGGCGAAACGACTCTATAATATTCTCTTCCTCCACAGCAAGCCGTTCCTCGTCCGATAACCGGGAGACGGTGGGCAGGTCGCCCTTAAACCGCTTTGACTTAACCATCCGTAACGTACCGGCAAGTTCCCTTCCGCTGACGCCTTCGAAGACGTTCCAGTACCTGTCTGTCAAGCACGGGATCTTCAGCGGATCACGGGTGATCATTTCGAGGTTGAACGTGACAGACGGATTGTGCCTCCTGCAGATTTCGAACATCAGCGGAAGGTCAAGTAAGCCCTGGCCGAGCGGGACTTCCGACAACAAAAATCCATCTTCGTACTCCGCGACGCCCATATCTTTTACGTGCGTCGTGAAGGCACGGGGCGCCAGCGTATTGAGTACGTCCATCGGATCTTCAATGAGTGAAATGCTGTTGCCAAAGTCAAGCGTCACGCCCAGCCACTCGCTGCCGATGTCGTCCAGGATACTGATCAGTTCCTCAGCCCGCCAATCTTTGTGGTTCTCCACCGCCAGCTTCATCTTATGCTTTCGGACCACAGGTTCAGCGCGTTTAAGCGAGGCTATCGCATTCTTTTTGAACTCCTTGAATTCCTGCGCGGTGTGGAAACTTTCATACCGCCTTCCAGTCAGGCAGACGGTGCGTACGACGGTTGCCCCGGCGGCCTTCGCCTGGGCGATGTCGTGATCGAAGCTTTCCACTTCGCCATCTGATGCGGGTAGCCAGATCGACCCCTCCAGATACATGCCCAGCTTTTCATTTGCCCGCCGGAAGCGGTTCACAAAGTCTTTGTCCCAGCCCCTTACCATAACCTGGATGCCGCCGGCGCCGATGGTATGGCAATGCTGCAGCATCTCAATGGCATCCTTGAAGCCGGGGTACCGGGTGCTCGGCACTTTCGAATTCCAGCGGCTGGCATACGAGTGAACGACGACGCCCATTTGATATTTGGGCCCTGCTTTTCCGATATCTTTCATAGACATATGTATTGCGCCGGCGGCAGCGAGCTGAATGAATGTGCGCCGGCCGATCCTGTTGTTGGGAATATCGTTTTCCATCATGGTGTTGTTGCTTGTGGCATCAGGGCGCCTCCTCCAGTTGGCGCATATGCCGGTTCAAGTCTTCCGCAGTCCAGGGCACCACGCGGCCCTGCGTGGTGTGCCGTATGGTGCCGACGGTACGTGGCGCCACGGGGCCCGCACGGTTTCCCCATTCATTCCGAATATACGTCATTATGGCTGTGATCTCCCTGTCGCCCAACACCGAATGTGCCGGCATTACGGGAAGGATCTCAGGCGCATCGTATAATTTGCCGCTCACCTCGATGGGTCCTTCCATTCCGTGGAGCAGGATTAGGGCGAGACGGCGTTCGTCGCCCAACACCCATTCGGAGCCAACGAGCGAAGGGGCAAACCTTGGGAGTCCCGCCCCGTCGGTGCCGTGACAACCGGCACACGTGGTGAGATACCGTTGTCTGCCTTCGGCAAACAGTTCCTGATCTCGCGGGCCAAGCAACGATTCTTCGGTTACGATTGCTTGCCCTGAATGCCCGGGCCATCGGAACAAGACGTGGATGGCCTCCGATAACGCGGCGTCTGTTGGATTCTCTCCGAGACCCTTTGGCACCGCCGCGAGCTGAATCGGGTTCGTCGCGCCGACGCTGGCGCGTACCTTGATTGCGGTGGTCAGCGCCTGGCGTTGCCATTCGGCGACTTCGCTGCGGTCGACGATCAACCGGAGCAGCGATTGTATCTGGTTGGTATCTGAATGCTTCAGCACAGCGCCACACATCATCTCGAGGAAGATTTGTCGTGCCGGGGTGGGGTCGGTCCATACACTGGATTGCATAAGCCGTCGCATGAAGGTGAACTCCTGTCCGTGCAGGCTACTCAGCACCACGTCGCGGATCAGGGCGGAGGTGTCGTAACGCGTCGCGATATCGGTGAGAATACGATGGGAAACGGATGCTGGTAGCGCCGATGAAGCGAAGGCTACCTGTGGAATAAGTTCAAGTTTCCCTTCCGTGATCATGGCCTGGAGCGTCTGTTCAAGGCGTTGCCTGGCGTCTGGATTGTCGGCAACATAGGGCTCGATCAATCGCAACGCTGTCGCGCGCACTTGTGAATCGTCATCCTGTAAGGCTTCGAACAGCAACGCGGCGTTCAGCATACCCAGGCCTTCGAGTGTCCACAGCGCATGAAAGCGTCCGAGGCTACTGGCGCCATGCCGCACGACGTCTTCAAGTTCACGGGCCAGTGTCGTATCGCCGCGGCTGACGAGCAGCATCTGTGCCATATCTCGCCGCCATCCATTGCGGTCAGACAGCCATTCGACCAACTGCGTACCCGGAGCGGTCGACATGGGGATGGTCGCGGGTCGTTTCCAATCCTCTGACGAGATGCGCCATATCCTGCCGCGATGAATAGGGAGTACTAGTTTGCGCAACAGGGTTTGTTCGCGCAGGTAGGGCGTGACGTGCGGGCCGTGCTGTATTAGGCCTCGATACATGTCAGCCACATACAGTGCACCATCCGGGCCCGATGCCAGGAATACAGGTCTGAAGCGCTCATCGAAGGAAGCCAGGAACTCCTGACCCGGGTGGGGGTCGTAGGCGCCCAGATCCCATCCGTCGCTGACGACGACATTTCTTTTGATCAGGTTCCCCGATGGTTCGCATACAAACACGTTACCATAGAATGCCTCAGGGAGTGCGTCGCCCCGATAGAAGAGCGGCGAGCACGCCGCCGTAAACTCGAGAAGCCGTCCTTCTTCATCCAGCGTACCCGGGATATACCCGCGATTTACCGCTGGGTTATCACGGATGGGGTATACGCGCCGGTCTAGTGTAAGGCCATGATCGATACCAGACGTCGGGGTATGATTCGGGTTTCGCGAAAGGTAGTTGGGCGGAACCAGGTCGGCGTGAAGTTGCGACCAGTTGTAGTTGTAATACAGTCGTCCTGCGTCGTCGTGGCAGATACCCCATTGGCCACGGAACTCCGTGCTGTCGCGCTGCCATTGTCCGTCGATAAGGCGATAGCGAAACCGCGACTTTGCATTATAGTACCAGTTGTCCACCCCGCGCCAGAGTCCGTTGCCGGCATGTTCCACGAAGGGGCCGCCAGCGTAGGCGGAGTCGATTAGTATTTTTTCATCAGCGCGCAGGTCGCCGTCGGTGTCGCGCGTAAGCCATAGCGCTTGATTCTCCGCAAGCAGGGCGCCACCGGGCACCACCGCCAGCGCGCGGGGAAGAACGAGGCTGTCGATGTACACCGTGCTCACGTCCATGCGGCCATCGCCATCGGTATCTTCCAGGACCGACACGCGACCCACCCGTTCGCCTTCGCCTTCGCCTTCAATATCTGGCATAAATCCTCGCATTTCGACGACCCAAAGTCTGCCGTCGGCATCGAAGGTCACGACCACCGGATCTTCCACGAGCGGTTCCGCCGCGACGAGCTCTATTTTTAATCCTGAGTGCAGGGTAAACGTACGCAGTTCGTCCTCCGGAGCGTTTGGAGGCGATGGACCGTCGTTGCGGCACGAGGGGACCACGGCGGCCACAATGCAGAGGACCGCCACGCTTCGTATGCGTGTCAAAAAAGTTCTGCCAGATGCTTTACTCACTTCCTAACTTATACCGTTTCTGGCTGAGGGTGTTTCCAGGGTTCGCGATAGGGCCTTTGCAGCAGCCGGGTTGCCTCGGGGTCGCCCTTTACCTCCCGTGTGGCTGGATCATAGACTATGGGTCGGCCCGTTTCCATTGACATATTTGCCAGGATGCAGGCGGCGGTCGAGATGTGGCCTTCTTCGATATCGGCAACAGGCCGACCACCGTTGTTGATGGCATTGAGGAAATCGAGCATATGGAGTCGCGTAGCAGCAGCGGCATTCAGGTCGATGCGCTCTTCCGTGACGTCTTCGGGAAATTTTTCCTTTTCCAGAACTACGTCGAGGTGTATTTTCTTTCCTGGCCCGAACGGTACAAAGTCGCATTTAGCGGTACTGACGAACAGTGTTCCCTTTTCCCCGTAGAGGGTAAGCGCCCAGGGATACTCGGGGTTGGCCGGCGTACCCCAGGTTCGATGCTGCCATACGCAGTTGAGTTCTTTATACTCGAAGTTGGCTACCTGCGTATCTTCTATATTGGCCTTTGCTGCTTTCTGTACGTAGATGCCGCCTGTTGAAGTGATACGCTCCGGCCATCCGAGGTTCAGCATCCACCGTGCCGTGTCCAGCATATGAACACACATGTCGCCCATAATACCGTTCCCATATTCCTTAAAGGCGCGCCACCAGCGGAGATGAGGCAGCCCATCGTACGGCCTTAGCGGCGCGGGTCCGGTCCACATTTCATAATCGAGGAAGTCGGGTACCTCCTGAACTGGCGGGTTGGCGTCGCTGCGCATGTGAATGTAGCAGCACATTTCAGCGTGTGAGATCTTTCCCAGCAGCCCTGCGTCTACAATAGTGTTCTTAGTTTCGATGAGGTGGGGCGTACTTCTGCGCTGGGTTCCAACCTGCACAACACGATTGTATTTTCTTGCCGCGGCGAGCATCGCTTCGCTTTCGACTACATCCACACTGGTTGGCTTTTGCACATATACGTGAGCACCCGCTTTCACCGCGTCGATGGTTTGCAGTGCATGCCAGTGGTCAGGTGTACCGACGATCACAATGTCCAGTTCGTGATCAGCAAGCAGCGTGCGGTAGTCGTTGTAGAGTTTGGGCGTCTTGCGCGACTTCAGTCGTTCGCTTACCAGTTTTCCCGCCTGTTCAAGTTGGTTCCGGTCGGGGTCGCATAGGGCAACCACGTCGACAGGCGCTACTTGTATCAGTCGAAACAAGTCGTTCTTTCCATACCAGCCCGTGCCGATAAGGGCCACGCGGTACGGTTTGGGTGGATTGATGACATCCATTCCGCGCGCGCCGAGAGCGCTAAGGGCCAGCGATGCTGTTGCGCCCTTCAGAAAGCGACGGCGGTTAATGTTGAACTCGTACATTGGGGTAAGCGGGGTTTGACGTTGGACATGGGACGACCTAAAGTAGGACATACCTACCAACCGGGCAACCCTTTTTTTTTGAGAGAATGATACGCCTTGCCAACACATGCGGATTTCCATCACGCAACCCCTGCATGTATGGTGCTAAGTATGCGCGTGGTTATGATTTGCTTTCAAATGTAAATAATACACTTAATGCGGATCAGCGCCTAACCATCTTACACCGTTAGTAATTTGCTCGATCGCAACGACTCTATTCAATTCTTGCGTCCGCGTGTGATACGCTCAATGCTTCAGTAGCCAAAAATTAACGACGACTTGTTGGTGGGTTCGTTGAATGCGCCGCTGCAAAGCTCGTTCTCCACTAACTTTGAGTAATCGGCTAACCCCGTTATCGACGATTTACGAACAAAAAACACGTACCGATGAGATTAGTATTGACGCTGACTGCGATGCTGTTTATTGGCAGCGCGTGGGCACAGGACGACACAGCGCTTAGAAGAAGGAATTACAACCACGACAACGGCATCGCGTTACAGGAATTCGATCCGGTCAGTTATTTCAAGGGCACCAGACCTGTGAAGGGAAAATCTGAATTCCGACACACCCATCAGGGCATTACCTATTTCTTCGCCAATGCCGATAACCGCGAGGAGTTCAAGAGGTCACCGTCGAAGTACGAACCCGCATACGGTGGATGGTGCGCGTATGCTATGGCCGAAGATGGTAGCCGCGTAAAGGTGAACGCCACGACCTACAAGATTATCGATGGTAAATTGCACCTGTTCTTTAACTTCAGTGCAAACAATACGCTGCTGAAGTGGAATAAGAACGAACGCAAATTCAAAACCCAGGCCGACGCGAACTGGAACCGAAAATGGGGCGGTTGAGCGTGTAGCTCATGAAAGCAGACGCAGCGGTATTAAAGGCCGTGGATCATTTGCTCAACGTCAGCTTTTCCGCTTGTGCCTGCGCTTTGAGTGCAAGCTCGGTGGCGAGGAAGCAGTGCGCCTGTGTCATCGCGGTCTCGGTACGATTCACAATGTCGTGCGCGAGCTGAGCGCCATAAGGCAGTTCCTGTTCAGAGCAGTCGACATAGCGTGTTTCTTTTCCATCGACCAGGAAGAGATGGTTGCCACCCTTTCTGCCGCCGATGTCGATGTTCTTTCGGATTTCAATAAAGCCTTCTGTTCCTAATATCGTGAGACGACCATCACCCCATGTGTTTAAACCGTCGGGAGTAAACCAGTCGACGCGGACGTAACCGGTACCCTTATCGCCCCGGAGCATCACATCGCCAAAGTCTTCAAACGCCGGATATTGGGTGTAATGTACGTTGCCGACTTGCGCTGCCACTACGGAGCCGGACGTAGAGCCGGTGAAGAATAAGAATTGATCGCATTGATGCGATCCGATGTCGCAGATGATTCCACCGTAATATTTCTTATCGAAGAACCAGGATGGGCGGGCGTTGATGTTCATCCGGTGCGGTCCGAGTCCTATGGTTTGTATGACTTTCCCGATAGCGCCGGCCTGCACCAGTTCACCGGCCTTTACTGTCGCCCGGTTCTCGAAGCGTTCACTATACATGATAGAGTATATGCGGCCAGTCTCTTTTTGCACCCGTCGCACTTCTTCCAATTGTTCGAGGGTGATGATGCCGGGTTTGTCAGCCATGAAATCTTTACCGTGCTGCATTGCGCGGATGCCGAGCGGTGCGCGGTCGACGGGTATCGAAGCGCTTACGACGAGCTGAATGCTTGCGTCCTCCAGGATCTCCTGTTCACTTCGTGCCAGTCGCGCATCCGGATACCGTTTTGAAAACTGGGCTACCAGTTCGGGTTCTTTGGCATAGAAAGAGACGAGCTCTCCGCCATTTCTCAGCATGGCCTGCGTTTGTCCGTAAATATGGCCGTGGTTGAGGCCGATTACGGAGAAGCGAATCGGCGGCGCGGCTATCGCTTGTCTTTTTCGCCTTACTTTGTCTTCGACTACTCTTGCCTGGGTGGCGTAGGGGAGGGTAGTTCCCACGGTCATGGCAGCTGCTGCCGAGAGCGATTGTCGGATAAAGTTGCGTCGATTGGATTGCATGTCACGTGTTTTGGATAGAGCAAGGTACTGATTATTGCCTATCCTACCGTCAACATTTTTTGTTGACGGTATTGCAGCGGGGGTTTGCCGTAGGTCTCTTTGAACAGTCTCACAAAATGGGAGGTGTTTTTGAAACCGCTGCGCAGTGTTATGTCACTGATCGACTCTTCGGTAGTTTCCAGCAGGTGACGTGCAAACTCAAGCCGCTTCGAGATGAGCCATTTCCCGGGCGACATTCCGTATACCTCCTGGAACTCCGCTTTGAAAGCCGACAGGCTGCGCGCACACAACCTCGCGTATTCGGCCAGGCTCATGTTACTCATAAAAAACTGTTCCATGATGGCAGGGAGGGGAACCTTCCCGCAGGAATAGATCGCAGCAAAATGGTCGGCCAGTTGTTCGTTCTGGGAAGAGGAGAGAATGTTCAGGATGAGCTCTTCGAATTTTACCGTAAGCAGTTCGCGTGACGGCGTACCGGCTTTTTTGAAGTACGTTAACACGGAGTGGAAATACGCCGACAAGGAATCATCGACATGTACGGTTACTATCGGGTCGCCACAAAAAGGTGCTTTTGGCGTCTGCGGTACGCCACCGGGATATTTGTTCAGTACCGTTTTGATAAAATGGTCGGGTACAAAGATCAGAAGCGCACAGTAGTCGTGGTCGTGATATCGTTCGGCGATGTACGCGCCGTGCTTGACAAAGCGCGCTTCGCCGGCTTCGGCGGCAAACTCCCGATCGCCGGCGAGCCATTTCTTTCTGCCGCCGAGTACAAACTCAAAATAGTTGTTAGGTGTCCAGAATCCTACCCGGGAATCGGGGATGAGGCATTTGTACTCGACGAACAGGAGCTCGTCCACTTCGAATTTCTTGAACAGGTTGCCCTGCGTGACGTAGTCGTAAAAATTAACCACTCCTTACCAATGCCTCTTTTTCCGGGATGTCGAGGGTATGCATTTTTAAGCACACCCTGTACTCTACGTATGTGTTTTTTATAGGGTTTCGCAAATTTGACCGATCAGCAAATTTTTTCGACTCCAGAGAAAATGTGACCCTCGTCCTTTTCAGAAACCTGCTCGTTAAATACCGCATCAATTGATCGGTGGTATCCCTGAATACCGGGATGCCACCGGTGATGTACAACCAAACAACCAAGCAAACCATGATTGACTCTGTGAAGGAAAATCCGAGAAGAAGATTTCTGGGCCAGGTATTGGCCGGAACTGCTGCAGGTATTTCGACGCTCTCTTTACCGTTTGGCGCACAAGCCGGTGCTGGTGAAGGAGACGCTGACGAATGGTTCAGCCGCGCAAAAGGAAAACACCGGATTGTGTATGATGCTTCTGAGCCGCATGAAGGACTTCCCATCATCTGGTCGTGGGTGTACTACCTCACCAACAACAGTACGGGCACGCCTGACAATGACATGACGGCCATGGTCGTGCTGCGTCATAATGCGATACCTTTTGCCATGGAGGATCGACTCTGGCAGAAATACAAGTTTGGTGAGATGTTTAACGTTAAGGACAACACTACCGGCAAGCCTGCCTTGCGGAATCCATACTATGCGCCGGGTCAGGGCGATTTTCCGTTTCCGGAAATCCAGGGAATACAAGCGCTTCAGGCCCGCGGCGCCATGTTCTGCGTATGCAATATGGCCCTCAAGGTGTACAGTCAAATAGCAGCACAGACCGCAGGTCTCGATGCTGAGGAAGTACGGCAGGACTGGGTGAAAGGCGTGCTTAAGGATATTCAAATCGTTCCGTCAGGCGTGTGGGCCGTTGGCCGCGCGCAGGAACATGGCTTCGGATATTGTTACGCAGGAGGCTGACCAACTGAGCCAAATCCGTAACGGGGAAGAGGTCATAATCCAGGATGGCCCTTCCCTTACTTCTTCACGCTCACTCACTCTTACACTGATCTTATTTCAACTTTTAGATAAAGCGGGGTAATGGAAACAGCCGGTTACGTGGCGCTCATTGCCGCAGGCATGTTGTTGGGAATTACCGGTAGCGGAGGCTCGGTGCTGTCGCTGCCCGTTCTCGTCTATCTTTTCTCTTTGGATGTGGTTATTGCATCCGCCTATTCGCTTTTCATCGTCGGCGCAACCAGCATAGTTGGCACTGTATTGAAGCAGAGGAAGCGCCTGGTTGATGTACGCACCGGGTTGATCTTTGCAATACCCTCTATCGCTGCTGCATTCTCCACGCGAAAGTGGCTGATGCCCTCCATTCCGGATGTCGTGCTGTACACGGAGAACTTCACCCTTACAAAACGAGCGCTTTTGCTCGGCATCTTTGCGTGTGTGATCATCCTGGTGTCGGTGAAGATGATACTCAATGGTAAGGCGAAGAACGCGTCGGCGCAAGCGCCGCATCCTTACGTGTTGATTCCTATTGGCATGACAACAGGCGCGCTCGCCGGATTGCTCGGCGTGGGCGGTGGCTTCCTTATCTTGCCCGCACTGGTTGCCTTCGCTCGTATCCCGTTTGAAAATGTAGTGGGCACAACCCTATTTGTTATCGCGCTGAATTCATTGCTGGCGTTTCTTGGCGATCTTCTGAACTATTCGATTAACTGGACCTTTCTTTTGTCTATTACAACCCTATCTATCGCGGGTGTGTGCCTGGGGATTCTCACCAACCGCCTCGTTCCGGCTAAGTCACTGCAGCGGTCTATGGGGTGGCTGACGCTGACGATGGGGATATGGATGCTTGTGAGTGAGTTGCTATAGGGGGTCGTGGCCTCCCTTTAAGGATGAGGAGGGGAAGATTGGTGTAGTGTCAGGTGTCGAAGGTTGGTTCCTGAATTAATTTTTTAACTTAACATCAGGCGAGCTATTCCGCATCTTGACACTAAACCTTGTACCCATGAGCAAATTACTCACCATCTGTTTCATACTCTGTGCAGCGACAAGCTTTGCGCAGACGTCGACGTTTAACGGCCTGGACATGAGCCTCAGCAATCTTTCACGGTTGTCGGATGCCCAAACGCGGTCTATCAGCCCGGAAAACTTTACCGGCGAAAAGGGGAAGGGCGGAATGGCCGATCCTATCAAGCAAAAGGGCCAGCGCAACGTGGCAAATGCTGCCAACGAAGCAGATGAACTTGGGGTGGGATGGAAGGTAAACCCTTTCATTATCATCAACCCGGGCGAGACGTTCACCATCGCTGAGATGGAAGGACCCGGTGCGATCCAGCACATCTGGATGACGCCTACCGGCAACTGGCAGTTTTCTATCATTCGCTTTTATTGGGATGACGAAACCACACCCTCCATAGAAGCGCCCGTGGGTGCTTTCTTTGGCATGGCCTGGAACGAATATGCGCACTTGAACTCGCTCGCGGTAACTGTCAACCCGGGCAGCGCCTTTAACTGCTATTGGAAAATGCCGTTCCGGAAAAAGTGCAAGATCACAGTTGAGAATATCAATCCGGAGGAACCCATGCGCTTGTATTACCAGGTTACCTATGCGCTGACCGAAATCGGCGACGATGAAGCGTATCTTCACGCACAATACCGGCGATCCAATCCCAACTCCACTTCGGTCCATACCATTCTCGACGGCGTCAGGGGGAAGGGACACTACGTGGGCACCTATATGGGCGTCGGCGTGCGTAACAACGGCTGGTGGGGTGAAGGCGAAATCAAATTTTATCTCGACGGCGATAAGGATTTCGCCACGATTGTCGGCACCGGCACTGAAGACTATTTCTGTGGGTCATACAATTTCGAAAACCGGGCAACGAAACAGTACCAGGAGTTCTCAACGGCGTATGCCGGTCTGCACCAGGTCATTCGGCCCGACGGCATGTACCGCTCGCAGCAGCGTTTCGGATTATATCGCTGGCATATCCAAGACCCCATCCGATTTGAAAAGGACCTGAAGGTGACCATTCAGGATTTGGGATGGCGACAGGGCGGATACCTCGCGCAGCAATCGGACATTATCACCGTGGCGTTCTGGTATCAGCGTGAACCACATGCGCGTTTTCCGAAGCTGCCGGACCGCAAGGCGCTGGAGATCAACTAGCATCTCAGCTGCGTTCCGTGTAATTGCAAACCCGACATAACACACAATGCACACCCGCGACCGCCCGGGAACAGGTGGCACTCTACGCCACGTTAGCGTGCCGCCTGTGTTTTTTCGTTGCGTTCTGTCCGCAGATTTTCGCATTTTGGCGTTCAAAGAAATCGATATCATGGCTAACCACGACTTCAACATCAATCGGCGCCGTTTCATCAAAGGGGCGGCTGCCTCGCTGGCACTCACTTCTTTCGGTGCGTACGGCCTCGACATTATTTACCCTGAAAAAGCATACCGCGTCGCGCTCATCGGATCGGGCTGGTACGGGAAAAGCGACTTATTCCGCCTCATCCAGGTGTCGCCCGTGGACGTGGTCGGTATCAGTGATGTCGATGCTAATATGCTTAAAGGTGCCGCTGAACTCGTGGCCAAACGCCAGAAGTCGGGCAAGAAACCGCCGGTTTTTGGCGATTACAAAAAGATGCTGGCAGAAACAAAACCGGATATCGTCCTTATCGGCTCCCCCGACCACTGGCATGCATTGCAGGCCATCGACGCAATCGAGGCCGGTGCACACGTATACTTGCAAAAGCCCATCAGCGTGGATGTCATGGAGGGTGAGGCGATCCTGGCAGCGGCCCGAAAACACAACCGTGTAGTCCAGATCGGCACACAACGCCGCAGCACCCCCCACCTGATTGACGCCAAGAAAAATATTGTGGAAGCCGGACTCCTCGGCAAGATCTCGCACGTCGAACTCTGCTGCTACTTTCCCATGCGTAGCAACAGCAAACTCTCGGAGCAACCGGTACCGGATTTCTTCGACTACGAAAACTGGACAGGCCCCGCGCCGATGCGTCCGTTTACCGGCCTTCCGCACAGAAGATGGCGCCAGTTTATGGAGTATGGCAACGGCATCGTAGGCGATATGTGCGTACACATGCTGGATGCAGCACGCTGGACGCTGGGCCTCGGATGGCCCAAACGCATTACGTCGACCGGTGGAATATATGTGCAAAAGGAAGGCGATGCCAATATCTCCGATACACAGACGGCCTTATTCGAATTCGACGAACTCACTTGCATATGGCAACACCGTACGTGGGGCACATCTGCCGATCCTCAATATCCCTGGTCGTATAAATTCTACGGTGAGAAAGGCACGCTCTCCTGCAGCACCATGCAATATGACTTTGTGCCGGTAGACCGGAATGCCCAAAAGATCCACAAAGATGTAGTATACGAAAGGGAGCAATATCCGGAAGACGAGACTGAAGAAGGTATTGAGATGAACGCTGCTCCTGCCACGCGCCGGCAGATGCTGGACTTCCTCGGGGCCATCCAGGAAAGACGGAGGCCCGTTGCCGACGTAGAGGAAGGTCATATCTCCACAGCGAGTTGTATCCTCGCCAACCTATCCATGGAACTCGAACGTCCCCTAGTGTATGATCACGCCAAACGCGAAGTGAAAGGCGACGCCGAGGCGACGGCCCGGTTGAAGCGTGAGTACAGGAAAGGATGGCAGCACCCCTAGCGGGATGCTGCCATAAACCAGGCCGGTGGCCGCTGCCTCTCGTCCTATCCGGCGACTGGCGAAGTACCCGTTTCGCCTCCCGGTGCAATCACCTCGCGGTTTCGGCTGGCGAACACGCGCTGCTTGAGGCGGTAGACCATCAGGTACATAACGGGCACGACCACAAGCGTGAGGAAGGTACCGAAGATGAGACCAAAGATCATCGTCCATGACAACGGCGCCCAGAACGTATGGTTGTCGCCGCCGAAGAAGATGTGCGGATTCAGTTCTGTAAACAGTTTTACGAAGTCGATGTTCAGACCGACGGCCAGCGGGACAAGTCCAAGCGTTGCCGCCATAGCGGTGAGGATAACCGGGGTCATCCGCGTCCTGGCAGCCTCTACTATCGCTTCCTTCACTTCAACACCCTGCTGAATGAGGAGGTCAGTGAATTCCACCAGCAGAATGCCGTTCCGTACGACAATACCCGCCAGCGCCATAATACCCACACCCGACATGACGATGGATATCTCCATCTTGAATAACGAGAAGCCGATCAGCACGCCAATGATACTGAACACGATCTCCGCAAGGATAATCAGCGGCTTGCTCGTGGAGTTAAACTGCGCCACAAGGATCATAAAGATAAGAGCAAACGCGGCTATAAAGGCGACACCGAGGAAGTCGGACGTTTCCTTCTGATCCTCTTGCTCGCCGGTCATCCGTATTTCTACTCCGTCGGGTGTCGAGATGCCGGCAAGGCTCTTTTCAATTTCCGCAACTACGGCGTTAGCGTTATAATCTGTCAGCACGTTAGAGGACAGCGTGATCACACGCTTCTGGTCGATCCGTCGGATACCCGCGTACGAGTTTGAATACTCTACGGTGGCGATTGCCGACAGCGGAACCTGACGCACTGCGCCGCCCATCGCCATATCACGGTATGTGATGGGAAGGTTCATCAGTGTGTTGATGTTGTTCCTTTGATCTTCTTTCACGCGAAGCTGGATCGGGTAGTCGTCGTTCTCGTCACGGAATTTTGAAACCTCGAAACCGTAGATGGCCGTACGAAGCGTCCTTCCGATCTGACCGGTAGAGATGCCTTCCCGGTTTGCTTTTTCGCGATCGATGTTGATGACGATCTCCGGCTTGTCGCTTTGGAAGTCGGACTTCAACTCTTCCACGCCTGGGATGTGCAGCGAATCGAGATATCGTTTCACACGATCTGCCGTACTGGTCAGGATGTTGAAGTCTTCCGCCGAGATCTCGATATTGATCGGCTTGCCTGTCGGTGGTCCGTTCTGCTCCTGGCTCACTGAAATCTCCGCACCCTTGATACCCGCGACCGCATCGCGGATATCGTCGAGATAGACTTTAGTCGACTGTCCATCGCGCTCCGCGAACTTGACAAACGCTACCGTCACCTTTCCAAGGTGGGGGCTCGCCTGGAGACCCACGTCGAACGGGTTCTCGCTCGCACCGATGGCAACGTTCGAGATCACGGACTCGACGACTTTGTTGTCTTTGCCCAGGGCCTGGATCACACGATCCTCTACCACCCGGGTAATCGAGTCGGTGACAACCTGGTCGGTGCCGATAGGCATCCGGATATAAGCAAAGATAAAGTTAGGATCGCCGTTCGGGAAGAACACAACCGGAGGCTTGCGAATACCTGTGAACACTATTGAAAACACCAGCAGTACCAACACCCCGGCAAAGATTCCTGCCGGCCTCCAGCCGTTAAGGCACCACCGAATTACGCGCCGATAGTTTTCCTGGACGCGCGGCCACAGGCGGGTCTGGAAATTTTCGATGACACGCTTGAGATAGAAATGGTGCAGGGCGTAGATGCCGAAGATGAATACGGCGAAGTTGCCCATGCCAATCCACCCGGTAACGTAAGACATAAATGCCAGCGAGCCGAAGATAATGGCCGTGATCTTGAAACCGCGTGTGATTTTCGACTTGCCGTGATCCGGAGTATGCGGCTTCATAAAGTCGGCAGCAAACACAGGGTTAATGATGTACGCCACCAGCAACGATGCGAGGAGCGTCACGATCAGGGTGATAGGAAGGAAGTACATGAACTTCCCGATAACGCCAGGCCAGAATGCGAGCGGCACGAATGGCGCCAGCACGACCAGCGTACCGGACAACACCGGCAAAAAGACTTCGCCTGTGGCGATCTTCGCTGCTTTCCGTATAGGTACTTTTCCGTTGTCGAACACGCGGTGCGTATTCTCGATCACGACGATGGCATCGTCGACCACGATTCCCAACGCCAGGAGGAACGAGAACAGCGTCATCATGTTCAGCGTAAAGCCGAGGGTAGGGAAGACCAGGAACGCCATGAAGCTGGATATCGGTACAGACAATCCCACAAAGATGGCGTTGGTTGCCCCCATGAAAAACATGAGAATAATGGTTACCAGCACGAAACCTATAATGATCGTGTTGATCAGGTCATGCAGGGTGATACGCGTGTTGTCCGACTGGTCTGCCGTTATGGTAATATCAAGCCCGGCGGGGAGGACGTGTGCCTCGAAGTCGTCAACAATGGCGTTGATTTGATCTGAGGCGTCGATCAGGTTTTCACCGCTTCTCTTGATTACGTTGAGCGTAATTACATTCTTCTTGTCCAGGCGTGCAAAGCTTTCCTGCTCTTCAAAAGTATCCAGTACTTCGGCGACGTCCTTGAGGTATACCTTGCCACCCATGATAGAACCCACGACCGTGTTCGCGATCTGGTCGGTGTTCGTGTATTCACCGTTGACGCTGAGCGAACGCTTCATTCCGTCGACCGAAATCTGGCCACCGGACACAATGACGTTTTCGGATGCGATCGCCTGACTGATATCATCGAGGCTTACGCCTGCGAGTGTCGCCTTGTAGAGGTCCACGTTGATTTGGATTTCGCGGTCGAGGGCCCCGATTATATCAACCCGCCTGATTTCCATTACCGCTTCGATTTGATCCTGCAGTTGTTCTGCATATCGTTTCAACGTCTGGAGGTCGTAATCCCCCGAAAGGTTGATATTCATAATCGGCATTTCCGAAATGTCGATCTCCATTACCTCCGGGTCGTTCTCCAGGTCGGTGGGAAGATTTTGGCGTGCCCGATCCACGGCGTCTTTCACTTCCTGTTTGGCTTCTTCGATGGTGACGTCAGGATCGAATTCGATAATGACGTTGGAGAAGTCCTGAACAGAATTGCTCGTCACTTTCCGGATCCCGGAAATCGACTTCACTTCCTTCTCGATTTCCTTAGTGATCAGGTTTTCAATATCGGCCGGCGCTGATCCGGGGTAGATGGTGGCGACGTAGATCTGGGGGAACACGACCTCAGGGAAGTTCTCCTTGGGAAGCTTCAGGTAGGTCAAAATTCCCGCAAGGCATATTATGATCGTCGCCACATAGATGGTGACTTTGTTATCGACCGCCCAGCTGGTCGGCTTAAACTCTTTTTCTATATCCTGCATACTTTCAGTTTCTTAGAGGAATTGAACGCGTTGTGGTCGATCGCTTAGATCCTGACAACGTCACCGTCATTGAGTCCCTGGTATCCTACAGTGATAATCGAATCACCTTCCGCCAGACCTTCAACTTCCGCCAGGTTGCTGTATACACCGTTCACGGTTACTACTTTCTTACGGGCTATGATATGCCGCCCTTGTTTCTCCGCTACGTAAACGATCTTCTCGCCATTGACTTCCTGTACCAGGTTGACGGGAACGGCCAGCGCGTTGGGTTCGGTATGGAAGACGACGCGTATAACGCCGGTCATGTTGGGTCGCAGGTTTTCCAGCGAGGGCAGCTTGACCTCCACCTTGAACGTGCGTGAGAGTGGATCGATGGTTCGTCCCACGAACGTTACCGTCGCTTCAATGTCCTGCTTCAGTTCAGGAATATTAACGAGCACCTTGTTGCCCTTGCGGATGCGGGTTACGTAAGCTTCCGAGACATCGGCGGTAAGCTTCAGGTCAGCGTTGTTGACAATACGTACGGCAGGCATACCCGGCGAGATGTTTTCGCCGATCTTCACTACAACCTGGTCGACTGTTCCGGAAATGGGCGCCTTAATGCGCGTCATTTCATTTTGTTCCTGCAGGGATTGCAGTTGCTTTTCCAGGCTTTCCTTGTTGGTCTTGGCCTGCAGGTATTGTACCTCTGTTCCGATTTTCTGGTCCCATAGATTCTGCTGGCGCTCGAAAACAGAGGTCGCCAGTTCAAGCTGGGCCTTCATCGCCTCGATGTTGCGAAGTATTACGGAGTTATCAAGTTGAGCCAGCGTTTGACCTTTTGATACGTTTTGACCTTCGCGCACATATACCGCTGTCACCACGCCCATAGTCTTGGCGCTCACGAGGATGTTATACTCGGACTCGACGCGGCCTTGTGTCTGCACGTAGTGGTCGAATGCACGTGCCTTCAATACCGACACGGCAACGTCCTTCGCTCTCACGGTTAGGGTGTCGGGATTTTCCGCCGCAATATCAGCTTCAAGTTTGCGTATCTGGTCGCTGAGCT
This sequence comes from Cyclobacteriaceae bacterium, assembly GCA_035304385.1. Taxonomy (GTDB): domain Bacteria; phylum Bacteroidota; class Bacteroidia; order Cytophagales; family Cyclobacteriaceae; genus ZC4RG29. The sequence continues at coordinate 19,558 of DATGQD010000028.1, forward strand.
CGGCATGCTGTTTTCTAAGCTCCTCCAGCCGCACCTGCTTTTCGTTTTCCCGGCTGGTCGCGCTGCAGGCGGCGACGATCGCCGCTATCGTAATAGCTGCCGTCAGGGAAAGTAAACCAGACCTATTTTTGAAATTCGTTTTCATGGATGTGATGAGCTAGGTTTAATTATTTCGTGTCAGTTATGTATTGTGAAGGATCTATCTTCGCATATGCTTTGTCCAGGTCGATCTTGGCCAGGATGGCATCGTAAAGTGCGTTGTAATAGTTGACCTGCGCTTCGCGCAGGCTGCTCTCAGCGTCGGTGACTTCGATGCTCGAGCCAACGCCTTGTTCGTATTTGATCTTCGTCACCCGCGCTACCTTTTCAGCGAGTTCCATATTTTCTTCCTGCGACCTGAGGGTCTCCAGCGAGTTCTTAAACGTGGTGGTGTTTTGCTGGATGCTCAAGTCGATGCTTTGCTTCAGCGACGAATAGCTGTTCTCTATTTTCAGCAGACTGAGGCGCGCCTGCTGCATCCGATAGTTGCGCTGAAGTCCGCTGAAAATCGGCACATTGAGGGTTATGCCGAAGTTCGAATGGTTGTACCACTTGTCGGGACCGTACAGTGCGGTGGATGCTACACTGGATTCTGTCTTGAACAGACCGCCGATATCGGGTGATTGCGTCGAGTATCCGAAGTTGAAGAACGCGGAAAGACTGGGGAGCGAGGCCGAAAACTTGTTCTTAATATCAAGCTCCTGTAGCCGACGCTGCACGTCGAGCAACTCGTACTCGATCCTGTTCCGGTAGTTCCATCCATCTTCGTAATCCTCGAAGAGGTTGTCGTCCACGCTCAGTTCACTGAGACTGCCCCGAATTTCGAGTGGCTTTTCTATCGGGTAATTCATCTGAAATTTCAGCAAGCCCAGGCTCAGGGCCTGAAGGTTGAGAAATTTAAGCCGCTCGGACTTGAGGTTGTTCAGCGTAACCCGTACCCGGTCTACGTCGATATCTTCCGCAAACCCGTTCTCATTCATAGCTCGCGTGGTACGCAGAAGGGAGTCTACCCGTGCGATATTGTTGTCGAACAAGGCTATCCGCTCGTTGTTGACTAATACACCGTAATACGCCTTTTGCACGTTTTCGATTACCTGGATCTGAGTTTGGGTAGTCGTTTTGTAGGCGAGTTCCTTATACGTATCGGCCGCTTTGAGCCCTACGAGATAAGAAGCGCTGAAGAGCAGCTGGTTTACGGTGATGCCCGCATCTCCACTGCTGGGGAGCTGGAAAAAGTTTCCGAACGCAACTACGTCGCCGGGTTCGATGCCGGGAATATCGCCCGGATCGAAGAAACCGATTTCGTCGGGATCATATTCCATAAAGAACCGGGGCAGCTTTTCATTGTGCACCAGGCTGACGCTCCCGTCAATCTGCGGCAGCCCGATGCCCACGGTCTCTTTCACCCTGGCTTTCGCGATCTGTTCGTCGATGCGGGCGTTCTGAACCTCCACGGTGTTCTCCAGCGCATAGCGGATGCAATCCTCCAGGTCGAACGATACGGAGTCTTCCTGCTGCGCACGGAGCTGAAAGATTGAGGTAACGAATACGGTAAGGAACAGAAGGCTGTGTTTCATATAGACAAGTCGTTTTGGTACGAGGTTTCCTTGATCTTTTCTTTCAGATACTTTTGATAGAGTTTCCGGCCCTTATCGGTGAGCAGGCCGTGAACGAAGTGCTCGAGGATCGCCGTTTGCACCTGTGTCAGGTTGAAACGATCACGCGGAAACAGCTGCTCATCAAATCCCAGCTGAACACTTTCAATGCGTACCACTGCCAGGATTTCGGGATCAATATCCGCACGGTAAAGACCTTGCTCGATACCCCGCCTGAGGTTGTTGATCACGGAATTCCGGATGAACACATTCTTGAATTCCAGCCAGATCCGCCATGCTTTGTGATGATACTTTTGAAGGTCGAATAGCAGTGATGGGTTCATGCCTTTGAGGTTCTCTTTCACGCAGAGCGAAAGATTCACTAACTCCTCCACCGCATTTCGCGCACTACTGGTGTTCGCCAGGTATTCTTCCCGTTCCCTGTTCAGATGCGTCTCCGTTACCGAAGCCACGATGTCATTCTTGTCGGCGAAGTACTGATACAGCGTCTTCTTCGAGATCGACAGGTGCCGGGCTATTTCATCCATGGTGATGCTCCTCACCCCATACCGCATAAACAGCTCCTCGGCGCCTCTAAGTAGTTTGTGTCGGGTTTCCAGGTCTTCCATAAGGGACGCAAAACTATGGAAACATTTTACATAACGAAAGTTTCCACGGTTTCCTTTAACGGCCTTTCTGGGCCCAGGTTGGCTTTTTCTGGAAGTTTTACAGGAAATTTTTTTATCCCCACAGCCCATATGTCGTCGGGAAGACCCAAATATTTTGGGTATCTGAAAAAAAAATTGACAGGGCTGACGTGATCCTTAGGGAAAAGGCTAAGGATCAGGCATGTGCGCCAGGCTTAGGATAAGTAGTGCCGGATGGTTGCGCGACTAAAGTTTTAGCGACCGCAGGTAGGCGATGCTTTGCGGCACCTGCTCCAGGGCACGTGACGACTCGTCTTCGATGAAATAATGCTTGATTCCCAACTCCATCGCGGTCTTCATCACTTCGGCAATTCCGACGTCGCCGCTGCCGAGCACCACATTGCTTTCTTTGTCCTGCCTGCCATTGGGATTATTGGGCGTGCCGAAGCGACGGTCTTTCAGGTGGAGCATTTTCCAGCGGGTAGGGTACTTTTTCAGGAGTGCCACCGGATCCTGACCCGGATTCTTGATCCAGAACACATCCATCTGGTAGGTCACATATTCAGGATTGGTGTTGTCCATCATGTATTCAAACATGGTGCTGTTTCCACCGCCTTCGTAGGGGCGGAACTCATAGCCGTGCGGATGGTACGCGAAGGTGAGTCCGCTCTCTTTAATAGTCTTGCCGGCTTCATTGAACACCTTTACCGCGCGCTTCATATCCTCAAAGGTAAAGTTGTCGCCGTCGTGGGGAATCCAGTAACACACTATATAGCTGGCGCCGAGGTCTTTGGCGTTTGCGATGACCTTTTTGAGGCTGTCAGGTTGCTCCAGACGATCAAATCCGATACCGGTTGCCACAACGGTTATGTCATATTCTTTTAAGAGCTTTTTGTATTCCTCACGGCTCATACCCCGGGCGAAGCCGCCTTCAAGTTCGCGGATACCGAGTTCCTTCATCCTGGCAAAGGCCGTGCGGACATCCTCGCGGAGGAGATCGCGGAAGCTTCCCATCTGTAGACCAATTTCCTGAGCGGAAGTGAAATGCGCTATCCCCAACAGTGCAATGGCCGCAAGCGTCCGAAAGAGTCCCTTAGTTTTCATGGTATCTGGATTTTGACGAGATAGTTAAACCAATTCATGGGAAAGTCCAACAAAAATTTGATGGGCGCGCAGCACCCTTTTCAGGAGCCTTGTGTAAAAATGACGCCAGAGGTCACACGGACATTGGCAAAAAGGTCACTTCTTCACATATTGGCAATTGCGTGACAAAGAGTAAAACCTAACCTTGAAGGATTGAACAAATCCCCTTCATAACATCCTTATGATCTTATCTTCTTCATTGCGGCGCGCCGCAGTGCTTTTCCCAGTCTTACTGGTACTCATTTCCTGTTCCCGGGATCGTAGCGAAAACTGGCCCGTAGTACACCTGCCCGAAGGGGCTGACACGACAAGCCCGTACTGGAAAGGCATCGACCTGGAACCCAAGCCCCCCGTGCTGCCTCTGCCCGTTGAAGAACAGGCGGAGAAGTTCCTGCTTCAGCCGGGCTATCGGATTGAGCCGGTACTCACGGAGCCCCAGATACAACAACCCGGCGCCATTACGTTCGACGGCAACGGCCGGATGTATGTTCTGGAACTCCGTACATACATGCTGACGGCCGACTCCGACGGTACGCTGGATCCGGTAAGCGGTATCTCGAGGTGGGAGGACAAAGACAACGACGGCATCTATGAAACGGGCGGAATGTTTGTAGACAGCCTCGTCTTCCCGCGCTTCGTCTTGCCCTACGGACCCAACAGCATTCTCACCATGGAGTCCAATGCAGACAACGTATATAAGTATACCGACACAGACGGAGACGGCAAGGCCGACAAGAAGGAGTTCTTCACCGACAACTTCGGCAGGGCTGGAAACGTCGAACACCAGCAGGCTTTCCTGTATTGGGGGATGGACAACTGGCTCTACAGCACCGTGAATCCTTTCCGCGTTCGTGAAACGCCCGACGGCGTCATCCGGGAGTCGACCGGCTCGAACCACGGTCAATGGGGCGTGGCCCATGACGACGACGGAAAGCTGTGGTTTCAGGGCGGCGCAACAGGCCTGCCTTCGTACTTCCAGTTCCCTATTCATTATGGCGACTATATCGTTGAGAACAACTTTGCCGAAGGATTTGACATACCGTGGGGCGCGCCGATAGGGCTCGCCGACATGCAAGGGGGAATGGCGGCTGTACGGATGCCGGATGGAAGCCTTAACCGGGTTACAGGCGCCGCAGGAAACGACGTATTCCGCGGTCATCGGTTGCCGGAAGCGCTCCGAGGCCAGTACATCTACGGCGAACCCGTAGCGCGCATTGTGAGGCAGGTCAACCCGGTGGTTAACGAGGGACTTACCGTGCTTCACAACGTGTTCCAGGAGGAAAAGTCCGAATTTATTCGCTCAGCGGACCCGCTGTTCCGTCCTGTTGATATGGCCACGGCCCCTGACGGCACCATGTACATCGTCGACATGTATCACGGTATCATCCAGGAAGGCGAGTGGACACCCGTTGGATCTTACCTGCGCGTGAAGATCGAACAATACCAACTGGATAAAATCGTCAGCCTGGGACGTATCTGGCGTTTGACGCATGATGACTTTGAACGCGATAAGACTCAACCGCGCATGTATGATGAACCTACCGCCGACCTCCTGCGGCATCTTGAGCATCCCAATGGCTGGTGGCGTGATATGGCCCAGCAAGTGATCGTGCAACGCCGCGACAAGTCGGTTGCTCCCGCGTTGGTTGAAATGGTACGCAACAGCGATAACCTTCTCGCCCGGTTTCACGCCCTGTGGTGTCTCGAGGGCATAGGCGCGCTGGAGTCGTCCCTGGTAAAGCGTCTGATGAAAGACCCCGAGCCGCGCATGCGCATACAGGCCATGTGGGCCAGTGAAACCCTGTACAAAGCCGGCGACCTTTCGCTTGGCCCCCATTACCTGGAGTTGATGAACGACAAGGATACACAGGTGAAGATGCGGGCAATGATGACGGGCCGGCTGCTGAAAATTCCCGGCACGGAAGCCCGGGTAAAGAAGATCATGGCTGCCGACTCTTCTGCGGGCGTACAGCTCGTGGGTGCGCAGGTACTTGAGCCGCCGGTAGTTACTGCATTCTTTGGACGGCCCGATCCCAACTTTACCGATGAGGAGAAGGCACGCGTCGAAGCGGGATTGGATATCTACAACAGCTTCTGCTCCACATGCCACGGTCCACTCGGTACCGGCACACCCGTTGGCCCGGGACAACTAATGGCGCCGTCGCTGGTGGGTTCTCCCAGAGTGCAAGCGCACCCTGATTACGTTATCAAGACGTTATTGCATGGGTTAACCGGAAACATCGCGGGTAAGTCGTACGCAGGCGCCATCATGGCACCCATGGGCAACCAAAGCGACGAATGGATTGCGTCCGTCGCGTCGTTTGTGCGCGCAAATTTTGAGAACGAGTCGCCCCTGGTAACACCGGATGATGTGGCCCGTGTTCGGAAGGCCACGGCCGACCAAAACCGCCCCTACGCATTCGACGAACTCTGGGCAGCCATACCCAAGGTGCTTGAACCTACTTCAGCATGGAAGATAACCGCCAGCCATGCTGCCGAAATAAGAAAGGGCAGCACGGCATCGCCTACCGCTGCATTCACCTACGAGGGATGGACCACCGGCGTCACCCAAAAGGAAGGCATGTGGTTCCAGGTTGAGTTCCCATCACCGGTGACGGTCTCAGAGATCCAGTTCCGGTCGCAGCCCATCAACAGGGGCTGGGGTCCGAACCGGCAGCCACCACTTCAGACGTCACCGCGCGGTTTTGACGTTGAAGTATCGACCGACGGAACCACGTGGGAGAAAGCCGTTACTAACGGAGAAGGTACTGGCAGTTTCACACAGGTGCGCTTTGATCCCCGCACGTGCCGGTTCATTCGCATTGTGCTGACGCGCTCCGAGTCCGTGGTGAAAGGCGAAAGGAGGGGACAGCCATTCGATTACGAGGTGACGTGGACGATGCGGGAGTTGAAGGTCTTTGGACACGGAGGGTAGAACGGCAGTAGCCACGATACGCGCATCTCACATTGTAAGTTCTGGCCTTACGCCAATGGTATTGGACAAACAAACTAATTGCCATGCCAACACCATTGGAAATTCTGCTAGACCCCATTTCGTTAATTGTATTGTCGATATACGGGGCATTGATGCTTTGGGAGGCCCTGTTCCCGGGTAGAGAACTCCCGAAAGTTAAAAACTGGAAGATCAGGGGTATCCTGGCATTTCTGTGTTTCTTTTACCTGTCGTCGTACCTGCCCATATTTATCGACCCGGTACTCGCACCCTATCGCATCTTTGACCTCACATCGTGGGGAACAGCCTGGGGCGGCCTTTTTGCCGTGCTGTTATACGAATTCGGCGTCTTTGTCTGGCATTACAGCCTTCACCGGAGTGACTTTCTTTGGAAGCGCTTCCACCAGATGCATCATAGCGCGGAAAGGCTCGATACGTACGGAGCGTTTTATTTCAGCCCCCTTGATATGCTGGGTTGGATAACGCTGAGCAGCATTTGCTTCAGCCTTATCGCAGGCCTCACGCCGCAGGCCATTACGGTCATGATCCTGGTGACGAACTTCTTTTCTATTTTCCAGCATGCCAATATCAGAACGCCACGGTGGCTCGGGTACATCGTGCAGCGGCCCGAGAGCCACACGTTCCATCATGGACAAGGAATACACCGCTACAACTACTCTGACCTACCCTTGTACGATATTATTTTCGGAACCTTCCGCAACCCGAAGGGCTTTGAGCACCCGACTGGCTTTTACCATGGCGCTTCCGCCAGAGTCTGGGATATGCTGCGCGGACGGGACGTCTCGACACCAGACCTGGGAACAGAGGCAGAGGCAGGAGCAGATGCAGAGGCAGAGGCAGTGGCAAGGGTCAACGAAAACATTGGGGTATGACCTTGCGTCTGCATCTGCCTCTGCATCTGATTAGGCGGATTCGGCGAGTTCCTTGACTTTAATCAGCGACTTGGGAAAAGTGTCACTGAAATAGTCGACGTATTCTTCAGGGGCATCGAGCTGAACTTTAAGCATGGTGGCGGATCCGTCATCTTCAAGGAAGTATGATTCCCGCGATTCGTTCCATCCGGCATCGCCATGTCCCTGACGTTCGATGCCCTTTTCAACTTCGCCCTGGTGCAGGAAGATCATGGTCTCATTGGGCACTTTCTTTTCGATCAGGGCGTACATGCCGCTATCTTCCTCGTTTACGAAGTGAACTTTGCTTCCTTCGTTCCAGTCGCTAACCGCCCTGGAGCCTTCGCTGAAAACGCTGGTCCACTGCCGGTACGTGTCGTCGTTCCAGAGTACGTCCCAGACTCTCGGTCTGGGCGCATCGATTCGGATGTCGAATTCTAACTTTTTCATGTCTTTTTGGTCATTGTATAGTCAAACTTACGCTCAATTCTCAAACCCGCCTACGTGTCATTGCGTCATTTTCAAGGGCGGTTTGCGACCGTGCGAAAATACAAGGGATGCTGCCCTCGAGAGAGGCGATTTTTTTCTACAGGCTGTCGTTCTGGCGTTCCTCTCCCTCAAATTCGGCCAACACCTCATTGAACCGCATCAGGGGCTCTCTGAAATTCTTCTGGTTTTCCTTTCGGATCGCCAACGCGCATGAGAGGACGGTTACGATAAATATGATGATCGCACCTGACTGATGTTCGATGACGCCACCAGGAACATACAACTCAAAGACGATGAAGACGCCGATGGCGGATGCCGTGGGGATGAGAATGAATTCATACCACTTCTTGAATCGATAAAAACTCATCAGCAGATTGCGGCGTACCGTGATGTAATCTTTCAGCGACGTGTCTCCGATCTGCCCCTCTTGATGTCGGTCCGGACGGGCCACAGCAATGGCTTTGAACTTGATCATCAACACAGTGGTGAACGGAATGAACAACATCACACCCCAGATCGCCGGTATCAGAATGCCTGGGTTCGACCAGTACCTTACGATCACGTTGCACAGCAATGCGTATACGATTATCTGCATCACGAACGCAGCCCAAAAGTATTGCATGGCAGTTTGTGTGTGTGCCTTAACCCGCGAGCGGACTATTCGGCTGAATGTCGCAGGGTCATATGCGCCAGTCGTACTGCCATGTGCAGCCGACCAGTCTTTTTTCATTTGATCTATGCTCGTCATCAGTTTACTCCCGTTTTCGTCATTTGTCTTTCCAACTCGTTCTTGATGCGGACCAGTCTCACGCCTACATTGGATCGGGAGAGACCGGTAACGGTCGCGATTTCCTCGTAACTGAGATCCTCGAGGTACAGCATGATGATCGCCCGGTTCAATTCCGATAGTTTGCCGATGGCTTTGTATAACGCCGCTATCTTTTCCTCCTTGTCCTCTGTCAGAGGTTCGGCAATTTCCAGGTGTGTTTCCGACAGGGTTTCTTTGCGGCGCCGACTTCTTTTCCTGACATGCGTGAGGGCGGTGTTCAGACAGACACTGTACATCCACGTGGAGAATTTGGAACGTCGGTTGAATCGGGGGTACGACCGCCACAGTTGATACATCATTTCCTGTATCACATCATCGCGTTCGTCCGGATCTGTAAAGTACAGGCGGGCAACCTTGTGCACGATGCCGATATTTTGATTCACCTCACTGAGAAACGCCTGGTCCAAAGCTTCCATCATGCGAATTTTCTCATTTTAACAATGGGTGACGGCAGACGGTAAAAAACTACATGATTTTGGTAATTTTTTCAGATGCTCAATTCACACAAATTGCCGCAAGAAAATAATCGGGCTTCCATCTTCCCATCCCCGTTCTATCAGATCCGTGCCTGATAGGTGTATAAATCAAAATATCGCCCTTTTACAGCGATGAGTTCATCGTGGGTGCCGCGTTCTGCGATGCGTCCTTTTTCGATTACGAGGATCTGGTCCGCTTGCCGGATGGTGCTGAGACGGTGTGCGATTACGAAGGTAGTGCGGCCTCTCATTAGCGTCGAGAGGCTTTTTTGTATGAAGGATTCACTTTCTGTGTCGAGGTTGGAAGTGGCTTCGTCCAGGATGAGTATCCGGGGATCGGCCAGGATGGCGCGCGCAATGGCGATGCGCTGACGTTGGCCGCCGGAGAGCTTGACGCCGCGTTCGCCGATGACCGTATCCAGGCCATCCTCAAAACGCGAAGCAAACTCGTCGACATAAGCGGCGGATGCCGCATTTTCAACGTCGCTTTCCGTGGCATCGGGCCGCGGGAATCGGATGTTTTCGCGGATAGTGCCCTCGAAGAGGAAGTCGTCTTGCAGAACGACACCAAGCTGGCTTCGATAGCTCGACAGCGAGACTTTGCTGAGGTCATATCCGTCGACTGTCACCTTGCCGGATATCGGCGTGATGAAACTTGCTACCAGGCCGGCGATGGTCGTCTTACCTGACCCCGATGTGCCTACCAAGGCAGTCACAGTGCCTGCGGGCGACTTAAAACTGATGTTGTGAAGAACAGGCTTGCCTTCTTCGTAAGCGAATCCGACATCATGAAATTCAATGTCACCGTGTATCGGTCCGATCGTCAGCGTTCGTTCGGTGCCGTCATCCTCCGGATCCATATTCATGATTTCCTCCGTGCGGTCCAGGCCCGCGAAGGCTTCCGTAAGTTGGCTTCCGATGTTGCTCATCTGGACGATAGGTGCGATCATGAAGCCGAGGAACAAGGTGAAGGAAAGGAAATCGCCGAACGTCATGTTTCCTTCCATAATCATATAGCCACCGATACCCATAATGCCGGCGCTGGCCAGGCCAAGCAGGAGGGTAGCTGAGCTGGTCACGAGGCTTGTACTCGTCAGGCTCTTCCTGACATTTAAGAAGAGTCTGTTCACCCCTTCTTCAAAGGTTCGTATCTCCTGGGCCTCAGCGTTGAATCCCTTGATCACGCGAACGCCATTCAACGTTTCCGTAAGCCGCCCCGTGACTTCCGCGTTGAGTTTGCTGCGCTCGCGGAAAATAGGGCGAATGTAATTGAAGGCTTTCATCGAGATGAAGGCGAAGATGAGTACCGGTACCAGCGTATATAGCGTCATCATCGGACTGATCCGGATCAGCAGCACCAGTGACACTGCTGAGGTAAGTACGCCGCCGACGAGTTGCACGAGGCCCGTGCCAACAAGATTCCGTACGCCTTCCACGTCGGTCATGATACGGGACACGAGTGCACCTGACTTGGTATTATCGAAAAAGCGTATGGGCAGCTGTAGAATCTTTTGCTGCACCTGTGTTCGCAGGATGGCTATCAGCCGCTGGGCCTCCACACTAAGAATTTGCGTTAAGGCAAAAGAAGTGATCGCCTGGACGATGATGGCGCCCACCACGCCGGCGAGAAGGAGCCGGAGCAGTTCCATATTCTTGTTGGCAATGACCTCGTCGACGAGGTATTTGCTGGCCCACGGCAGCACGAGCCCCGAAAGACGACTTATGGCAATAAGAACGAGGCCTATCAGGAGCAATCGCCGCCGTGGCCAGATGATCGTCCGGAAAACCTTAGCTATCGATACACGCGACTTTTTCTTCATACGTACGTATGACGAATTTAGGCCGAATTTATTTCAACGGCCTACCGGCCGACCTGGTTAACGGTACGAGCCCACGGCTCGCGGAAGGCGCTCCGGCTCGGCGAAACTGCGGGGAGGTGCCGAGTGGCAACGACGATCCTTAATCTTCCAGTGAATGGACCACCAGCCCGCTACGGAGCTTGGGTTCGAACCAGGTTGTCTTTGGCGGCATAATATTCCCGCTGTCGGCGATGTCCATGAGTTGCTTCATGGTAACGGGATATAGCGCGAACGCGACCTTCATCTCTCCGCTGTCGACTCTCCGTTGGAGTTCTTCCAGACCGCGGATGCCACCGACAAAGTCGATCCTCTTGTCTGTACGCAGGTCGTGAATATTCAGCAGCGGCTTCAGAATTTGCTCGGAGAGAATTGTGACGTCGAGGACGCCGATCGGGTCGGTATCGTCGTACGTACCGGGTTTCGCCGAAAGCAGATACCACTTGCCCTCGAGGTACATGCTGAATTCATGAAGGCGTGACGGGCGAGCTGCCTCGGCAGACGGTGCGCTGACGGTGAACGATTGTTCCAGGGCCTTGAGGAATGATGCAGCGGTGTGGTTGTTCAGGTCGCGGACCACGCGGTTGTAGTCCATGATATGGAGTTGGTTGTCCGGAAAATGCACCGCCAGAAAATAATTGTATTCTTCGTTGCCGGTGTGGTTGGGATTTTCCGTACGGAGGTCGTGTCCTACCAGCGCAGCCGCCGCAGTACGATGATGGCCATCGGCAACGTAAGTAGCGGGCAAGGCTGCAAAGGCATCCACGATCTTGCTGATCGCATCCGCGTCGCGTACAACCCACAGCCGGTGACTGATGCCGTCGTCCGCAACGAAGTCGTACTCCGGTTGTTCCTTCTTGATTGTTGCTACCACTTTGTCGACAGCCTCAAGTGCGTGATAGGCAAAAAACACGGGCTCGGCATTCATCATCGCCACGCGAACGTGATTTTTCCTGTCGTTCTCTTTGTCGGGCCGTGTCAGTTCATGCTTCTTTATTCGCCCTTCCATGTAGTCGTCCACTGCCGCGCAGGCCACGATGCCATCCTGCGTTCTCCCGTCCATGGTGAGCTCGTAGATGTAGAGACATTCTGTGTCGTCTTGCCGGAAGACGCCGTCCGACACCAGTTTCTGAAAATTGGTTCTTGCGGCTTCATACACCGCAGGGCTATACGGATCGGTATCCGGTGGAAGCGTGATTTCAGGTTTAACTACGTTAAGAAAGGAGTAGGGATTGCCCTTTGCTTCTTCGCGTGCTTCGTCTGAATCCAGCACATCGTACGGCCTTGATGCCACAGCCTTGGCCAACTCCGCTTTGGGGCGATATCCCTTGAAAGGTTTAATTCTCATTTACGATCAGTTGATAGATTGATAACCATGTATGCCACCACGCACGCCCGGCCGCGCCTGCGGGTCATTGTCCATTTTCCTTCGGCAATAGCCTCACCAGTATAACGCCTTCGATTTCGCGGATGCCGGCGATCTGAGACTCCTCGACGTGCCCATCCACATCGATGATGTTGTAGGCGATCTCTTCGCGGTGGTGGTTGATCATGTCAGCGATGTTGATGTGTTGTGCAGCAAGGACGCTGGTGATTTTTCCCACCATGGCCGGAACATTGCGGTTTGCGATAATGATCCGGGCGCCACCGTTTCTCGGCATGTCTGCCGGGGGGAAGTTCACTGAATTGCGGATGTTGCCGTTCTCCAGGAAGTTACGAAGTTGCTCGACGGCCATAACGGCACAATTGTTTTCCGACTCGGGCGTAGACGCGCCCAGGTGGGGGACAGTTATGATCTTGTCGTGGCCAAGCAGCGATGCTTCAGGAAAGTCGGTGACGAAGCACGCAACCTTTCCGGAATCGAGTGCCTCGATCAGGTCGTTGGTGTTGATGAGTCCTTCACGCGCGAAGTTCATAATACGAACGTTGGGCTTCATGATGGCGAACTTCGACCTGTCGATGAAACCCCGCGTAGAATCCAGCAGCGGTACGTGGATGGAGATATAGTCTGAGGCTGAGAGCAGCGCATCCAGGCTGCGGGCCTTCTTAACATACTTCGACAACTGCCACGCGGCGTCAACAGAGATGTACGGGTCGTATCCGATGACGCGCATTCCCAGCGCTTCGCCGGCGTTTGCCACCAGCATTCCGATGGCTCCCAGTCCGATGACGCCAAGCGTCTTTCCCTGGATTTCCGGGCCCACAAAACTGGACTTACCCTTTTCAACCAGCTTGGGAACTTCCGCGCCCTTATCCTTGAGGCCTTGCGCCCAGGAGATCCCTTGTGCGATCTTTCTCGAAGACAGGAGCATGCCCGCAATGACAAGCTCTTTCACGGCGTTGGCGTTAGCGCCCGGCGTGTTGAAGACAACAATTCCGGATTCTGTGCATCGGGAAATGGGAATATTGTTTACGCCCGCGCCTGCCCGCGCAATAGCCTTTACTGAAGGCGGAAACGGATAGTCGTGAAGGGAATGACTCCTTAATAATATAGCGTCAGGGGATTGAAACTCAGAAGCAACTTCGTACTGATCCAGAGGAAACCGGGCAAGACCTTCTGGAGCGATCTTGTCAAATGTCTGTATTTTGAATACCATGATTATGCGTTTGCCTTTTCAAATTCTTCCATGAAGTCTACCAGCGCCTGTACGCCCTCGCGGGGCATCGCATTGTACAGGCTGGCCCTCATCCCGCCGACGGACCGGTGTCCTTTCAGTGTTTTGAGGCCTCGCTTGGCCGCTTCTGAAATGAATTTAGCGTCAAGTTCGTCGCTGCCGGTCACGAATGGGATGTTCATGATCGACCGTGACCTTTTTTCGACGGTGCCTTTGAACAGGCGGGAGTTGTCCAGGTAATCGTATAACAGTGCCGCCTTGGCGACGTTTTCTTTGTGCATGGCTGCGATGCCGCCTTTAGCGAGCAGCCATTCAAACACCAGGCCTGCCATGTAGATGGCGAAACAAGGCGGTGTGTTGTAAAGTGAATCGTTCTTGGCGTGCGTCTGGTAGTCCAGCATGGTCGGCGTAATATCAAGCGCTTTGCCCAGCAGGTCTTCGCGGATGATGACGATGGTGACCCCGGCCGGGCCGATGTTCTTTTGCGCCCCGGCATAGATGAGTCCGAACTTTGTCACATCGTATTCCTGGCTCAGGATGTTGGACGACATGTCAGCCACCAGTGGCTTGGACCCGGTGTCCGGGATGGTAGGATACACCGTGCCGTAGATGGTATTGTTGGTCGTAATGTGGACATAATCGGCGTCCGGAGAGATCATACTCGGGTCGACCTCGGGTATATAGTTGAAGTTTTTGTCTTCGGAGCTTGCAATGACGTTCACCGTGCCGTAGCGTTTGGCCTCGGCCACCGCCTTCTTCGACCAGGATCCGGTGTTGACATAGTCAGCCTTTCGGGCTTGCGAAAAGAGATTCAGGGGGACCATGGCGAACTGCGTTGAGGCCCCACCCTGAAGGAACAGAACCTTATAGTTGTCCGGAATATTCATCAGGGTCCGCAGGTTCTTGATGGCATTCTCGTGAATGGAGGAGTATTCCTTACCACGATGGCTCATCTCCATAACCGACATACCCGATCCCTGCCAGTCGACGAGTTCTTCCTGCGCCTTCTTCAAAACGTCAAGGGGCAGCACGGCTGGTCCTGCCGAAAAATTGTAGCATCTGCTCATAGTAGTAGTGTGATTAAACTGGGGGATTATCATTTGAAATCGCTGTTGCGAGGCAGCGAATATGAAGGTAATTCACGAAAGAGCCAAAAGTTGCGCAATGGATTTTGGCGCTGGAAATTCAACTGAAATGCGAAGGCCTTTTTATGGCGGTCTGATGGCGCGTAGGGCGCCGTTCAATCGTATGCGCTACGGCTTCCTTCGCCCCGCTATGACCGTCCGTTCGAACGCTGAAAGTTTCAACCCGCTGACGGGAACCATTTTAGGACGGTATTGATTATTACGTTATCTTTGTAGATCAATATGTCCCGGACCATCCGGGCTTGCGATGATGAGGCGTGATCGCCGAATTTATGAAGAAGCCGATTCCGGCCACTTTTGAAATAATGAGTATCCACTTTTTAGTCTTTGTCCTTTGACATTTTCTGATTTTAATTTCGATGAACGCCTGATGGACGGCCTGGCCTCCATGGGTTATGAACAACCTACTCCAATACAGGAGCAGGCCATTCCTGCCATACTGGAAGGCCACGATATCATCGCCTGCGCCCAGACCGGCACCGGTAAGACCGCTGCCTACATCCTGCCCATCCTTCAGAAGATCCTCCATACCGAGCATCGGCACCTGAATACCCTCGTGCTGGCGCCGACGCGGGAGTTGGCGCAGCAAATAGACCAGCAGATTGAAGGCTTTGCGTATTTCATGGGCATTAGCTCGATCGCTGTCTACGGTGGCGGCGACGGCGCGGCCTGGGATAAACAGAAGCGGGCGCTCGAATCCGGAGCGGATATTATTATCGCTACGCCCGGCCGGCTCATCGCCCTCCTTTCTGCAGGCACCCTGAATCTCGAGCACCTTCAACATCTCGTCCTCGATGAGGCCGACCGGATGCTCGACATGGGATTTTACGCCGACATCATCAGGATCATCAACTACCTCCCGCAGTCGCGTCAGACGCTCCTGTTTTCCGCAACCATGCCGCCGAAGATCCGGACGCTGGCGAACCGTATCCTCCGCACACCCCACGAGGTGAACCTGGCCGTATCCAAGCCGGCGGAAGGCATTCAGCAACAAGCCTACATCCTCTATGAGGCTCAGAAAATACCGATGATCAAATGGATACTGGGCCAGGAGGATCATAGTAGTGTGCTGATATTTGCCTCCACCAAGGAGAACGTGAAGAAGCTCACGACCCAGCTCAAAGGCAAAGGGTTCGCCGTGAAGGCCTTTCATTCCGACCTCGAGCAGCAAGAGCGCGATGAGATCCTCAGGGAGTTCAAGAGCCGGAAGTTGCCGATCATCGTGGGCACCGATATCCTGTCAAGAGGTATCGATGTCGAAGGTATCAGTCTCGTTATCAATTTCGATGTTCCACCGGACGTGGAAGACTACGTGCACCGCATTGGTCGTACCGCTCGCGCCGACCGCACGGGAACGGCGGTAACCTTCGTTAACGAAAAGGATCAGCGCCGGTTCGCCGATATCGAACGGTTCCTCGGTAAGGAGGTACCCAAGATGGAAATGCCTGAAGACATCGGCGCGGGTCCGGAGTACCGGAAAACCGGCACCAACCACAAGCCCTGGAAACAGCACAACGGCAAGAAGAGAAGCAGCTCTTCATCCGGCCGGTCCCGTAAAGGCAAATTCCGTAAATCGCGTCGTTCGACATAACCCCGCACCTTATATTCGCCCCCATATTCGGAAGGGCTTGAACTTGCCACTGTCTTTGGTATCTTGCACGTGAGGACCGCCAACGCTCGCCTTGTACTTAACCGCCTGTGATGAAGGAAGTTGATCACCCCCTGTTCCTCAGGGATATATGGTACTTTGCCCTGCACGGCAGCCATCTGCGTGCGGGTAAACTCGTGAGAAAACAGATCGCCGGCGAATTTATTGTGATGGGACGCGATGCCGACGGCGCACCCTTTGCGTTGAAAGACAATTGTCCACACCGGGGTGTACCCTTATCAAAAGGATGGTATGATGGTAATACGATCACGTGTTGTTACCACGGGTGGCAGTTCGATGCCACTGGCACGTGCAGGAAGATACCGGCACTCCCGGACGACCGTATCGACGTGTCGAAGATCAAGGTGTTCCGCTATCCCTGCCGTGAAGTCAACGGAACCGTGTGGGTATACATCCCTCAAAATAAGTTGAAGCTGGAAGGGGCGGACCGCCATTTCCCCAACCTGTTGCTCGACCCTGCAAAGAAATTCTGGTATGTCGACACAGTGACGCTCCCGACGAACATCGACCACGCCGTCATCGGACTTATCGACCCCGCTCACGTCACCTTCGTTCATCAGTCGTGGTTCTGGCGATCAGCCAAAAATCTTAAGTTAAAGGAAAAGACGTTTGAGCCGTTCGGGCTGGGATTCCGGATGGTGCGCCACAAGCCTTCGACGAATTCGAAGGGCTACTCTATATTGAAAGGCGGCACGTCGACCGAGATCACATTTCAATTGCCCGGCAACCGCGTCGAGCATATACAGGCCGGCGAACGCCACGAAGTAATATCCATTACCACACTCACACCCATTGACGGCGAAAATACCGAGCTGAACCATATCTTCTTCACTTCCCTCGGTCTGGCGCGGGCGTTGTGGTTGCCGCTGAGGCGACTCGGCCGAAAGTTTATCGGCCAGGACCTTGATGTATTCAGAAAGCTGGCCGAAGGGCTGGAGACGAATCCGACGCTCATGTTGTTGGGTGATCCCGACACCCAGGCGCGTTGGTATTATGAGTTGAAAAAGCAATGGAACATTTCCATCGCCGAGGGTACCCCTTTCGAAAATACACTCAAAGGGCAGACGCTGCGCTGGGTTACCTGAGGTTCAGAGCAACGGGGCCAGGATACGGGCCAACCCTTCCAGGAATATTCGAAATTTATTGCGTTTGCCCCATTCGTCCCGATCGAGCATGTAGCTATGCTCCAGATCTTTCCAGAAGGTATCCTTCATCTCGGCGTTGACATGCTCGCTGTAGATGATCGCATTGATCTCGAAATTCAATTCGAAACTCCGCAAGTCCATGTTTGCCGTTCCGACTATCGAAAGCGTGTCGTCGACAACCATTGTCTTGGCATGGATGAGGCCTTTGGTGTACAGGTGGATCTTAACGCCCGCTTCTAACAAGGTGAGGAAATAGAAACGAGACGCTGCGTCGACAAAGGCGGAATCGGAACGTTCCGGTATCAGCACACGGACCTCCTTGCCGCTAAAGGCCGCCTGCTTGATGGCGTTCATCATGGTCTCGTTCGGGATGAAGTAAGGCGTGGTAATGTATACGCATTTCTTTGCCATCATGATGGCGGTGAAATACGAAAGCATGATGCTCGGACGCGGGTAGTCGGGACCTCCGGTAACAATTTGCACGAGGTCTTTGTAGTCGGGTAACGGCGGGGTGTCCGGAAACAGGTCGGGACTGAAGCCGAGGCTTTGCCCGGAGCAGAAGTTCCAGTTGGATAGAAAGTGGTATTGTAAGGTAAGTACGGCGCGCCCTTCGATTTTCACATGCGTATCCCGCCAGTACTTGTTGTCGACAAGTCCGTTTACGTACCGGTCGGCGATGTTCATGCCGCCAAGAAATCCGACGTTCCCATCGATGATCACAACCTTGCGGTGGTCGCGAAAGTTAATGCGGTTGGCAAACAGCACGAAGTGGATGCGGAAGAATGGATAGATCTCCACACCGTTTTCACGGAACTCGTCGACAAAATTTCGCCACAACCGGTGACTTCCGAAGTCGTCAAAGATTATACGAACCTTAACGCCTTCGCGTGCCTTTTTTATCAATGCATCTTTTACCTGGCCGCCGGTGGTGTCCTCTTCGAATATATAATACTCCAGGTGGATGAATTTCTCCGCCTTGTCGATCGCTTCAAGAAGGGCCGGAAACTTTTGCTCCCCATTAAGTAGAACGGTAACTCTATTCTCCGAGAGGGGCGATAGCGATTCGCCTAGCAGCAGGTCGATGAGATCGTCGTTCGGTTCCGACAGCTGAGGATAACGTTCGCGTACCTCGAGGGAATCCTTCTGGACGGTGTCGCGAACCTGGTTGAATAAGGTAGTATTGCGTATGAGTTTCTTGCTGTAGATACGGCGGTTGCGGTAGTTTACGCCAACGAGGAAGTACAGCAAAGGGCCGCCAACGGGAAACAGAATGATCAATAGGAGGTAGGCAGCGGTCTTGGAAGGACTGCGGGTCTCCAGGACGACCCGCACCGCGGCGAACAGGCCAAATGCGACCACACCTAGCCAAATCAGAAGACTCTGGTCTTTCAGGAACAGCCACATAGTTGCAATGTCGGAAAAAAGTGTTTAAGTGCCTGCTTCGTCACCCGTCAGGCTGCGGAAGGCGGAAAGTATTGAACGTTTAGATTGCCGAAATTACCCTCAGCGCCGGTGCGCCATCGCGGTGAAACGCGCACTACTTCGCAGGGTTGATCATAATATGCGCCCTATGCGTTCCCGGATCCATGATCCAGGGCATGCCCGGCACATCGGGTTTAAGCGGCAGCCCGGTACTTTCAGCAGTAGCGTATGGGATGTACACCACGTACCTTAGGTAGCCATTTGTTACCTCGCCGGTCTCGGTATTGAAACCTTCCCTGGGGGCGGTAAAGACGAATAGGGTAGTGGGCGACTCCGGCATCGAGAGCTTACCGGCCTTTACCTCTGCCTCACGGATATCAAATATTTCCTGAAACGATTTGCCTTCTTTCTGCAGGGCCCGTCCGCGTGCCATGAAGGGCTCGAGGTCGCGATGATAACAGGAGACGTTCAAACCGTCTTTTTTCGGGTCGTCCGCCAGGCAAATCATTTCGTTAGTACCCTTTCTCAACACCACCACGTCGCCGTTGGCGTCGACGCCCAGGACGGTGGCCCCTTCGCGCAACCCTTCAGGGGCGGCGAGAACGGCAGATTTGATTCGGATGGAAGGGTTGGGCGTTTGCGCTATGGCAGGGACCGCTGCGGCAACCCATAATCCCGTAAGCCAGCACAGTGTCTTCATCGTGGTGGGCGGTTTGATTTTCCCTTAAGGTACCGGTATTCGTGCAGGAATTCAAGACCGGCCCGGGAATGACTTTTTGGGGTTAAATTACATGTAGGTCCCGACAGGCAACCCTCCACAGCGAATGCCTGTATGGATTGAGTAACCAAGCAGCCCATTTGGACAAGAAGGAAGAAAAAGTTGTCAAGCTGTTGATCGGTTGCAGAAAACAGCACCGCGGCAGCCAGAAGCTTCTATACCAGGAGTTCTACGCATATGGTATGAGCATCTGTTTGCGCTATGCCGACAACCGTGACGAAGCTGCCGAAGTTCTTAATGATGGATTTATGAAGGTATTTCAAAACATCGCAAAGTTTGATCTGAAGCGTCCTTTTAAACCCTGGCTGCGCAGGATTATTGTAAACACTGCCATCAACCATTATCACCAAAAGAATCGCATCCCGAAGTCAGCAGATTTGAATGTGGTTGGGCAAAACGCCAACGAGGAGAAAGTACTATCCGGAATCACTTATGATGAAATCGTACAGATGCTGCGCAAACTGCCGCCGGCGTATCGAACGGTGTTCAATCTCCATGTGATCGAGGGATATAAACATGAAGAAATTGCCCACATGCTGGGCGTGTCAGTGGGGACATCCAAATCGAACCTGTTCAAAGCAAAGGAACAGCTTCGAAGGATTCTGAATCAATTCTTTGAAACCGATTATGTCGATAAAGGATAACGATAGCCTGGAAGATTTTTTCCGGAAAGCCACGCGCCACCACGATCTCCAGTTCAACGAAGAAGACTGGAAGAAGTTGGAGCGCAGGCTTGACGAGGAGCAGCCGGTACCGCCGGTGGGATGGTTCGGCGCGCACGGTCGTAAAGCCTTATTGGGCCTGGCCTTCCTCGTCGGTGTCGTCGCCGTGCTCCTTTTGCTTCCGGGGCAGGACGTTACGGAAGGCGCTGGTGAAGGCGTTACAGGCACAACAGATAAGGTCGACTCCGGGATTGCATCTGCACCGAACGCGCCTGGTGATCAATCGGAGGGTGATCCCCGGTCATCTGAGGGTGGCAAGTCAGCTGTTGATCGGGTAACGGATCAGTCGGCGTTATCCCGTTCCGAAGACGGGCCACAAGTGTCTGAGGCGATTCGGGAGAACGCCGCGCAAGGCGGTGCGCCGGAGCGTAACATGCGTATCGACGCTGAGCGGAGCAGTGGAAATCGACCAACACGTCGGGCTGACGTTTCGTCGGCAGCCGCTGTTGATAATAATCGTATTTCGACAGCGGGATCGGGCAGTGATACCGAGAAGCAGGCGGCCGAAAATATCAACATTGAGAAAGACCCATCGGAAGTGTCTGGCTTTAATCGAATGCAGCCTGAGCCGCCTGCGCCAGCCGAACGTATGGTGAACGAGTCGGAAGCGTTGACGCAAGTGCAGGATCAAGCTGCCGACAGTGCATCGGTGGAAACAACCGCCGATGCACTTGAGGCCCCCCGGCGCAAGACCTTCGACGAGACGCGCAGTCGCTTCAGTATCAGCGTTGTCGCCGCGCCGGATTTCAGCAAGACGGCGAACGGAGGCTCCATGGGTACTGGCGATGCGATAGGCGCCTTCTTCCATTACCAGGTATTGCCCCGCTGGGGTGTTTCTGCCGGCGCCATGTACACCAATAAGAAATATTGGGGAAAAGGGAACGAATACCGTCCGCCCACCGGCTACTGGAAAGCCCTGACCAATGGCGTAGTGCCGGATCGCATTGACGGAACGTGTTCTATGTACGAAGTGCCTGTCGCCGTAACCTTCGATATCCTTAGTACGCGCAGGATCCGGTTGTTCGCGAGCGCCGGGGTGTCGAGCTATTTCGTGCAGAGTGAAGAATACTACTATCATTTTGATACCCCGAATCCGGGCGCGGTCAATGGCTGGACGGGCAAGAAGCCTTCGACCTTGTGGTTCGGAATCGGTACCCTCTCCGCGGGCTTCGACTTCAGGGCTACGCGTACACTCTCGGTGGGGATCGAACCCTATTTCAAGGTCCCCCTGGAAGGTATGGGCTGGGCCGACATCGACCTGTACAGCACGGGGGTGATGTTTGCCGCCCGCTACCATTTTGCCAGGAAGGCGAACAAGCATCCGCCTTCGATACAGGGTCCCTAGACCAGGTAACTCCAAAACCCAGACCTGCTACATACTACAACCGGCGAAAAATACGGTTGACAAGGCTTCATTTACCCTTGACAAAACAGACAACCCTATGAAACCCTTCTTGCAAAATTTCGGATGCCTGTTCGTCGCTGCCCTTCTGGTGCTGGGATTCAGCGGCTGCGACGACGATTCCGGGCCGTCGCTGACAGGCGACAACACGGTATACACGCTTAATCCCCGGTCCGATCCCGGGATCGACGGGAACGTCACGTTCTCCAAACAGTCCGACAACAGCGTGCTGGTTACGATTCAACTCACCGGCACCCAATCCGGGGGAAATCACCCCGCACACATCCATGCAGATAACGCGGTCGACGGCGGTACGATCGTGCTTGACCTCACCAATGTAGACGGCGCAACGGGAAGAAGCGAAACGGTGGTTACCGCCCTCAACGACGGGACGCCCATCACTTACGAAGAACTTATCGCCTTCGATGGCCACGTCAACGTGCATGCGGGCGCCGACAACATGTCGACACTTATAGCACAGGGCGACATCGGCGAGAATGTTCTCACAGGCGAATCGAAAACTTATCCGCTGGGATCCGTGTCCGATCCGGCTATTGACGGCAGCGTCATCTTCGAGGAACGCGCGAACGGCGAAGCCGTAGTAACCCTGATGCTCGACGGCACATCCGCCGGCAACATGCACCCTGCACATATCCACAACAATTCCGCGGCGGAAGGGGGCGGCATCGCAGTCGACTTTAACGCTGTGGATGGCGGAACCGGCGTTAGTGTCACCAACATCGGTGCGTTAAACGACGACACGCCCATCACGTACGACGACTTACTCAACTTCAACGGGTATGTCAACGTTCACTTGAGCAGCAACGACCTGGGAACCCTCATTGCGCAGGGCGACATCGGCGGCAACGAGCTCACAGGGGAGTCGGTTGTGTATGAGTTGGGATCCGTTTCCGATCCGTCGATCAGCGGCACTGCTACCTTTGCCAAATGCAAGAACGGATTCAGCCTGGTCACGATCCAGCTTGAGGGCACAACTGATGGCAACTCGCATCCATCGCACATCCATAACAATTCAGCGGCGGAAGGCGGGGGAATAGCGGTCGACTTCAAACCCATTGATGGCGCCACGGGGATAAGCCGCACGACCATCCGCCAACTCAATGACGAAACCGCCATTACCTATGACGAACTCCTGGACTTTAACGGCTACGTCAACGTACACCTCAGTAGCGCAGAACTGGGTACGCTCATCGCTCAGGGCGACATCGGCGGTAATGCCCTCACCGACCAGTCGGTTCAATACCCGCTGAACTCGGTATCGGATCCAGGCATTAGCGGGACAGTAACCTTCGCTCAGCGCAAGAGCGGTGCTACGCTCGTCACCATCGAACTGACGGGCACAACGGCAGGCAATTCGCATCCATCGCATATTCACAACAATACGGCTGCTGAAGGCGGCGGTATCGCGGTCGACTTTAAACCCATCGCAGGAGCGACAGGCATAAGCAAGACGACGATAAGGACACTAAACGACGCGACGCCGGTAACGTATGACGACCTTATCAACTTCAACGGATATGTGAACGTGCATTTGAGCAGCGACGACCTCGGTACGCTCATCGCCCAGGGTGATATCGGTCAGAACGCGCTCACAGGAGACATGGTATCGTATGTGCTCAACAGTGTGTCGGACCCGTCCATTAGCGGCACGGCGACATTCGCAAAGCGCATGAACGGCACGACACTCGTTACCATTCAGTTGGATGGCACGACAGCTGGTGGGGATCACCCGTCACACATTCACAATAATAGCGCTGCGGAGACCGGGGGCATAGCGATCGACCTTTCCAATGTAAATGGAGCAACCGGTCGCAGTCTGACCAACGTCACTGAGAAGAACGATGCAACACCTATAACGTACGATGAGCTGATTGTTTACGATGGGTACATCAACGTACACCTCAGCGCCGCCAATCTCGGAACGCTGATTGCGCAAGGAGATATAGGGGCGAATAGTCAATGAGCCGTAAGGCACGCCAGTATGGTGTTGGAAAGAGGATTTGATTGAGAGATGGAGTGCTGTCGTTATCGTACGCCTGGTGTAGTGGTGGCTTACGATAGCGATAGAGATGAAGGGAAAAGGTTATTGAATAATTGAAAAAGAAAATGATGAGCGTTGCCTCCGGGGCGGCAGGATGGGCTGCCACGATTCGCCCGACATAGGTTCTGGTATCCTACCGAATCCCGGGGGCGGCCTCATCAGAATTACAAAAGAAAAATATCGGAAACCAGAATATTAGCTCCTATGATGAATCCGCGATTGAACAGGTTATTGATGGTCATGCTTGCGGTTAGTGCGGGCTGCACTTCGGATAACATTAATCCACCTGTTGACTGCTCAGTGGAAGGGCCGGTCGTCCAGGTCACAGAAGTAGGCGAGGCGGAATGCGGTGAAAGCAACGGTTTCATCGCGGTTGCGGCTACGGGTGGAACCGGAACGTACGAATACAGCATCAATAACGGACCGTTTGCGTCTGAACCACACTTTGAGGCGCTTTCATCGGGGACGTATACGATCGTCGTACGCGACGGGAATGGATGCCAGGGAAGCGTTTCGCAAAATGTAATCAACAAGGAAGGTGTGAACCTCACACTCTCCAGCAGCGACGCCGGATGTGGGTCCGCAGCCGGTACGATCTCCATTACGCCCGTCGGCGGCGAAGCGCCGTACGCATACAGTGTCGATGGAGGACCGTTCCAGGATGAGCCGACGTTCACCAACCTGGGTTCCGGCGAATATGTGGTAACCGTTCGCGATGCGACGGACTGTGAATCCTCCCAAAGCATTCGCGTCATGTCCGGCATCAGCTTCGAGGATGAAATCCAACCCATTATTTCCAGCTCGTGCGCTATAAACGACTGCCATAACGGGAATCAGTTCCCGGACTTTCGTGTATTCAAGAACATTCAGGAGAACGCAGCCAATATAAAAAAGCTTACCGGAGACAGAACGATGCCCGACGAGGGGAGCCTCACGCAGGCGCAGATCGATGCAATCGCCTGTTGGGTTGACGATGGTGCAATACAAAACTAAGCAGCATAATGATTAAGAAAATTTTGGGTGGTATGCTGGTCGTCTTAATCCTGGGCATCGGTGCGGTGTATTTCGTATTCAACAAACCACATCCGTCGATCGATCGGCCAGAGTTTCTGGTCAGCGCGTCTGAACTCATCACTGCGTTTGAAGAGAATGAACGGGCAGCAAACGACAAGTACCTGGGAAAGGTGGTCGAAGTTCATGGTACGGTCACAGAAGTTATTGAAAAGCAAAACAGTTTTGTATTATTGCTGGGGGATACCTCCACCGTAAGCCGCGTGAGCTGCACGCTGGAAGGAGAAAATGATGACATGGCGTACGGGCTGCGGGCTGGCGACGCGCTCACACTGAGAGGTATTTGCTCAGGCCGCCTGTTGGATGTTGTTCTGGTCGATTGCAGAATTATACCCGATGAACCGTAAACTCTTTTGTGTCGTAATACTCGTTGCTCTTGCGCCGCCCCTTCTCGCGCAGCGCTACATGGACCGGGCCGGACGCGCTTCGTTTTATTCCAAAGCGCCCCTGGAAGACATCGAGGCGCATACTGATCAGGCATTGTGTATTCTGGATGCCGCGTCAGGTGAAGTGGCCGCCTCTATGCTGATGAAGTCGTTCCAGTTTGAAAAGGCCCTCATGCAGGAACATTTCAACGAGAAGTACGTCGAGTCGGATAAGTATCCCAAGGCTACCTTCACGGGTAAGATCGCCAACCTTTCCGATATCGATCTGTCGCAAGACGGCGCATACACCGCCCGGGTAGAAGGTGAGGTTACGATTCACGGCGTTACCCGCCCCCTGACTACCGACGTGGAGTTTGTCGTCGCCGACGGCACCATCCGGGCCACGGGCTCATTTCCTCTTCGCGTTAAAGACTTTAAGATCACCATCCCCACGCTGGTTGTTCGCAACATAGCTGAAGTGATTGAAGTTCGCATTGCGTTCGACCTACGGCCTGCGGGGTAAGCCAATCCCATGTAGGATGTAAGGTCAAATATTTCGCCGGCCGTTTAGATTCTTTATTACATCCCTTCGGGTCGTCGCGAAGAGACCTGTTACCTGTGTGTCACGCACAAAAAAGTCTTCTCTACATATTCCTTCCTTCCAAAATTCCCGCATTTTCGCTAACTATAGCGGCGATTTAATAAAGCTATCGAATGAAAGAGAAACTCAGAAGCTATGATTGGTTTGGAAAGTCGGACAAAATGGGATTCGTCCACCGTTCCTGGATGCGAAACCAGGGATACCCCGACGACTACTTCCGGGGAAAGCCGGTCATTGGCATTTGCAATACCTGGTCTGAGCTGACACCTTGTAATGGCCACCTGCGCGACTTTGCTGAGATTGTGAAGCGCGGTGTAGCCGAAGCGGGAGGTTTCCCGCTCGAGTTTCCCGTGACGTCACTCGGTGAAACCATTATGCGACCGACAACCATGCTTTTCCGCAACCTGGCGGCAATGGACGTCGAGGAATCCATTCGGGCCAATCCTTTGGACGGCGTGGTGCTGCTCACGGGATGCGATAAGACAACGCCGTCGACGGTGATGGGCGCCTGTAGTGTCGATCTCCCTACGCTGGTCGTCCCCGGAGGTCCTATGCTGAACGGCAGGTTCCGCGGTGAACCCATCGGCTCCGGGTCATTCAACTGGCTTATTAAGGAGAAACAAACGGTCGAAAACTACACCGACCTCGACATTCTCGAGGCCGAGATCTGTTCTGCCCGTAGTGCCGGCCACTGTATGACGATGGGAACAGCATCCACGATGGCTTGTATGGTGGAAGCATTAGGTCTCACCTTGCCCGGCGCCGCTGCCATCCCGGCGGTCGACTCGCGGAAGAAAGTGCTGGCGCAAATGTCGGGACGACGGATAGTCGAAATGGTGCGTGAAGACCTTCGCCTTTCCAAGGTGCTGACACGTAAAGCGTTCGAGAACGCCATCATGGTGAACGCCGCTGTGGGCGGGTCGACGAATCTCATTATCCACCTGCTGGCTATCGCCGGAAGGATCGGTGTTCCTCTGGAGCTTGACGACTTCGATAAGATCGGCAGCCGTATTCCCTTGCTGGTGAATCTCATGCCTTCAGGGAAGTACCTCATGGAAGACTTCTTTTATGCAGGCGGGCTTCCCGTGGTACTTGACCAGTTGAAGGACATTCTGCATTCCGATGCCATCACCGTCAACGGAAAAACCATCCGCGAAAACAACGAAGGGGCTGTCTGCTATAACAACGACGTAATCGCTACTGTCGACAAGCCCTTGCAGCCGGAAGCGGGCATTGCCGTCCTCCGCGGAAATCTTTGCCCGGATGGCGCTGTCATCAAACCCTCCGCCGCATCCCAAAGGCTTATGAAGCATCGCGGAAAGGCCATTGTATTTGAAACGATTGAAGATTATCATAAGCGCATCGACGATCCGGACCTGCCCATCGACGAAAACTCGGTAATCGTTCTCAAAGGGGTCGGACCAAAGGGCTACCCGGGAATGCCTGAAGTCGGCAACGTAGACCTTCCCGAAAAGCTGTTGCGGAAGGGCGTGAAAGACATCGTCCGTATCTCCGATGGCCGCATGAGCGGAACGGCGTACGGTACGGTGGTCCTGCACGTTGCTCCCGAATCGGCCGTGGGCGGGACGCTTGCCCTCGTGCAGGATGGCGACATGGTTGAGCTCGACGTGGAAAACCGCAAGCTGCACCTCGATGTCAGCGAAGAGGAGCTTGAGCGGCGACGGAAAGCATGGTCGCCACCGGCGCCTATGGCTACGCGCGGTTATGTTAAGTTTTATATAGACCACGTACAACAGGCCAATTTGGGCGCCGACCTGGACGTCCTGAGGGGTGGATCCGGAGCGGAAGTCACCCGTGATCTGCACTAGGCGGTCGAGTCAGAAATAATGTATTAAGAAGTATAAGTAAAAAGTAAGAAGGCGCGCCCGCGTGGCGGCATATCATCAAAACGAAATGAAAGTATACAAGACGAACAAAGGGATTCTTATTGAACGAGGCAGCAAGTTTTGCCTCCACCAGGAAGATTGGGACACGTTTATCAACGACGACAACCTGAGAGCAAAGCTTTTGACGTTGACGGAGCAATTGCCGCAGGCCGACAATCCTGATGAGCTCATCAGTAAAGGCATTGAGGCGCCGCTGCAGGGACAAGAGCTATGGGCATGCGGTGTTACCTACCTGCGCAGTAAGGTTGGCCGTCAGGAAGAGTCCAAGGCTGCGGGTGGCGGCGACTTCTACGCGCGGGTTTATGAGGCCGAAAGACCCGAAGTCTTTTTCAAAGCAACGAACCACCGTGTAGTTCCCCACGGCGGAAAGGTCCGGATACGGAAAGATTCGACCTGGGATGCACCCGAACCGGAACTCACCCTGGTCGTTACCTCATCCGGAACCATCGTAGGCTATACGATCGGAAACGATATGAGTTCGCGCAGTATCGAGGGCGAAAACCCGCTTTACCTTCCGCAGGCAAAGACATACGACGGGTGCGCCGCGGTGGGACCATGTGTATACATTCCTGACGGAGAACTTCCCGCAGACACGCAAATAAAATTGGAGATTATCCGCGACGGTAAGGTGGCGTTCGAAGGAAGCGTGGGAATCGATCAAATGAAGCGTACGCCTAAAGAGTTGGTTTCATTTGTGTTTCGTGAGTGCAGCTTCCCCCACGGATGTCTGATCATGACCGGAACAGGCATCGTACCATCACATGAGTTTACCCTTGAACCCGGCGATGAAGTTCGCATTTCGATCGGGGCCATCGGTACGCTCATTAATTATGTGGAACGGTAGCGGCGCACGATCCCGCGTCTTACGGCCCTTATTCACGTTATTCTGTCGAATTATTTATCGGCAACCCGGAAACGACCTGCATTAAGGTTTTCGAGACTGCTAGATTGCGGGTGCCGTGAAACGTTCGTCATATACCTTATACACTGCGTTTTTCACCCTGGTGGTGGCAGCCTGTACGGAAAAGGATGTTCCCCGGGCCTTCGACTGCACGACATCGTCGCTGACGCTTTCCGTTGAAAGCGTGCAGCAGGCGAGCGCGTGTGATGCAATTGACGGATCGCTAACGGTGGCCGCAGATGGGGGCGAAGCACCGTATGAATATTCCGTTGGGGGCCCGGCACAGGAGTCGCCGGTGTTTGAGGGCTTAAGTCCGGGGATCTATACCGCCCAGGTCACAGATGCTAAAGGATGTACGATTCGTGTACCGAACGTCGCCATACCTGCCAGTGGGTTTACGGTCACCGCTGACCTTACCCCTGACACCTCCTGTCTGGAAGGAACAGGCGGTGTTACCGTAGCGGTGGCTGATGGTACGCCGCCGTATCAGTATCGGATCGCCGATGGCCCCTACAATGCTTCCAATACTTTTGAGGGGTTAAGAACGGGGACGCATACGGTGTCGGTAAAGGACGACGCCGGATGCGAGGTCAACCTCCAGATTACCATACCGCGGGGTATTACTGGCGTAAGCTGGAAAGACGACGTCCTGCCCATCGTGAAGTTAAATTGCGCATTAAGTGGATGCCACGATGGCCTGGTTCGGCCCGACCTGAGCCGTTACGACAAGGCAAAGTTCTATGCGGCTGAAATGAAAAAGTATACGCAGGACGGTAGTATGCCGTTTGAAGGTTCCATCACTCAGGAGCAAATCGACCTCATCGCCTGTTGGGTCGATGATGGCGCCCCCGACAATTGATTCATTCGAACAAAATTTCATCAAGGCCGGAACGCAACTCGGAAGCGGTCTTGCGGTCACCCTGCATTCGGGCAATCTCAATGCCTTTCTCGAATATGCGGACAGCCTTTTCCGAATCGCCCTGCCGTACATAATGCGTCGCCGCCATGTAGTACGTGGGCAGATACGCTTCGAACTCGGTCATCAGCTTATCGAACAATCGGGATGCCTCCGAAGGATCTGAATGCTGGTACTCCAGGGCCAGTGCGTACCAGTTGAAGGCGTTCGCCGGATCCTCGTCAACAAACTGTTTAAGCATCTTCAGACGCTCTGAATTCATCGTTTTTTTAATTTTGCTCGGTTCGAATTTCGGATTTTATCGGCTATCTTGACGCCGTTTAGGAAATATTCAAGCCGTTCCGCCGCCTTCAAGACCTCTGGGGCAAGCAAGATGCCCTGGCACAGACTTTTGAAAAGCAACAAATGAAGGCCACCTCCTGGTGTGAAAGACGGCATCATAACCCGAACGTGAAATGAAAATTTTGGTTTGTATTTCTCACGTGCCCGACACGACCTCACGTATCAGCTTCACGGACAATAACACGAAGTTTGACACGAAAGGGGTGCAGTTTATCATCGGTCCTTACGATGACTACGCATTGGCACGGGCAATCGAGTTGAAAGAATCTACAGGCGCCACGGTAACGGTGCTTAATGTAGGTACCGCTGAAACGGAGCCCACCATCCGGAAGGCGTTGGCGATAGGTGCGGACGACGCGATCCGGGTCGACGCAGAACCGGTAGACTCGTACTTTGTCGCAGCACAAATTGCCGAACAAGCAAAGGCTGAATCGTACGATCTCATCCTGATGGGCAGAGAATCGATCGACTATAATAGTGGAGTTGTACATGCTCTTGTCGGCACCATGCTCAACATTCCGGCAGTATCTCCCGTGATGAAACTCGACCTTGACGGCAGCACCGCAAAAATGCTTCGGGAAATTGAAGGCGGACAAGAACAGGTGGAGGCCGGGCTACCGCTCATCGCGGGGTGCCAGGAACCTATCGCCGAGTGGAAGATCCCCAACATGAGGGGTATTATGTCGGCACGTACCAAGCCGCTGAAAGTGGTGCCACCCGTAGCGGTGGAGAGTGGCGTGAAACTCCAGCGCTTCGAATTGCCACCGCCGAAAGGTGCGGTCAAGCTGATTGATCCGGATAATGTTGAAGAGCTGGTACATCTATTGAAGACCGAAGCAAGAGTTCTCTAGTAATCTGAAAAAAGTAACGTATGCACGTTCTCGTTTTTGCCGAGTCCAACGACGGAAAAGTAAAGAAGACATCCCATGAGGCTATTGCCTACGCGGCGGCATTGGGCGGTAGCGCCACAGCCCTGGCGATAGGCAGGGTGGAAGCTGAAGAGCTGTCGGCACTGGGAAAATTCGGAGCCTCTAAAGTTTTACATGCCGACGACGACCGTCTTCATCAGGAGGTGATTCAGGCATACGCCCACGTGATCACGCAGGCAATGCAACATACCGGCGCCGACGTGCTGGTCCTGGCCAATTCGTCGCTCGGTACACCGATTGCTGCTCAGGTTGCGGCGGCAATAGATGCAAGTCTCGCCACTAACGTGGTGGCGCCGCCGGATACGACCTCCGGATTCTCGGTGAAGCGAGGCATATATTCCGGAAAAGCGTATTGTTGGGTAGAGCTGACCAAACCCAAGAAGGTCATCGCGATCCGAAAAAACGCCGCGGAAGCGGCTGGCGACGGTGGCAATGCCACGGTAGAAGCATTTACCCCTGAAATCAGGGATGAAGACTTCAGGATCAAGGTTACCGGAACTGAAAAGGCCACTGGGGAGGTTCTTCTTCCGGAGGCTGAAATCATCGTTTCCGGTGGCAGGGGGATGAAAGGGCCCGAACATTGGGGCATCCTGGAGGCGCTGGCCAGGGAATTGGGCGCGGCTACAGGCTGCAGCAAGCCGGTGTCAGACATGGGCTGGAGGCCCCACCACGAACACGTGGGCCAAACGGGAGTGAAAGTCAGCCCGCAGTTATATATTGCGGTCGGTATTTCGGGCGCCATACAGCATTTGGCGGGCGTGAACACTTCGAAGTATATTGTCGTGATAAACAAAGACCCGGATGCGCCGTTTTTCAAGGCGGCCGACTACGGAATTGTGGGAGACGCCTTCGAAGTTCTACCCCGATTAACCGAAGCCATTAAAGCAGCAAAAGGGTGAAGAAGATAAAACTGGAAATTCTGGGCTTATCGTCGAGTCAATCGCAGGCAGGCTCGTTTGCGCTTGTGCTGGGAGAGACAGAAGGGAATCGGCGGCTGCCGATCATCATAGGGATGTTCGAGGCGCAGGCCATCGCCATCGAGATTGAAAAGATCATTCCGAACCGGCCGATGACACATGATCTCTTCAAGTCGTTTGCCAACAACTTTCACTTCACCGTCGAGGAAATCGTCATATCCGATCTCAAAGAAGGCGTCTTTTTTGCCAAGATCGTCTGCTCCGACGGACTCAAAAAGACTGAGGTCGATGCACGTCCGTCCGACGCCATCGCCATAGGCCTCCGGTTTGATTCACCCATATTTACCTACGAAAACATTCTCGCGGAAGCCGGCATCGTGCTCACAGATGAGGCCGAAGAAGAAAAGGCGGAAGCGGAAAAGGCGCCCGCTCAACGCGCCCGCCGCGAATCACCCCGCAAGGACGACCTGAAAAACTATTCAGTCGAGCGCTTAAACGAGCTGCTGAAGGAGGCCATAGACAAGGAGGATTACGAACGGGCGGCCAAGATCAGGGACGAGCTGAGCAAGAGAAATTAATTGAGCGGAATAACCCGGGAGGCTGAATGCCTCTCTTTGATGCTCAGGTAGTTATAATCCATATGGTCAGGTAACGGTTTAATATGGATTACCTCCGTGCCCTGGGTGGCGTTGTATTCATAGTCGCTGTTGCTTACGCGCTATCGGGCAATCGGCGGGCCGTAGACTGGCGCCTCGTCGGCTTCGGAATTCTGCTTCAACTTGCCTTCGCCCTCCTGACCGGAAAAGTAGCGGCCACACAACAAGCCTTTTTCTACGTCAGCACCAAGGTGGTCACGTTTCTGGGTTTTGCCCAGGAGGGCGCCGAGTTTCTCTATGGCGACCTGGCCCGCGACAGCACAACCGATCCGGGCGTCAAACACAATTTGGGTTTCCTTTTTGCCTTCCAGGCACTCCCTACCGTAATTTTCTTTTCCGCTGTCACGTCAGGATTGTATTATCTCGGCATACTCCAGAAGATTGTCTTCGCCTTTGCCTGGATCATGGCCCGGTCAATGCGACTGTCCGGCGCCGAGAGCCTGTCGGCAGCAGCTAACATCTTTATGGGACAAACGGAGGCGCCGTTGCTGGTCCGGCCGTTCATTCCGCGCATGACACAATCCGAACTTCATTGCCTGATGACAGGCGGGATGGCCACCATCGCGGGAAGTGTGCTGGGTGCGTATGTGGCCTTCCTGGGAGGAGCGAGTCCAGAGGAAAAGGCCACGTTCGCGAGCTATCTGATCGCGGCGTCGATCATCAATGCGCCTGCAGCCATTGTAATCTCCAAGATTGTGTTTCCCGAAACGCAACACGACCAGGTCGACCGCAGGCTGCAGGTGAACAGGGAAAAAATAGGTGTGAATCTTATCGATGCACTGGCCTCAGGAGCCTCGGACGGCCTCCGCCTGGCCCTGAACATCGGCGCGATGTTGCTCGCCTTCATCGCCATCATCTATGCGATCAATTGGGTACTCGTCGATCTCGTCGGCGCCTATACCGGCCTCAACGAGTTTGTCATACGCTCTACCCAGGGTGCGTATAGCGGCTTTTCCCTCCAGTATATTCTGGGACAAGTGTTCCGCATTTTTGCATTTATTATCGGGGTGGACTGGAATGAAGCGTTGCACGTGGGCAGTCTGTTGGGACAGAAGGTCGTGATCAACGAGTTCGTCGCATACCTTGACCTTTCCCGAATGAAAGACGCGGGCCTCCTGAGCGACAAGGCGATACGGATCTCTACCTATGCCTTGTGCGGATTTGCTAACTTTAGCTCGATAGCTATTCAAATCGGCGGAATAGGAGGGATGGCGCCTGGACGCCAGGGCGACTTATCACGGCTGGGGCTGCGTGCGATGATCGCGGCGTCGCTGGCCACCATGATGTCCGGTGCCGTTGCCGGCGCGCTCTTCTCTTAAATGCCGGCAAACTGAAACGCGATGTTGAGTAATACCGAGCGTCTTGTGCTGCAGCACTTGTCTCAATATGTAACCGACCATAAGAAGGACTTTATCTCAAGAGTGCTTGCTCTGCGCACGCGACGTATCACCGTCGTGCTGGAAGACGTGTATCAGTCGCAAAACCTGAGCGCAGTAATGCGCACGTGCGAGTGTATGGGTATTCAGGATGTACACGTCATCGAAAAATCCGCTGGCTATGGTTTCAACAAGAAGGTATTGAAAGGTTCGCACAAATGGTTGACGATAAAGAGATATCGCAAGGGAGACAATCCTACGCGGACCTGCATCACATCGTTGCGTGAAAAGGGTTATCGCATTTTGTCGATTAGTCCCGATCCCTCCGGTACGCCCATCGACATGGTCACGCCCGACGAACCCATGGCGCTGGTGTTCGGAAATGAATTGCATGGGCTGTCGGAAGACGCCATGTCGCTCGGCGACACCAAGGTTACAATACCCATGTACGGTTTCACGGAAAGTATGAACATTTCCGTGAGCGCCGCCTTGTGCGTTTATGCGCTTACCGGTAAGCTTCGAAACAGCGGTATTGCCTATGGGTTAACAGAAGCCGAACAGGATGCGTTACGGCTGAAATGGTATCGGCAAATTGTCAGGCGTTCCGAAATCATAGAGCGGGAGTATTTGCGAACAATTGCCTAACTTGCAGACTGTTTATAGTGGCTCATGCGTCTGGCGAAGGTACTCCTCTTGCTCGTATTGATATTAGCGTTAGCGCTTGCAGGAGTCAATGCATGGATGATCCTCAGCACGCGGGCGTACGTTTTTGAAACCGTCGAAAGTGTACCGTCCCGCAAAGTGGGCCTCGTACTGGGAACAAGCCACAGAACCCAGCAAGGACGTCCAAATCCCTATTTCGAAAAGCGTATTCAGACTGCCGCCGACCTGTACTTCTCAGGAAAGGTTGCCCATTTCATTTTAAGCGGCGACAACAGCACGTTATATTACAATGAACCGCTTGAGATGAAAAAAGCGCTCGTTGGGAAAGGTGTGCCTGAAACTGTAATCACGCTGGATTACGCCGGATTACGAACGCTCGACTCTATAGTAAGAAGCAAAGAGATTTTCGGTCAGACTGAAATAATCATCATTACCCAGCCGTTTCATTGCTACAGAGCCTTGTTTATCAGCAGGTATTACGATTTGGACGCTGTTGCGATGGTCGCAGAAGAGCCCGCTTTTGCCGAAAGCCGAAATGTAAGGATACGTGAATATTTTGCACGGGCGAAGGCTGTACTAGACTTGTATGTTTTGGGTACGGGGCCGCGTTTTTTGGGCGAAAAGGAGGAACTTATCATAAACCATTAGTTCCGCGATTTCGGCAACCGACCGGGAACGGGAGTGACATCGCCCGATTTTTAGTTATTTTTGTGACCGGGTAAACTACTCTCTGTGCGCCACGACACCATAAAGTCCCTTCTTACCTTCGTAGCGGCTACCCTTTGCCTCTTTTGGTTCTCCTCCCGGCCGTCGTTTGCCCAGGAGACTGTGGTATCAGGGAAAATTACCGATGCCAGCTCCGGCGATCCGCTTCCCTTTGTAAACGTATTCTTCGACGGCACTACCGTCGGCGTCACCTCCGATTTTGACGGAAGATTTGAGATCAGGACGCATACCCCATCCGATACTTTGGTAGCATCGTACATTGGGTATAAACCGAAGAAGAAATATGTGGAGCCGGGTAAGACACACATCGTCAATTTTCAACTCGATGAAGATGTGACGCGGTTGCAGGAGTTTGTATTTATGGCCGGAGAGAATCCGGCGTACGCGATCATGCGGAAGGTGGTCGAGAACAAACCCGCCAACGACAAGCGTAAGCTCACTGCATACGAGTATGATACCTATACAAAGATCGAGATCGACGTAGATAACATTACCGAGAAATTCAGGCAGAAGAAACTGGTGCAGAAGATTACGCAGGTACTCGATAGCGTCGAGCGCATTGCGGGAGAGGATGGAAAGCCAATCCTGCCGATGTTCATCTCGGAAAGCGTGTCGAAGCTGTACTACCGGAGCAGTCCACAACTCAGGATGGAACACATCCTCAAATCGAAGATCAACGGAGTCGGTGTCGAAGATGGATCGCTAGTTACCCAGTTCATTGGCTCATCGTTTCAGGAGTACAATTTCTATCAGAACTGGCTCAATATCGTCACGAAAGATTTTGTGTCGCCGATCGCGGACGGATGGAGGTTGTATTATGAGTATGATCTTACGGACAGTGTTTACGTGGGTGACGAATTCTGTTACAGGCTCGACTTTTTCCCGCGAAGCACTCAGGACCTGGCGTTCACAGGAACAATCTGGATCACGAAAAGCGAGTATGCCCTCAAGCAGATTGATGTGACGGTCGGCAAGGAGGCCAATCTCAATTTCGTCGAAAAGATCAAGATTCAACAAGAACTTGAAAAGACGGAAGCCGGCGCCTGGCTGCCCGTCAAGAACCGGGTTCTCATCGACATCGGAGAGATTCAGGATAACATGGCTGGTCTTCTCGCCAAATTTTACACTTCGAACAAAAACTTCGTCATCAATAAGCCTTACGAGCCTTCATTCTATTCACAACCCATCCTCATTGCGGAAGATGCCCGGATGCACGAGGATGAGACCTACTGGGATAAGATCCGACACGAACCCCTGACGAGCACCGAAAAGAATGTGTATCGCATGATCGATACATTGCAAAACATTCCGGTGGTCAAGACATACACCGATATCATCAAGGTTATCGTCAACGGGTATTACGAAACCGGAAAGTTCTTTATCGGTCCTTATGTTTCTACCCTTGCTATCAACAACATTGAAGGCGTGCGGGTACAGGCAGGCTTTAAGACAAACATCAAGTTTAGCGACAAGTGGGTATTCGGCGGCAACGTGGGCTACGGCTTCGGCGATCAACGCATCAAGTATTCAGCTTTCGGACAACATATAATTTCACGTTCACCATGGACCACGGCGACCTTCAGTACACGAAGCGAGATAGGTCGGGTTGGGCTTGACGATGAAAACTACAATTCCAACTTCCTCTTCTTTGCCGCCCAGCGATTCGGAAACTTCCGGCGTGGATACTATTTCGATGAATCGATGTTCGACTTTCGTCGCGAATTGTTCAAGGGCTTCACGCAGCGTGTGGCGTTTCGCTATCACACGTTCAAACCGCTTTTCAATTTCGGATATTATCCGTCCAGCGATCTGACGCATGATACGCTCGAGACATACAAGACCTCCGAGGTGATCGTCGAGGCCCGTTATGCGCGTGATGAACTGTTCATCCAAAACGATAACGACCGCATAAGTCTCGGTACGACGCGGTGGCCGATCATCACTTTACGCTACACGCGCGGCATTAAAGGCATTGTTGGCAGCGACTTCGATTACTCCAAGCTGCGTCTGTCTTTATACAAGCGTATGCGACTGGGGCCCCTCGGCACCGGATATGCCACCGTATCGGGCGAGTATATTTTCGATGCGTTGCCTTACACGCTGCTCGCGCTTCACCTGGGTAACCAATCGCCCATCTATGCTAACTTCTCATTCAACCTGATGAACTACGGCGAGTTTGTGAGCGACCGGTATATGGCATTGCAGTATCAGCACAAGTTTGAAGGATTCATCCTCAACCGCATTCCGCTGATGCGTAAATTGAAGTGGCGCCTTGTGGGTACTGCCAATGTTTTATACGGCGGCCTGAGCGAGGAAAATCGTGCACTCATCGCCGACACGACGCCGACCGGGGAAGAGGCGCTTCAGCCCGGCTTCCTCGAGCGGGGCCGGCCTTATGTCGAACTCGGCTATGGTGTGGAGAACATCTTCAAGTTCTTCCGTGTCGATTTCGTCCACCGCCTTTCCTACCTGGACGAGGAAAAGACGCCGTCGATTCGCAAGTTTGCTGTCCTCTTCAGCTTCCAATTCACGCTATAATTTTTCATTCCCCGCCTCAAAGTGCATATTTGCACCCGCAACGCTATTTGCGAATCCTAATGCAATGACTATTACGCTTACATTTCCCGACGGAAGCAAACGGGAATTCAACCAGGGTGTCACCGGCGCCGAAGTTGCCCGAAGCATCAGCGAAGGACTGGCACGAAACGCCCTGGCCATAGAGGTCGACGGTGAAGTGTGGGATCTGTCCCGCCCGATAACCGCCGACGCCAGCATAAAAATTCTCACATGGAACGATCGCGGGGGAAAGGCAGCCTTTTGGCACTCGTCGGCCCACCTTATGGCAGAAGCGCTGGAAGCGTTGTATCCCGGCGTGAAGTTCGGGATCGGCCCACCGATTGAAAACGGCTTCTATTACGATATCGACCTTGACGGGCGGCAGTTTGGCGAAGAAGACCTGGCGGCCGTTGAGAAGAAGATGGCGGAGCTGGCCAAACAGGCAAGCACGTTTGAGCGTCGCAACGTGTCCAAGGCGGAAGCGCTCGAGTATTTTAAAGCGAAAGGTGATCCTTACAAGATCGAGCTGATCAACGACCTGGAAGATGGGACGATCACCTTCTACCAGCAGGGAAACTTCGTCGACCTCTGTCGTGGTCCCCATATACCCAATACCGGGTTCATCAAGGCAATCAAACTCCTTAACGTTGCCGGCGCCTACTGGAGAGGCGACGAAAAAAACAAAATGCTTACACGCATTTACGGTATCACGTTCCCGAAGAATAAGGAGTTGGAAGCGTATCTCCACGTGCTGGAGGAGGCGAAGAAACGGGATCACCGCAAGCTTGGCAAAGAGTTGGAACTGTTTGCCTTCTCCGAAAAAGTGGGGCAGGGGTTGCCGCTTTGGCTTCCTAAGGGTACGATCCTCCGCGAGCGCCTGGAGCAGTTTATGCGTCGCGCCCAGATCAGGGCCGGCTATGAGCCGGTGGTCACCCCCCATATCGGAGGAAAAGAACTTTACGTCACCTCCGGGCACTATGAGAAATATGGCAAAGACTCCTTTCAGCCGATTCATACGCCGGATGAAAACGAGGAGTTCTTGCTGAAGCCCATGAACTGTCCGCATCATTGCGAGATATATAAAGTGAAACCGCGGTCGTATCGCGACCTGCCCTTGCGTTTGGCGGAGTTCGGTACCGTCTACCGGTATGAGCAAAGCGGTGAACTGCACGGGCTGACCCGGGTCAGGGGTTTTACGCAAGACGACGCGCACATTTTCTGTCGCCCTGACCAGGTCAAGTCAGAATTTATCCGGGTGATCGACCTGGTACTCCTCGTATTTGAATCGCTGGGCTTCGACGACTACACGGCGCAGGTGTCGCTGCGCGACCCGGACAACCGCGAGAAGTATATGGGTGACGATGAACTGTGGGATCGGGCCGAGCGCGAGATCCAGGAGGCCGCCGACGAGCGGGGTTTGAAGACCGTTGCCGTGAAGGGCGAGGCCGCCTTTTATGGACCCAAGCTGGACTTCATGGTGAAGGACGCCCTCGGTCGCAGCTGGCAGCTGGGCACCATCCAGGTGGATTATCAACTCCCTCAGCGTTTTGAATTAGAATATATCGGCACCGACAACAAGAAGCATCGGCCGGTCATGATCCACCGCGCACCTTTCGGATCGCTGGAACGGTTCGTCGCCGTACTGATTGAACACTGCGCCGGCAACTTTCCGCTGTGGCTGTCGCCCGACCAGGTGGCAGTGCTTCCGATATCCGATCGCTTTAATGATTATGCACAACTTGTATATGACACCCTTAAAGAGCAGGATATCAGAGGGTTATTAGATTTAAGGGATGAAAAAATCACCCGTAAGATCCGTGACGCGGAAACCCGGAAGGTCCCGTATATGTTGATCGTAGGAGAGCGGGAGGCATCGGAGCAGAAGGTGGCCGTAAGGCGTCATGGCCAGGGCGATCAGGGAAGTGTGCTACTCGATGATTTTGTGAAAGATTTCAAGGAAGCGTGTGCGCCTCCGGCGTGACCATTTTTTTGAAAGAACAAAATAATATCGATATTTGCAGCCTATTTTTGTGACACTAAACGAGGAAGCGTATTAACAACACTAGCAGCAGACCCTTCAGACGGGGTCCCCACCGGCGGGAAGAACCGTACAAGGTCAATGAGAAGATCACAGCACCCCGGGTGAGGGTAGTTGGAGAAAATGTAAAGGTCGATGTGTATCCTATACAGCAGGCGATACGCATCGCCCGCGACCAGGGTCTCGACCTTGTGGAAATATCTCCCAACGCGGATCCACCGGTTTGCAAGGTTGTTGACTATTCCAAGTTCAAGTACGAACAAAAGAAGAAGCAGAAGGAGATCAAGTCCAAGACCCAAAAGGTGGTCTTGAAGGAGATCCGGTTCGGCCCGAACACTGAGGAGCACGACTTCAACTTTAAAGTCAAGCACGCCCAGAACTTCCTCCAGGAAGGGGCGAAGGTAAAGGCCACCGTGACCTTCATCGGTCGTACTATCGTCTACAAGGAACGCGGGGAGATCCTCTTGCTGAAGTTCGCGCAGGCGTTGGAGGAACACGGTAAGGTTGAGCAGCTGCCGAGGCTGGAAGGGAAGCGGATGTCGATCATCATCGCGCCCAGAGTGAAGAAATAGACACAATTTAATACGTCATACATGCCTAAAGTTAAGACCAAGTCAGGGGCTAAAAAGCGGTTTAAGATCACCGGCACAGGCAAGGTGATGCGTAAGCGCGCTTATAAGAACCATATCCTGACCAAAAAGGAAACCAAGCAAAAGCGCAGGTTGTCCAAGAAGGCCATCGTCCGGAAAGAGGACATGGACAACATCAGGATGATGCTGCCCTACGCCGTATAATACGGGCAAGGTTTTTAGTATTTAACCCGGTTTTTGGCCTGAAAGAGCCCTGAGTGGGCCGCCAACGACCAAAAAAACGAACAAAAATGTCAAGATCAGTCAACAATGTAGCCTCCCGCGCTCGCCGAAAGAGGGTCCTCAAACAGGCGAAAGGGTATTTCGGGCGGCGGAAAAACGTCTGGACGGTTGCTAAGAACGCCGTCGAAAAGGGCCTTGTATATGCGTACAGGGACCGTAAACAAAGAAAAAGAGAGTTCAGGGCTTTGTGGGTGCAGCGGATTAACGCCGGCGCACGGGAGCACGGCCTTTCATATTCCGTCCTGATGGGTAAGCTTCGCCAGGCAGGAGTCGACCTTAACCGTAAGGTTCTCGCCGACCTGGCCATGAACGACCCGGCGGCGTTTGCTGCCATCGTAAATCAGGTAAAATAGCGGTATATAGTACATCACAGAAGGGGCGCCATCAGCCCCTTTTTTTGTTTTTAGGAGGGGATTTAGCTATTTTTCGACAGCATTTTTTGAGGTCTTAATTGCTTGAATTTTACTTTTTTAACTGGATGGAACAGGCACTCCAGATAGCTTTCTAGAGCCGCACATTTCCCTCAAGTATGATGAACCAACCCATGGCATCAGGCGAACCGGGAAGGTCGGCCCCGGATGTTATCACGGAGATGGACCCTTCATCGGGTAATCCATTCCCGGGATTACGTCCGTATTCTACCGACGAGTGCCACCTCTTCTTCGGCCGCGAAGGGCAAGTGGATGAGATCCTCCTCAAGCTCGCGCGTAGCCGCTTCCTCGCAGTTCTCGGTTACTCCGGCAGTGGTAAGTCCTCGCTCATGTTCTCCGGTCTCCTTCCTGTTCTGTATGGGGGATTCGTAACCCAGACCGGATCCGAATGGCACGTAATCTCGGTCAGGCCCGGCATCACGCCGATCCTTAACCTCGCCGAAGCAGCGGTCGATTACATGATCAGCAAAGGTGATCTGCAGACCGACGAACGCTCCGTCCACATCGCGATCGCGAACTCCGTATTGCGCAGCAGCCAGAACGGACTCACCGAATTGGTGCGCATGATCCAGAAGGATCCCTCCGAGAACGTCTGTTTTCTCATCGACCAGTTTGAAGAGATTTTCAGATACGGCGAAACCGACATCGGATCGGCGGAAGCGCTTGACGAGGCGCATCAATATGTGAACCTCATCCTCACCGCCATCTCCAAACAGAATGTGCCGGTGTACCTCGCGCTCACCATGCGCTCTGATTTTCTCGACCGGTGTTCGGTATTCCCCGGGCTCACCGCGTTGATCAATTCGAGCAACTACCTCGTACCGCAGATGACCCGTGAACAGATGCGCGCGGTCATCGAAGGACCCGTCCGCGTCGCAGGCGGCGCCATCACACCGCGTCTCGTAAAACGACTGCTCAATGATGCGGGCAACGATCAGGATCAGTTGCCTGTGTTGCAGCACGCCCTCATGCGTACGTGGGAGTACTGGTACGCTAACCGTGAAACCGCTGAACCCATTGACCTCCGTCACTACAACGCGATAGGAGGTATTGCGCAGGCCCTGTCGCTTCACGCGAACGAGGCCTACGACGAACTGTCTTCGCGGGAGAAAGAGATCGCCGAGATCCTCTTCAAGCGGATCACGGAAAAGAACCAGGAAAACCGGGGGTTTCGTCGCCCGGCCAAACTTGATCTGATCTGTGAACTATCCGGTGCCTCGGAAGGTGAGGTGGTCGCAGTAGTGGATCACTTCAGGAAGGCGGGCCGGTCGTTCCTCACGCCGCCGACCTCGGTGCCGCTTTCCGGCGACTCGGTCATCGAACTCTCTCACGAAAGCCTTATGCGCATCTGGAACCGGCTGGGCAACTGGGTGGATGAGGAGTTCGAGTCGGCGCAAATGTACAAGCGCCTGTCCGAGGCCGCAGCCATGTATCAGATCGGTAAGACCGGGCTCTGGCGTCCGCCCGACCTTCAACTGGCACTCAACTGGCAAAACAAACAACGACCGACACGCGCGTGGGCTCAGCGTTATGATGAAGCCTTCGAACGTGCCGTAGTGTTTCTCGATACCAGCCGTATCACCTACGAGGCGGAACTCAAAAATCAGGATATGATGCGACGTCGGGTGCTTCGCCGCGCCCACATCACCGCCATTATCCTTGGTGCCGCTGCCGTCATCGCTATTCTGTTCATGGTGTTCGCCTACATGAAAAAGATCGAGGCCGACCATCAGACCGAACTCGCGACAGAACTCGGAGAGGAAGCGCGGAAGCAGCGCGACATTGCTGTTGTGGAAAAAAGTAAAGCCGATTCGGCGCGACTCATCGCGCAGCTGACCGCCGAAGAACTCAGTCGCACTAACAGCAGACTTGAGATTGCCCTCAAGGAACGTACCGCTGCTGTACTCAGAGCCGAAGAATTGCTGGAGGTGGCCAAATGGCAAACCGAGATCGCACTTGAGGCCCGGGAAAGCGAAGCAGAAGCCCGGACCATAGCAGAGGCCCGCCGACAACAGGCAGAGAACGAGTACAACCGTGCCAACCGTCTGCTTATGCTGACTAAGGCACAGGCGATGGCGGCCAAATCGCGCCAGGAAACAGACGACAAATACCTGGCAGGCCTGCTCGCCATGCAGGCTTACCATTTCCACAGACGTTACGAAGGCAAGCAGTACGATCCGTATATCTATTCCGGATTGTACTATGCGCTCACCAAACTCGATAACAGAAATTACAACGCTATCAAAATGACCGGACCGCCGCGAAACCGGATCAACTCGCTCATCTTAGATCAATCGGGTAGCGGCTTTTACGCGGCCGGCGCCGATGGCAGAATATTTTCGGGCGATTTTCTCTCGCTCAAGAACCAGCCGACTGCCTATCACAATGCCTATCCGAACAAAGTGCTGGCGCTGAGCGGCGATCAACGTTACCTGGTGAACGGCACGGATTCGGCCTTCATACAGTTGTATGACCTTACAGCGAGGAGCAACACCCCACGCGTTATCCG
Source organism: Cyclobacteriaceae bacterium (assembly GCA_035304385.1). GTDB lineage: Bacteria > Bacteroidota > Bacteroidia > Cytophagales > Cyclobacteriaceae > ZC4RG29. The sequence continues at coordinate 63,232 of DATGQD010000028.1, forward strand.
CGGCTTTAAAGGCGCCACCAACGACCTTGAGTTCCTTGCCGACGGCTCGCTGCTGGTAGCCAGTGGTGATGTCAGGCGTCAGGATTATTTCGTCAGCAAAGTCGATATCGCCTCAGGTGCGGTGAGTACCCTGGCCAAGTTTAGCGCCGAGGTGAAGACCATGAGCGTCAGCCCCGCTGGCGACCGGCTTGCGTGTGGCACATGGGACGGAAAGATTATCCTCGTCAACCTGAACACGGGATCCCATGAAACCTTCGTGGAGGAAAAGAATGCGCGCATCCTCACCGTAAAATTCAGCGCCGATGGCCGGTACATCGCCTACGGTACGGACGACTATACCACGCGTCGCGGATCGGTGCGCGTTGTCGACCTGGCTACGCGCGAGGTTAAGAGTTTTACGGGTCACAATGCGGGTGTCTTCGATGTAGAATTCAGTCCGGATGGCAAGCTCCTGGCGAGCGCCGGCGCCGATCGCAAGTTGCAGATGTGGGTGCTCGACTTTCCCGAAGACCTTCCCATAGAAATGGACAACAACAATGGATACCTGTTCGACGTCGTCTTTAGCCGCGATTCAAAATACCTGGTGGCATCCACAAGCGAATCCGAGATCCGCGTGTGGCCTACCGATCATTCCCTGCTCGCCGAAAAAGTATGTCCGCAGATGACACGCAACCTGACGCAGGACGAGTGGGAGAAGTATGTGGGTAACGACATCGACTACGAACACACCTGCCCCGGTGTCTTGGTTAATGATTATTAATATGCGCAGACGTCTACCGAGCCTGATCTTGTGTCTTCAGCTTCTTCTTTGCGTCGGCGCTTACGCCCAGTCGAGCGATGATTGCGAAATCATTCTCAACCAGGCCGCCGAGGAAGTCAACGCTGGACACTTCCTGGGTATAGACTCACTGCTGGCCGACTGTCTTAAAGGTGGATTCACCAGGGAGCAACGCCAGCGCGCGTACCTTTTGCTCACTCAGGTGTACCTTCTCCTCGATGATCCGCAAAGCGCGGAAGAGAGTTACCTCGAACTTCTTCGCGCCAATCCTGAATTCGTTACTGACCCGGCCCGCGATCCTATCGACGTAGTTTACCTGAGTAAAAGATTTACGTCTACGCCTATTTTTTCCCTGTTGGGTCGTATCGGTGGCAACGTCACCTTTGTCAACGTGCTGCGTGAGATGAGCCTCTCAGGCGTGCCGCTCGACACGCGATATGTGCTGTTGCCGGGATGGACCGTGGCGCTGGGTGTCAACTATAACGTCAACGACAGACTTAGCATAGGCACTGAACTTCAATATGCACACACGGCCTATCGCCGGGAACAAAGGGGGCTATGGACCACCGATGATGCCATCCTTCAGGACCGGCTGGGATGGTTCAACCTTCCCGTGACGGTCATCTACAACTTCAAGACGGGTAAGATTGTGCCGTATGCATACGGAGGCGTCGCCCTCAACTACCTGTTCAGTAGCAAAGCAAATCCAACGCTTAACGATCGATTTACGACGGGCAGCGAATCTATGACACCCTCGGAAAGTCCTATAGTCAAGTATGATCACAAGAGAAATACCTGGAACTGGTCGCTGGTAGCCGGCGGTGGGCTGCGGTATAAGTGGGGCCTTCATTACCTGTTTGCCGACGTCCGATATACGCTGGGGATGAAGAATGTGATGGACTACGGTGGTGTGGTTCACGATTATACGAAAGACGGTGCACAATTGATATCCAGTTCCGAACCCACGTGGCGGTACGCCAGCGCCGACGACTTTTTCAAACTGAACCATCTGTACTTCACAGTTGGGTACATGCACCAGCTCTACAACCCCAGAAAGCTCAAGCAGGCCCGTACCGGTTCGGTGCTAAGAAACATTCTTCGCGGGAAACATGATGAATAGAAGCGGCAACCATATCGCCCTGATGTTCATGGTACTCGTGCTGACGATGCTGACGACGGTTTCCTGTGATACAGAGAATAATCTGGATCCTGTGTACGAAGATTACTTCGTAAAGCTCTTTGGCGACGAAGGGTATCAGGAAGGTGTAGACCTTGTCGTGGAAGAGGCTACCGAAACCGTATTGCTACTGGGTACCACCACTGAGCCCGATGGAAGCAGACGGGTATTTTTGGTGAAGGCCGACTGGGCGGGCAATCTGTTGTGGCAAAAAAAGCTGGGCGGCCCAGACGACCAGGCGCGCGATATTGAGCCGGCCAACAACGGCGGCTATATAATCCTTACCGAATCAAAAGATCCGGAGTCGCCCGACCCTACGGAAAATGTGAAACTCCTCCTCATAACGCCTGAAGGTGAAAAGACGGACAGTGTTGTGTTCGGCTCGCCTATGCTGGAAGGAGTGGACTATGGCATTGAGAAACCGAGGACGGTGACCACACTCGACGATGGCTACCTGGTGACCGGCTCGTTGGAGTACACGACGATGGAGGCCGACGAGGGTTTGAAAAGGGTGAGCTACATGAAACTCAGGTTTAATAACGACCTGGAATGGGATGAAGATTTCTTGTACTACAACAGCCAGGCGGAGGTTGCCTCAGGCGTACGATCGGTGCGCGCGGGCGGCGATCACATTTATTTGCTCGGCTCAGACAATAAGTTGTTCAGAACTGAGAACGGCGCCAACCATAATTTCTGGCTGTTCGGCTTCGATGGCAACGGTCTGCCAGTCGGCAACAAAGACCTTCCGCTCAGCGACGACAGGCCGGGCATGGATGAATTTCTCAACGCCGTATGTCCTTCGTTTGGTGCGGGCTTTTTCCTGGTGGGAACGCAGGTCGATCCTTCCGGACGTCAGGATATTTACGTCAGTCACGTAGCTAACGACAATGGGACGCTGCTGCCCAGCGGACCCGGAAACAGGGTGTTGCCCGCGGATGGTGTCGACCGGCGTATTAACCCCGTATCGGTATGCAGGGCCACACGAGGCCAGCAAGGCTATCTGATCCTGGGGACGGAAGGCGATGAGGGCACACGGAACATTTGGTTATGCAAGGTCAGTGTCTCAGGTGAAACTGTGTATTGGTCGTCTCCGTTCGGCGCGGGGGATCGCAACGACGACAGGGCAGGGGCGGTAGCCGAACTGCCCGATGGACATATACTGGTTGTTGGCACCATCAACGTCGGTGTGAGCAACATGAAGATGGGATTTTTCAAACTCAATGCTGCGGGACGATTTGCACCGCAGCCGGCATTACCCTGAGAAAGGGGACGAAAGAACGCAATGAAAAGGATCGCATTGTATAGTACATTCCTGGTAGGACTCCTCGGCGGAACTTTTATGCCGTCGGAAGACCTGCACGCGCAATGCACGATCACCAATCTCGATCCGACGTATTGCAGCAGCGACGCGCCGGTAGCGTTGACCAGTTCTCCCGGGGGACTGTTGTTCTATCGTGCCGGCGTATCGACGCCAATCGTGTCTTACGATCCTTCGACTGTTACTGGCGCCGACACGGTGGTGGCAACCAGTGGTGTGGCCTCGAACTATACGGTATCCACTGCAGGAACATTTGCGCCCATTACGCCACCGGCCGGCAGTGCGAGCATTCCACTGGTCGACAACTCAGAAACAGGTCCTGTATCCCTCGGCTTTACATTTAATTTCTTTGGCGCCGATTATACCAATGTTTATATCGGTTCGAACGCCATCATTGGATTTACTGCCGGAGTCAGTACACCGCTCAATCAGGCACTTCCCAATGCTGCGGCGCCCAATAATATTATTGCGCTCGCCTGGGATGAGATGACGCCGGCGCCCGGCCCTATTGAATATTTTGTTGTGGGACGAAGCCCCTTCCGGAAGTTCGTCGTGAATTATAATGTGTACCGCGACAGTAACCCGCTCTTCGCGGTGCAAACCCAGGTGCAGTTGCACGAAACAACCAACATCATTGAAATTCACTCAACGAACGTCAACATTCCCATCAACTTCCCGACGATGGGAATCGAAAATGCCACAGGTACTGTCGGTGTTCCGGTTCCGGGACGCAATGATGAGTCGTTTTCTGTTTCCAACGACTACGTTGCGTTTATCCCCGAATGCGTTGACATTCGGTATGTAACCGTCAACGAAGCGCCCACTGTCGCGGATGCTGGCCCTGAGGAAATCGAGCAATGCAACAATGGGACATTCGCCATGAGTGCGAACACTCCTGCTGTTGGGACAGGCACGTGGACGGTGGTGTCGGGGACGGCAACCATTGCCAATCCTTCTTCCGCGACGACTACGATCACCGGGGTTCCGTCAGGGACCTCAGCAACCTTGCGTTGGACGATCGACAATGGGGTCTGCGATCCGAGTTCGGATGAGATCGTCCTTACCAATCATGCGGCACCTTCCGCAGCCGTTGCCGGCATCGATCAGGAACAGTGTAACGACGGCGTCTTCACCATGGCGGCTACCGATCCTGCAATAGGTTCCGGCACCTGGAGTATCATATCAGGCAGCGCTACCATCACAAATCCTTCGGCTTACAACACTACGGTAACTGGTGTAGCGGCTGGTTCTTCGGTTACTTTGGAGTGGCGTGTGGAGAACGGGACGTGTGCCGACAATGTCGACCAGGTTGTGATTACCAACCTGGCACCCCCGACAACAGCCGACGCGGGTGCTGGTCCCATTGAACAATGTAACAACGGCACCTTTGTCATGAGTGCCAATACGCCGATTGTCGGCACAGGTACTTGGAGCGTTGTTTCAGGAACCGCTACGATTACCAACCCAACATCGCCGACCACCACCATCACCGGCGTTCCCGCAGGCACGTCTGCGACGCTGCGCTGGACGATCGACAATGGCGTGTGCGCGGAAAGTACTTCTGATATTGTACTGACCAACCATCAGCTTCCTTCCGCAGCCGTTGCCGGCATCGACCAGGAGCAGTGTAACGACGGCGTCTTCACCATGGCCGCTACCGATCCCGCGATTGGAAGCGGCACCTGGAGTATCATTTCAGGCAGCGCTACCATCACAAATCCTTCGGCTTACAACACCACCGTAACCGGTGTAGCAGCCGGTTCTTCGGTGACTTTGGAGTGGCGCGTTGAGAACGGTACGTGTGCCGACAATGTCGATCAGGTTGTGATTACCAACCTGGCACCCCCGACAACGGCGGACGCGGGTGCTGGTCCGATTGAACAATGTAACAATGGCACCTTTATCATGAGTGCCAATACGCCGATTGTGGGGGAGGGTACATGGAGCGTTGTTTC
>DATGQD010000029.1:0-6579 GCA_035304385.1 Cyclobacteriaceae bacterium
AATCGGCCCGATCTGAGGATATACTCTTTATGTGACTGCCGTTTAACGAGTTTTTATCAAATCAACCGATATGGGTTATTGCTTTCTTCGGAAATTTGTCAAAATTTGTGCACCAAATCCTTCATCTACATCTTGTAGGAATTTCTTCATAAGTTTAGGTTAATGAAAGTTTTCGAAGGATTTAGCCCTCCAGGTGGGAGGGCTTTTTTTATGCCTATTTGTTAATCGTTAGCGTCATATTCTGGTAATCAATCACAGCTTTGTTGAATTTCAGGAACGGAACACCCAGCAACCCCGCAAGATTGAGGCCCTGGTGTTGTTGGAGTATGTGTCCCATATCCATGGCATGAAAATGGACGCCTAATCTCTCCGCGCCAACCGTCAGCGTGTATTCTCCCACAGCGTAGCGGTCGGCAGTGCCCCCGGTTCCCACAAGCATACCATTCTGATTAGCCACAGTGAACCAATAATCGGCCTCCCGGCGCGTATCCAGTAGGTTAGTGCTCGACGCGGTATCCAGTATGAAATTAGCAGGCTTGCCGTTTAGGGTAAGGCCCTCTACGTATACCATATGCCGGTGTTCCTTGATGGGCAGAACGATCTGACCGTGTGCCGCTGTTTTCGCAGCCAGCGTGAAAAGGAAAGTGATGCAAAGAATGAGGAAATGTTTTATAGTCCATTTTGTGTCGCAGATATCGTTACCAACGTGATAGGGTGTATCGCTGAAATAACTCAAATAGCGGCTATTTGGTTCTAAAGCGGAAAAAAAGTCTGTCTTTTTTCGCCTTCCTGACCCGTTCCCCTTACATTTTTACCACAATTCCCAGCCTTTCCTTACCGCCATTTGCGGGATTTGTTGAACCTCAAAATACCCTCCTTCTGGTCATTCTTTTGGAATCCCCTTTTGTGAGTTTTGAAATACTCCTCTATGAAGGGGGAAAGGGAACTCGATTTCTTTTCAAAATCCTAAACGCATGAAGAAATTTTTACTATTGGGATGGGTCGTTTTGCTGGCTGCGACACAAATTTATGGCCAGGAACGCACCGTGACAGGCACGGTAACCGCTGAGGAAGATGGTTCACCCCTGCCGGGGGTTAACGTGGTTGTGAAGGGTACTACCTCAGGAACTGTCACCGATGTCGCCGGGAGGTACAGTGTGGCGGTCCCTCCGGAAGGGGGAACTTTAATCTTTTCCTTTATCGGGCTGATCACGCAGGAAGTCGAGATCGGCGACCGGACTACCATCGATGTACGCATGACGGAGGACATCCGCCAATTGGGTGAGGTGGTCGTAACAGCGTTGGGTGTAGAACGTGAGTCGCGAACACTCGGCTATTCGGTGGAAAAACTCGAGGCCACAGAGATTGTGCAAGGTCGCAATGCGAGCCTCTTAAATTCACTTCAGGGTAAAGTGGCCGGCTTGCAGGTGACCAACAGTTCCGGAGCGCCGGGAAGTTCGAACAAGGTGATCGTGCGCGGCTTTACCTCCCTCAGTGGAGGCAACAACCCGCTGTACATTGTGGATGGCGTGCCGGTCAGCAACGCCTATACGGGTACGGATTCCGATGATCCGATAAACGATGATGTATTGAACGGCGGGTCGGACTTCGGAAACCGTGTCAATGACATCAACCCCGAAGATATTGAGTCGGTCACCGTACTCAAAGGCGCCGCGGCATCTGCCCTTTATGGTTCGCGGGCCGCTTCAGGCGTAATCCTCATCACCACCAAGAAAGGCAGCGACGCTGCTGCACGCGGACGTCTCGGTGAAGTACAGTTTGCTTCTTCCTTTACCGCGGAAAACGTGCTTAAGCTGCCTACGTTCCAGAATGAAAGGGGACAGGGATTTTTCGGTTCTACCTCACGCTTCCTCAACGAGAATACCAGCTGGGGATCGGCCTTTGACGGCGAATTGCGTCCCTGGGGGCGGATCGTGAATAATCAGCAACGTGTTAAACCTTTCGTCGCCCTTCCCGATAACGTGAAGGAATTTTTCGAGACCGGTCAGACATGGACCAACTCGCTGTCGTTGCAGGGCGGTGGCGATCGTGCACACTATTACATTTCTTATTCTAATGTCGATGCTGACGGTGTATTCCCCACCAATGTCGACTCCTACGATCGCAATACGCTTTCCGTTCGGGGATCGGCCGACATCTCCGATAGGATCACGAGTTCAGCCTCGCTCAACTATGCCCGCTCAAACTACAGCTTCGTTCCCAGCGGCCAGGGTGGTGCAGTATACAACTATGTATTGCAGACACCCCGCGATATTCCGCTGCTGGAACTTGAAGACATCGAGAACCCGTTCAACGATCTCAACGGATACTATTCCGAATTCACGGGAAATCCATGGTACGTGCTCAAGAAGTATGGATCGGAATCTGTTATCGACCGCCTGTTCGGAAACTTCCAACTGACGTATAAGGCCAACGACTGGCTTGACTTCACAGCTCGCGTCGGATCAGACGTCTCCACCACGGAATGGGAACAATGGGTGCCCAAGCAGGTGATCACCGGCCCCAACAGCGGGAACTCCAATCCGGGTAACTACAGCATCCAGACCCTATATGCGCGCGAGTTCAACTCTGACGTGATGGCCAACTTCAACAAGGATATCAATTCGACGTTGAATATCACCGGCCTCGTTGGATGGAATGTCAATCAACGCAGGACGCAAAACATCTTTACGAAGATCAACGACCTGGTCATTCCTGAATTTTATAACATTACCAATACGGCGAATACCCCGCAATCGCGTACCGACACGCGGATGCGGAGACTTGTTGGCGTTTACGCGCAGGCAACACTCGGATATCGCGATTACGCCTTCCTTACGATCGGCGGTCGTAACGACTGGTCGTCGACACTTCCTAAAGGCAATCAGTCTTTCTTTTATCCGTCCGTTAATCTCGGGCTTGACCTGACTTCCGCATTCGGACTTGAGAGCAATACGCTGTCGTACGCCAAACTCAGGGCGGGTTGGGCGCAGGTTGGAAAGGACGCGCCTCCTTACCTTGTGGAATCAGTATTTGTAGCGGGCACGCACACCGACGGCTTTATCAACAACAACGCTCCCTTCGCGCAGTCGATCCCCGGCTTCGAGGTAGCGAACACCATCGGCAACCCCGCGCTTCAACCGGAGATCTCCACCGAGACGGAACTGGGGGTAGACCTGCGGTTCTTCGGTAACCGCCTGGGCGTAGATGCTACGGTCTACAAGCGCGACATTGAGGATAACATTATTGAAGTGCCCGTCGCCGCATCATCCGGCTATACCGTGCAGGTGATGAACATTGCCAAACTATCAAACAAGGGCGTTGAAGTCTTGGTTACCGGTACGCCCGTAATGACGACCAACTTTAGATGGGATGTATCCCTCAACTGGGCGCGCAATATTTCACGCATAGAAGATCTCGGCGGGCCTACACAGATATCCCTGGGTGGACTCAGTGGCAATGAACTCATCGCACGGGTAGGCGGCCCCGCCTTTGAGATACAGGGTGACATACCCTTGCTCGACCCTCAGGGGAGGATTGTTGTGAACAGCGCGGGCCTGCCCATCCCGAACCCGGCCAAGCAGATCATCGCCAACACCAATTACAACTGGATCGGTGGTGTGACAAACCGGCTTTCCTACAAGGGCATCTCGCTGTCTGGCACGTTCGATGTGCGTGACGGTGGCGGGCTTTATAGCCGAACCGCCACGCTGGTATACTTTGCGGGTACCACGCCGCCTACGCTATACAACGATCGCAAACCGTTCGTGATACCCAACTCTGTGGTTCAAATTGTGGACAACGATGGCAATCCCACGGGTGAATATGCCGAAAATACGACCCCCATAAACGATTCAGACGGACAGATGCAAAACTTCTGGTCGACCGGTGGTTTCGACCTCGACCGTTCATTCATCGTGTCCAAGTCGTTCGTCAAACTCAGGGAGGTCGTCATCTCGTATCAGCTGCCGCAGAGCCTGATTTCCAGGACGCCGCTCACCCGCGTAGAGATCAGCCTCATCGGCAGGAACCTCCTGCTATGGGTGCCCGAAGAAAACATATTTATTGATCCGGAAAGCACAACGTTCGGGACAGACATCGATTCGGAATTCGGCGAGTTTGGCGCACAGCCCACTACCCGAAGCTACGGTGTCAACCTCAGGATTACGCTTTAGTTATTTCAATGACCATCTGTATGAAACGACAATATAAGTTTATCCCGCTGCTGGCCCTGCTGATGATGGTGGCCACCGCATGTGAAGATTATCTCGATATAAACACGGATCCCAATAATCCCTCGGATGCGACACTGGACCTCGTATTTCCAGCGGGTGTCAGTTCCATCGCTTTTACGACCGGCGGACAATGGCAGATACTGGGCAGCCTTTGGTCGCAACACTGGACGCAGTCGACCGGAGCGAATCAGTATGCCGTAATCGACGACTACAACATCACCGAATCGTATTACGACCGGCAATACACAGAATTGTATGCCGGCGCTCTTAACGACCTCGACTTCGTGTCACAGCGTGCGGCCGAAGAAGAGAACTGGAACTACTATCTCATGGCGGAGGTAATGAAGGCCTACACCTTCCAGGTGCTGGTCGACCTCTACGATCAGGTTCCCTACTTTGAGGCATTGCAGGGCAGCGACGACCCCACGCCGGCGTTCGACAATGGAGAGGCGATCTACGACGATCTCATTCTTCGCATCGACGACGCCCTGTCGAGGGACCTCTCAGCCTTCACGTCGACACAACCTGGTCAGGACGATATGGTGTTCAGAGGCGACATGGATAACTGGGTGCGATTTGCCAATACGCTCAAGCTGAAAATTTTCATGCGGCAGACGGAATCCCGTCCCTCTGTGGCGCAGGCTGGTATCACAGAACTCTTTAATTCAGGAGCTGAGTTTCTGGATGTCGACGCGCAGATGTCGGATTATGTCGACGTGGAAGATTTCAGGAATCCCTACTACGCGGTGCAAGTGTCATCGGCCGGTAACGGTCGGGGCAACGTAGATGTCGCCGCCAGCAACACATTGCTATTGACATTGCTCAATGCCGGTGATCCGCGGCTCAATGCCATTTTTAATCCCCCCGATGCCGGCGGAGGCCATGCGGGACTGGATCAGGGCGATTACAACAACACAAACTTCGCTACGCACAGCAACCTGTCGCAGCCGGCCATCGGTCCTACACATCCGGTCGTGTTTCTGAGTGCGGCCGAGAGTAAGTTCCTTCAGGCTGAGGCCGTTGAACGCTTCGGTGTGCCGGGTGATGCAGAGACACTATATCAGGAAGGGATAGAGGCCAATTTTGCTAAGCACGGTGTTACGGGGGCGGCCGACCTGTACGGGCCGGGTGATCCTTATGAATATGACGGAATCGAATCGATCATCTTCCAGAAATGGATCGCCTGCGCCAACTTCAATAGCCTCGAATCTCATTTTGAACGTTTGAGGACCGGATATCCCGACCACTTTACGATGACGCCCAACAATATTACGGGTGGCGTTTTCCCCCGTCGTCTGCCGTATACGTCGACTGAGATTTCCAACAATACGGATAATCTCAATGCCATCGGTGGTCAAAAGTCGGTAATCCAACGGACGTGGTGGAATCCTGCCAATTAAACCTAATCTGAGAGCGATGAAAAATTTCTTTATACCGGCGTGCCTTGCAGCGATACTTGCGCTGGTCGCTTGCGAAAGCGACGATACGGCCAATGTTTCCTTTGTGACGACCTATCCTGTCATATCCCTGGAGGGCGATCAGATCCTGATCACTCCGCTGGGTACTGCATACAGCGAACCTGGAGCCACCGCCACGGTAGGAGAAACCGAGGTTGAGCTCCAAATCAGCGGAACGGTGAACTCCAACGCGCCGGGTGTTTACCCGATCAACTACAGCGCTACGAACGACGATGGCTTTTCGCGATCTGAATCGCGTCAGGTAGTCGTCTATGATCCGGCCACTGATGCCGTCGACCTTTCGGGAGAATACGTGCGCGCAGCTACGGGCGTTACGGTCACCGTGACTAAGATCGGTCCATCCACGTATCACATCAACGATGCCGCAGGCTTTGGCGATACGTTCCTGGATGTGGTGTTTGTCCATACGCAGGACGACGAGCTCGTGATCCCTTTGCAGGTAGCGCCTGCAAGTGGTATTACCGTCTCAAGCATTCCGGGAACCGGTATCATCACCGCGGATGGCTTTGAGTGGCAGCTTAATGCATCCAGCTTTTATGGAACGGCCGTGAGGGCTTTTACTAAACTTTAATCGCAACGTACTATGAACCCATCGATACGACGAAACGCCATCGCAGCCCTCGTGGCCCTAACGCTGCTGTGGAGCTGTACTGAAACGGAATTTGATAAAGTGTTATTGCCCACGACCGAGGTGGCAGGTGAGTACGTCGTGACGCTTGAGCTTGAAGCGCTGGACATCACCGATGAACAACACATACGCCTTTTCAATACCGCTGCCGGCGGCGATTCCCTATGGCTCGAAGACCTGAATTTCTTTGAGTCGCAGGTTAAAGTGGCGCTTAACGACGACAACACATTTGGCATCA